>JAJDCR010000004.1 GCA_029260735.1 Planctomycetota bacterium
CGAGCAGGGGATGTGCTTGGCTCTTGATATTGTTGTAATCTAGGCACATCCCCTGCTCGGCAGGAGCCAAAGCCCTCCAGGGAACATTGTGCTTAAACAGTTTTCGGATAAGCTGAATGCCCCCTTAAAAAAAATTAATCCTCAATTTTTTTATGAATATGAGGCATGGAAGTCGGGTCATCGGATCGAAAGTAACGTTTTTCTGACCCGGTAGCGGTTACATTTTCATAAACGCCTTGGTCTCTTCGTACCAGCTTGGTAAAACCCTTTTCTTTTAGCTTACTATTCCCTACAGGTATTCTGACTTGGGGGGCGCAGGATATAATCCTTCGTACAGAGCTATCCAAGGGGGTATCACCCGGCTCGATTTTTGCTAAATCGCACAACTCTCCCCAATTATTTAAGCTTTCGCTCATAGTATGCTTTACTTCTACATTACGATTGTTCGCCTCACAGCGATATTCATATCTTGGCATTTTTGTTCTCCTTGGATTTTTAAAGAAGAAGTTTTGCTAAAACTTTTAAAACATCATCCATCATTTTACTACATTGATAAAAGTGCTCGTGTTTCTTGTATATTTTACGTCTTTCTTCCGCACTTTGAGCATCGCGGTATTGACTTAAATAAAAATTGGCTTCCTTCGCTAAATTTTCGGAGAGTTTATCTAAAACTATACTTGATTGAAGAAGGAGAAAACGATCGTTATAGATAACCTCTTCTCTCAGTTCTCCTCTTTCTCCCATTAAATTTATGTTTTCTTGAAGCTCCATAATTTTGTTCTTAGAAGTATTTTCTTTATTCAGAGTTTCTATTTTTTTGGCTAGATATTTGCGTACTGCTCCAATGCTTTCAGATTCTTCTTTCAATAGTACTTCTACTCTTTTAAAGCGATTTTGGAGATCCAGGTATGCTGGAACATCAAAATTTTTGTCATTTGTCCAGAGATTGTTCGCTTGTAATAGAATACTTCGAGCCGTTTGATAATTAAGAGCTTCCATTTCCTGATCCGCTTCATTTTGCAATTTTAAAGAAGACAGTGTTTTTTTATGGAAAACATTGGCTTTCTGTGCCTCGTTGTAGGTTGAGTAAACTTTGGCATAAGCTTGGCTGAGTACCTGAGTTTCTTTAGTCGGAAATTTTTGCAATTGTTCTTTTGCATAATCTAAGGCTAGAGAAGCTTTTTCCAATTCTCCTTTTTTTATATTTTCACGAGCCTGCTCTATTTTATTTCGAAGCTCTTCTTTTGCTTTTTCGACAAGTTCTTTTATCGTTGCTTCTTTGTTCGGAACTTCAGAGAAGTTTTGTACAGAGATCTCTATAGGTAAGGAATTGGATTGAACGACAATACACTGGCGAGTGAAGGTAAAATTGACTCCTTTGACTGTTTTTGCAACAACGACATAAAGGGGCTTTTTTTGGGTATCCTCAATTGTAATTTCGCCTGAGCTATCGGTAGTTCCTCGGTAGTGTTCTTGAGTGTCTTCAAAGCCTTGGTAGCTTGTAAAGATAGAGTAGCCTTTCATAGGATCATTGTTTGCTCCTAGAACCTGAATGGTTTGCTTTCCTCCTGTGAAATAAATTTGGCTAACTCGGTCTTCTTGGTGTATAGAGTATTTACTTAGAATTTGAGCCTGAGCTAAAAGAAAACCTTCTTGAGAGTAAATCTTTTTTGTATTGACTAATACTCCGGCCACTAAGCTTTTACCTCGAAAAATTTGAAAAGTACTTTCTTTCGGAAAACATTTTGTTTTGAGCAAAGATTCTTGTTCACCACGGAAAACAACTTGGAGATTTTCAAGATCGTAAAGATACCCTTCTAAGCCTACGATGAAAGGGAAATTATCGGCCACTTGGGTCGCAATATCTTGTCCCGAATGGAAAGACACATCTAATATCGCACTCATTCGGCCCGTCTTCAAATGTAAACGTTTAAGAGAGATTTTTTGCTCTTGTGTATAGACAACAACTGCTATTACCATTTCTTGATCTTGAACGTGAGAAAAAAAATCTCGATGTACTTCTTCCGGCTTAGAGGCTTTAATGATACTCTGGGCACTGAGTTTATCGGGGAGAAAGTGAGGTTGAAAAAGTCTAGCTAAACGACGTTGGCAAATATCTTGTAAGCTTTTTTCAAAATAATTTCCTAAAATGCTTTCATTAATTGTGTCAAGAAAAACATAGCAAAAAATAAGCTCGTAAGGTTTTTGCAGTTTTGCAAAAAAACCTTTTTCTGCGAAAACCTCTGGTAAACTTCTTGAGGAAGAGTTTGTTATATTTTTTTCAGGTAGACTTTCATGGGATAAAAGGAGGGCCTTCGGAGGCTCATCTTCGGTACATCCCCCTAGCAAAAGTATACTTACAAAAATGAAAAAAAGTATAGAGCGGGGCATCTTCTATTCCCTACTTTTTGTCTTGATCAAATAAATTTGAAGGCCAAATATACGAACGTTGGATTAATTTTTCTCGGATTCGAGTTAAAGCAGCAATAACTTTTTGGTAACGTAATCGTTGCCGAATTCCTTCTTGGACTTCCGAAAAAGAAATCTCTCCTCCCTGCTCAATGTCTTCTATTTTGATAATCTGACAAAAACTGTCAACAGGGATGGGGTCACTCACTTCTCCCACTTCCATGGTAAAAGCTATATCTTCTACCTCTTCATGAAGCTCATTCTTTCCGAAAAAATCCCAGACTATCTTTTCATCCTTTTTAGGACGAGGCCAAGTTCCTCCTTCTTTGGCGTAATAATCGTTGGAATAAGTCTTTGCCAACTCTGCAAAGTCTGCTCCACTTCTGATTTCTTTTACAATGGCTTCGGCCTTGGTTAGGGCTTCTTCTCGCCCTCCATTTTTACTGTAATAGAGAGTTATAATCCGAGTTTTAATTTTCTTTTCTTCGGTGAAGCTTTTGAGGTTATTTTGATAGTAGGCTCTAATTTCCATTGGGCGAACAAAGGTATCAATAGCAGCTCGTCTTTTTTCAGCAGGAGAGTACCCCGATTTTTTTTGGAAAAGCTCTTGTAGAGTCAGTCGATTACGAATTAGATCAGCCAAATTTAACTCTTCTGGATTCTGTATGTCTCTTTCCTTAATCTCTTTTTCCACTAGCTCATTGATCGCTTCCTGAGAAACATTGATTTTATAGCGTTTTGCCTCTTGGAGGATTAGTTTATCTTCGACAATTTGACGTAAAGCAATTGTAAAGAGCTTCCGTTTTTGCTGTTCTTTCATTAGAGGAGATAAATTAGAACTTTGAATTCCTCGTAGCCCTTCTTGAGTTTTTTGGTAAACTTCTCCATAAGTAATGGTTTCATCGTTTACAATGGCTACTATGGAATCTGATTTTTGCTCAATGGCTCCTGTCCAACTTAGTAAAACCAAAAAGCATAATGCCAAATATCTACACATCATCTTTATTTTCCTTTTTTCGTCTTTTTGCTCTACGCTGTTTTTGCTGGTAATGATAATTCTTAACTTCTTTTTGCTCTAAAATAATTGCCAAACCCAATAGTAAAAAAGTTAGAATGAGAACAGCGGTGAATATAGGTGTTAACCAGCTACTTGTTTTGGAAGGGGCTGGCAAGGCAGTACTTTGTCGCACTTGAAAGGTACGACCTATAATGATCGGAGCATTGGCTTCTTTTCCCTTTTGTGACTCGTAAAACCAAACTTTAAAAAAAACTCCGTTTAAGGTGACAAAATCCCATTTTTCATATTTAGGAGGTTGTTGAGTTAGCTCAATTAGATACAGTTTATTATCTGGATCTAAAATGGCTCCGCGCCAGATTGTAAAGTTCTCTAATCCTCTTGCATGAGCTTCTTCTCCCTTTAGGGTATGTTGCTCTAGTAGTTTAACTAAATTTCCTCGAATTTGCAAATACTGTCCTCGGAGCTCATCTCTTCCTTCTTGTGAGGTAAATACATTCCAATTGATAGGTTTTGATCTCTGGGCTATTTCTTCTTTTGGAACACTTAAAACCTGATGAACTAGATAATAGTAAGGAAAGGTGTAGCGAAACTTGTCATCCTTTATATCATCTAAAATAGAAGTGTCTTCTTCAAAAGGGAGAAAGTTTTTCAAAATAGTTTGATTTTGAATAGAGAGATTTTTTTCTTTTTGATGAAAGAGTTTTTGCTTATCTTTATTTTCTTCTTTTTTATTTTTCTCTTCCCCCAAAGTTATCTGGCTATAGTAGATAAACCATGTAGCTAAAATTCCTGTGAAAAATAGCATGATTAAACGTCGCCACTCTTTTTGGGAAATTTCTCCTGGACTAAAGTTTTTTTGTTTTTCTTTCATGATAAATCTAGTTGCTCCTTAAAGCTTAGATAAAAAAGATAACCAAGGTAGCCCAAGAGAGTGGTTCTAGAGATAATTACGACACCTAAAACAACAGAGTAGTCCGCCAAGAAAAAAACCCATAGAGGCATTTCAACAAAATTAATAATAGAGAGAAGTAGAGGAAGAAAAAATCTTGTGGGAGTAACTAACAGTACAAAAGGTAAAACATAAATAATGAACTGAGGACTCCATCCCTTGGCATAAAGGAAAAAAATTATCATCGAGAAAGCAGAAAAGGTGATCGCTAGACCAGGAGAAATTTCTTCTGGGAGTTTTCTATAAACGTTCGCCCAAACCAGAAAAAAAATAATTCCTATAAACAGATACCATTGACTAAAAAAAGGGGACCCTTGGGGAAATTTATCAATTTTAGAAGAAAAACGAGATTGAATATAATTTTCTTGCGTGGGGACCGGATCCAAAGGAGTTTTTTTCACGGGGCCCACATAGCCATAACTGTACTGTCCATCTAGTAGAGCCCAGACTGTTTCCCAACCAGGCCTTTGTTGAGTTACTCGAGCAAAAGTTTTTATCCAAGTGGCATTATAGCAAAGAAAAGGAACAAAAATAATAAGAAGAGTAACTACTAAAAGCAAGCTAGATAAAATTCTTTTTCTTTTTGAGCGAAGGAGTAGAGGGACTAAAAGGATGGGAATTAGTTTAATGGCAATGCCAAGGGCTATTGTAACACTAGCCCACATCTCTTGTTTTTTTACAATTAAATACAAAGATAGTAGAATAAAAAATAAAGGGAGACTATCAAAGAAAGAGAAAATGACAAAGAGAGGAAAAAAGAGCAAACTGTAAAAAATAGCGATTTGTTCGGCTTTGTTTTGAGAATACAGGGTTCGTCCTAAGCCATAGATAAGAAGTAAAACTCCTGTGTCCCAGAGAACGTTAAAAAAGGATACTATGAAAGAGTATCTCTGAAAATGCGATGAATTAGGTAAAAATTCCCACTCAGAAAGATTATAAAAAGCTACCGAAAGCCAAGGATAGATAGGAGGGTATTCCATCCAATAGTGGAGAAAAGGGTATTTTCCTTGGCTGGAAAAAGAGGCGAGGGAGAAATGATACTCAAACTCTCGGTGTAAGGGAGTAAACCAAAATAAAAACATCCAACGTGTGGTCAAAAAAAGGATTGCTATTTTGAAAATATCAAATTTAAACGGAGTTTCTTGAGAAGGGGTTATAGAAGTTTGCATTTTTTGTTTTAGTTTGAAATGTAAACGGGAGAAACCTCCCGTTTACTAGCCACTTTCCTCAGGCAATGTCGTAAACTTTACGGGAATAGGTTTCCCTCCTCTTTCTTGGTCAATTTTTCGACAAACGTTCAAGGTAGAAATGACTTCTTGGAAAGGAATGTCAATATCTGGATCAATAATTACCGAGGTGTTAGGTGTTTTGGCTATGATATAGCGAATTTTAGTATACAATTGCTTATAGCGATCAGCTCCAGATAACTTGACATCCCCTACCCAAATAAATGTTTCTTGTTGTTCCTTGAGAAGTTTGACAGTGATGGGTTCCTCAGGCTCTTTATCAATAAACGCTTTTGATTGACCGTCTTCTTTTGGTAGATAAGCTTGAAGAATTCCTTCGAGAGCCTTGAAATTCAAAGTGCACATGAAAAAGATAAGAAGAAGAAATGTGACATCAATCATTGGTGTCATATCCATCTCTACTTTTTCGGAAAATAATTTTCGAGTTGATTTCGATAATGCCATACCAATACCACTTTCCAAATAAAACCTTCAGCATTGTTCTCTGAAACTGGTGTAGTCAGCAGGAAAACAAAGTGATTTCTTGTTTTTCTACTGACTACTCTAAAACGAAGCATTCTCTGCCTAGTTTCATTCCTGAAAAAACTAATTTCTTTGCATTAGAGTGATGCTGGATTCTGAATTCTAATTCTTATCTATTTTTGCCCCAAAGGAAACTTTATATATCTTATTCTTAGTGCACTCCATCATAACTTGTTGGACACTTTTGTAGGGGGCTTTGATATCCGCTCTAATTACCACCGAACGAGTGGGGAGTCCATTCTCATCGGAGGATATTTTTGATTCTTCAAAGAGTAGCTTATTGAGTTCTTGCCAGCTTATTATTCGGCCGGAAACTTCAATTTGAGCATCTTTGTGAATATTGATAACTAGACCCTCTTTATCTCCTGTTTTTTCTTCGATGGCTTCGTCAGCAATGGGCATTATGAGCTCGGCTCTTTCTACTGTGACCATTTGAGTTACTAGCATGAAGAAAATGATCAAATTAAAGATGACATCAATCATAGGAGTCATGTCCATTTTGATGTCTTCTTGAGAATAAGAGTTTCTTCTATTCATAGTCTTTCTTTCTTCTTGAAGAGCAAGTCGTTTACAAAACGATTATTCAACTATACTTCCTGGCGAAAACGTCCGAGTAGCTCTTCGGCAACCCCATTGATTTCCATACTAATGCGGACTACTTTATTGCGGAAATAAAAGTAAATTGACATTGCTGGAATAGCGACTCCAATTCCCATACACGTTGTAACTAGAGCTTGAAATATACCTCCGGCCAAATCTTTTGGCTTCGGAGCTCCCTCTAAGTTTGCAATTTTCCAAAAAGCCGCGATCATACCAGTTACTGTCCCCAATAGACCGAGCATGGGCGCAATGGAAGAAATCAATTGCAACCAGGAAATCTTTTGCTGTAGCTTAACAGATTCTTCCTCGCCTACACTGTGAACCGCTTTAACCATCGAATCGTAACCAGAGTCTATTCTTTCTAAGGCCGCCCAAATAACATTTGTTAAATAACCAGGGTCAGCGTTACAGGTTTCCATTACTTCTTCGTAAGCTTCATCTTCAAAAAGATCTTCTATGTCTTGGAGAAGATCTGGGGGGATGAGTTTGTCGCGACGGAGAGAAAATATATGCTCAATGGTGAGGGCCATTGTTGCAACGGAAACAAGCATGATTATCCAACCAATAAGCCCACTCTCCGAAACAAGACCCCAAAGAGAAAGAGCGTAGTCCGAGGTTTGATTAGGATTTTTTATGTCTAGCTCTTCTTGGGCCAAAACACAAGCACTAAAGACTAGGCATAGGATAAGCAATAAAGTTAACCGTGATTTTTTACCACCCATGCAAATAACTCCTTCTATGATATTTCTTTCTGGAATTTAGTTTATCAGATTGACTGAACTTCTATTGTAGCAGTCTACCTACTTTGGTGCAATCATTTTATCTATTATCAAAAGGATCGAAAAGGATTTCTAATGTCTAAAAAAGACTCTCAGGTGTCTAAAAATCTAGGAAAATTTCTATTCCTGGTAAGATATCTCACGTATACGCTTTACTGCTTCCATTGTCCAAGTATTTCCGGGGTAACCTTTTTCGAGCATGCTGTAATAGAAAAGTGATTTTTTTCTGGCTTCTTTATCTTGAGCTTCGAGTTTCTCATAGCATTGTCCGAGAAGAAATAAAGTATGAGCTTTTTCTTTTGTTCCCTGGTAATACTCGACTAGAGTTTTTGTTGCTATGCTTTTTGCCTTAACTATTTCACCTTGGGCGAGGTAACTTGCGGCTAAACCATTTTCTATTCCAACTTGCAATTCCCAGTTGTCTTGAGCGGCTTCTTTTTTTAGACTTTCGTAATGCTCTATTGCCTGAGAGAAATTTCCCTTTTTAGTGTAACAATCTCCAATAGCTAAAAAAGTTTCATGCTCTGGAAGAGATTGCCTTTTGGCATAGTACCCTGCTTTTTTGTAAAGATCCAAAGCTTGGTTAAAATCTTTCTTGCTTTTAGCTATATTTCCTTGCCCCAAAATGGCTTTTAGGACCCATTTTTCAACTTTGTTTTCTTGGGATTTATTTTCTAAACGTTGTAGATAAGAAAGAGCCTCATCATATTCAGAGTTTTGCCATAAACAATAAGCTAAGGAAAACATTTGCTCATAAAATAATCGATGCTCAGGATTTTTTCTCAAACTTATGTTGTAATGTTCAATTGCGTTTTGATAATTTTTACTACGACTAGGATTTGCATCAGCCCATTTTCGGTATGTTTCAGCCAAAAAGAAAGAACCGTAAATATCGAGCCACTGTGAATCTATGTCCGTTGCTATGGCTTCTCGAAAGGCTTTAGCTGCTTCTTCGTAGTTACCTTTTAGAAGAGCGCTTCTGCCTTCTAAAAAAGATTGAGGAGAGTCAGAGTACTCAACCCAATCAATAATCTCTGATTTGTACTTACTGTTTTTTCCGTCGGCGGTTATGTATTCTACAAACTGGTAATTTTCGTTACTGACTTTGACCTTACTACGGTTTCCACCTTTCTTAAAGTAGATAGTATCTGCCCCAAGAAACGAAGCAGTCGAAAGAAGAAGCCAGTAGACTAACCCTACTCTCACTTTTTGCATGCCAAATTCTCCTTAACTGAGGGCGTCTCCTCATTCAGCTTATTGAATCATACAAATATTATTTTTGTGCCAATCGGTGACCCCAGGGTATCGCTCGCCTTTGGCTCACTTTACCCTGGGCTATTCATATATAACACCTTCGGTGTATAGAACTTAGTGGATTATTCTTTTTATATAGAATACGCCAGGTTTTATATGTCTTAACTCTCCAACCACACAAAGGGTTAAAGAGAGTTTTTTTCTATTTGGAATTTTACCCGTGAGGGCGTGTTCTCATTCAGCCCATCACGTTATGCAATACATTTAGGACTAAGAGTTATACTTCTAATCGTCCAAAACATTGTAAAAAAGCTGAATGAGGGCACGCCCTGTTAGCTTGCTTTCTTTCGTAGAGCATCAAATTTCTTTTTGTACTCTTTTCCTCCCATTTTCCTTTGTTGGGCCATTAGACTACTTATCAGGTCAGCTGCTTGCTTAGAGTCTCCTCTTAGGTAAACAATCAGTACTTGTCGGTACTTTGCCTCCCACCAAGCCGTGTTGGTATATTCCCCAAAATCGGCTCGAGTGTCTTTGTAGCGAGGAAGACGGTTTACTAAATTAGAGGTGAAGTCATAAGCCAAGTATAGGCTTAGTCTTTTAATTTGAGTGTTGAGAAGAGATGGAGATACATTATTAAGATCTATTGCTTCTGAGTTTTCGGGAAAGTTTTGGACAATCATATCTCTATAGAGGTTACGATAAAGAAATTGAAGTTTCTGGACATCTCCTTGTCGCATTTCTTCTCTGCTTAAGCCTTTTCTTTTGTCTAGCTCTTCTTGGAATTTTCTTTCCAGTTGTTTTTTATCTTCATCGCTAAAGAGACCAGACTTCATCCAGGAAATGGTTTCGTGAAAAGAAAGATACTTATCAAACATTCCACGAGCAGAAGTTTTCGGAGTAAATGACTCCTCTAAGTCGTAGGTGAAATCATGATGAGCATGTTTCATTAGAAAGCGAAAAAGTTTTTTGGAATCTTCATATGATTTTTTTTGAGCTAATCCACTGAGTACTTTGGCTACATTGTTGAGGTAAAGGTTAGATTCTTTTGGGGTTTGTGGAGTTGAATTTCCTCTTGACTCCATTTCTTTTAATCTTTGGGCCTCTCTCGCTTTTTTATCCTCATGGAATATAGGATAGAAAACGTAGATAGCGTTTTCCCAATTTTCAGTGTAGACTGAGCACTCGGCTAATTTTAATTGTAATTCTTTGGCTTTCTCTGGATCTTTAAAATCCGTTCGGCTAGGGTCTTCGTAAATAGACAAACATTTTTGGAAAAACTTAGATGCTTCGGTAAAATATTCCCGAGCTTTCTTTTCGTCGTCATCTTCGATAAATTTTTGTCCAAGTACAGCCAGTTTTGAAGCAACCCATTCAATGCCATCAGCATTGACTCCTTGGCGATGTTCAATCCATTTTTCCAAGTAGCGTACACTTTTGCCAAAAGCAACAATATAATCTTTCTCTAACTCTTCTATATCTTTCTTATTCGCTAAGGGATCTTCATCTATCAACTCTTTGATTTCGTTTTCAATATTGTTTGCTTTTTCAGAATAAATGTCCCCGAGCAAATAGTAACAAAAACTTTTGTAGTTATCGGTTGTAATGGAAGAACCTTTTTGGGTTCCGTAGCGTTTTTCCATTTCGATTACGAGTTGCTCTGCTTTGGTGATATTCTTGGCTTCAGCCTCTAGCTTTATCATCAAAAAAAAGGCTCCCGCAACCATTTCATTTTGTTCAGGGTAGTTGCGGTAGAGAGTTTCTAGAGCTTTCATCCCGTAATTGTAACTGTTAAGACGTAGATAGGATCGACCTAGATAAAAATAGGATTGAGCCATAGCTTCTTTACGACGAGCTTCTCTTTCTTCGATATCTTGCGTTGAGCTAGTTCGGGCAAAAGAATGATAGCGAAGGAGTTGATTGATCGCTTGTTTGTAGTAGGCAATGATTTTTTCTGGATAGCGGAATGTGCCGGGCTTTTTTTTCCAAAAACCTTCTTTTTGAGAAAGCTGCTTGGCAGCATTGTAGTAGCATTTTCCCACGTTGACCAATGCACGTTCATAAAGATCTGCTCTTGGGTGGACACTTTTGTATGCCTTTGCTGCTCGGACATACAGTTGAGACGCTTTGTCTTGGTTTTCCTCTTCTTCTGCTCTCTTTTCCCAGTCTTCTGCTTGGGTGAAAGAAAGGTTGTAAGCAAAAGCGGAGTTTTTCCAATTGCTTACGAGGTAGTTTCGCATTTGCTCAGAATTTTCTTTATCTTCTTCTGATTTAGTTATCTTGTAACTGTTGCGATATCCTCTATATGACCAGTAAGCCGCCTTGGCAGCATTCTCACTTTGATTGAACTGTTTATACTTTTGAGAAGCTGATTTGTAAGCAATTGCGGCTTCTTGGTGTAAGCTTAAAAGCCAAAATATTTGCCCTAGTTTTTCCCAAGAGTCGAGTCCATAGTTCTCCATCTCTTCTGAAGTTTTGGAGTATTGAAGAACATTTTGAAAGGCTAAAATTGCCTCAGCATGTTGATCCTTACTCCAAAATCCTGTTGCAATTAGATGGGCATTTTTAGCATTTTTCAAAGCCTCAGGATTAAGTTTTCCCCACTGAAGCAAGTATCTTTTCGCGAGAAAACCCCAATAAGTTTTTTCACTGCCTATTTTTTGAGCAATTTCAATAGCTTTATTATAGTCACCTTGCTCAACATAAGCTTTTCCCTCTTCTAAGATAATACCTTGCCCATAGCTTATTTCTTCTGCTAAAACCTGACTAAAGTTTTTTTGTAAATGCTGGCGGAAATCTTCTGCGAATTGCAGAGCTTGAGTGAGCTGCTTCCACTTGACTAAAGTTTTTATATTGTAGTAGCTAGCTTGGAGGACAAGTTCTTGAGCTAAAGGGTCTTCTAAATCATAGAGAGGCCGATAGACGCCTTCATAAAAAGTAATGGCTTCCTTAAACTTACCTAACTCATGAAAGACTAAACCTCGTAAAAGCATAGCGTAGTATGCTCCTGCGAGACCTTCATAGTCCCATATGTACTCTTCTAGTTTTTCGAGGCAAGTATTAAGATCCTCTGTTGATCCGCATAATCCCAGGAAGTAATGAGTTCGACAAATACCATAGGCCACTTCATAACGAATGGCTGCATTCTCTACTCTACTTTTTTCTTTGGAGGCTTTTTCCTGAGAGGTTTTTTTGGTTACTTCCAAGTTATAACCAGCCCAATCCGTTCTGCTTTTTACTTCTTCAAAAATTTCCTGAGCAGAATTTAACATGTTTTGGGCATTGGAAAAGACTTGTGGGTCTTTTATCTCTTCATTCTGCTCTATTATTTCGTGAGCTCGACTGACTAACAAATCCCCTAACTCTTTTTGGGTTTTAAGCTTACTCAATCCACTTAGTGTTTTTACTATTTCTTGGTAGCAGGCAATTGCTTGTTGGTACTTTTCTTCTCTTTTGTCAGCATCGTATTCTTGCTGAGCTCCTGCACTTAAAAGTGAACAACGTAGGGTATTATTAGGATTATAGCGGGAGATATAACCAGCCATTTCGGCAGCTAGATCTTGATATCCTAAGCGGACTAAACCGTTGGCAAACTCAATATCATCTTTTTTATTTGTGATACCATCTTGGGCACTAACCAAAATAGTTAGAAAACAAAATAGAACAAAGAAGATTAGTGCTTTAGACATCATCTTACTAGCTCCTTACTTCTCTATACAGCTAAATGACTGGTATTAAGCGGGGTAAACACTCTCTTTGGGGCACTTACATTTTTGAAAGCATTGAAAGAGGGATTATAATGGTTTGACGTAAATATTGCAACCTAATATAAGGTTTTCGGAAAAACTTTTGTTTCCTTCGTTAAAAATTGTAAAATAATACACACTCTCCATGATATCAACTTTTTTTATGAGACAGCCCCCTGGAGGAATTGTTCATTATGTCTAACCGAAGAAGTGTTCTAAGTTTGGTATTTTTACTTACTCTTAGTTCTCTCGCTGCTCAATTTATCCCCAAACCTATTATCGAAACAGAGAAATTGGCAATTTCACCTGATTTCCCCACCACTACCAATGAGCCGGGCTGGGTTACCGTAACAGGTACTCTTAATCCCAGTGAGCACTGGACAGGAAATAAGGTGACTGTTTATCTTGAGGAGAAGAACTACTATTCAGAAACATCAACGGCGCAAACTATTTCATTAATCGCCCCTTCTCGCAAAAAATTCTCACTTTCTTTGCCTGTGACGGAAGATACTCATACTATCTCATACCAACTAAGAGTAGGTGGTGCCCCTATCCGTGGTACAAGCAAAGATTTACAAATTAATCGCAATTATTATAGCGATTCTCTTTTGAGAATTTTGTATGTATCTCCGAAAGAATATGGTAGTCCCTACTATATCCAGCAACTTAATACGGGCACTGGCCTGACAACTAATGTTTCCCCTTTGCCGCGCGAGAATGGATTAAGTAGCAATTGGGAATACTATGGTGCTAACATCAACGAAGTAAAGGTTGTTCAGATTACAGCAGAAGAATTACCTGATCATTGGTATGGCTATGACCAAGTCGACTTGGTTGTACTAAATAACGATAAACCTTTCGAGGAGCTTGCCAAAAAACAAAGTTTTAAGCGACGTGCTTTGCTTCGTTGGGTTGAAATGGGCGGAACCGTCTTGGTCAGCCCTGGAAATGATTTTTGGTTGAGGAAATCAGTATTTCTCCAAGACCTTTTTCAAACTCCTCTAACAGAATCTGTTGAGCAAGCAGGTCCTAATTTTTTCTCTTCTACAAACATGGTTATTTTTAAACATCCAAAAAGACACGATTTAGAGAGCTCTGGTGTTACTTGGTGGATGGAAAAAGGCTATGGAACAGTTCTCTATAGTGGACGGGATTTAGGAAAAATGGGAGGAGATGCTCTTGATATTTGGCGCCAGTACTTGGTTCGTAATATCCCTCACCAAAGCTATCTAGATAAACAACGTAATTTTGATGTAGACGTTACCCGAAAACTGGATATCTCTCGTAAAGCAACTCCTGCTTTTTGGGCTATCACTATTTGTTTGGCTTTTTATCTTTTTGTGATAGGACCTCTTAATTTCTTTCATCTGAAAAGAAGAAGAAAAACGATTTTTCTTCTCTTTACCATTCCGCTGATTTCTGTTTTGTTCGCTGGTTTTATCTTAAGCTATGGCTATATCACAAAAGGGACTTACAGCAAACTTTTGAGTTTACAAATTCTCCATCAAATACCTGATAGCGACTATTCTTACGAAAAGTGTTATGCGGGAATTTTTTCTGGCTCACGAGATCTTTACCAAATTGAAGCTCGGCCTGGTTCAGTTGTTGAACCAATGTTTTTTCGCAACAGAGAAAGAAGTGGACAAAACTTTGTTTATCGACAACAACCTAGTCTGCAATTACAAGATTATCCCTTGAGTCTTTGGCAAATGGGCTACTTTCAATCAGATAACTTGGTAAAAACAGGTTTTTTACGAGCAAGTGTCAACTTATCTCGTTTAAGTGTTGATTTAGAAAAAAAAGAAGCCCTACCCCTAAATAAACCTTTAATAGTTTTTACTTCAAAAGACAATAAAGGAAATGCAAAAGTTTACTCTTTTGACTGTCCTCTTGATAAAGATTATTTAAAACAAGCTCCTCTGACTAGAGTAAAAGGGACAGGGCGAATTCAAGATATGCTTTCCGTTTATTGGGATATTCCCTCAGAAGACTTGGAGTTATTAAACTTAGCTATTTCTTATGAAAACTTGGATCGAAATCAAAACTCTTACACTTTACGGAGCGAGGATGCCTACTTGATCGCTTTAGTAGAAGTCCCTGATGCTATTGAGATTACGCCTACTCCTGGAATTCATAGAAAAATGCAAATCCTCGTTGTTCCGGTCATGAAGGAGAAAAAATGATTCGGGTCAGAAACTTAACCAAAAAATTCAACAAATTTTGTGCTGTTGATAAACTGAGCTTTGATGTAGATTCTAGTGAAATTTTTGGTTTCATTGGCCCAAATGGGGCCGGGAAAACTACGACCATTAGAATGTTGGTTACTCTTCTAGAGCCAGATGAAGGAACTGCTTGGATCGATGGCTTTTGCGTTCGGCGTTACCCCGAAAAAGTGCGCCATGTTATTGGGTATATGCCCGACTACTATGGTGTCTATGATGGTGTAACAGTGCAAGAGTATCTGGACTTTTTCGCCCGATCTTACAGGATATACCAACGCCGCCAACGCCGCACTATTATCGAAGACTGTATGGCTTTAACCGACTTAGGAAAAATTAGAAACAAACTAGTTTCAACCCTTTCCAAAGGTATGAAGCAAAGACTTTGTCTCGCTAAGACCTTACTCCATGATCCTAAAGTTTTAGTTTTAGATGAACCCGCCGCGGGTTTAGATCCCCGAGCTCGAGTGGAGTTTCGCTCTCTTCTAAAAGAACTGCGAGATATGGGCAAAACTATTTTCATATCTAGCCATATTTTAACAGAGCTCTCTGATATTGTTACTTCTCTCGTTATTGTGGAAAAAGGAAAGGGAGTAGTTAATGGAAAACTGGATGATATTAGCCAAGCTCTTTCTAAAAATGTCAACTTAAACATTAAACTAGAGCTTCATACTCCTGAGAGAGTGGCAGAAAGTATTCATCTTTTAGAGGGACAAGATAATGTTCATTCTGTAAAAGGGGATGGCAAACTGATTGACATCGAATATGGAGGAGAGCAAGGAGAAATTTACAAACTAATGAAACCTTTACTAGAAGTTGATGTTCCCATCGTTGAGCTGTCTTCAAGTACCCACAACCTAGAAGAGATTTTTATGCAATTGACCCAAGGAGAGGTATCGTAAATGTCTACTAATGCGACGAATGTAAGTTTTTTGGATCGTTTCATTAATGCAATTCATGTCCTGGAGACAAGATCCTATCTAAGAAGTCGTAGATTTTTTCTTACTTTCTTACTTTCCCTAACAGCTTCTTGTATCATTTTCCTTTTTGTTGTTTTTTTTAACATCGTAGAACGAACCGCTTCTGACCAAGTAGGGAAAACTCTTTTTTTTACAATCTGCATTTTGCAGTACATATCTATTTGTGTTATTTTTCCCGCCTTCAGTTGCACTGCCATTATTGGAGAAAAAGAACGCAAAACCTTTGAGCTTCTCGTCGCCACGGACTTAAAGCCCTCAGAAATTATTTGGGGAAAATTTTTAAGTGCTTTTACAAACGCTTTTTTGTTTTTGTTTTCAACTTTGCCTATTATGATGGTGTCTTTTCTCTTCGGAGGAATCACCCCTTCCCTTATCGTAATGGTTTACGGTGGACTTTTGGCCATATCTTGCCTCGTTATTTTCTTCTCCTTAGCCATTTCTTGTTTTTATCGTTCTATTACGCGGGCTATTATCAGTAGCTATATTCTCATAGGTATTATCAGCTTCCCCCTAGGAGTAGGGTTTATTGCATTAATTGAAGATTATCTTTATGGACGTGAACTACTCCAGTTCTTCGCTCAAGTTGGCTATACCTCTTTTAATGGATTTATGATTCTGTATGTCTCTCCTTTGGTTATCTTTTTGGTTCTAACCTCTTTCCCTTATATTTTGGCTTCTAATGCCCTAAAGCCGGTTTCGACGAACCGCTCTACTATTTTGAGATTATATTTTCTTGTCTCCACTTTGAGTCTACTTGTTTTGGCTTTGTCCTTCCTTTGTTACAACTGTTACGTTGAAATCATTGCTAAAGGAAAACTCATTGATGATGATATAATGTATCCCTTTGCTATAATAACATATATAGTTATTGGCTTGATTTGTATTATACCCACAATGATTTTTTCTTCGGAAAACCCCCGCCAAAGTTTGTTTATTCTAAATAGAATGCGAGAGTTCTGTAAAAAACGTTTTTTTCTCCGTGTTTTTATGAGAGAGCATGTCATTCGACTTTTAGCTCCGGGTGCTTTTAGTGGAGCTCTTTATTGTTCCTTGGTTTCTCTTGTTCTCTTTACAGTAGCTTTTTTTACCTTGTTTGTTCTCAGCGATGGATTTAAAGCTGTACAGCAGTCATCTAGTACCCAAGGACCTATTGCTTTCCTTAACTCAGCTCTCGTTTTGTGGAGTTTCTTGACTTTTCTTGCGATGTTTTCTTGCTATATCTCTTTTCGGGTTAGGCGAAAAAATGTTCGTAGGGTCATTATCCTCTGCGTGGTCATTGTTTTAGTTATCATTTTACCGCTATATATGCTAATTAGCACAAGTATTGACCAAGGGCATTTTCGAGCGAGTGTCACGAATCTACAATATCTTTCTCCTCCAGTTAGTTTTTACACAGCATGGGAAGCCCCCAAAAGAATATCAAGATCAAATTGGAATTTACATCTTTTTCCAGGACTAATCGACCATCCTGACTTTGGGAGAGGAATCCCTTTGCATTACTTGTCTATACTGATATTTTTTACAGCAAGTTTTCTTCTTTGCCTAAAGAATATTCAATTGAACAAAAGAATTTGGGATGAACAATCGGAGCAAGAAAAAGAATTAGCAACCTTGGATGCTGAGCTAGAGGCGGAGTTGGCTGAGAGTAAGAAGGATATTTCGTAAATGTATCGAGGAAAACGTTTTATTTACAAAGCAATCTATAACTTACTTTTTCATTTAGCTTTGCCCATTTTACTCTTAATACAGATTATCGTCTGGGTCAAAGAGGGAACTCCGGCTCTTAAGCGACTGAAGAGCCGCTTGGTCTTTTACCCCGCTCTTAAAAAAAACTCTTCGGTCGTCTGGTTTCATGGAGCTTCTTTGGGAGAGGTTTTGGCCTTAATTCCTCTAATGGAAAGATTACGGGAGGATAACCCTGAGCAAATTCAAGTGCTCTCTGTTAACACAGTGAGAGGAGAGTATGTTGCTCTGAAAAAAAGCCCGGCGGATAAAGTTATTTATCTCCCCTTAGACCTTTCTTACATTGTAAAAAGGGCTTTGCGAAGGCTTCATCCTTCCATGATAATTATTCTGGAAACGGAAATTTGGCCTCAGTTATTTTGGCAGGCAGCAGAAGAAAATATTCCGGTTGTCTTAGTTTCGGGGAGGATCTCCACGCGTTCTTTTCCTCGCTATAAACTATTGAGAGGATTTTTTTCTAATGTTTTAGCGCGAGGACATTTTTTAATGAGAACGCAAGGAGATGCTCAGAGGTTGACTCAAATAGGGGCTCCTGTCGAAGCTGTCCATATTTGTGGAGATATTAAATATGATGGACTGAAGATGAAGCTAAGTGCGGAAGAAAAAAAACAACTAGAGCAAATTTTTTCTCCTCAAGGGCCTGTTATTGTTGCTGGAAGTACCCATGCAGGAGAAGAAAAAATTATTTTAGAGGCTTTTAAACGAATCAAAGAGATTTATCCTAAAGCTCACCTAATCATAGCTCCTCGGCATCTTAAGCGTGCGAATGACGTCAGTAAGTTGATCGAAAATACAACTCTAACTTATGAACGAAGATCCGAAACAAAAAAAGCTAGTTCTGCTGATATTTTTCTTTTAGATAGCTATGGAGAACTTTCTTTTGTATATGAACTTGCCAGCCTTGTTTTCATTGGAGGAACTCTTGTTGAAATAGGAGGACACAATGTTATGGAACCGGCAGCTTTTGGGAAACCAGTTCTTTGCGGACCCTACTATGCTAATTTTCGCCGTCATGTTCAGTCTCTCCAAGAACAAGACAGTATCATTATTATAGATGGGCCTGATGAGCTATTTGGTGTTTTGTTTCATCTTTTATCTCATCCAAAAGAAGCACTAGCCATGGCCCAAAGAGGGCAAGAGGTTGTTTTTAGTAACCAAGGGGCTCTGGGGAAATGTCAGGAGTTTTTATATGAAAATTTTATATCAAAAAATATAGATTAAAAATGTATCTGATTGAAAAATTGTTAGTGGGTTATCAAAGATTTTTGATAACCCACTTTTAGGTAAAGTGTTTTTCGTAAATGTTTAGGATATATTCTTTGGTTAATGGCTTAACTATATAATCTTTTACACAACTAAAATCCTGGGCTTTTTTTCTATCTTGATCGGCTTGAGAAGTGGTGACCAAAATAATGACTATAGAATTTAGATCCCACTTTTCTTTCAATTCAGTATATTTTTCTAAGAATTCAAATCCTCCCATTCTCGGCATATTAATGTCGAGTAAAATAAGAGCTGGTGGAAACCGATCGGGATCTTTTTCTTTATTCTCTGCGTATTGATTAAAGAAATTATAAGCATCTTCCCCGTCTTCTTTTATAATAATATTCTGAGGCTCAACGATTTTTGTTTTAGTAATAACACGTGAATGAATATAGTTATCATCGGGATTATCATCAATGATAAGGATAGAGTTAAGTTGTTTCATTTTTTATTCCTCACTTGAATTTTATGAATAAAAATTATCCTTTTTGACGAAAGCTATTTTTCTAATTTTGTATTTGGGATAAAAACTACGAATTGAGTTTTATTTTTCTGGCTATCAAAGGAAATTTTTCCTTGAAGGAATTCAATATGTTTTTGAACCAAATACATTCCTAAACCACTACCATAAGACTTTGAGGTATCACCTCGAAAAAACATTTCAAATATTCTTGCCTGGTGCTTAGGATCGATTCCTATTCCGTTATCTTCGATTTGGATTTGTGCTTCATTCGAATTTGATTCTATCTTTACTTTGACAAAGCGGTCATTTTCATTTTCATCTGAATATTTAATTCCATTGGAAATCAAATTTTCCAGTATCTGTTGCAGGCGTACTTTTTGTGTAAAAAAAATCTTGTTTTGAGTGATTTCATATTCTATTTTTACTTGATGATTACTCAACATACTACTTAAATTCTTTGTGCAATTCTCAATAACTTCTTTCCAATCTATTTCTTCGGATTTTCCATTCAGATGGTCCGACCGACAAAGATTCAGTAAGCTATTGACTAAACTAATTAAGCTGAGTGTTTGGTTTTCAATCATTGCAAAATAAGAAACGGCACTTTCTAAATCGTCTTCTTTAAGATCATCTTTGGCTAAATAAATATACCCTTGGATGGTCTTTAAAGGTGCCACTAAATCATGAGAAGTTCGATAGTTAAACTGGGTAAGCTCTTCATTCGCTTGCGAGAGTTTCTCTTGTTTCTCTCTCAACTCACGATTGAGAGAATCGGCATAGTTCACAGCCTGCTGGTTTGCTTTTGATAAAAGAATAAATAAGGTAAGAAGAAGTAAATCAATAGTCAATCCACTAATTAAAATGGTTAAAGGCTGGTTATTACTGACAGCGTTTCGAAAAGATAGGTTGCTGCGAATATCAAATTTCCAATTACGTCCATACATATGAATATTTATACTTTGCTGGAAAAGAGGATTAGGATCATAGTTTTCCTGCCTAGGCTTATATTTATCGTAGAGTTTTTCTTCTTTGTCACTTATACGAATATCAACGTACTGAGTATTCTTAGTTAAAACACCTTTTATTAATTTATTGAAAACAAAAGGAGCAGAAACTATACCCCATATGTTTTTTTGTCGCTCTTCTACAGTTAAGTTTGAATCTCCTCGATAAAAAGGGACAAAAAATAAAAAACCAGGTGTTTGTTTTTCGTCTTGAACTAAAACTATCGGAGCAGTAATTTGAGCTTTGCCTGTATCTCTGGCTTTTTTTGCCGCAGTATATCTATTTTCTTCATGAGCTAGATCTAACCCTATAGCTTTTACATTGTCTTTTAAAGGTTCAATATAAGTAACAACGAGACAATCAGGGTTTTTATGTTGAGGATAGACTTTAAAATAAGGACGTTCTTTTTTTTGCTCATCGATAAAAGCAGGTACTTGTCCAGGCTTAAGAACATAGACGACTCCAATGCCATTTACTCCAGGATATTTTTTTTCTATGCTGATGGTCTTTCCGTAGTCGGCCCACTCTCGGAAACTTATCTCACGGTTTACTGTGCGTAAAAATCCTGCCCCTGCCCATAGAGCGTTCTCATATTTTTCCATTCTTTCCAAGATGAGGTTTTTAACTTGAGCGGTTGCCCTCGCAAAGCGTATTTCTGATTTTTCCTCGACCTGTTTTTTGGAAAAATACCAGGCACTCAAAGTTAATAAGAGAGATAGAAGAATGACACACCAGTGAAAAATATTAATAGCACCGGCTTTTTCCAAACGAGCACGCTCTTCTTTATTTTGGAGAGTCTCGTTTTCTAAATCTAATGTTTTACCTGTGCCCACTGTCTTTCCCCAACTTTATTCACTCTCAACCATTACTTTTCTCTTGATTCTTCTGTCATTGCAGGAAGTTCATCAAGTTGCTCTTTGTTTCCTGCTGCAATCAAAATATCCCCTTTTTGGATGAGAGTGTCAGCAGGAGGGTTGAAGATAAAATCGCTGTTTTTACGAATTCCAATGATCATAACACCTGTTTCATTACGAATTTTAGATTCTAGAAGCATTTTGCCAGCAATTTTAGAGTTTGGCTTTACAACAATTTCTTCTATTCTGTAACCTGTGCGCTCTTTAGGGGTGATGATGTCCATAAATTCCACAATATTGGGATGCATAGCTGCCATAGCCATTTTTTGTCCTCCGATTAAGTCAGGAGATATGACTCTGTCTGCTCCTGCCTGAATCATTTTTTTTTCCGAGGAAATAGCAGCGACCCTAACAACAACAAACACTTTCGGATTAATTCCTTTAGAGCAAAGTGTAATGAAAACATTACTCGCATCTGAGCTAATGGCCGCCACTATTACTTTGGCTCTTTCTATCCCTGCTTGTAAAAGAACTTCTTCGTCGGTAGCATCCCCTTGAATGCAAATAAAACCATCGTTACCTGCTCGCTGAGCTGCATCGGGTTGTCCTTCAATCACTACAATGGGAATGTCGT
This sequence comes from Planctomycetota bacterium, assembly GCA_029260735.1. Lineage (GTDB taxonomy): Bacteria > Planctomycetota > Uabimicrobiia > Uabimicrobiales > Uabimicrobiaceae > JAJDCR01. Next base: position 21,683 of record JAJDCR010000004.1, read on the forward strand.
TTAAGAGAAATTGTTTACAAACTTGTATTCCCACTCTCCCATAGCCACAAACGATGTAGTGATTTGATATTTCTTGTAGGCTTTTAACCATTTTTCGTTTCCCTAAAACGCCTCGAATTTGCCCTTCGACTAAAAACTGAGTCAGACTTCCCAGAGTGTAGCCCATTGTCCCCACTCCTAAAATGATAAGCACACTCGTAAATATACGACCATTATGAGACAAGGGCTGGACTTCGCTATAACCAATTGTTGTAATAGTAATTAATGTCATATAGAAGGAGTCGAGTATTTCCCATCCTTCGAGAAGATGGTAGCCTAGTGTACCAAAAACAACAATAAGCATTAGTAGGAGTAAAGCTCTGTAAATTTTTAGGGCGGAATACTCTTCATAAATGCTTGTTCGAGCAAGGCTAACCCAATCAGTTTTTTGTGATGTTAAGTGCATAGATTTACATGTTTTCTTGGGGGAAGCTCTTAATGTAAATGAGGCTAATGGTTATATAATATCGTTGTGGAATTAATTTTATCCTATTCTTTTGGTTCGGTCAAGAAGAGAATAATTCTCTTATTTTTGCAAGAAGCCTATCTTTATTAGGGAAAATAGTTTTTGCAAGCAATTATTTTTTCTATTCAAAGATGGAGAAAATTTTGTATAATCTCGGGAGGTGGTTTTCTTGAAAAGCAAATTTTAAAAGGAATAGCTATGGAATATAGAATTGAAAAAGATACTATGGGAGAAATGAAAGTTCCCGCAGATAAATTGTGGGCTGCGCAAACTCAAAGAAGTCTAGAAAATTTTGCGATTGGCGAGGAAAAAATGCCTCGTGAGCTAATCGTAGCTTTTGCTATCTTGAAAAAATCTTTGGCCATTGTAAATCATAAACTAGGCAAACTAGATGAAGACAAAAAAAATGCGATTGTAGCAGCTTGTGATGAGGTAATTTCCGGTCAACACACAGACGAGTTCCCTTTGTCTGTTTGGCAAACAGGAAGTGGGACTCAATCAAACATGAACATGAACGAAGTAATTGCTCACCGAGCAATGCAAATCAAAGGGGATGATTTTACCCAGGAAAAAACAGTTCACCCAAATGATCATGTAAACATGTCACAAAGTTCAAACGATACTTTTCCAACAGCTATGCATATTGCCGCTGTTCAAGCGATTGAAAGTCGTCTTATTCCAGCCTTGAAGGGATTTCATAGCACTCTAAAGCAAAAGTCAGAAGCTTTTCAAAGTATTGTGAAAATTGGTCGAACCCATCTTCAAGATGCTACTCCCCTAACTTTAGGGCAAGAGTTTAGTGGCTATGTTGCTATGTTAGAAACTAATCTTAAGCAAGTTGAGGGTAGTATTGGTTATATCCGAGAATTAGCGATCGGGGGGACAGCCGTAGGAACGGGACTTAATGCTCACCCTCAACTCAGCGAAATGGTAGCAGAGGTCATTACTCAAGAAACTGGCACCCAGTTTGTTTCTGCTCCCAATAAATTCCAAGCTTTGACGAGCCACGATGCTATTTGCTGCGTGAGTGGAGCTTTGAAGTCCTTGGCTGCAAATCTAATGAAAATAGCCAATGATATCCGTTGGCTGGCAAGTGGTCCTCGCTGTGGGATTGGTGAAATTAAGATACCCGAAAATGAACCTGGTAGCTCCATTATGCCAGGAAAAGTAAATCCCACCCAAGCAGAAGCTATGACCATGATCGCTTGTCAAGTTTTTGGAAATGATGCGACCATCGGATTTGCTGCGAGCCAAGGAAACTTTGAACTCAATGTTTTTAAGCCTGTGATTATTTATAATCTACTTCAGTCGATTCGTTTACTTAGCGACACAATGGTTTCTTTTAATGAACGTTGTGCCCAAGGCATAGAGCCTGTTCAAGATAAAATCAATCACAATCTACACAATTCGCTCATGTTAGTGACAGCACTAAATCCATATATTGGTTATGAGAATGCGGCAAAGATAGCGAAAACAGCTTACCAAAATAAATCGACCCTTAAAGAAACAGCAGTTTCTTTAGGTTTTTTGAGTGCGGAAGATTTTGATAAATATGTAAAACCTGAGGAAATGACTGCGCCTAAAAGTTCTTAATCCATTAGTATGCTAATCTTTATAGCGCAGTCTTACAATGGTTGTGCTATAAAATTATTTTCCATCGTGCTTTCATTGTAAGCATTTGAGAAGAAAAAAAGCAATTTTCAAAATTTGCTGTTGCAATTTTTCCTACGGATGATTTAAAATAAGAATAAGGGAGTTCCAATGAAGAAACCTTTCTTTACAATTTTTTTCATTGGAATTCTCAGGCTTTCGGAAAGAATATTGTTTTAGAGCAGGTTTTTAGAACTTTCTCGCTCTTTCTCACCAAAGTGGTTGGGGGTTTTTTCCAAACACATCTTTTATGGTTGAGGAGTTTTTTATGATAAGTATTATTGATATAACAGAAAACGCTGCCAAGGAAATAAAAAAAATACGTGGTGCAGAAAATCGACCAGAAGGAGAAAACCTTCGAGTTTCTATCGTTGGTGGTGGTTGCTCAGGTTTTTCTTATCACTTAGAATTTGGATCGAAAAAAGAAGGGGATATGATAGTCTCCGCTCACGACGTAGAATTACTCGTCGATTCGAAATCGGCACTTTTCCTAAGTGGCACCCAACTAGACTTCACAAGTGGTCTAAATGGAAAAGGATTTGAATTTTCCAATCCAAACGCTACCCGCACCTGCGGCTGTGGCTCTTCTTTCGCTGTTTAGCGGGATTGGTTTCAAGGAAACAATCATTTTGCGGCAAGGACTATGAAAAATCCTTGCCGTTTTTTTTTGCCTTTTGCCTTTTGCCTTTTGCCTTTTGCCTTTTGCCTTTTGCCTTTTGCCTTTTGCCTTTTGCCAAAAGGCCAAAATGGGCACTACCTGCCTTTTTTCAGAGAGAAAAAACAAGCGGCTCCTAGTAAAAGCAATAAAGACTGAGGTTCGGGTACGGCTCCTACTCCCACATTAAAGTTTTGTGCTATTTGGCCAGAAGACAAGGCTGTATGATAAACTGCGATTTCATCTACATTAATATTGGCAAATCGTTGATTTCCTCCACGGGAGGCAAAAAACATTCCATTATTTCCTTTGTCTTGGATTGACTGAGTAAAGGCTGTGCTAGAAATCTCCAGTCCATTGTGAAAGATTTTTGCTTCTGCTCCTGTCATTTGCAAGACAATTTGTTGGTATTCCCCCAAGTTCAAAGCAAGATTTCCCACCAAAATATTATTGATGAAAAAGTTGGGAGTTAGAAGGGTTCCTTCTAGAGCAAAAGTGCTTACTCCCGTTCCATACTCCATAATATGACGTCCTGTTTGGCTAGCATTTGGCTTTATCCAAAACTCTACTGTTATGACATTTCTATTGGCAAATAGACTGCGCCCCAAGGTACCACTGGTTGCGAAAGATCCTCCGTTAAAGGAGGCTGCACTATCTCCCGAAACTGCGCCCTCTTGCCCTAGAGAAAAAGTTCCAGAGTAGCTTGCATTTTCCGACCCGGCAAGTTCTGTTGATGCACTTGAGCCACTTAAGTCACCAAGCTTCCAATAAGCAACAGGATTATTCGACAAGACTTGGTCAGTGTAAGAAAGAGCTTGCCCCTGTGCCATGAAAAAAAAGATTCCTATTAAAAAACCGATATAGAGCTTTCTTCTCATAATATGCCTTCCTAATTTTTTTTTGAGACTATATCAAAACTCTCTTCTGAAATCCAAAGCGGAGAGATTTTGATATAGTTTATGCTCTTTTTAATGAACATTCCTTATGACTTTTCTTATATCTTTAAGATAACAATTTTTTACACAGTTAGCAAATTTTTAAAAAAAAAGACATCAAAATAGTAGGCAATCAAAGGATTGGCACGCTAGTCTTTAAAAGAAACAGTTTCCTCTTTTACAGTTGTTTAAGAAGTGGTATAATCCTTAGATAAAACTATTGATGCCAACAAAGAAATCGAAAGGGAATGAAAGTTGATCAGGGACTATAAACTTGAGTGCGTTTGTGAGCCAAAAAAGTGTAGTATGAATACAGTTGTTACATTGAACGAAAATTCTCCCCTCGTTCGTATTGTTTGCTCGCAATGTCAGCAAGTCATTTTAGAGCATAATGGGAAAACCGATACGGTTCCTCTTATGAATATATCTAAACCATTGCCTGGGGTGATCAAGGCTGATGCTCATACGGTTCCCTTTAATCATTTTCACGTATCAACTGGCCATTTGGATTTTAGCCAAAGTATTGCTAAGGGAGTTTTGCCTCAGTTTGACCAATTCACCATTCAAAAACATTTAGGTTCTGGGGGAACGGGCAATGTTTATTTGGCGGAAAATGAAAGCAAAGAACTTGTTGCGATTAAGCTTTTACGTAAACCAGAAAACCCTGAAATGTTAGAATATTTTATTCGAGAGGCACAAATTCTTTTCGAAATGGATCATCCGAATATTGTTCGTTTAAAAGGACAAGGAAATTTTCAGGGTTCACCTTACATTGTGATGGAATATATCAAGGGGAAAAGCTTAGAGTATGTTTTAAAGAAAAAACGACTCCCTCCTTTAAATGCTACAAATATTGTTTATCATGTCCTGAAAGCTCTTAAGCATGCTTATCAGTTTCAAGTGATTCACAGGGATATTAAACCAGGAAATATTCTCTTAACTTCCCAAGGGGAGGTTAAGGTTATTGATTTAGGGTTGTGTAAAATAGTGGATGATACTTACAATATAACGAATACTGGGCAGGTGATGGGAACAATGTTTTATATGCCCCCAGAGCAATTTGTCGATAGTAAAAGAGTCGATCATTGTTCTGATATTTATGCAACAGGTGCTACTCTTTATCATGCCTTGTCGGGAGTTCCTCCCTACGAAGAGTACTCGGACGATGTCCAAAAACTTTTGGAAGCAAAATCTAAAGATATCTATATTCCTCTAGAAGAAAGACACCAAGATATTCCCCCTGGGTTGATTAATATAACGAAAAAAGCAATGGCTCATAGCCCGAAAGATCGCTATAGCCACCCCCAAGAAATGAGAGAAAGCCTCTCGATTGTCTACAAGCAATTAGCGGAGCAACTCTCCTCATGAAGCTGCTCGTTCATATGCTATCTTCTGGAGAGCAGCTCTCAAAAAAGGTGAATAAAAATGTCGAGCTTACTTTTGGAGAAGAGCTTCCTGAAAATCCTCAATACAAAATTCTTATTGCAGGCCGTCCTCCTGAAAAATTTTTAACGGCCAGTCCGAACTTAAGCCATTTGATTATCCCCTTTGCTGGAATCCCCCGCTCTGTGCGTGATATGATGAGGGAATTTCCCGATATTAGTTTACATAATATTCATCACAATGCCTCTATGACAGCAGAAATGGCAATGTCTCTGCTTCTGAGTGCATCGAAACTTATTCCTTCCATTGACCAAGACTTTCGAAAACAAGGCTGGGAATCTCCTCATCGGATGACCCCCTCTCAAGTTTTGGCTGGAAAAACAGCTTTAATTCTGGGGTTTGGAGCGATTGGGCAAGAAATTTCTCGGATGTGCCAAGGCTTTTCTTTGAAGGTAAAAGTGGTTCGTCATAAAGGGAAAATGGAAAAAAAAGGAGAGGTGGAACTCTACGGGAGTGAAGATCTTTTTGCCTTATTGCCAGAAGCCGATTTTTTGATTATTTGTCTTCCCGAGACCGAAAAAACCAAAGGACTTCTCCAGCAAAAAGAACTTGCTTTGCTCCCTTCTCGTGCAACTATTGTCAATGTGGGAAGAGCTTCTGTTATAGATGAAAAGGCTCTTTATAATGTCTTAGCAAATAAGAAAATCCATGCTGCAGGACTGGATGTTTGGTATCAATATCCGGGAGAAGAAAAGGTCTCTCTACCTGCCCAATGCCCTTTTTGGGAACTAGATAACGTTGTCATGAGCCCTCATCGAGCTGGCCGAGCAAAAGAAGCCGAGGAGGCTCGTGTAGAGCACTTAGCACGGCTTTTGAATTTAGCAGCCCAAAATAAGCCGATACCTAACTTGGTCGACTTATTTTTGGGCTATTGAATCTCAGTCTATTGAGTCTCAGTCTATCTATGGTTTTTCTAAACTCTGAATCAATAGCCCAATATCTTCCCTCCATAGAGTCCCCTCATAGTGAGGATAAGCTTCCTTAGCTATCGCTACAGCTCTTTCCTTTTCCCCCTGTTCAGATAAAACTCTGGTTTTTTCAGAAAGCTTTTCTAAACTTTTCTTTGCTTGCTGATTGATCTTCTGGATTTCCTTGCGAGCATTATTTTTCCAAGGGTTAGAGTGTTTTTCGGCAAATTTTTTATAGTACTGAATGGCGTTTGTGAAATGCTGAATTTTAGATTGATTTTGAGCTAGCTGATGAACCTGTCCATAAATCCGATTCATTTCCTCTTCATAGCTCTTTTGAGCCTGTCGCAATTCGCGACTAAAAGTTTTATTCCCTCGTAAGCTAGGGGTCTTTAAAAGGAGATTTTCTAGGTTTTGAAGATAGTCTTGTGCTGATATTCTGCGGTTTTTAAATTTTGCCACTAACTCTTTAAAATCGCTGTTCTCTGGATTTTTCTCACCTTCTTTTTCCTCCTGGACGTTAGCTATTGCCGATAGAGCTTTATCGGCTAGCTTTGTTCCAGGCACTGCTTTGATCACTTCTTGGAAAATTTTTTCTGCCGCTTCTTTATCTTGCTCCATCAGCTGGACAGCTTCGTTATAGCGATTCAACTCTTTGTTGTATACATTAACTTGCGTTTCTACTTTATGTCCGACCCAGGCCAAAAGAAACGCTACGTAGGTAAGGAAAAAGGACTGAGCAAATTTGTTCACTCTTCTAACAGGACGACGCCTTCGGGACTGCTCCGTTTTTTTTGGGCCTTTGTCTTTGCCTTTGCTCTTTTTTCTTTTTCTCGGCTCTCTTTTTACTTTTTCTGGTTTAGGGGAGTCTGTGATAAAGACAAGAAGGTTCTTTCCCAACTGTATTTTATCTTGAGCTTGGAGTTTGTGAGTAGTAATACGCTCCCCATTGACCTTAGTTCCGTTAAAACTTCCCAAATCAACTACTTGATAGCCTCCCTGTACGCATTCAATAATGCAGTGGTCCCGAGAGCATCCTGTACCATCGAGATGAATATCACTATTAGGACAGCGACCAATACGCACATTTTCTTGGCCAAGTTCGTATATTTGGGGAGCCTGATCGGGCTGCATCACTTTGAGTTTCATCCATGCACCTTATCGTTGAATATTGAGAAAAAAATTTCCCAATAGCTTTATTAGTTGTATAAAAAAATTCTCATGTTTTCCAAAGCCATTTGCAATCATTTTTAGATAAAAATTTTTTTTCTCTATATAAATTAGGGGAGAGAAAGCCAAGACAACTTGTTTTTATCTTTCTTGGTATAGCCTTTGCTTTAAGTTACTTCATCGTTATTGAACAAAAGTCATATGACTTTACTTTTAAACACAAAGTAACCAGATCACTGTCGAATCAAAATTTTCTGTGACGGAGAAGTAGCATATCGGCAAAGACAATTTTACTTATTATACCTATAATTTGCAAGGAGATGGAGTATGTTTCATTTTTTACGAACGTTTTTTTTAGTTTTTGCTGTAGTAACGGTTTTCTTTTTTCCTACAGATATTCAGGGAGAAGAGAAAAAAAGTAAAACGAAACGGAAAAGCTCAAAAATCACCGCGGAGGGGAAAATACATTTTTACGGCGATCGTTATATTCTGAAAGAGAATGAAAAAGAGCCGGGTAAATGGTACATTCTCTTGGAAAGCCCTATTCTAGAAGAAATTATTAATAAACTAGATCCTTCTCAAAATTACAAAGTAAAAGGAAAAATCTACAAGTTTAATCGCAATAATTACCTCATGGCTGAGAAAATAACCCTTGTTACTGAGAAAAAAACTAAAGCAAAAAAGAAATCGAAAAAGAAGAAAAAATCAAAAAGAAAAACGAAGAAAAATAAATCAAAAAAGAAATCAAAGTCCAAGAAAAAAGACAAAGGACTCTAATTTTAGGTTTCTCCTCAGATTCCTGATTCCCGTAAAATGATGCCACAAGTGACCTGGCATTATCCTTGAGCGAACTCTTTATAGGGTTCGCTTTTTTTTGTGCCTGGCGAAAGTCGAGGCTTTGGTTCCTGTTGAAATAAGAAAATAAGATTTCGGAAAATCCCCGAAAGGGGATAAACGTGAATAGCCCTGGGTTCTTAACCCAGGGGATAATATATGGCGTCCCAAATTCCCCCTGAAGTGAAGGGGTGATACTAAAGATGTTTCGCCCCTTCAGGGCCATCTGTGGGATATTCTTCATTCCCTGGGTTGGAAACCCAGGGCTATTCACGTTTATCCCCTTTCGGGGATTTTCCGAAATCTCAGGTCACACTCTAATACCTATATTCTTATTTGAACAGGAACTTCGCTCTCCACCCTCGCTACGCGACCATAAACCAAAAACATTCGGCGCAACAGAAACCTACCTAATAATCAAAAATGGGTATAATTATCTTTTCTCCCGCTTCGTTTTTCCACTCTATATGATCCAGTCGCTCAGAGCTTGTTTTGGGAAAAAACAAAACTCCCGAGTAATCTTTTTTTCCTTCTAAAACGAGAGAAGAAAAAGCTTTTTCTCGGTAATCTTGTCCTAGGGATTTATTTGCATCATCAATGCTGCTATGAAGATCTGAAACGAAAAAAGCTCCCGGTAGAAAAAAGAGATAGAAGGGAATGCTGCGGTAATGGCTATACTCTAAATTAAGAATGACTTCTTCAATCGGAGAGGGAGAAAAAATTTGACCTTTCTCATCGACTGCTGCAAGAGAATTCACATCAATAGAGAGACTTTGAGTAGATAGGTTTTCTATCGAAAAGAAAATGGTAGTGTAGTCATTTTTTATATTATGGGCAAAATATTCTATTAGTTCTTGTTTACTTAGCTCATAGGCCAGAAAACATAGATTTTTTTGACGAATGTGTTGAGGGTTTTCTTGAGTAGGACTCTTTTTGAGCTTCTCTAAAGAAGCTGCTTGGTAGGAAACCGTGCAACTGCATAAAGTCAGGATAAATAGACAAATATATATTTTCCCCATAAGATTATTTTTCATCCACTCTGTTATTTTTCTTCCGGAAGGTATTGCAGTACTTCTTTTATCTTTTTGGTTTCTTCTCCAGAAGGAGCTTTTTCGATGTATAGCTGAAAAAATTTGCGTGCCTGGGCAAAGTCTTTTTCTTGGTAGTAGAGATTACCTAAATTAAGGTACACCTCTATCATATCAGGTTGAAGAGAAGATAGTCTCTCTAAGGTTTTGATGGCTGCGGGTAACTGCTGGGCTCTTTTTTGAGCTGTAGCTAGATTAAAAAGAGTAGACGGAGAGTTCGGAGTAATGATTAAAATTTGTTGAAATTTTTCGATGGCTGTTTCCCATTTTTGATTATTGAGAGCATCAATAGCTTGGTCAAAAAACTCTCCGATCTGACGAGATTGAATTTCTACTTGTAACTTTTGGAGCTCTATTTCTATGTTGGCTAATCTTTTGGCAGCACTGTCTTTCTCTTTACTTGGGGAAGACAATGCTAAATATTTTTTGATATGCTTAGTCGATTGTTGAAGTTTACCTTCTCGCTCTTTAAGTTCCTTTAAAGAATTTGTTACACTTGAGCCATTAAGGGACTCTAACCTTTTTTGCATTCCCTTTCCTAGCTCTATTAAGGCGAACCCTTCTTTTCCCAGTAGATTTTCTGGCTTGAGCCTATTGAGTGCAGTAAAGTGATGGAATGCTTGATCCCACTTTTGCACCTTTAGAAAAATATCTGCCAAAAGAGCATGAGAGTCATAGAAGTCAGGCCAAATTTCGAGACTCTTTTTAAGCTGAGCAATTCCTTTTTTTACTTTTCCATTTGTGATAAGTTGGTTGGCTTCGTTATGGTACAGATGGGCTCGAAAAGAGGGGTTTTTAATAGGAAACTTTTCTAGCACTTCAATAGCTTCTGTAAAACGTTGAGATCGAGAAAAGACAGTAGCTAGCTTCATTCTTAGGTTAAAATTTTGCGGTTCTTGGATGATTTTCATCTGGAGGTTTTTTACCCCGGCTTCTTCAATGTCTCTCATCGCAAGAAGGAGTTCGGGTGTTGGCTTTTCTTGGCGTGTGGCTATAGGTAAGAGAAGTCTTTCTGCTTCTTTCCAGTCTCCTTTTTGGGCTAAAGCCATTGCACAGTAGCATGTTGCCATATCGTTATCAATTCCTAAGTCACTCATCTTACGGAAACAAGCTAACGCTTTATCGTAGTGTTTTTGCTTGAGAAAAAATTTCCCTTGTTCCAATTGCAGAGTAAAAGAAGAAGGATGCTCTTCGCTCAGCTCTTCGAATAGATGCAGAGCTTCTTCATACTTATTATTATTTGCCCAGAAAATAGCTTTGCGGAGTTTCTCTTCCAGCTCTATTTCAGACATCCGCTTTTGGATACTCTGCAAAAATTCTTCCGCAGGGCTGTAATAGGGAAATTTTTCTAAGAGACCTTGGAGCAGACTACGTGTTGTTGCACTGTCTCCCTGCAAAAAAGTTAGCTGGGATAAGTGGTAGATAAAATCAGGGTCTTCGGGAAAACTTTGGCGAGCTTTTGTTATCCACTTTCCTGCTTTTTGAAGGCTCTCTTTCTCTCTTAATCGATCCAAATTGCCTTTTCTTAAGTAATTGGTTATATGATATTTCAAGGCATTTTGATCGTTTTTATTGATGCGAAGAGCTTGGTCAAAGAGAAGGCTTGCTTCATCGGTTTTCCCTTCGAGAATAGCAATACGCCCTTCTAGAGTGTATTTATCTGATAAATGGGGATTTAATTTACTGCCTTCTTCTAGATCTTTCATCGCATATTCATATTCGTTTAAATCTAGCCAAGCCGAAGCACGTGCATAAAAATACTCAGGACGAGGATTCTCAAAAATAGGAGCTTTTGTTAGAAGAGGGAAGTTTTCCGAGTTTTTCGCGAAAATTACGACAATATGATCTAAATAGGTTAAATGCCACTCTGGGCTTTCTGATAAAAAGAAAAGCAACCTTTTATTTTTATATATGCGGTGGTCAAGAATTACCAAGGAAAAATTTAAACGCCGAGCTATAGATTCAAAAGCTTTTGTCGATCGACGTACTTGCTCTAGCTCTAGATAGTGTTCGGGAGAATAGCGATAGCTTCTCTCGTCCATAAAAATGGAACCTGGAGCCAAACGAGAGAGAAACCCTCCCAAAGAAGGATCGTTGAAAAAGCGGGGAGGTAAAGTTTTTTCAGAGAACACTCTCTCCAGCTCCCAAGGGATCTTTTCTGTTTTATTTTTGGGCACATATTTTTGAAACAAACTAAGATGAACGGAACCTATTACAAAAACTATCAATAGAAACAAAGCTCCTTGTCCTAGCCTTTCAATGGATCTAAGGGGAGAAAACTTCTCTTTTAAGAAAGAAAGTATATCTTTTTCCGAGAGAATAAGAGCACATAAAAATACCAAACAAATATTCCAGACCGGAAAAAAATAAGATAGAACTATCCAAAGCACCAGTATTGTTACGAAAGAACGTCGATGAGGAAGAGTAAAAATAGCTCCCAGTGCTAGAGTAGCGATACTCCATATTACTACTCGATTTTCTATTGGGAGAGAAGTGCTTTGCATATAGTTGAATGCTCTTTCCCACTCCAAATAAGTTGTAGGTGAAAAGAAAAACATGAGTAAGGAAAAAAGAAGGGGCTTATACACTTGCACAAAGAAACTAGGCTTGGCAATAAAAAACAAAAAAACACTTCCTGGAACAAAGATGTAACTAGGATCTGTATTAGACCAAAGTAAGCAGAGAGGGACTAAATACCAGCAAACCCGAGGATTATCCAAAGTACGTCGTAGGATAACAACAAGGCTTCCTCCTAAAGCAAAGAGAAAAACATGAGAACTAGGGTAAGCAAGAGAGTAGATTCCTAGAAGAGATACTAAAGAGAAAATGAGTTTTGCAGAAAATGAGTTTCGAATAGAGGAGAATATAGAGAAGGCCAGGAGGTATGAGATATAAGATAATAAGCCAAAAAAAGATAAGGGGACAACCAAAGAAAATAAGTAAAGGACAGAATCACCCAGCCAGAAAAAATTTTTACCTTGGTCATGGGTTAGTAGGTAGGTTATGGGCTCTGTTTTTAGCCATTGATGCTTTGCAATGATTTCTTTTCCCATGCTGAGATGAGAAAAAAAGATATCATGTTGGATGGGGCGGAGAAAAAAAATGGCAAGAAAACATAGGAAAAAAATCCATGCAACATTAGATATGGCTCGAGCGTAAAGGCTCAAAAATGGCTTATCCATATGTTTCCCCACTTTGGAGTTTCCAGAGAATTAGGGCATGCCCTAGAAAATAGTTCTAAAAATAGAGCGTATTGTCCCTTTTATATAAATTAGGATCATACGCTCTATTTTCCCCTCTTCTTATCTCAAAGATAGGCTAAGGAATATCTCTAAGAGACTAGCTCTCAGGGATATCGAGGTCTTTTAAGCTACCAACTACTTCATCGACGAGGCCATAATCTTTTGCCTGCTCAGCAGACATAAAGAAATCTCGATCAGAATCTTTTTCGACATCTTCAATAGATTTCCCTGTGTGGCGCTGAAGTATACTATGAAGATTATTTTTCTGGCGAATAATTTCATCTGCATGAATGAGAATATCAGAAGCTGTTCCCCGAGCACCTCCCCAAGGCTGATGAATCATAATACGAGCATGGGGTAGAGCATGACGTTTTCCCTTGGTACCTGCTGCTAGAAGGATTGCTCCCATACTGGCAGCTTGTCCCATACAATAGGTGGCGACATCGCATTGAACAAACTTCATTGTATCATAAATTGCTAAACCAGCAGTAACTACCCCTCCTGGAGAATTAATGTAGATACTGATGTCTTGCTTTTTATTTTCCATTTGTAAAAAAAGCATTTGAGCAATAACAACGTTAGCAACGAGGTCATTAATTTCAGTGCCAATGAAGATAATCCTGTCTTTTAAAAGACGAGAGTAAATATCATAAGATCTTTCACCTCTTCCAGTCTGCTCAACAACCATAGGGACTAGGTAGCTCATAGTTATTTTCCTTTTTATTTTTATAAAATCTCGCTTATGCTTCCTTCTCAACTTCTTTGACTTCTCCACGGAGGAAGCCCATAATTTTGTCTTGTTTTAACTGAGCTTCAATTTGCTCAATTAAACCTTGACTTTCAAAGAAGCTTCTCATTTCAGCAGGCCAACCTTGGTCTCCGGCCATTTCTTCTAGATGCTTGTCTACGTCTTCTTTTGTCACATTCAAGTCTTGATCTTTGGCAACTTTTTCCAAAATAAAAAATTGCTTGATTTGTTCAGTAACTGATTTTTTGATTTCGTCTTCTTGTTTATCAGCTTCTTTGTGAGCTTCAGAGTGAGAAATTTGTCGCTGCTGTTCTAATTCATGTGCCTTTTGTTCTTTGGCATGTTTAAAACGGGATTGGAAAAACTTCTCTGGAATAGAAATTTCAGTATTTTCCATTAGATAATCAACAATATTGTTTTCAATTTCAACTTGAGCCGTTTTTTCTTTATTCGTGAGAAGTTGCTCGGATACTTTTGCTTTTAAGTCTTCTAAGCTCTCTGTGTCCATGCTTTTGGCAAAATCATCGTCTAACTCTGGAAGTTCTACTCGTTTGACATCGAGAACTTTGAGGGAAACCTTAGCTTTTTTGTTTGCATAAACATCTTCAATAAAATCTTTTGGTAAAGTGACTTCTTTTTCTGCATCATCTTCAGCTGAAAGACCAGTCAAAAACTTTTTAGGAAGTTTAACTCCTTCTATAACAGCTTCTCCTACGACAAACTCGTAGTTTTCCTCTTTTAAAATCTCTTCTCCACTTTCCAAGTCAGAGATAGTGATATCGACAAAAAGGTGGTCTTTTTCTTTACTTTTCCCTGAGATAGGAGCTAATTCGCTTTTCTTTGAACGAAGTTGCTCAAGAGCTTCATCGACTTCGCTATCTTCTAACTTTACGTCTACTTTTTTTACTTCTATGCTTTTGAAGTCAGGAAGTGTAAATTCTGGATAGGTTTCTACGTCAATTTCAAAAGCAAAATTTTGATCTTTTGCGATTTCTAAGCTATCTTCGTTGATTTCAGGTTCCGAAATTGGCTCAATTTTATGTTCCTTCATGGCTCCTTCGTAGCCTTCAACTAAATAGTTTCGCTTCATATCGTCCAATATGTTTTTGCCAAACTTACGCTCAATGATTCGGGTGGGAGTTTTCCCGCTCCTAAAGCCAGGGACTTGTGCGTCTTTTCTAATTTTATCTAGCTGTTCTTTATATTTATCTTGAACTTCTTCTTGAGAAAAAGTTACTTTGATATTTTTTTGGGAAGGTGCTATGTCGTTAACTATTATTTCCATATTTTTTACCTTAGTATATTTTTTACCTTAGTAATGTAGTGGGCAAAAGGTGGGTGAGGTGTAATTTTAAGAATAAGAATGTTTTGTGTTTTGGATTGTCAGTTTTCCTGAATTTTAATACAAGAAGAAGGTGAAATAACTTAAAGATCATTCTAAAATATTATTACCTTAAAATAAAACAAATCTTGTATTTTCCATCACGTCCCCAATTTACTAACAATTAGGGTGGTGTATGTGTTGAGGAAATTTTGATTGGAGCGGGTGATGGGAGTCGAACCCACGACACCAAGCATGGCAAGCTTGTGCTCTACCACTGAGCTACACCCGCTCTGTTAGCTGAATGAATTGGCTTAAATGGTTTGAGCCAATTGTGAGCGGTAATATAGCATCGTCTTTTCTCTTTGTCAAGACCTTTTTTTTATATTATCATATTTTTTAGAGAAAGTTCTTTTCTTGACACAAAATTAAGAAAATTACAGTTATCTATTGAACTTTGGCCATGTTTTTATAAAATTGGTATAGGGAATTTTTTGCCCTTTCTTAGACGCCTTTAGTAGTTAAGGCGTTTAAAATGAACATCTTTTTCGTCCTGAGCTACAGGTTAGGTAAATTTATGGCGCGTAGTAGTGATATTGAGTTTGCAAAATTATCTTTTATTTTTGGTTTTGCAACAAAAGAACAAGTTATTGCTTCCATCAAGGAAGCTGCTCTATTACATGAGCTAGGTGTTAATCGTCGCCTAACCCACATCATGTATGAAAGAGAGTACTTAAGAAAAAGCGAGCTACAAGCACTCCTTTGGTTGCTTGTAAAGTCTCGCCGTATTGATCGAATCCCTCATCACGTTACGTATGAGTTTTCTGAAGCCGATGACCAAAACTTTTTAGAATCCCTGACTTTCACAAAAGGAATTTTGTATAAACCTCATTCCACAGAGGAATCAGAATTAGATATATCAGAAAAAGAAAGTTTTCCTCAAGAAAAACTTATCGACTGTATTCGAATTCAAGATAAAATCAAAGAAAAAGGGTTTCAAAGAACTATTTTGTCTATATTGATGACCACTGGCAATTTGACTAAGTCATACTACCATTTGGTTCCTCACCTTTCCGAAAAAAAAGTTTCTATCTGTTCTAGTGAGCTTTGGGAAGAGGAAGAGTTTTCTCGAAAGTGTGAATATATACTCTGCTCTGCTTTAGCAAAAAAACACTGTTCCCTGAAAGAAAAAGATGCTCAGAAAACATACAAAATCTGGGAAAGTTTAGTAAGACAATCAGAAGAGATTCCCCTACGTTATGGAGAGCTTCTTTGTTACTTATCATTCATTTCAGATAAGGGACTCAACGAAGTTTCCATTCTTTTTGAGGAAATCACAAAGCTTTCTCTTACTTCCTACTACATACCAGAAACCAGCAAAAAAGATTACCAGTTTCTGGAAGAATTTATTTCCGACGAAAACAGTAGCAAGATATACCGCGATAGTCAAAAAAATGCAGAACTTTTCGAAAAGCAGGGTTTCTCAAAGCTTAATAGAACAAAACTTTTCCTTCATAGCTTGGTTCGGGAATTAGAAAAAGGAACTAGCAACAGCAAGCTTCTCCTGAGTAAACAAAATCAACTTCTTGATTATATGAAAGAGTATCGCTATCCTGAGTCATCAACAACTATTGAAAGGAAGAGGTTATTTAAGGCCTTAGTTCCTTTCTCTGTATTTGATTTAGAAAAAGATTTCGAAAAGCAGTATGTACAAGAGAGGCAAAAATTACGCCGTCGACCAACGAATGAGTTGGATGAATTTCTCCAGAAATGGATAGATTCTCAAGGTCAGTCGGTTCAAGAAATAGAAACTTTTACGAACGAAGATATCCCTCTTCGAGGAGGAAAAAAATTAGCCAGACAAGCACATAGGAATGCTCGTACTTTGAAGAGAGATGTTTCTTTGCGTACACCTAAAATTTTGGATCAAACCGAGTATATTTCTTTAGATGCTGTTTTCTCTGACAATTTAGATAAGAAAAAAAGTTCTAAAACAGAGGAAAAGAAAAAAACAGGCTCTTCTGAGAAGAAAAATAAGAAAAATAAAAAAAATATTGCGGAACCAGTTGTGGCAAATCTTTCAAAAGAAGAAATTTTTCATGTTGCAAACCCAAAAACATTTCCTTCTTTTGCTCCTACCGAGTACATTGCTATTGATGATAAACCAAGCGATATTCAGGAATTAATTCAGAAGATCAGAGGACATGAGTTTCGCTCAATAAGCACTTTGTTTTGGGCTACATTTGTCGTCGCAGTGGGATTAGCCCTTACAGTCCCTAGTTTTCAAACTATGGGAGAAAACCCTGAAAATGCTACTATGCTTGTAGGGCTTAATGTTTTGATGATATTTTTTCCTTCTGTTTTACTCGGAAATTACTTAGGGAAAATCGCAGATCAAGGCTCTGTTCATTATTTATTTCTTTTAGGTTTTTGTTCTAATTTTATTTGTCTTCCCTTCTTAGTTATTTCCTTGGATATTTATATTGTTTTGCTTTTGCGTTTTATCCAAGGATTAGGTTTATCTGCTATTTGGATCGGTGGTAAGTTTTGTACTAGTCGCTGGTTTGGCCCAGGAGAACGTGGTCGTATGATGGGAACTCTTCTCATGTTTTTTACAGCAAGCTTGACCCTAGGATTTTTTCTCCCAACGATAATATCTCCTTCTAGCTCTACAATTCTCACTCTTTCGGAATCATCTTTGCTTCTTTACGCTACTGTTTGGTCATTTATTGGTCTTACCGCCACTTTCTTTGTCTATCGTTTGCGGGTCAAACCTATTCCTTTTGAAGGACAAGAAAGTACAGATAAAGCTCCGAGGAAACTTCCTTTTAGACCTTTATTTGCCGCAATTTTGTATGGTGCAGTCCTAACAGGATTTTTGGTTGTTTATTTTCCCAACTTTATCCGTTTAGAAGTTTTCCAGAACAACAAAGAAACCTTTTTTCCTCTTCCTCTGGGAATTATATTAGGAAGTTATTTTTTTGGCCGATTAAGTGATTGGGTTGGCCCGATACCAGTATTGAGGGCTTTGTCTGGGCTAGCTATAGTCGCTTTATTGCTTGCTCCCATGGTTCTTGTTGGTTTAGTTGCCCAAGTGGCTTTCTTTGTTATTGGTTGTTTACTGGGAAGTTTAATTCCTTTAGGATTTACCTGGTTTTTAGAAGAAATAGAAAACGAGCGTTATTTTGGAGTAGCCTCTGGAGAATACTCGCGTTACCATAGTTTGGGAGCTATTCTAGGTACTTTTTTTTGTGCCTTTATTTTTCAGGAATTTGGCTCTCATGGACTTTTCTTAGTGCTAACCCTAATTGCAACTGCTAGCTTTTATCTTGCTTTGGTAACTCCAACAAAGGATATAAGTATTACCAATGAGCCTAAAACCTTAGGTGGTTTGTTGCGTATTTTGGAGTACACTAACAAATAGAGAAAAAATTGATATGAAAAACATTGATGTTCCTCATTAATTTCTCTATAATTTCCTCTTTAGTGAATATAGAAAAGAAAAGAATACCTAGATAGTGAAGATATTTCTAATGTCTCCTATCTTTAATAAAAATCCTTGATTAGGGTGTGTCCCTAGTTAGTTTACGTAAGGAGCTCAAGAAAAGCATGTCCGGTAAAAAAATACTGTATCCATTCTCTTTTTTGCTTGTTGTTTTCCTTTTTTCTCAACATTTGACTTGGGCGGACTCTTCCAATCAAATTGGTCGATGGCGACTGGAATTTAAAAATGATGTTCCTAAAGAAATTATTCTGACCGAACCAGATGGAACAAAAAGAGTTTATTGGTACTTTCGTTATACTGTAAGAAATAACACCGATCGCGATATATCTTATATGGTAAAAATTAAGATGGTGATCGACAAAACAAAACCTGGAATTCCCACAAGTCAGGTACCACAAATTTTTGCGAACGCAAAAATACCAAGCACTGTTGCAGATAAAAAAGAATATATTGAATCCCTCCAAACATACCATGATATTGATTTGCCGATAGTAAAGAATAAAATTATGGAAAGTTTGAGACTTTATCCCAAACTTTCAGAAAAAGAAAGAGCAGTGTGGAGTGTTGTATCTAACACGGAAGCTGCTTCTGTTTTTCAGGTGATGGAAACGACTAGTCTTTCTTATGTGGAAGCAGAGTCTACTCTGAATCGCTTAACTGTGAAAAATCTAATGATATCTCAAGAAGTTGATGGAAATCCAACTTTTGTAGGCAGTAAAAAGAATGAAGCTTTCTTTTGGTTGAATGATGACGAGGTTGTTCGTAAGGCAGGGGAAGAAATTGCTGGTTGGGAAGTGGTTTCTTTTGATAAGAACAGTGTTGTTCTGAAAAAAAATGGAATTCAAAACTACTTGCGTGTGGGTTCAGGGCTAGAGTATCTATATACAAAAACAGACAAAGCTCTTTTTGAAAGAGATGATAGTTATCTTGCCGGATTTGCTACTCTCGGAAATTACAAAGGCCGAAATGCTGAGGGAGATGGTCCAAAATACGAATTTAAGAGAAATATGATCAAGAAAAATTCTTCCCTACAAGGAATAGCTATTTTCTCTAATCCTTCTCCTGAAACAGATTTTATGGCAATAGTTGTTTCTGGGTTAATAGACCCCATTGTCCAGAGATATAATATTGTATATGCATACAATGAAGTTGCCATGTTCGGATATAGAAGAGTAGGTGGAGATGAATTTTCTACACAATCAGAGTCTCTCGTGCCTTTGTATAGAAAATGGGAAGTTTTAGCAACTAAAGTTATTCGAAGACACGAGTAATAAATACTTTGAGGGAATACAAAATTCCATCTTCAAGGAAAAGAGGTATTTTTTATGAACCAGGCTAGCAATGGGCTGGAGAATATATCGTTTCACTCATCCTCGTGCTACTCTGTTGTAAGAGAGATCGGGCGCGGAGGGATGGGAATCGTATTTCTGGCGGAAAAAGATACAGGGCAAGTGCTTGACCATGTTGTGTGCAAGTGTCTTCGCACTATAAACCCTGAAGAAGAGAAAAAACTCAAGCAAGAAGCCAGTATAGCAACAATGTTACGACATGAAAACATCGTGAAAACCTATGGCATGGAAATGGTTCCCATTTCCAAATTTCCTAGTGAAATGCAAGGTGCTATAAAAGAAAATTTTCCAGAAACTCCCAAAAAAGATACTTCTTTTTTTAGTAAGCTGGGGTTTGGTAAGACAGCCCAGACAGAGAGAACACTCCCTTTGTTGGTTATGGACTTTATCAATGGCACGGATTTTCATACTCTACTAGTAAATCATCTAAGAAACAATTTACTCTTTCCTGTCCCTTTGGCTGCTTTTGTTATAAGCCGTATAGCCAGTGCTCTTTCTTATGCCCATACTTACATTGTTCATCGAGATATTTCTCCTGAGAATATTTTAATAAGTAATCAAGGGGTCTGTAAGTTAACCGACTTTGGAGTAGCTGTCGTTGCCCATAAACAACCTGATTACTGGGCAGGGAAACTTATGTATATGGCTCCAGAGCAAATCCGCAATGATCCGATTGATGAAAGAGCCGATATCTATGCTTTAGGTTTGGTTGCTTACCAAGCTGTAACGGGAATTCAATTGCTCTATGCTTCTCCTCGTCTTTCTTTTGAAGACCAAGTCCGTAAAGTATACTCTCAAATGGAAACAAATGTAATTCCGCCTCACTTAGTTCGCAAAGATATTCCGAAATCACTTTCGATGATTATCACTAAAATGCTGTCTAGAACTCCAGAGTATCGCTATCAAAGAGCCTCTATGGTAGCTAATGATCTAGAAAAAGATTATCTTTACGCGGAAGGGTTTGGCCCTACCAACAATAGTCTAGCCAGCTACATCGATATAGCTAATTCCAACTTTGAAGAGTACAATGAAGATCATATTCAACAACTGAGCTTCCTTAAAAGTGAAAATGGCCAGATGCAGCTGAGAAGAAACCTTTCTGTCGATGGATACACTAAGGCTGGGCAACGACTTCTTGCTGAGCGTAAAGGAAGTTTAGCTTTCAACCGATTGAAAGAAATCCACAAGCAAAAACTCAAAGAGCAAAAACAACAAGTTAGCGCTCCTCAAGCTCCTGTTGATGTGAAAGAGTCTTACATTAAAGTTAAATACTTAGATAATGTAGGTGAAGCTTTTGCTTTGGAGAAGGGCCCCATTACAATTGGAAGAAGTTCTAAAAACTTGGTCGTTTTGCCTAATAAAACTATTTCAGGAGCCCATGCTCAAATCAATCAAGAAAATGGTCAAGTTACTATTGAAGATAGGGGCAGTCATAATGGCACTACTGTAAATGGAACTAGGATTAGCCAAAAAGTGGTAGTCAATGAGGGAGACAAGATTCAAATTGGTCCAACAGTTCTTTACTATCTAAAAGAAGCTCGCCCGACACCTAGTCAATCTATTTTATCTCTAAGTGACAAAATTACTGTCGAAAACCTAAAAGATGAGGATATTACTTTCCAGTTTTTGCCTGAAGAAGAAATGCTTAGTAAAGTAAACGAAATTGTTGAGCACATTATTGCTAGCACTTCTGTTGGTGATATGAAAAGAAATGTTCTTCCCCCTGCTGTCTATGAGGCTGTCCGTTTATTTTCAGGAGAGGTGAGCGACACTCCTATGCAGTTAAGAGTGATTCGCTCAGGAAAATATATTACTTTCCGTTGCTCTTCTCCGAAGGAAAGTCTTGGATATGAAGCTTTTCTTTCTGCAATTCACCGAAGAATGGATCAGAGTTTAGACGATAAATCAAGACTTCTTCCAGAGGAACTTGCCGTTTCTCTTATTTTGAAGGTTTTTGATCGCATCGAGGCCTTCCGATTTTCCCGTGAATTTCTCATGACATGTTTCTTCTAAAAAAGTAAAGCAAAGGTTTACGTATGGGCAAGTTAGATTTTAACATTACCATAAAGAACTTATCCGATAACTCCTCCTTAGCCATAGTCGAGATGTCAGGAGCTATTGATGGTACAACAGCAAGAGAATTTGATAGAAAAACATCCGATTTACTTAACAGTGGAACTAAGTATCTCATTCTAAACTTTGCTAATTTAGGCTATATGAATAGCACTGGATTAGGAATACTGGTTAAAGTTTTAGATAATTACACGGAACGAGATGGGGATGTTAAGTTAGTGGAAGTCCCTCCTAAGGTCGGCGACCTTTTTGAAATGCTTGGGATATCATCCATTTTATCAATCTACGATACCAATGCACAAGCGATTGAAAGCTTACCTGCAAAAATCTTGCCTGAAGTGTCCATTGAGCCTCCAGAAGAATCTAAAAATGAAGCAGATGTTACCCAAGTAGATACAGGTTTTCTCATGGACTCCAGTGATAGTGACTCGGGAGGACTTTTGATTACCGCAGAAGACTCAGAGGAAGAAGAAAATCAAAATAAGGAAGGAAGTATCCTTATTTCTGCAGAAGACACTTTACCTAATTTCCCAAGAGCAGCAAAAATAGATATTGCTCCCAGCATGTCGGGAGCAGAACCTGGTGGAATAGATTTAGGGGGAATAGATTTAGGGGGAGGAATAGAAATTGGAGAGCCCATTGGCACCGGAGGACTAGACCTTGGAGGAGGAATAGACCTCGGTTCTGATGAAATAGCTTTTGGAGATCCTGTAGACTCAGTAGGAATAAACCTCGGTGGTTCTAATGAAATAGCTTTTGGAGAACCTGTAGACTCAGAAGGAATAGACCTTGGCGGTTCTAATGAAATAGCTTTTGGAGACCCCATAGACTCAGGAAAAATAGATTTCGGAAAATCTGAACTGGGTGATACCGCTTCTGGTCATAAAGAAATAGAAGGTAATGCTCCGGGCTTAGAAATCGCTGATGTAGATCATGCTTCTCCACAAATTGAGCTGGGTGGAACAACTGATATATCAAATTCAATTGACTTAGAGTCTTCCGAAAATGATGGGGTTGCTGAGGGAATTGAAATATCTCCCGATTTATCTGAGCTTGGTACTTCCTCAACTAATACTGAAAGCGAAAGCTATCTTGAAGAAGAGCCTGAATTTGACGAGGCAGAGATCCCTGAGGCAGAAGAAATGGAATCCTTGGATTTTCCTGATGAAGAAAACTCTGAGTTTGTAGAGGAAGCTGAACTAGCCTCAGAGGCCCCTGGTCAAGGGGAGTCTGACCTAGCAGAGGCAACATCAGAAGAGAATAAGGAAGAAATAAATGAAGGTGATTTTGGAGATGCCTGGGGAGAAGATACGACTGAAGTTGCTTCTCAAGATCATCCAAAGGATTTAACTTATCAGGTTCAGCCTGTTAGTGATAAAAACGAAAATGAGCCAAATTTTCTAAATTCTATAGAAGAGAGGTTGGAGTCAAAAGAAAGAGAGAGAGAAACTAACAAAGAGCTAAGTGAACTTTCAGATAAGCAAGATAAACTCTCTGACTCTATTTCTTCTGAACAACTTACTAATGGTCCGGTTGAGTCTGATAGCGCTGTTTCTAGCAAAGCTGTTCGAGCTGTTCAAGAAGTTCATCAAGCAATGGTCGAAGCTGCTGCTGAAGTAGATTCAGGAGAAAGCCTCGAGCTAAAGAGTAGATCAATGGAAGAAAAACCTTCTATTTCTGCTCCTCACTTATCGCTACCTGCAGATCCTTTAGAAGAGGCAGACTCCTTATCTTTACCAGCAGAACCAGTTGAGGAAGAACCTGCACATAGCAAAATAGGTGTTTCTGCTCCA
This sequence comes from Planctomycetota bacterium, assembly GCA_029260735.1. Lineage (GTDB taxonomy): Bacteria > Planctomycetota > Uabimicrobiia > Uabimicrobiales > Uabimicrobiaceae > JAJDCR01. The sequence goes on from JAJDCR010000004.1 coordinate 44,902, forward strand.
GAACCTGCTCCAGAACCTGCTCCAGAACCTGCTCCAGAACTTGCTCCAGAACCTGCTCCAGAACCTGCTCCAGAACCTCAGCCTATTTCTAAATTTGAGGCAGCACAAATGTTTGCTAAAGCTACTGCTCCATTAGAAAAAACAGATCCTGAAGCAAATTTTGCCAGTCCACCTATGCCGTCACCTTCTCCTGCCTTTCCATTGGAAGAACCTGTTCCCGTTTTATCTGAACAAAAAGAAAAGCTTGAGCCATTGTCTATAAAGCGTAATAGCACTGTTCGCTATTATGAACAAATGAATCCATTTAAAAGTTTTCCTTTGACAGTTATTTTATCTAAAAACAAAATTCAAAAGGCAGCTGGTCCAAAAAACACAAACCAAGTAGAAGGAGAAGAAACTGTTGAAGTAGAGGGGACTAAGCCTGAGTTAGAAATTACTCCTCATTTTCCAGGTTGTTTGGTATCACCATCTTCGATTACTTTGGATGTTACTCCTGAGCTAGCTCAAGCATCTTTTTCAATTACTCCCATTATCGAAGGGGTTGTTGAGGGAAAAGTGGAGATTTGTTACAACCAAAAAGTTGTAGAAACGATTTGTTTAGATGTTGCCCTTGTAAAACAAACGTGGGCAAAAATAAGTGCCTTCGGAGCTATAGTTATTCCTTTTTTCTCTTTTATTTTAGACAGTTTGAAGTTTGATATTCGGGAAGAGGCCTGGTCTTTTGTACCAAGGCTATTACAAATGATTCAGTCCCATTTGGGTTTGTCCCTTTTTGGATTAATCGGAGGAGCTATTTTTATTGTGATCGGGTTTTGCTTCTACAATAAGAATAAACCAAAGGAGGGAGAAGAGCGGAAAAAATTTTTTACAACAGAGTAAACTCCTAAGAGCTCTTATAAAAAAGGAGCGTTCTGTTGTTAAATAATTAAGTTCTTCACAGCAACATTATGGCGAAAAAAAAAGAATCGGGAGAATCGATAGAAGTACGTTTTGTTAAAGAAAGAGATTCTCTAAAAAAATTCCAGAAAATCCTTCGCAAAATTCTCAAAGAAGAAAAAAGAAATATTGTTGTCGATATGGTTTATGCTCCCGAGATCGACAAAAGTTACTTGAGTAGTTTAGTTTTTATCGCCCAATCATTAAAAATGTTAGGTCGCTCTTTCACTATCATTATTTCTCCAGAGAACTATCAACAGTTAAGTTCTTCCGAACATGCCCGTTTGTTTACTTTGGAGATTGCTCAAATTATTTCGGAAGAAGAGATTTCCGAAATGAAAGAAGAAGAAGAAGAAGAGGAAGAAGAGGAAGATTTACCTTTTGTTATTATCACAGAAAATATTATCACTGTGGAAGACGAAGGGTTAGATGATCTTCCCGTTTATCTACCAAGGCTCATTGAAAAAGTGATAAAATCTCATCAGCAAGTGGTTGTGAATTTAACTAAAGTTTTTCTTTTGACTCCAGAAACTATTGATACTCTAGTTAAAGAAACCAAAATTCATGGAGAAAAAATTAAACTTCTTATTCAAGAATCAATGAAAGAGGTTATTGAGGCGAATCCAAAAGCCTCTTGCCTCAATACTGAAATTATGGGAGAAGATTCTGTTGATGGTGTTGATGAAAAAATAAATACCGAAGTTAGGAAAACATTTTCTATTGATTTTGAATCAGAAGATACTCCTATTCATAAATCTAGTGATGTGTTAGCGCCTTCTCCTCCTCCTTCTTCTTCTTCTCCTTCTGACTCTACAATGGATGCTGTTCCTGTTGATTCAGAGGCAATGGAGGCCGCAGCTGACTTAGACGAACTCCCTGACCGAGGGTTTAAAATTTCAGTTAATTGTTTGTATGTCCAAGAAATGAAAAGCCAAGAGTTTATGGATGGTTTTATTGATCAACTAAAGGAGCTTTTTCTTTGTGGGGATCATTTATACATAGATGTAACTTGTTATGAGAGAATGGAAAATGAGATAGTAGAGTGTCTCATTACTGCTAATTTAGAAGCAAAACGCAAGAAAAAAAATCTTCTTTTGCGTATGCTAGAGCAGCAGAAAGAGGTTTTGTATACCTTTCTTCCTTCTGTTGAGATTATTGATAAAGTGGAGGATAATAGGCCTCGTTTTGATATCATCGGCTCTTGTATGAATCTTGTAAATGTTGATGTAGGAATTTTTCTCAGAGAGTTCCCTTCTCATTTTCAGGAGCTCTTGTACTCTGGATACAAATCTGTCGTTGTTGACATCTCCCAAATGGAGGAGTTTCCCAACAAAGCGATTGACTTTACTGTCCTTTGCTATTTAGATGCAATGGCAGAAGGTATTGCTATGACTTTACGCATTCGTCCTGATATGGAAGAAAACTTTATTAAATCAGGGCGTGGAAAAACGATCCCCTTAGAGCTGGTTACTTTTTCAACTGAGCCGAGCTACCAGGGAAAATCAAAATTCCAAGGTGTTGATATGAGTAAAATCCAGGATGCCATAGAGGGAGATAAACTAACTCAAAAGGTTCTGGGTAAACAATTTGAAGCCCTTCATGTTGAGTCCCGAGGTTCTATTCAGAACTGGGAGCCCTCTCCGAGTGTAGCGACAGATAGAAAAAGCGATTATAAAGGTACGGAAAGAAGACGAGAGAGGCGTTATCAGGGGAATGATTTGGAAGTAGCTTTTGGACGAGGTAGTCTTGCTAAAATTTCTGGACGACGCTATCCTGTCATTAACATTAGTATCGCAGGAGCCTGTTTTATCTCTGGTACTCAGCTATCTCGCAGTGAATCCATTCGCATAAAAGTTTTTCATGAGGATGTTGAGATTGAAATAGGGGCAAAAGTAATTTGGTCTTCTCCTATTCCTTCGCGAGCTCTTTTTGAAGTGGGGGTTGAGTATACTAAGCTAAGTGTGTTAGCAAAAAGCAAAGTCCAAGATCTTACGAGAAAGCTATTTCGCAACCAGAGAGGGTAAAGTATTAAGATGTTTTCTGAAAATCGACGGCAGTTAGAGAATAAAATTTCAGGAAGTGTGGCCTTTCTACATTCGGGCAGTGTTGTCCATTGTCCAGGAAGCATGGATGAAATTTATCGCCCGGATGGAAATTTTTACTATGTTACAGGTATCGATTTACCTGAGGTTCTTGCTGTTGTTACCACTGTCCACCGTGAGCATAAATACGTTCTTTTTTTTGATCCTCCTGATGCGACTAAAGCAGTATGGACAGGAGAGAAAACCACTCTCGCGATACTCAAGAAAATTTCAGGAGCCGATGAAGTTTACCCCATGGCAGATCTACCGAACAAGTTGCCCGATTATCTAAAATCCAGTGAATTTGTCTACCATAGTTTAGGAAAAAATCCCTCTTTTGACAGTGCCCTTATACAGACTCTAACCCAACAACGCCGTCGAAGTTCTCGTCTTATTCCTCCTGCTATTTGGGAGCTCAACGAAATTCTTCAAGAAATGCGTATTATCAAAAAAGATTGGGAAATAGATTGTATTCGAAAATCAACATCGATTACTCAAGAAGGATTTCTTCAAGCGATGATTGCAACCAGTCCGGGAAAGTACGAGTATGAAATCGATGCAGCTTTGAATCATGCCTATCGACAAAGGGGAGGAAGGTCTGCTTTTCCTGCAATAGTAGGAGCTGGGAATAATGCAACTGTTCTTCACTATCATCAAAATAATGGCCTTTTACGCTCGGAAGATCTTCTTCTTGTTGACAGTGGAGCTCAAAAAGACTATTACAACTCTGATGTCACTCGAGCTTGGCCTGTTAATGGTGTTTTTGAAGGAGCAAAGCGCGAAGTTTACCAAGCAGTGCTTGGTGTTCAAAAGAGCTTAATCGACTTGATTGAACCAGGAAAATGCTTGGAGGAATTTTCTCAAGAATCCGATGTCAAACTTGCGGAAGCCATTTTAGATCTAGGCTTAATCAAAGGTAGTTTGGAGCAAGTGATGGAAGATAAGAGTTACAAGAAATACTACCCTCATACAATCGGACATTGGCTTGGTCTAGAAGTACATGATTTAGGCTCTTTCTACAAGCAAGGAAAAGCCCGTAAGTTTACTCCTGGAATGATCATAACAGTAGAACCAGGAATATACATACCAGAAGAAGACCATCAAGTAGACCTTCCTTTTCGTGGTATCGGAGTGCGGATTGAAGACGATGTTCTGGTTACTTCAGAAGGGCATGAGGTTCTTAGCCAGGATATTCCTAAGGAAATCAATGAAATTGAAAACTACTTAGTTGTCAGTTAAGTTGTCAGTTAATGCCTCTCTGGGAAACTAAAATATGAATAGGCTTTCTCATCTTCTTTACCTAGGCTTACTCGTATCTTCATTTTTTTTCTCTGCTTGTCTTTCCGTATCTCCCCTTTTACCGCCTAAAGAATCTCCTGATACTATTGAAACATCCCTGGAAGTATCTTTTCCGAAAAGCTTTGTTCAGCCTATTCAGAAAAGAGAGAAAAAAAATGATTTGCAGCCTATTTTTCAAGAAGAGAAAAATCTTACTTACCTAGATATGATAGATATTTTTCCAGAAACAAACCTTGAAAAAACTCCCACCCAAAAAATTCCTGAGAAAGAAGTTTTACCAAGCAAGAAAAACATAACTCTGGTTTTCAGCCCTCCCTCTGAAGAAGAAAAGAAGAAAAAAGAGCAGGAGAAAGAAGAAAAGAAGCAAGAAGAAGAGGGGCAAGCAAAACAAGAGCAGGTAATAAAAGAGGAAATCCCCGCTCAGAAAAAAGGACAGTGGGAGCTGAAGCCAGAAAAAAAACGATCTGATCCTTGGGGCCTAGAGGAAGGGACAAAGAAAGCAAACTGGTTTTTGAAAAAAGAAGAGACAACAGATTCTTTAGAGTATACTTTGGAAAAGTAGATATCAAAAAAAAGGAATAATAAATGACAGAAAAAATCTATTTGGTGGCAGGAAAAAGAACCCCTTTTGGAAAGTTTGGAGGGAGCCTGAAAAATGTTGCTCCGGTTGATCTGGCGGTGATGGCTAGTAAAAGTTTATTGGAGTCTATCTCTCTTAGTCCTGATAAATTAGATCATGCTATTCTGGGGAACGTCACTCAATCAACGACGGACACTATTTATGGGGGACGCCACCTAATTCTTAAGGTAGGGGCCCCTATTTCGACACCAGGTTATACAGTTAATCGCCTTTGTGGATCAGGGATTCAGGCAATTGTGGATGCTATGCGTCTAATTAAGCTAGGTGAAGCTCGTTGTGTTCTCGCCTCTGGAGCAGAAAACATGTCTATAACACCACATTTGGTTTATGGTTCTCGTTTTGGAACTAAATACGGGGCACTCAAAACGGTCGATATGCTTTGGGATACCTTAACCGATCAGTATACCAATACTTCCATGGGGGTTACTGCGGAAAATTTGGCCAAAAAATATAGTATTTCTCGAGAAGAGTGTGAGGAATTTGCTTGCAGTTCTCACCATAAAGCAAATCAAGCTTACGAAAAGCAGCTCTTGTCTAAGGAAATAGCGAGTGTCCCTATCAAAAAAGGCGAGCTAAGTCGAGATGAGCACTTACGAGGCGATGTGACAATTGAAGAGATGCAAAAACTTAAACCTAGCTTCAGCTCTGATGGTACAGTCACGGCAGCAACAGCTTCGGGAATTGTTGATGGAGCGGCTAGTGTTATTATTGCTAGTGATAGTTTTTGCGAAGAAGAAGGACTCACTCCTCTTGCTGAAATTGTAGATAGTACTGTTGTGGGAGTGGAGCCCACTGAAATGGGGATAGGTCCCGCCCCTGCTATTGGGGCTTTACTAGAAAGAAATAACTATCAACTCTCAGATATTGATCTTGTCGAAATTAATGAGGCTTTTGCTGCCCAAGCTCTAGCTTGTGCAAAAGATCTTGGATTAGACCAAGCTAAGCTCAATATTTGGGGAGGGGCCATTGCCTTAGGACATCCGTTGGCTGCTTCAGGGGTTCGTATTACGCTAACCTTGTCTCATCAATTACGTGAAACTCAAAGCAAACTAGGGATTGCTTCTGCATGTATTGGGGGAGGACAAGGAATTGCTATATTATTACGCAATTCTTTTTAGGCTCACTTGATATAGAAAAGGCTCCTTTTGACAAAGACCAAAAAACTCAAGTCATAGCAGTCACTTCCTATGCTTTCCAGTAGAGTAATACACTTTAAAACTAGAAACCCAGTCTAAAGTATTTTTGGTTGTACGAGCCTTCTTGTCAGAACAACTCCTCCCAGAAAAAAAAGAAGTAAACTGGATGGCTCTGGAATAGTTGCATTGGGGTTAGGATCATTAAAAAGCTCTGCCACTTCTAAGCTACTTAAGGCGTCGTCATAAACAAAAACAGAATCAATAGCGCCGGTTAAAAAATCTTGTTCCACATTGCCCGAGTTTGTTCTGTAGCCAATCGATACAAAATGGTTGATACTAGCAGGGGAGGGAGTTCCTGCGCTAGAAGCTTCCTCCACTCCATTTACATACAAACTATAATCTCCACTCGAACTGCGTGTTACTGCGGCAAATGTCCATTCATTGCTGACAACATTGGTTGTTGAAAATAACTGGTGATCGGCATCATCACTAGCCTCAAACCATGCTTCTACCCTACCTCCTTGAACAAGTAAGCCATATTGAATTTTATCGGTATCAAAAGATTCTCCATGAGTAATAATGGCCTGAGTACTTGCCGTCTCATCTACTCGAAACCACGCGGCAACTGTAAATGTAGTAAGATTAAAATTGGCATTATCTTCAGATAAACTGGTAACTTTGTCAGCGGAAGGACTGAAGCTAAAAGCACTATTTGTGTTACCAAAACGGTCACTCGTAAAACCAGCTCCTGACAAAGTCACATTATTACTGTTCCCACTTTCATCATTCCCGTTTCCATTCGCTTCGTAGTGAGAAATCAAGCCCTCTGTGGGGAGAGAAAGCAAGTTTTGGCTCAAGAACAATAGCATAACTACAATAAAAATAAGTCTCATTTTTTCCCCTTTTCCTTCTATAAAGATAATTTTTTTAAAATATTATCTTTATTCTATCATTTAGAATCAAGGATGTCCAATAATTCACAATAAAACTAAAAGTTCATCTCTCTTAATTTTTTTACTAAAAAGATTTATAAAGAAAATCTTAGATAAAAAAGGTAAAATTGATAAAAATTTGAATTCTCAGAAAGGAAAAAAGAATGGGAAAAAAAATTCTATTTTACTTCTTTGTTTTACTAAATGGCTTTTCTTATGGGGGAGAGCCAATTAAAATAGGCGTTTCAGCGGTTTTTTCGGGTCCTAGCCAAGCTTTAGGGACAAATTATTTTTATGGTGCAAGACTCTATTTTAAGCAAATCAACGAAAAAGGAGGTATCCAAGGCCGTAAGATACAAATGATAAAACTGGATGATACCTATAATCCTCAACCTTGTATTGCGAACACTATTCAGTTGATTGGGGAGAAAAAAGTAGATTTACTTTTTAATTATGTAGGAACTCCTACAACAACTGCGATTCTTCCTTTGTTGAAAATATACGAAAAAGAAAAAATCATTCTTTTTGGCAATTTTACGGGAGCAGGTGGACAACGCAACTACCCTTACAAGGAATACGTCTTTAATATAAGGGCCTCTTATAAAGAAGAAACAGCTAAGTTGGTTCAATATTTCTTAGCTAATGATTATCAGCGTATCGGAGTTTACTACCAAATTGATAGCTATGGCCGAAGTGGGTATGATGGAGTAAAGCAAGAATTGTACAAAAGTGGGAAAAGAATTTCGGCAGAAGCGACCTATCTTCGAGGCTCTCTTTATGAAGACTCTACCAGCGAGCAAGCTCTTCACTTGAAGAAGAAAAAAGTTGATGTAGTTATTTGCGTAGGAAGTTACCAGGCTTGCGCTGCCTTTGTTCGAGATGCTCGTAATAATGGTTTAAATGTTCCCATTGCTAATATCTCCTTTGTTGGCACTGAATCTATGCTCGATATTTTAGAAAAAAATAAAGTATCATTAAAAAGCTTGTATTTTAGTGAAGTGGTGCCCTACTACGGAGAAACGAGCTTACCTTTAATTAAAGAGTACTTACACTTGTTAGAAAAGGAGGGGGCTACTCCTAATTTTATTTCATTGGAAGGTTTCATTAATGCCAAAGTACTCACTACCATATTGAAAAACACTTCGGTAGAGGTTAGTCGAAAAAATATTAAGAAAATTATTGAAAGTATGGATGCTATAGATATTGGAATGGGAAATAAACTACAGTTTACGAAAGAGGTACATCAATTACTTCATGATGTTTACCTTTATCTGGCCGACGAAAAAGGAAATTTAAAGAGAGTGAGCGAACCATAGAGATTTTAGTACTTAGGTTTATTGATAAAAAATAAAAGGGGGTTGTGTCAAAAATGGCAAAGTCTAAATTTCATTTGCATGTTAGATTTTCACGATTGATTGTGTTTATCTCAATATTGACGATTATTTACTCTGTACTAAATTTTATTACTGTAATACAAGCGACAAAGAGTCGAATTCTTCATATTGAAGAAACTTTAACAACAACGTTTTCAGAAGCCATTGGAAAATCTATATTGAATCAAATGTTATTTTCTGACCCAGCTATTTTTCAGGGTTTAATATCGTCTTTAGTTACCCGTGAAGACATTGTTTTTGCCTATATAATTAATCCTGAAGGAGAATACCTGGTTCACACTTTTGCCCCTGTAATTCCAGAAGAAATAGTTTCTCAACTCCACTATGAGCAAGGAAATATTAGTCTAAAAACAAAAAAATATGGAGAGATTCTTGTTAGCTCTACTCCTTTGTACTATGGAAAGCTTGGTCATTTAGTTATTGGACAAAGACTTCCTAGTCTTTTTGATTTATGGTTGAAACTTGGAGCTATGTCTTTACTTTTGCTTATTCTCTACATCGTATTTTTTCGCTTCTTTGTTTCTAAGCCCCTTGAAGATCTTTCCAAAGGTGCTGTTATTATCGGGGAAGGAAACTTAGACCATAAAATCTTTTCTAACCGAAAGGATGATATTGGAGATTTTGTTCGAGTTTTTGATAATATGAGAATAAATCTCAAGAAAACGAATGATGAGATGAATGGTGTTAATCATGAATTGATGTCTGTGAATAAGCACTTAGAAGAGGCCAGGGATGAAGCTTTAGAAGCCACTAAGACAAAAAGTCTATTCCTTGCTAACATGAGCCACGAGCTTCGTACCCCTTTAAATTCAGTTATTGGTTTTGCAAACATTTTACTGAAGAATAAGCAAGAAAATCTCAATAGTAAAGACCTAAAGTACTTAGATCGAATTTTGAGTAATGGTCGACATTTGTTGGGGATCATCAATGATATTCTAGATCTTTCTAAAATTGAAGCTGGTAAAATGGAGCTAGAGTTATCTGAGGTAGTAATTGATCAAGTTATCCAGGAAACTATTGAGCAGTTAGAAGGACGTGTTTTAGATAAAAACGTAGAGTTGATTATAGAAATTCCATCCGCAATAAAAAGCTTTGAAGGAGATGCGGGTAAGTTTAAACAGGTATTGATTAACTTAGTTGGAAATGCAATCAAGTTTACAAGTAAAGGTAGTGTTACAATAAAAGTTGAAGTAGATTCAGAGAGTAATATTCCAACAAAAATCCACGTATCCGATACAGGAATAGGTATTCCCTCGGATAAATTAAAGGGGATTTTTGATGCTTTTCAGCAAACAGATTCAAGCATCAGTCGTAAATACGAAGGAACAGGTTTGGGTCTTACCATTTGTAAGTCGTTTCTTCACCTGATGGGACATGAAATTTCTGTGGAAAGTATAGAAAAAGAAGGTTCCACTTTTTCTATCTTACTAAGTGCTGAAACACAAGCATTTCCCTATTCTCTCTCTGATCACTTGGGGGTGAAAAAGACTCATTCTCCTTCTAAAAAGGAGATGAAGGAAAGCTCTTTGGAAATAAATGGGAAAGATGTGAAAACTGTTTTGATCATCAACGAAGAAAGCTCAGAAGAAATCTTGGTAACTCAATATCTTCAAGATTTGGGTTGTGACATTGTTATTGCCAGAACAAAAGAAGAAGGAGTTGAGTTAACTCAAGGAAAAAGAGTAGACTTAATTATTCTTGTAAGCTCATCTAAAAAGAAGAACCTGTGGAGTACTTTACAAGATATAAAGACTCGACCAGAATTCTTATCCTCTCCTATCATTACAACTGCCATCAATGAAAAGGATAGGGGTGTTATTTTAGAAGTAAAAGATTTTTTTGACCAACCTGTCACTCAAGAAGAAATTTTAAAACTTCTCCCTAAAAGTGAATTTTCTAAGAAAATAAAAATCCTTATTGTGGAAGACGATGAAGACACTAGATGTCTTTTTGGCACCTACTTTTCTGATGAAGGGGTTGTTATTCAAAATGCTGAGAACGGAAAAGAAGCTATTGGTCATCTTCAAGATGGATTTATGCCCGACCTTATTCTTTTAGATTTAATGATGCCTATTATGGATGGAATTGAATTTTTTGAAACCATTCATAACGATAGTCGATACTCTAAGCTACCAGTGGCTGTTGTTACTTCTAAAGAATTAGAAAAGCGAGAATATCAATATTTAAATAAAGAAGCTCTTGCTGTCTTAAGAAAAGGTGATGATTTAGAGAAGGATTTGAAATCAATGGTAAATGAAATTCTTAATACAAAGGCAGATGAAAAATGAAGAAAATTGCTGTTGTAGAAGATAATCCTGATAATCAAATGGTGGCAGAAGCTATTTTGGAAGATTTTTATGAGGTAGAGTTATATGATACAGGAATTGATGCATTAGCAGGTTTTAAAGAAAGCAAACCCGATTTAGTCTTACTGGACATTTCTCTACCAGAGATGAACGGGGAAGAGGTTTTGAAGGAAATCCGTCAAGATGAGGGATTGAAAAATCTTCCTGTAATTGCTTTTACTGCTCATGCTATGTCGGGAGATCGCGAGAAGTATTTGGCGGCAGGTTTTAATGACTATGTCAGTAAACCTCTTGTCGATGAGGATATTTTGCTAGATGCTATTGCCCGCTTGCTTAATTAACGCTTAAGGCACTCAAAAAATATTAACAAATTAAAAAAGGAAATACTATGAGCAGACGCTTTGGCCCGTACATCGAAGTGTTTAAAACTATGTGGGAAAATCGCGATCAACTAGGTTATGCCCAAAGAATTCTTCGAGATGGAGTTTGTGATGGCTGTGCCTTAGGAACTTCAGGAGTTAGGGACTGGACAATGCCAGATATGCATTTATGCTGGATACGCCTTAACCTTTTACGCTTAAACACTATGCCTGCTTTAGACCCTGAGAAACTATCAGATGTAGAGAATCTAAAATCTCTTTCTGAAAAAGAACTTCGAAACTTAGGGAGAGTTCCACATCCGATGGTTCGCCGTCGAGGAGAAAAAGGTTTTGCTCCTCTTTCTTGGGATGAAGCAATTGAAATTATGGCGCAAAAAGCCCGAGATACTGAAGCAAAGCGAATGGCTTTCTATTTAGTATCTCGAGGGACAACTAATGAAACCTACTACGTTGCCCAAAAGGTAGCTCGCTTTCTACAAACCAACAACATCGATAATTCAGCGCGTATTTGCCACTCTCCTAGCACAACGGGTCTAAAAAATGCTGTAGGATATGCTGCTTCTACTTGTAGCTACAGTGATTTTCTAGGAACAGACCTAATGGTTTTTTTTGGTAGTGACGTTGCCAATAACCAACCTGTCTTTATGAAGTATATTCATATTGCCAAGAAACGAGGCAGTAAAGTCGCCATTGTTAATCCTTACCGAGAGCCGGGAATGGAAAAATATTGGGTTCCTTCCACTGTGGAGTCCGCCCTTTTGGGAACGGATGTGGCGGATGCCTTTTTTCAAATTAAGCCAGGGGGCGATATTGCTTTCATCAACGGAGTTTTAAAGCTACTCATTGAACACAAGTGGATTGACCAAAAATTCATCGATGAACATGGAGTAGGTTGGGATGAGCTTGTTCAGAGCTTGGCTGAGCAGAGTTTTGAAAGCCTAGAGAAAGATGCCGGAGTTTCTCGTGATGCTATGATGGACTTTGCCCGTATGTATGGGCAGGCAAAATCATCTATACTCGTTTGGTCGATGGGGATTACAATGCATCGTTTTGGGGTAGACAATGTCAAAGCTATTGCTAACTTAGGTTTATCTAGAGGGATGGTGGGAAAACCAAAAACAGGTCTTGTTCCGATCAGAGGGCACTCGGGAGTTCAAGGAGGAGCAGAGGTCGGAGCGGTACCAAATAATTTTCCAGGAGGAGTAGCCGTTAGTGAGGAAGGAGCCGAAAAAATGTCTGAGCTTTGGGGATTTCCTGTTCCTAGCTGGAAAGGGAAATACATTTCTGACATTATCCAACAAGCGCATCGTAAAGAGCTCGATATGCTCTACTGCGTAGGAAGTAATCTCTTTGCTGTTTTGCCTGACCCTTCTTATGTTCACCAGGCGATCAAGAATATTCCTCTACGTATTCACCATGATATAGTGGTTAACCACCAAGCTTTAGTTGATCCGGCGGAAACAGTTCTTCTGTTGCCCGCGACAACTCGATATGAAATGGCGGGGGGAAATTGTGAAACAACAACGGAGCGAAGAATTATTTTCAACCCTGAAATTCCAGGGCCACGTATTGCCGAAGCTCGCGATGAATGGCGTGTTCTTGTTGATTTAGCCAAAAAAGTACGCCCAGAAGAAAGCGAAAAAATAGATTTTCCGGACACATCTGCTATTCGTAAAGAAATTGCCCAAGCAGTGCCTTTCTATGAAGGAATTGAAAATTTGGCTAAAAAAGGAGACCAAGTCCAGTGGGGTGGACCTCTCTTATGTGCAGAAAACCGCTTCAATACAACTCACGGCAAAGCTCAATTTGTCGCCCTTACCTCTCCTCAAAAAGAGGTACCTGAAGGCTGGTTTAACTTGTGTAGCCGAAGAGGGAAACAGTTTAATAGCATGATCTTTGGAGACAAAGATATGCTCCTAGGAGCTAAACGAGACCGCGTTATTATGGCTGAGGAAGATATTAAAAAGCAAAAGCTGCAAGTAGGGGATAATGTTGTTGTTCGTTCGGGGGAAGGAGAACTAAAAGCGGTTGTGCAAAAAGGAAAAATTACTCCTGGTACAGTCGTTATGTATTGGCCAGAATGTAATATTTTTCTCAAGCAAGGGGATAGCGATGAGCGTTGTGGAATGCCTGCTTACCGCGATGCCTTAGTTCAGGTTTTGCCTGGGTAAATGGGATATTCGCGAGAGGTTTCGTCTATCTAAAACCTTTCTATAATCACTATTTCCCCGGGAGGGTAAGGCTCCTGCCGCACCGGGGATGTGCAAGGTTCCTGATGGTATTTAAAAATACTCATTACCTAAATGAATATGCCGAAATGCCACCAGGAACTAATCACATCCCCTGTGCGGCAGGAGCCTTACCCTCCCCATAACATAGGCATATGCGCGGTTTTAGATACACTCATTCAAAAGCGGTTTCAGATAAGCCAAAGCCCCAAAGCCATTAAGTTAAGGAATAATCAGTAATAAAAAAGGATAGAAGGCGATTTCTCGTTTCTACGCCTTACAGCATGGCAGTTTGTTTTTCCTAAAACAATTGACGAAGATATATTTCACCAGACGTAACGGAC
>JAJDCR010000031.1 GCA_029260735.1 Planctomycetota bacterium
GCGGCACCAATATTGGGGTACTCATTGTTCATTTTATCTATCTCCAAAGATAAGAATTATAAAATTTAGGTTGGAAAAGTTCTAGACATTTGTTTGATAAAACCTATAATAAAGTTTCTTTTAGTAAGTATAGCTATAGAATAACTAAAAGTAATCTATTTGTATTTTGTGAATCAAAGCACTATTTTCTTGATAAGGTTAAAAGGAAGGTCTTACATTTTATGAAAAAACGACAATCGCAAAAGCTCGAAGAAAATAATCTTGCAGAAATAGATGCTAATGAATACAGTTCCATTTTCCAAGATGTTGCACAGTTAATTGAGTCGGGTCGAAGAATATCAGCGTCTGCAATAAATGCCATAATAACCGCTACTTATTGGAAAATAGGAGCTTATACCGTCAACTATGAACAAGAAGGAAAACTACGAGCAGATTATGGTAAAACATTATTAAAACAACTTTCAGAAGATCTTTCATTGAAGTATGGGCGAGGTTTTTCTCGTCAGAATATTCAACAAATGCGTAAGTTTTACCTCCAATATCCTCCCGATTTAGTTTACCAAACGGTTTCTTCTAAATTAAAACAGCAAGTAAAATCAAATCAAGAATTAGATTTGCAGGAGCTTGCATTAGCATTTCCTCTATCCTGGTCTCACTATACCAAGTTATTTTCACTCAAAAAAGAAACGGCTCGAATTTTTTATGAAAGAGAATCTTTAAGAGGAGGGTGGACAGTCCGCCAACTGAGTCGCCAAATAGGTTCTCAGTTTTATGAACGAACTTTACTATCCAAAAATAAAGCCGCTATGCTAAAGAAAGGTTCTCAACAATTTCCTGAAGATACTATAACTCCAGAAGAGCAAATTAAAGATCCTTTTGTACTAGAGTTTCTTAATTTGAAAGATGAATATTCCGAAAATGATATGGAAGAAGCTTTAATCTCTCACTTAGAAAAATTTCTTCTAGAGTTAGGAAATGATTTTACTTTTATGGGAAGGCAAAAACGTCTTCGTATCGGAAACGAATGGTATCGGATAGATCTTCTATTCTTCCATCGTTCCCTACGTTGTTTAGTTATTATCGACTTAAAGCTTAACAAGCTCAACCACTCCGATGCTGGTCAAATGCATATGTACCTGAACTATGCAAAAGAACACTGGACGCATTCTTATGAAAACCCTCCAGTGGGTTTAATTCTCTGTGCTCAGAAAGAAGAAGCTTTTGCTCACTATGCTTTGGAAGGTCTTCCTAATAAAATACTGGCAGCGGAATATCAAACGAAGCTACCAGATGAAGAAACTCTTGTCGCTGAGCTGGATAAAACTCAAAGACTATTAGAGGAGCAATTGTCTGGAAAACAAGAAAAGAAAATTAAAACAAAAGCTCTTAGAGGAAGAGAAAGTCTGCTTAAAAATTTAGTTCAAGAGAAAAAAAGAGTAACGACTGCCGAATATATTCAAGAATCTCAGGTGTCAAGAACCACAGCATACCGAGATCTAGTTCAAGCAGTAAAAAAAGGTTGGCTAAAGAAGCACAATAAAGGTAAAGAGGCATTTTATACTTTATCTTAAGCTCGCAAAAAATGCAAATGTTTCAATTTGCCAGACACTGTCTGGCAAATTGAAACATAAAATGAAACATATAATTGTTTTGCTGTAAAAAAGAAAACAAAATTTACTCCAATTGCATCCATGACTATGATCATAGATGGCTTGAAAGGGCGTGACAAAGAAGAAACATGCAGTGCTCAGTAACAAACTCCCAGTTGCTGGTTCTACTTAGACCATACAGCCAAGTTAGGGAGGCCAACTACACGCATTCTTCACCTGTATATTGACGAAAGGTCTATTTATGTGGGCAGCGCAGATGGCGTTTTGTATGCCTATGAAAGAAGATAATGGTTTGATTTTTTAGTTTAGCTTTGGTGGCAGAAACTTCGTAACTAAACTTGATGACAGACATCACTTTGAGACAGACATCATGGTTTTAAAAGAACACATTTTGAAACTGTGATTGAGAGCGGGTGTGTAAAAAGATGTAGGAGAATAGCTAGATTAGAAATAAGACTTCGTGTTTTGCCAGACGTGGTGTGCCAACAGACAGCAAGGTACCATTGATGCTTTAGGCAACGAAAACTACTTCGAGCTTGATGCTTCTGGTAATCAAATAAAACAAGTAGACGCAAGAAGTAACGTGACTTATTTTTACTACGATATACTCAACAGGCAACAAGGTACTATCGACGCTTTAGGTAATGAAAACTACTTTGTTTTTGATGCACTAGGCAACCAGTCAGCTATAGTCGATCCTCTTTTTTTGGTCAACTATTTCCAATATGATCCACTCAACAGACTTGAAGCAACTCAAGACCCCATAAATGCCCTAAATTACTTTGCTTACGATCAAATTGGGAACTTGTCCTCGATCACAGATGCTCTTTTTAACACAACCTATTATAGCCACGATGTCCTCAATCGCTTAGAATCTATCGAAAATGCACTGGATCAGGTCGATCAGTATACCTACGACCCCGTAGGAAACCTAATGACCTCCAGTGATCCAGACGAGAACACAATCTACTTCGAGCACGACCAGCTCAATCGCCAAACCAGGATTGACTATCCTGACGGTAACTTTAGCTACTACCAATACAATGCCGTTTCAGACCTAACCCTAATGGAAGACCCTCACGGAATTAGCTATTTCGAGTACAACGATCTTTCTCGACTTAGCAGTGAAAAACAGCCAGGTGGAGCAACAACAACTTATAACTACAACGGACTAGGCCAAACTATTCTGATGAACAACTCTGTTGGGCAGATCAAGTATACCTATGATGCCGCAAAGAGAATGACTCAAATAGATAATGTCTCGGGTTTCTATGGGTATGGCTCTCAACCCTGGGCGAATACTCCCTATGGAGGAGACGTGGATGGCATCACGGATTCGTGTTATTATGAATATAACGCCAATAATTTGATGACCAAGAAAACGCTCGGCAATGGGGTATTTACGTACTTTAGCTACGATGAAGCCAATCGAGTAACCCAGATTTTGAACTGTTCTCCCGATGGCTCTCCGCTGGTTTATTTCTCTTATGATTATGACCAGAGCAGTAGAATTACATCCATTGAGAGAGAAAATGGTACAGTTATATATTATGGATATGACGATGCTTCTCGATTGACTAGTGAGATTTGGTATGACTCAGGGATGAGTTTAATACGAGATTATGAATGGGGTTATGATCTAGTTGGAAATAGAACCCATCAAGTTCACGATTTTGAGAGGATAGATTACCTCTACGATGAGAGCAATGCTCTCACTTTTTGGGGAGTTGAAGGTGCTAACTTTGCTTACTTTACCTATGATAGTCGAGGAAATTGCACCCAAATAGAAAAAGGATTCGGAGGTACCACCTATTTTGAATACAATCATGCGAACTTAGTTACTCGTATAACCTATAAGGACGGCACTGAAAACTATTTTCATTATGACGGAATGCTTCGTCGCTATGCTATGGAAGATAGCGATGGGCTGAGGTACTTTACCTGGGATCGAAATGGGCTCAATCTGCTGGTTGAGCGAGATGAAGCTGGTGAGGTTTTGGCCGAGTATAAGCATGGTTATGTGTCTGTTATGGGTATCGGGTCCATGGTTTATGGGAAGAAGACTGTCTCTGAAGCTACATATTATCAGTATCCGGTTTTTGATCATCGAGGAACTGTTTATAAAGTGACAGATGAGAATGGTGATGTTATCGGGGATTATGAATATAATGCTTGGGGACAACCTTTGTTGGATGATGATCCTCTTGAGGGGAATAGATATCATTACCAAAGTGACTGGCTAAATTTGAAAGACTCGGGTGGAGAGCTGCTTATTTCTCCTGCTAGGATTTATCACGCTGGCGTTGGACGCTTTCTTTCGCACGATCCTTTGGCTATAGTTAATATGAGAGATAAATTAGGAGTTTATCAAAACTCTAAATTGCTCTCCAAGAGAAATAAAAGAAATATTATACAAAATGTGATACCTAATGTTTATCTCTATTTGAACAAGAACGTTTTATTAGCTACAGATCCTATCGGCTTATATCCAGTAACTGTTACGCACAATAATGCACAAGATTTGACGAGAGAAGATATCGAATTCGACGGAAGTTTTACCCATTGGGGTAATACTAATTTTACATTGTCTGGGACTTACTGTTGTTGCTTTGGCTACTTTAGACGTTTGAATGGAGAAAAAATCAAATCAGGAGGAGGAACATTATTAAGTGTTGGCATAGCTATAACAACACATGTTCTTTCTTATATTGAATATAAGGCTATTCTAGAAGATGACGATATATTTCCTCCTCCCTCGTATTCCTTCATTGTAAATCATGAAAAGCAACATGCAAGAAATATAGAGAAAATGTTTAGAGGTAGCATTGATAAATTGTTTAGAGGAGTTTATAGACTTTATTCTAGTAAAGATAATTGTTTGAAAGAAATTGAGACGCTTTTAACTAATGAGTTCAGTATTATAAAAGGCAATAATTTTGCTGGATTATTTGACCAAGAAGGAAAGCATAAAACTCCAAATATTTTTGGGATGGAAAGTTTTCCTGAAAAATTTTCAACTCCTAATTTTCGAGGAAATTCAAATATAGAATTTCAAGATGATAAGATAGGTTGCGCAATTTTAGGACCAAATTTCTCAGGAAAACTTTTTACTGGACGTGGAGGTTAGAAAGTTTAGAAACAAGACTTATTTCTATTTCAAGATGAAGGATTTTTAAATTTGAAAAACTTACATTTTCTCTCCAAAATAAAATATATTTTGTTTATCATATTATTTTTTTGTAATAGCTGTACGGTTTCTAAAATATACAAAGAATGTGAGAATGTGTCTCCTGATAAACAAAAAAAAATTAATAGCACTACCTTAAAAAAAGTAGATAAAAAAACAATAAAAACCCCAGAGTATGCTTACTATAAAGATGTCGAAATGGATAATGAGTTTCGGATTTTATATCTACTAGAGTTTTCAATCGTGCTGTTTATAGAAAATAAAAAAAGCCTTGCACTAAATTTGTTGAATGAAGTAAAAAAACTTTCTGGCTCACAGTATTCTTACAAAGTAATCCAAGTATCAGAAGCTTTCCAAAAAAAATATTCTAGCCAAAAAAAGGAAAAAATAGCATTACATGGTCTCCGAGTATCCATGACAGCTTTAAAAAGATATTCCAAATTACCATGGACTTCTAGTAGCATAGTTTTTTATAAGAGAGAAGATGAGTAGTGGGGATTGGCCCAAATTTGGTAATGTGTCAGATATGTTGTTTTGGATCAAGCAACTTCAAGCTCTCCAAAGTCACCATTGAGAAAAGAGCGGTCTAAATCAAGTAAACTCAAAGCAAACCAAATGTATCAAAACTGTTGCTAGTCTAGGGTTCTTATTTTTTCTATCGAAGAGGCTCATTTATAAAATACAAAGAGAAGAACGAGTTAAAATTTGGTGCCAGGCGCTGTAATTGGCCAAAAACTTCATGAAAAAATTTGTGAAAATGTTATAATTTCAATAAATTTGAGACTACTAAGTTAAAATATCTACAGGGTTAGGTTGTTGATGAATCAAAACGTTGGAATTCGCATTAAAAAACTACGGCAGCAAAAAGGCATTACACAGCAAGAGTTAGCTAGTTTATTGGGATGTTCGCAAAGTACAATAGCTGATTGGGAAAGAAGTAAAAATAAAGCTCCGAGCCGAAAACTCATTGGCGAAGTTGCAAAAATATTTGGAGTTTCTACAGACTATTTATTGGGTTTTAAAGAGCGAGAAACTCACCAGCTTCCTTGTTATGGAGAAGTAGATAGTGAAAACTTTTTATGGTCAAAAGAAAAGATTGAGTATTATGTAGATGTTCCAGAAAATGAGTATTCCAAAAATCGATTTGTTTTTAGAGTTCTAGATAATCATCTATATCCCGCTGTTTCTCAAGGGGATTACTGTATCTTTGAGAAGTCTCCACCTGAAAATGGAGATATTGTTTTAGCACGTTTTCCTGAGAATTCAAACCAGTCTACTATAAAAATATGGCGACAGGATAACGAGCTAGCTGTCTTAACAGAAGTAAATACAGAAAATTCTTTGAATCCACGTTTTGTAAAGGTGAAAAGCAAAAAAGATTATACTTACAAGTCATACCAAGGAGAAAAAATTGTGATCGAAGGAAAGATTGTTGCTGTAAAAAAAATCATAAAAATAAAGAAAAATTCACCAAAAATTAATTACATTTTCTAAATTTTTTTGTTGACAAATAACGTAAAACACGATAACATGAAATTGTATTTCACGTTATTTTGTTGCAAATAAAAACCCGTCCAACCTGGTCTGCTGTCTTCCAAACTACTTTCCAGGAAAAGACGGGCCACCCTTCTTTCGAAAGGAAAATCCATGAATACAGAGCTATTCTCCAGTCCAGATTTATGGCAAGTGGCCTACATTCTCTGTGAATCCGACGCTGAACTAGTCGATTTTCAAGTCAACAATAATGGTCGTACCACTGTCTCATTTAGCTTACGAGGCAAAAACCTCTCCAAGCTATCGAAAGACTACTGCAACAACCAAGCTCTCGCCAACGTAACCGAGCTGAGAACGAAGATCAATATGCTCCGCGATATCATTTTCGAATCCTCTAGAAACAGAAGTAATTAGAGGAGTCGAAAATGAGAACCAGAGAACCCAAAAATTTAGATAAAGAGTACCAAAAAAAAGACAAAATAACAACAAGAAAGAAAGCCGCTGAGCGCAAAAAAGAGCGCGAACTTGCTAATCAAGTTGCTCTTGCTCAAGTGATTGCTCAGGCCAAATTATCTGCCGATACTTGCCCAGCTTGCCAGGAAAAGGCTTTGCAGATCGACGAAGCGAAGAATGCTTTCTCTTGTAAAAGCTGCCGTAAACGAGGTAATGTCATTCGTTTCACTCGTCTTGCCATAAATCTAACCGAACGGAAAGCTATTTCCTATCTAAAAGAGCTTTCTCCTTCCTCTTCTACTCCCTCTCCTCCTAAAAAAACACCACTAAAGGAAAAAATTTCTCCTCCTGCTACTCCAACAACTGCTAATCCTAAACCTATTTCTCAAATAGAACTAGATCGACTCAAGAAAGAAATTTCTCTTCTCGATCTAATGAAAGAAGAGGGTTTAGAATTCCGCAAAGTGGGCAAAGATTTTTTCTCCCGATGTCCCTTTCATGAGGACAAAACGCCCTCTCTGAGCGTAAGCCCGAATAATCTATTCCACTGTTTCTCTTGTGGTCGGGGTGGTTCGGTCATTGATTGGGTCACAAAAAACAAGAATATTTCTTTCTTAGAAGCAGTCAATCTTCTGGGAGAGAAGTACCCTCATTTACAGAGTTGTTCTAGTTCTTCTTCTCCTATAGTTACTAAGAAATCTAGTTCTCCGGTGGCTAAAGCAGAGAACTCTAGCCCTTACCAAACTAAGCTTCTCAAGCAAACTAGCGAGTATTACCACCAATCTCTTCTTCAAAACCCCAGAGCCTTAGAGTACTTAGCCAAACGAGGAATCGATAATTCTGAGTTGATCCAGCAGTTCCAGATTGGCTTTGCTGACCGCTCTCTGGGCCCAAAGATTCCGAAGAAAAAGAGCAAAGGCGGCGAGGTTCGGGAACAACTCGAAGAGATCGGCCTCTTTCGCTCTAGTGGCCACGAATTTTTTGCTGGCTCCATCGTGATCCCGATCATCTCTCCTTCGGGAGAAATTACTGAGATGTATGGCCGTAAAATAAACGACCACATACGCGCAGGAACGCCTTCACATCTCTATTTACCGGGCCCACACCGAGGTATCTTTAACCCAAGTTGCCTAAAGTCTGAGCAAATCATCCTCTGCGAAAGCTTAATCGATGCCCTCAGTTTTTGGGCACAAGGCTTTCGCTATGTTACTGCCAGCTACGGAACCCAAGGCTTCACCAACGAGTATTTCCTGGCTTTCCAGCAGCACAAACCCAAGATCGTCTACATCGCCTACGACAACGACGAAGCAGGGAACAAAGCGGCTCTGAAGCTAGCGGAAAAACTGATCTCTATTGACATAGACTGCCTTCGAGTCACATTTCCGAGTAACCAAGATGCCAACGCCTTCGTTTGCCAAGCCCATGAGCCGAAGGAAAAGCTCCAAGAACTCCTCGACAAAGCCATTGATATGAGGCAATATTTTTCTTCTTTAGCTGTAAAAACAAAAGAAGAAGAAACGACTAAAAAAGAAAAATCTGAGGGATTAGCGGCCCGATACCGGATCACTCCGACCAAGAAAGATCAGGATAGCATTGAGATCCAGCTCGAAGAAAGATGTTATCGCATCCGAGGCTTCAGCAATAACCTATCGGCCAACTCCATGCGGATCAATCTGAGAATTCGTCTGGGGGATCGCTTTCATGTTGATAATTTAGAACTCTACCACGCCCGCCAACGGGGAGCTTTCGCCAAAATCGCTTCCCAGGAACTCGGGATCAATTTCGACGTAGTCAAGGAAGACGTCAACCGGATTCTCTTGAACCTAGAAGAGTGGCAAAAAGAGGAAATCGAGAAAGCCTTTAACCCGAAGCCACAAAAGAAGGAACTCAGTGCCAGGGAAAAACAAGAAGCCCTCCAGCTTCTCCAAAGCCCGAACCTCTTAGACAGAATCATCAGCGACTTCGAGCGCTGCGGGATCGTCGGAGAGAAGACCAATCTCCTGACAAGCTACATCGCCCTGACGAGCCGCAAACTCAACGAGCCCTTAGCCATCATCGTCCAAGCAACCAGCGGTAGCGGCAAGACCTCCCTCATGAACGCAGCTCTCTCCTTCATGCCCGAAGAAGAGCTGGTTAAATACACAGCCATGACCGGCCAATCCTTATTCTATATGGGAGAAGACAACCTAGTCCATAAAGTTCTCGCCATCTCCGAAGAAGAAGGAGCCGAAAAAGCGGGCTATGCTCTAAAGATCCTCCAAAGCGAAAAAAGCCTCTGCATTGCCAGCACCGGCAAAGACCCGAAAAGCGGACGCTTCATAACCCACGAATACAAAGTGAAGGGCCCGGTAATGATCATCATGACCACCACCTCCATCGAAATCGACGAAGAACTGCAAAACCGTTGCCTCATCCTAACAGTCAACGAAAATCGTGAACAAACCCAGATCATCCAACAACTCCAACGAGAACGCCAAACCCTAGAAGGCATGCTCCAACAACAAGACCGAGACAGCATTCTCACTCTCCACCAAAACGCCCAAACCCTCCTCGAACCCGTTCTCGTTGTCAACCCCTACGCCAAACAACTCACCTTCCTCGACAGCCGCCTACGCATGCGCCGCGACCACATGAAATACCTCACCCTAATCAAAGCCATCGCCCTACTCCACCAACACCAAAGGCCCCGAAAAACAGCCAGACACCAAGGCAAAGATATTTCCTACATCGAAGCTAACCTCAAGGATATCGAAACGGCCAACCAAATCGTCAGCCAAGTTATGGGAATTAGCCTCGATGAGCTAGCACCCCAAACCCGACGCTTTCTTGTGCTCCTAGAAAAAATGGTAAAAGAGCACAGCGAACAAACCCAAACCGAACCTAGCCAATGCCACTTCAGTCGCAAAGAAATCCGAGAGTACACAGGATGGACCGACTTCCAAGTCCGAACCCACATCCATCGCCTAGTAGAAATGGAATACGTCCTCGTTCACAACGGAAGAAGAGGAAAAAACTACGTCTACGAGCTACTCTACCAAGGACAAGGCCAAAAAGGAAACCCCTTCCTCCTTGGCCTAATCGATGTGCGCAAGCTAACAACTTCGATGCCACTTCGAGGGGCAAAAAGCCCTCATTGAGGGGTCATTGAGCCCCCATTGAGCCCTCATTGAGCCCCCATTGAGCTTTCTAAAATGGACATCTCGACTAGGGAAAATGGGGCTCAGCTCATTTTAGTGTTGAAAATGGCCGAAATGAACACTGGAGCTTGTAAAAATAGGAAAAAGCATCAAAGAGGAAAAAGAGGAATTCAGAATCCAGTATTCAGAATCCAGAATGTCTCTATTCGTCAGATAAAACCTATGTTTTGTCATTTTTTAGCTCTAAGTTTTTTAGCGGAACAGAAATCCAGATTTTAGTAAAACTTTGTCTCTTTGATGTAGCTCTACAACAAAGATGAAAAACGATCTTTGGCAAATAAATACAAGACTGGAGAGAAATAAACAAATCTCTCGCAAACTAACCTGTCTCATGAGTTGTTACACTCGTAACTCGGTTCGTACTCGTAATCGTAATCGTAATCGTAATCGTAATCTTAATCGAAAGTAAACAAATGCAAAACTACTTTGATCATGAAAAACTGAGAGTGTACCAAGAATCGCTACTCTTCATTAAATGGACAGAAACCATTCTAAAGAAAATTCCCAAAAAGCTAGCAGTGTGGGGACAACTCGATGCTGCATCAACCTCTATTTTGCTTAACATTGCAGAAGGAAATGGAAAATTTACCTCTCCTGATCGCTGTAAGTTCTTTGATATTGCTAGAGGATCTGCTTTGGAGTGTGCTGCCGCTTTGGATATTATTGTTGCCAAAAAACATTTTACTTTAGAAGAGATTTGTCCGGGTAAGCAGATTCTGAAGAATATCGTTTCTA
>JAJDCR010000032.1 GCA_029260735.1 Planctomycetota bacterium
CCCTATAAGTGAAAACAATGGTGGAGCTGCGTTTTATGGCGACGAAAGAAACCAACTTTTCAAAGGAGCGGTCACTGATGTTGAGCTTGGTCTTGCTGCCCCTAATGTAGGTACTGGAGAACTTGACGGAGTGTTAGCACTCATCACTTTTACTAATAACGACGAAACTCGTCTTGATGCTACTCTCACTAGCGATGTAGCTTTTGTTCAAAAATAGTTTAGTTGAGTCAAGTAATAACTACAATATATAGACATAGAGTTTTTAGTTTTCTTAAAACTCTATGTTTTTTTGATAGGAATATTTATGAAAAAAAAATGGCAGTCTGGTTTCACTTTAATCGAAATAACAATTGTTGTTGTTATTATTGCTGTTCTTGCTTCGATTGCTATGGCAAATATTCTTAGTGCAAAAAGAGTAACCCGAGAAAAAGCAGCTTTTGCTACGGTGAAAAACTTTCTAGTTTCGGGAAGTATTTTCAGCAATCAAAATGACTCTCGTTTTTTTTGGGAAACCAACACCACTGATTTTGGTGATTTTTTTCACCACACCACTTCAAAAAACGGCTACATTTTTGAGTACATTTCTAGTGACACAACCATTGACAATAAACACGAAGCATTACGTTTTGTCTATGTAGGCTACCCCATAAACTCAAGCAACGGAACTCGCATGTTCTATGTCGATGAAGCCAATAGACTTTGGCGCTCAGAAAAACTAGATGAAGTTAAAATTGCCAATGTAAATGCTCTTGACTTAAACAGCCAGGTAAATTTTAGCATTCGCCAGCATTTACAAATACCTGGAATAACTCTTTTTGAGCAACAGTAAATTCCGTTTTCCTTTCATCGCTAAATTCATACCCAATTTTTTTTGCCTAAAACTTTAGATTTAGTTTTGTTACTGACAATCTTGGAGTCTAATCTTTACTTCTTAATTGATTACAACTAATTTGCAATCAATACGCTTTAAACTATTTAAACGCTTAGTTAAATGAGCATCGTAAAGAAGAGCGATAACCCAAAAACAAAATCTGATTTTTTTTGCAATTTCCTTATCATGACTTATAATATCTATGAAGTCCCTCTATTACTTCATCTTCAACTTTAACTTTTACCCTTTGTTTATTTTCAAAAGTGTGTAAAAGTTTTCAGAGTAGTTCTTGCTTTAGCATAATAGACTTAGGTTTACTATTGTCCAAAACACCTTCATTTTAATTGGGAGTAAAAATTATGGTTCAACAGAAATATCAAAGAGCCTTTACTATTGTTGAGCTCGTTGTTGTAATAGCTATTTTAGGTATACTCGCTAGTATAGCGATTCCAGGAGCTATCGCGATAAAAAAAGGAGCCAATGAAACCAACGCAAAAAATAACTTACGTGTTGTGGCCATGGGACAGGGTTTATTCATAAATCAAGTGATTGTCGATCAAGATGGAGATAGTGCTGGCGAGTATGGAACACTTGGAGAGCTTTCGGGAGTTTCTGTTTCTCGTGGAGGATCTACTGCGAGTGCTCTTATCCCTAGAACTTTTGGACCAAGTGGATCTGAAACAAACGTGACTAGGAATGCCTATGTTTTTCAAATGTTTCTTCCTGGAGTTAGCTCTGCTTTAACTGAAGGCGCTGGTGCTATAACTGACGACGATGTCATCAATGCCCAAGAAGAAAGCTTTCGCTGCTATGCTTGGCCGGCTACATTTGGCAGCACCGGAGACCGGGCTTTTGGTATCAATCAAGAAGGTGATGTTTACTCCACAAGCAATGATATCAGTTCTCAAAAATACAACGGCACCACTAAAAAACCTGGTTTTCAGGTCGCAGTAGCCTCTGGAGCAACAGATTCTTTTACCACCTTTGCAGGCAATTTCGCGAATAACGGAAATGGAAAAGATGGAGGTAGCTGGAAACCCATCGATTAGATTAAAACTATTGTTTGTTGGAGTATGGTTTTCTTAAAAGTCAGGTTTTAAGAGACGTAACGAACAACCACAAGGGCCTTTGCAGACGGCCCTCGTAGTTGTCCCTACAGACCATCAAAGGAACAGATTCAGGTAAATGAAATCGATCAATATACCAGCCAATACAAACGGTAAATTATTTCCTGTCGCGTAAATATCCCTGTAGGGACAACAGCAAGGGCCTGCCTGCTGGGCCCTTGTGTTTGTCCGCTACGCCTAATAGAATACATCCTTGGGAAATTTTTTTAAAACCCAAACGCCCCTAGTAATGGATAGAGGAATAAAACCGCTCTCTACCTCTTATGCTACAAAAACGATTATTTTTCAACAACTTGTACCCTAAGTTGACACCGACACCCAAGAGGTGTCCGCGAATTTCCACTTGCCCTAATCCCTCTTCCCTTTATACATCTCATATTTCAACAAACGACAATCAATAGGTCCATTAAATAGCTCTATCTTTCTCGATGGTTTTAACCCCACTCTTTTTGCTGCTTGCCGGTTCCCTGTAAAAATATAGGCAGTATATCCAGCATATTTTTGCTTCATAGTATCGCCTATTCTTTTGTATTTTTCTTCGAGATCTTGCTCAACGACTTGTCTTTCTCCGTAAGGGGGATTCATAATAAGAGTTCCTGGAGCAGGGGGAGGTGTTCTTTCCTCAAAAGGCACATGCTCTACAGTAATCATTTTATCTAGTTGGGCGTTTTGAATGTTTTGGCGGGCAATTTGACTGGCTTTTTTATTGGTATCAGAGCCTGTAATTTCAATCTCAAGCTCTTTTTTTTCTTGGGCAGAGGCTTCTTTTTTTATTTTTTCATAGAGCTCTGGTGAAAAATCTTTCCAAGTCATGAAACCATAATGTTTTCGGTAATAACCTGGTATGCGGTTAATGGCAATAAGAGCGGCCTCTATAAGAAAAGTCCCTGAGCCGCACATAGGATCAATGAAGTTTGTCTCTCCTTTCCAGTTAGCTAGCTGAATAATACCTGCAGCAAGGACTTCATTTAAGGGAACAGTGGTCGTGATAATCCGGTAACCTCTTTTATGCAGAGAATCTCCTGATGAGTCCAGGGATAGAGTAGTCTCGTTTTGATTCATATAGAGATGAATTTTAAGATCGGGCTTGGCTAAATCGACCGAAGGGCGCTGACCAAAGCGTTCTCTGAATTGATCAACAATAGCATCTTTCACTTTTTGGGCAACATAAAGCGAATGGGTAAAAATAGAACTTCGGATAACGGAGTCAATGGCTAAACTTCCTTCCGAATCAAGGTATTTCTCCCAATCAATTTTTTGAACCTGTTTGTAGAGATCACTTTCTTGGCGAATGGTAAACTTGGCCAGAGGTTGGAGAATTCGAATAGCAGTTCGACAGTGTAAATTGGCTTTGTAAAGAAGATGCTGATCTCCAAAAAAAGAGACTGTTTTTTTTTCGACTTGGATTTTTTGGGCTCCCAGCTCTTTGAGCTCTTCAGCCAAAATATTTTCAAGACCAAATAGAGTAGTGGCAACAAATTTTTGTGGTGGGGTCAAATTTTTCTCTCTCATATAAAGTTTTAGTTATCTCTTTGGGTTGTAGCAATAACGACTTGGGCTGTCCTTAAAGTCTCTCCTTCAAAAATAAACCCTTCCCGAATGACTTCAATAATATTTCCTTCAGGTACGTCAGGGTTATATACCTCTTCTAGAATTTCGTGGTATTCTCTATTAACAGGTTGGTTTAATGAGTTAATTTGGACAGCTCCCGTTCTTAGTAGCACTTGAATTAATCTTTTCCCTGTTAGAGAAAAACGCTCGGTGACAATTTTTTTCAAGGGGTCGCTAATCTCCTGTTTTTCGGAAGCATCGAGAAGTCTTTCGCAACCATCATAAACGTCTAGTATTTGGTAAAGCACTTCCTTGATCTTTTTACGATTCTCCATTTTTTCTCTTTGAAGAATAAATTCCAAATCTTGAATCTTGTTTTTAAGATTTTGCTCCATGATTACCTCTCATAAACATAAGTCTGAACTTGGACTTCTTTTTTGACTAAGTTGATTAAACCTAACTGGTGGTGGTTTAAATTTTTATGAGTGATGTAAATGTCTGCCTGAGGAGGGGTTGTGTTAGCGTGCATATTTTTGTCTTCCTCAGGAAAATCGATGCCTCCACCTTGAGGATAGCACCATAGGTGGCGTTTTTCTCTAGTAAAGGTTATCTCTGGTAAGAGTTGGTAGTTGGCTAATTCTCGGCGAATATGAATACTTTCTTTCCAAGCTTTATCTAAATTAATTTCGTAAATTAAAATACGTCCCTGTTCGTTTTTGCCTTGTAAAATAATTCCCACAGGAACCTTTGTTTGATTAGCTATACCCTGTGCTTGGTGTATAGCCTGAATAAAAACAAAAAACGATTCTTCCAATTGGTACTCAATATCAGGAGCTTGTGGAGATACAGTTTTCTTTTTTAATGGCTGTTGGACCTCTTCTTGGACACAAGAACTAAGCACAATAGATCCTAAGATAAAAATAAAAAGCTCTATTCTGAAATTGTAAAAATATCTTTGTAATCTAACCACCATTTTTTCCATCCTTCATAGTTTGACAAATCTTTTTTTTGGGTTACTTGAACAAGGGTTTCCTGGGCTTTGTAAGCCAAGCTTTTCTCCCAGTGCTTTAAGATAGAAATTAAAATGGGGATAGATGTTTTCCTAGGAAACTTGCAAAGGGCATGGACGCAAGCCCTGCTAATGCGAACATCTCTGTGAAAAGCGTACTTGGCCAATGCTTCGCGAACTTTTTTTTCTTGGGTAAAGTTGGCTAAAGTTATTGCTGCTTGTTCGCGAACCCTTGAATCTTCTTTTCTATTGGTTAAATGATCCAAGAGTATAGGGTGACTGTCATAAGAGTCTATTGTTTCAATTATTTGAATGAGTTTTCTTTTGGTTTTTGGATTTTTGTTTTCTCCGAGATACGAATAAACAAAAGGAAGAGTTATTTGACCAAGTCTCTCCAAACTTTCTTGGGCTTTTTCTGCTTGAGAACTTTTCTCCAGTTGCAAAAGCCACTCTTTTATCTTTGTCACTAAAGCAGGATGGGCCTTTGGACTTGTCTGAACTAAATCTTCTTTAGCCCAAGCAATACTCAGGGATAGAAAAAATATTAAAAATAAAGATCTTATCATAAAGAAAGCCTCAAGGAATGTTTTAATGGATTTTTATAAAAACTGCTAAGCCTTAATGTAGCGCAAACTAGCTATGATTTCAAGAAGAGAAAATGTACAGAAGTTAGTTTTTATGGTAAAATTTTGTACTTAGGGCGCCCTAAAATAAATCGAAAGAAGTTTTCCTTTTGCTTTGAGGAGAAAGCATGCAAAAAAATTCTTACTCTGAAATTTTTCTTTCTTGCTTCTTGTTAATTTTTGTAGGCTGGATGATCTACGCGAATAGTTTTAATAACCCCTTTATTTTTGATGATCTGGGAGTGGCGGTTGATAATCCTAAAATCGAGCAACTTTGGCCGCTTTGGAATATGTTTGTTTGGCCAGATAACTGCGCCGTATCTGGTCGCCCTGTGGTAAACTTATCTCTAACCATTAACTATGCTTTAGGCGGAAGTGACGTTTGGGGGTACCATGTTTTTAACCTGATTGCACACATTCTTTGTAGTCTGGTTCTTTTTGGGGTTATTCGACGAACTTTACAAATGGAAAATATCCCGGAAAGTATAAAAAAATCAGCCCTTCCACTGGCTTTATCCTCCTCTTTGCTTTGGTTGGCTCACCCTATTCAAACAGAATGCATTAACTACATCATCCAGCGAACCGAAATCATAATGGCCCTATTTTACCTTTTGACTTTCTATTGCTCTATTCGCTCTCAGAATTCTCACTATAGTAGGTTTTGGAAAATAATGGCGGTTATTTTTTGTATTTGTGGTATGGGGAGTAAAGAAGTTATGGTTACAGCTCCCTTTATGATAGTCCTCTACGACTTGATTTTTTCTCCTTTACCGTGGCGGAAACTTCTTAAAGAGAGAGGTCAGTTTTATGCCTGTTTGGCTTTGACTTGGTTTGTTTTAGCAGCTCTAATAATGGAAGGTCCCAGAGCAGCTTCTGTTGGGTTTTCTGGTGGAGTATCTCCTCTTGAATATGCTATGAACCAATGTATTTTTGTTATTCATTACTTTCGTCTAGTCTTTTTTCCTTATCCCTTGGTCTTGGACTATGGAGGAACTGTCCCTGTAACTTGGGGAGAAGCGGCCCCTTCTGGAATACTCCTTCTTACTCTTCTTGCTTTGGTCGTAGGAACGCTCTACAAACTCCCCAAAATAGGATTTTTGGGAGTTTGGGTATTCGTTATTCTTAGCCCCTCATCAAGTTTTGTCCCTATTATTACAGAGGTAGCAGCAGAAAGACGAATGTACTTACCTTTAGCGGCGATGATAGTTTTACTTGTGCTATTGAGTTACTTTTCTTTACTTTGGATTAAAGATAAAGTTTTCTCGGAAGAAAACCGAGAAAACTTTAACATTCGCTTAGTAAGTGTCTTTCTTGTAACTACGATTGTAGGCCTTATGTCTTGGGCCTCTATTATGCGAAGTTTTGATTACTCAACAAGCGAGCAAATTTGGGTAAGCTCAATTAAAGCTTACCCCAAGAATAAAAGAGCTAAAAATAACTTAGGTGTGATCTATGCTGACTGGGGAAGATATGAGAAAGCAATCTTATATTATAAACAAGCTCTTGAGCTAGACCCTAAGTACTATTTAAGCAGAGAAAACTTGGGGGTAGCTTATTTGAAACAAAAAAAAGCACAAGATGCTTTAACTGTATTTGAAACCTTAGTTGCAGAGAGAGGAGAAAATCCTCATCTTCTTACTCTTTGCGGCATGGCTCAATTTGAGCTTGGTTTCTTGGATGATGCTATTGATAACTATCAAAAAGCTGTAAGAGCTGGTTACTGGAAAGCCCGCCATCATCTTAAGAAAGCGATGAAAAAGAAGAAATCGTTGGAATAAGAATTCCTGGGGTTTCAACCCCATTTGTGTCAACCTAAGGCGTAAGCGAGGATGGAGGGCTTTGGCTCCTGCCGAGCAGGGGATGTGCTTGGCTCTTGATATTGTTGTAATCTAGGCACATCCCCTGCTCGGCAGGAGCCAAAGCCCTCCAGGGAACATTGTGCTTAAACAGTTTTAGAATAAGCCTCATTCTATATAGACTTGCGGCTTAAGTTGACAGTTATGGGGTTCTTAACCCAGGGGATCTAGCCGCTTAAAATAATTAGAGGCTTTTCCAAGAACCTGCTGGTATAGAGCCAACAACTATACGATCTTGAGTGTTAAAATTGGATGCTGTCACCAAGTTCGTTAAGTCTGTGATTTGTTCGTCGGTCGTAATTTCAGTAGCAAAGAGACGATTGGCTTCGTCTCCGTAGAAAGCTCTCCCGCCGTTATTCAAACTTCGAGGAAAAGCCAAGTAGACAAATTTGCTCGCGTCAGAGTCAGCGGGGTCAGGAGTTGCCCCAAAGTTAGTTTGAGAGTTGGAGAAATAGCGAAACTCGTACCCACCTTTTGTTACTTGCTGATTAAAAAACTCTCGAAAGTGTTTTTGGTCTTGTATTCTGGTTTGACCGATAGCTCCCTGGGGAGAGCGCCAATAAAACTGCCCCTCGTTTTGACTGGGAAAACTAGCCGATGCAGTAACAAAACTTCTCGCGGTGCCCAAAGCCGCTCTTTCGTTGGATGCTTTGCGGGCACTAAGGATTCCAGGAATGGCAATCGAAGCAATAACGGCAATAATAGCAATTACAATCATGAGCTCGATTAAAGTGAAAGCGTTTTGACGTTTTTTCATAGCTTGGCTCCATTTTCAATTTTTTCCATTTTCTGCTCAGAGTTATTTTGTTTAAATATATTACGATTACGAATTAAAAATCATTTTTGTTTAGTAAAATTGAAATAGTCGTGTAATATTCTTAAAGTTTAGAGTAACGAATATAAAACTCAAATGCTATTTCTTTTTAAAAATCCCGCTTTCTTCAGTCAAATGAAAATATTTTTTCTTTTTTCAAATCGGGCTGTAAGTTAATTAAAATGGAATCCAGAATCCAGAATCCAGTAGCCAGAATCCAGTAGGGAAATCCAAAAACTTCCCTGAGATGTTTTTTTCTGTTTTTTCTACTGGATTCTGGCTACTGGATTCTGGATTCCCTAAAAAACGCTTAACTTTGCCGAAATAAAACCTAAAAATACGCTTTTTCTCTGCCAAATATAGGAAAATAAAGGAGTTGTTATTAAAAGATCTAACTTTAAGGAAGAGCTGGATGAAACTTGGTCCTTATTTTTAGATAGGGATGGAGTTATCAATAGAAAACTAGAAGATGATTATGTGAAAACTTGGGAAGAATTTACTTTTTTACCTCAAGTTCTTCCCGCGATAGCTTTTCTCTCAAAGAAATTTTCCCAGATTTTTATTGTAACTAATCAACGGGGAATTGCTCGTAAGCTTATGACAAGAAATGACCTGGAGATAGTTCATGAGAAAATGCTCGACTGCATCAAGAAAGAAGGAGGAAGGATAGAGCAAATATATTATAGTCCCGATGATCGTGACCAGGGAAGCCAAACCAGAAAACCAGAAATAGGGATGGCCTTGCAAGCCAGAAAGGATTTTCCCCAAGTGGATTTTAGAAAATCTATTATGGTGGGGGATTCTCTTTGTGACTTACAGTTTGGCCGTAAAGCAGGAATGAAAACAGTTTTTCTAAGCTCTGCAAAAGAAAAACGGAACGAATATGAAGGTCTTTTTGATCTTACTTTTGCGAATCTTTATCAGTTTTCCCAAACTATTGTTTAGGTTTTTTACTCCGAGAGCTTCTTCCTTCCCCACTTTCTTTTTTCTTCTTTTTCTTGGGAGCTCCTTTAGATTTTGAGAGACTTTTGTGTCTGGAAGCTTTCTTGAACTTATCTGGAGTGCTGTCTTTTTTGCACATCTTAGCGATGTTATTCAATTTACGCTGAGTTACTTGATTGCTTTCCCAGAGCTTTTCAACCCCTTCTATGGTTTTTCTTGTCGCCGGAATTTCATCATACAACTCTGCCAAATACTCTAACCTCTCACAGAGTAACTGAGATAAAACAATAGTCTCAGCACTCAATTGAACTGCTGCTGCCTGAACGTCTTCTTCCTCTAATATAATTTCTTCATCTTGCTCTGACATTTCTTTTGCCTTCATTCTGATATTTTTAAATAAAAATTAAGACCTTCCTCCTGCTGCGGAGGAATCTTACATCTGGGCATCTTAACAGTCATTTTAGAATTTGTCGAGATTTTTTGTCTATCTTTTTCATTTTCTATTTCTCTTAAAACTTGCTAAAAGATACCCTTAGCTTAGTCATTTACGAGAGCCTTATATTTCTAGAATTAAGGAGATTTTTATGCCCCAACTGAATCTTACCAAAACCGCAATCGCTATGATTCACGTTCCCGCTTTACCAGGAACTCCTCAAAACAATTTAAACATAGCAGAAATTTGCCACCACTGCCAAGAGGAGGCCAAACTGTATCGACAAGCTCAGGTCGATGCGATTGCTATTGAGAATATGCACGATATTCCTTATCTCAAGGGAAAGGTAGGGCCGGAAATTATTGCTTCGATGACAATGGTGGCCCGTGCTGTAAAAGAGGAATTTTTAGGGCCTATAGGAATACAAATTCTAGCAGCGGCTAACCAAGAGGCTCTCGCGGTTGCTTTGGCAGCTGATTTGGACTTTATTCGAGCGGAGGGGTTTGTTTTTGGACATCTCGCAGATGAGGGATATATCGACAGTTGTGCAGGAGAGCTTCTACGCTATCGTAAACAAATAGGGGCAGAAAAAATTCAAGTCTTTACCGATATTAAGAAAAAACACAGCTCTCATAGTATCAGTTCCGACTTAGGGATTGTAGAAACTGCCCAGGCCGCAGATTTTTTTCTCTCTGATGGGGTTATTATCACGGGAGGGCATACGGGGAGTGCCCCTGATCTAAAAGAAATATCGCAGGTTCGTTCAGCTATATCTCTTCCCGTGATTTTAGGTTCAGGTATTACTGTAGAGAACTTGGAAGATTTTTTTCCTCTAGCCGATGCTTTCATCGTGGGTTCTTTTTTCAAAGAAGAGGGGCACTGGAAAAACCCTTTGAGCTTTAAGCGAACTCAAGCTTTCATGGAAAAACTAAACTCTTTGCGTCTCACTCTTCAACCAAACGAGTGTCCCAAATCTTAATATGACCATCACCACTGCCGGTGATCAATTGTTTTCCGTCAGAGCTAAAAAGACAGGCCGTGATTTTTTTTTGCTGAGTTGTTATAGTGAGTAATGCCTTGTGTGAGCTATACTTTACTAGAGAATCACTAGAAGCATCCCAGATACGAATACTCCGGTCTCCTCCTGTCGAAACAATCCTTTTTCCATCGTTGGTGAAAAGACAAGACCACACTCCGCGCGTGTGGCCTTCGTAAGTCGCTAATATATTTCCACTATAGCGATCCCAAACAAAGAGATTATTCTTACCCTCGTATCCCAAACTGCCAGAAACTATTTTCTTTCCATCGGGACTAAAAGAGGCATCATGGCAAAAACCTTGGTGTCGTTTAAATACTTGCTCGGTTTCTCCTTGGAGATTTACTACCATTATTTTTCCACGCCACAAGGTTAGAACCATAGATTGCCCATCAGGGGCAAAGTTAATTCTCGAAATTTGTTGGCCTATGGTAATTTCTCTAATACGCTCCCAAGTCTTTGTATCCCAAAGAATCACTTTACCATCTTCTCCGCAAGTAGCCAGCATGCTTTTATCTGGGCTAAGTTTACCATCATTACATTTATCGTGAGCCCAAATCCTTTTTTTTTCTTTTCCACTCTCTAGATCCCAAATAATCACTGTGCCGTCAATACTAGCGGAAGTCACTTCATTTCTAGAAGGAAGAAACTCGCAATGGCGAGTTGCTAGAATGTGTCCTTGGAAAGGGATATTTTCTTTTGTTGGCTTAGGAGTTTTATAGGGACGACGTGTTTGAAAATCCCACAATTTAGGACCAGAAATAGGTTTTATCCCTGCTGAAATTAAAGAATTCTCAGGATTCAGAGAAAGACTATAAATGAAAGATCCTTTTTCAGATAAAGTCGTCGGATTTTGTTTTTTCCGGGCATCCTTATTCCAAAGTTTTAGCTTGTTATCCTCTCCAACAGAAACTAGGTGTGTGTTATCTGCCGCGAATTGGCACGTAAGTACACGACCCAAATGGCCTGTTAAAGTCACAATTTTTTCTGCATCTTGTGCATTGTAGATGATAATATTGTTGTCGTTTCCGGCAGAAACGAAAAACTTCCCATTGGGGCTGTAAGAGCACGTCTCAACAGTTTCTCGATGATCTTGAAGGGTAAAAATACTTGTTCCACTGCTTAAATCCCAAACTCGAATACTGTTATCACTTGAGGCCGAGATAAGTCTTTTTCCGTCGGGGCTAAACTGACAATCATTCACGTTATCTTGGTGGCCTTTCAACACTTTGATTTTTTGTTTTGTCCGTAAATCCCAAATGCTAATTTCCCAATCTTGTCCGGCAGAGGCAAGAATATAACCATTCGGATGAAAAGCACAAGTAATAACATCGTTATTCCAAACCCTAGCTTCGTAGGGGGCCAATTTGCAAATAATTTTGCCGTCAGAAATATTACGAACAATAACGGCAAAATAATCGTTTGGGTTGTTATCAATGACAACATGACTAGTGGCTAGCCATTTACCATCGGGAGAAAAAGCACAAGAGTTTATCCTAAGAGGGTAGGTGAGATCTTGTTTTTTCTCTCCTCTTTGAGCATCCCAGATGATCACTTTTTTATCAAAGCCAGACGAAGCAATAGTCAAACCATCGGGACTGTAAACGCAATGAGAAACCCTTTTTTTATGCCCTTTGAGCTGAAAGATTTCTTTCCCTTCAGACAAACTCCAAACACTTATTATTCCTCTCATTGCAATAGCAACTCTAGATCCGTAAGGACTCAGAGAGCAGTGCTGGCTTTTTTTCGCGAGAGACCAACTCTTTTGTTCTAAGTGTCCTTTTTTATTAAGCCAAAGCCACTCCCAATTCCTTTTATTTAGAGGGACTTGCTCAGGATCATTTAGAATTGTTTTAGCTTTTTTAAGTTCATCGTCCTCAATCAGTTTATCCGCTAAGGTTAAATTGGAGAAATACACGGCATCCAGAGCTCTACGATGAGACTGTTCAGCTTGTTTTTTCGCATCCATCGTCTTGTGCATTTCTGCTTCGAGTTGCTCTTGTTGTTCCTTCAGTTTTTCCTGCTGTTTTTCAGCAAACTGCCGTGCGATAATAGCTTTTTTTTCTTGCTCTTGGGCTTTATTTTTTGCTTTAAGAGCGATTTCTTTTTCTTCTTGTATTTTAGTGACAAAAAGAACTAAACTAAAAATTATAATGAGAGTGGCGCCAAGTGATACAAAGGTAATCGCTTTGTTTCGTAAAAACCATTTGCGTAGACGAGTGGCTGTGTTTGCTGGTTTTGCTTTAACAGGCTTATTTTCGAGAAAATTTTGGAAATCTTGGGCTAAAGTCTTCGCGCTAACATAGCGCTTATTCGCTTTTTTTTCTAAGCATTTTAAGCAAATTGCTTCCAAGTCTAGAGGAATATCAGGATTGAGCATACGAGGAGAAAGAGGCTCTTCCGAATAAACTTGTCGTAAAATGTTGAGGTAAGAAGAGCCTTGGAAAGGCGGACGACCAGTAAGAGCTTCATAAAGAGAAGCTCCCAGGGCGTATATATCTGTCCTCCGGTCGACATTTCTCCCATCGGCTTGCTCAGGAGGCATATAGGCTGGAGTTCCCATCATCCCTCCCGTCATAGAAAGCTTCTCCTCTGCTCCTTCCACCTTCACCAAGCCAAAATCCATAATACGAGGCTCATGTTTTTTTGTTAGCATAATATTGGCGGGTTTAATGTCTCGATGAACAATATTGTTTTCGTGAGCGCATTGGAGTCCTTCGCTACATTTTTTGAATATCGTTGCCATTTTTTTATAGTCGAGCTTACCGCTCTTGATTAAGCTCGATAGATTACTGCCCTCAATGTACTCCATGGTAAAGTAGTTTTGAGGTTTTTCCCCTACTTCGTAAACGTTGATAATATAAGGATGATCTAGCTTCGCTGTGGCCCGTGCTTCCCGCATAAATCTTTTCACCTGATATTCATTCACCTGCTCGCCAGAAAGAATGAGCTTAAGAGCGACCATCCGATCAAGTTTTGTGTCATAGGCCTGAAAAACAACCCCCATTCCTCCTCGTCCCAGTTCTTTTTCTAGTTTGTAGTGAGCAAACATTTGTCCTACTTCAAGATGGGAAACAAGGGAGGATGAAATAGGTGAGGCAGTTAGATTTTTCTCAGGAGATCGATTAGCAGGAGCATTTTGGGTTTTTAAGAGAGCTTCCATTGTCTCAGGAACTTGCATCATCTCCTGGATTTTTTGACAAATTGTTGCCATTTGCTCAGAGGAAAGATAACCTTTGGCAACAATTATTTTCTGGAGAGGAGTGTAATTATGGGATTGGTTTGATTTTTCGACTAAATCAAGACATTCTCTGATTTTCAATTCAGGTAGAATATTATGCTTCAAGAGGATATTGGCTAAAAAGCGGTCGTTCTTTTCTACCATTCAATTTTCCTTTACCTTCGTCCTAGTTATTTATAATGATGTGGGACTATCCAAATTATACGGAAATTAAGAGAAAATTTCAGAAATTTTGAAAATATAGAGAAGATTCTCTTGCGAAAGTACTATTTTCTCTATAAACTTATTAAAAGCTTAAGATTATTTATAAAGAGATTCTATACCTACTTTAGAAAGAGTTGGCTATGAAACTACTCCTAACTTTAACTCTCCTTTTTATTTTCCCCTGTTTTACTTGGGCAGTTCCTATTTTTGGGGCTAGTTTTGAAATCAATGGCAGTTTTTCAGGTAATGCTTCCTCTATTTTAGGAGCGCACGATGATCAATTCATCCAAATAGACAGTGGAACATCAGTAACGGTTAGTTTTGCAGAAGGCTCATCTGCTTTAGCAGATGGAACTAACGCTTTTGATTTAAGAGTTCACACCTTCGATGAACCTGCTCCTGTTAATGGAGAGATTTTTATTAGCGCGGATGGGACAAATTTTATTTCTCTGGGCATTTTTTCTGATGCTAATCCTCCCAATCATGTTTTAGATTTTGATCTAGATATTTTAGGCTTCACTCATGTGGTTGCTGTTCGTATTATCGATGTCTCCGGAACAGCTGATGGATTTGACTTGGATGCAATTGAGGGGTTTGAAGGAGGTTTAACTCCTAATCCTGTTCCTGAGCCAAGTAGTCTAGTTTCTTTGCTTTTTGGAATAGGATTGTGTTTTGTCTGGAAAACAAAAAAATAGATTTTGATCAGATTTTTTCTTCTTTCTGAGAAGAAAAGGTGATTGTTTGCATAGGATTTTTTCCTTCTTGTCGTGAAACTTTCATTTCCCAACCCATTTCACGACAAAGTTTCTTGATTTTCTCAAGAACTTTTTTCCCCTCTGTATCTCGCCACCAAATATCCAAAGTTCCTTGAAGTTCTTTCGCTTTTATTGAGGGATTTTCGGGCTCAATGTCTTGCTTTGGACGAGAGCTTTCTCTTTTTAATTTCTTGAGAGCTTTGTCAACAGGCACTAGATGATGTAAATTTTTCGCTAAAGTTGCTTTCTCGCAAACTTCAACAAATTTTTGCCATGATTCAGAGTGAATTTTGCCCTTATGATGGAGTTCTAACACATCCAGCCAGTGTTGAGCTTTAGGAGAATCTTGTTTTTGGAAGCATTTTTGAACAGAATGAGGTATTTCCAGCTCATTCATTTTTTGCCAAGTTTTGCGAATTTGACCGTACTTAACGTAAGACCAATGGAGGCCTACTCCTCTGGCCAGTTGTTCATCGACGCGAATTTTTTCTTTGGCTTTTTTGCCTTTTTTTTGTTGTTCTTGGGCTTTTTTTTGATAAACCTGACGTAAAGTATTCTCTGCGACCATAAAACGACTAAACCAGTCTCTCGTAGAAAAAGTATATTCATCTTGAGCATTTGTTTGAATAGATGCTTCGACTGCTTCGTCTTCAGAAGAAAAAGACAAAATTTGGGCAGGTATTTTTTGCCATTTTAGTTTTTGAGCAGAGGCAAAACGGTGGTGACCACTAATCAGTATATAATCTTTATTTTGGCGCCACAAAAGAACCGGAACAAGCATCCCTTTTTTCTGAATATCGTCTGTTAGTCTGTCAACCCCTTCTAAATCCAGCTGATAGTGACGAAATTTTTCTGGTTTTAGAATAATTTTTTCTAAAGGAATTTGTTCTAAGGAAGAGCTTTCCCTAGAAAGGCTTGCGCTTTTAACCACGGTGGATGAACTTTCCATTTCAAAACATTAAGGAATTTGTGGAATTAAAAATGAGGGCTCTTGGTCAGTTGTTGTCTATTCTAAAAGTATTTAGGGGGAAACCAAAAAATATTGATTTCCCACTTTTTTATTAACTTAGCCAAGCAAGTGGGAAAGAAAGATTTAGATTTAGTCTTCTAAATACATAATTAAATCGAAACTGTATTTATCGACGATGCTTTCTGATCTTTCTTGTGAGAATCCTATTTTTATAAGCTCTTGAACCCAAAGATTGTTTATGTTGCGTAGCTCCGCAGAAACAATAGTTGCATCGGTATTCGCTTCTTCATCTTCTAACTGAGTGGAAATAGCTTTGGCTCCGAGATAACTTGCTTTTAATAGAGCAAGAGATTTTTCTTTCTCTACATCTACGGGGACCTCTTTTTCATCAAAGAGATCTTTGGCCATGGCATCAGCACTAGCTTGATAAGTCTTCTCCTCCTCAGGGAACTCATCTGCTACAATCGAAGTAACTAGCTTCTTCAATTGATCTTGAGAAATCATCAAAAACTCCTTGAGAATGTTGTTTTTTTTCAAATAATTAGTTATACTAAGAGGCTTTACTAAAGCATCTAGAGATAATTCTCTCGATGGCTTTTAAAAAGTATGTAAAAACATACTAAAAATTTCCTTTGGCTGTAATTATATCGAAATTTTGCTTGTCTCCCAAACGAAATTTGAAATTTAGATAGATCAATATCCTTTTAGCATTTCTTTTGTTTCCTCTAACAGACTCTATAGCCTTTAAAAAATAAAGAGTCTAGAGGTTTTAAGATTCAAGTTAAACTTAAAAAAAAACAAAAAACAGAAAGAAGGATTTTATGCATCAAGTTGGTTTTAATGCGGAAAAACACCATTTAGGGACAATGAAAGAACAAATACAAAAATATGTGCTTCAAGGAGAAAAAGTACTTTCAGAACTTGTCCATGGCTTGGGTGAGCAGGGAATCCATCGAAAAACCTATACCGGAATTGTGGACGTTTACGAAGGAGTTCTCTCTGTTAATGAGATAAAAGAAGAAGTTTGGACCTATCTCTCTTTAAAAAATGTTACAGATAACGAATCTTACCTCCGCTACATCGAAGAACACGGTGAACTCAAAAGAGTCGGTCATTATCTTTTGACCGAGCTCAGTGATACTTCTATGATGACATTGAGGCAAATGGAAAAGGGAGAGGCTTTTGTCCATATCCATCCGGCTCGATATTCTCCTAATACGTTTCGGGTGAAGGCAAATACCCTCAAAACTGCTGTTATGGTACAATTTCTTTCTCTTTGCCGAGGAGCAGATTGTTTTGAACACAGTTTGATTAATGAAGCACGAACCTACCTTTCTCTTTCTCCCGTCCCTAAAAATACAAGTGCTATAGATAATACCATTAGGAAACTTCAATAGGCAACTTCAGTTTCCATTAAAAAACTTTACAAACACTAGAGATTAGAAAAAAATATGAAGGCATCTGGAACAAAAATTCTTTTTCTCATTCTTTGTTTATTTTTCATTTTAGCTTGCCAAGAGCATAGCTCACATTTGTCAGAAAAAGACATTGTCATTCGAGATCTTCCCGGAATAAAAGAAAAGGCATTTTCTCTCAATATGAGCATTTCTACTTTTGCGCATCCTGCAGGAAGTATTCCCCAACGGAAAGCTAAGAAAATGATTGAGGATGAATTAAAACAGCATGACATCCTCGTTCAAGTACAATCTTTTCGAGATGAGACCCCCACTCGCTTCAATCGTAAGTATCTACGCAAAAAACGAATTTTTGGAATTGATGAGTCCAAGCAGACAGATGAGATCAGTCAAAATCGACGTTTTTTTAATGTAGTCGGCTATGTCCCTGGTAAATCGAAAAACACGATAGTTCTTGGTTCGCACTATGATACTAAGTATCTCTATCATGGAGAGTGTTTGGGAGCCAATGATGGAGGATCATCAAGCGCTTTTCTTCTCTCTTTAATACCTCACTTAAAGAAAGCTTTGCAAGAAGAGAAATTAAATTATTCTTATTTGCTCGTTTTTTTTGATGGAGAAGAAGCTTTTTTGCAAGACTGGTCTGACGGAGAAAATCTTCATCCTTTTGGACAGCAAGACCATCTTTACGGTAGTAGATACTTTGTAAATAATTTAAAGAATAAGCAATATAAAGTGAATGAACAAGACTCTTTGAACATTGCGGGTTTAATTTTATTCGACATGATTGGATCAAAAAACTTAACCTTGATACGAGAGCTGAATTCCTCTGATTTTCTCTATGATATACTCGCAGACTATGGCAAACTTTTAGCTTCTCATTATCTTATAGAAGATAGCCCTTTTCAGCCTCATGATAGTATTCGAATAACCGATGACCATCTCCCTTTTCTGGAAGCCGGTATTCCTGCTATTGATGTAATTGACTTCACAAATCGTGAGCATTGGCATACAG
Organism: Planctomycetota bacterium; assembly: GCA_029260735.1. Taxonomy (GTDB): domain Bacteria; phylum Planctomycetota; class Uabimicrobiia; order Uabimicrobiales; family Uabimicrobiaceae; genus JAJDCR01. The sequence goes on from JAJDCR010000032.1 coordinate 17,863, forward strand.
CAAATGATGTCATGACGCACATCGAACGAAAAAATTTTGAGACCATGGGGTTGATTCTTCTGAATGCTTTACCACAAATCGAAAAAACTTTGCGAAAAGGACAACCCTAGGTGTAGAGCAAATTAACAAGAAAATTAACAAGAAAATTACTTTCCTATCAAACTCTCAGACGTAATAATTGTATTAGAAGAAGCTATTGGTTAGTTTCATTAGTAATAAGTAAACTTTTTTTGAAAGAAATCCACTATGCACAAAGCCTTATTTATTTTTTTCATTTCCCTTTTCACTTTAGCTTTTCTTTCTGCCCAAGAACCACCAACAAATTCTGTTGAAAAAAATGTTCCTAGTCCTGAGCAAGAACTTGAGGAAATTTTTTCACCTTTTCAGGAACGCCCTGCAAGCCAAGAAGAATTTAATCAAAATTTAGACGAAGCAAAAACAAAGCTAGAAGCATTTATTCTCAAACACTCCAAAAAGGACATTGCAGTGCAAGCATATTTAGGCTTGACGGAAATCTACGAATTAAGTGGAAACGCCGCCAAGGCAATGGAGACCTTAGAGGCTTGTTTGAAAAATTTTCCGGAAAGTGCTCATGCCAATTACTTTTTATTTCGCACTATGGTCGACAAGGGAAACGAAAAAAGAGCCCGAGAAATAGGAAAAAAACTCCAAAAGTTAGATCCTTCTCCCGAGCTAAAAGCAGAAGTTGAGCTTCATTTAGGTAGCTTTCAATTCCAGGTGGGCAAAATGGCTCCTGATTTTTCTGCTAAAGCTCTTGATGGAGAAGATATTTCTGTAAAAGGCTACCAAGGAAAAGTTACCCTTATTGATTTTTGGGCCACTTGGTGCGGCCCTTGTGTCGCTGAAATGCCTAATGTAGTTGGAGTTTACAACAAATATAACAAACAAGGATTTGATATTTTGGGGGTGAGCCTAGACCAAGATAAAGCTGCTTTGACAAGCTACATTAAAAAAAATAAAATGCCTTGGAGACAGTACTTCGATGGACTTGGTTGGCAAAACAAATTCTCTGGGTTTTACCAAGTCAGAAGTATTCCTCATACGATACTTCTTGATCGTAAGGGAGTTATTAGGTATACTAAATTACGTGGAGAAGAGCTAGAGAAAGCTGTTGCTGCTTTAGTTGCAGAAAAGTAAAATGCTTCTCCTAGGGGGAGTTTTCTAAAAAACTTAGTCTTTTCAGAAAACTTAGTCTTTTTAGAAAACTCCCTAAAGGATTGTCAGCACAAAGTAAACAGTCCTTGTGAAACCATAGTCAGGAGAATCTATTATGTTACAATTTATTCGAGCCAAGTTCATTATCCCTATTTCTGCTGCTCTAGGGAGAGAAACCCGCATTTCTGACGGGTATGTTCTATACAAAGATGGTCAAATCACAGAGGTAGGAGCTTACCGAGACGAAATTGGGCGAGGACTTCTCGAAAAATTTCCTGGCCAAGTCAAAGTGGTCGGCTTAAAAAAATCTCATGCCCAAACTTTGGAAGATTTTGTTCGCTTAGAAGGAGTTCTTTTGCCAGGCTTTATTAAAGCGCACGGACATGATCATGAATCTCCTCTCATCGGACTTGTTAAAGATGCTCCATTGACCGAATGGCTAGATGGGGCTGTCAATATTTTTGGCAAGTTTATGATCGAGAAAAAAGAAGAGCTCATTGAGCTTTTAGGAGTAACTCCCCACCTAGCCACCTACCTCAAAGCACGAGTAGACGATATCTACTACGGAATTACTTCGAGCATGGTTCACCACTGCAACTACAATAAGTACAATGTCGGTAGTATTGTCGAAGCCAACGAAAAAGCAGGAACCCAGATGATAGTAGCTGTCGGTAGCCAAGACCGAAACTACTATGAAAAGATACTAGATACTCCGGAAGAAGCGGTTAGACGTTTAGAAGAAAACAACGAACGCTATGGCTCTCATAAACGTACCTCTATTATTCCTGGCCCAGATCAGTTTTTTTCTAATGGTCCTAATTTGCTCAAGGCCTTAAAAGGCTGGGCCAATAAAAATGATACTCTTGTTCACATTCATAGTTCGGAAGAATATAACACAACAGAGTGGTTCAAAAAAGAGTATGGAATGACTCCGGTAGAGTATGGTGAAAAGATAGGTTTTCTTGGCCCCAATACAGTTCTCGCCCACCAAGTCCATTGTACCGAGCGAGACCTAGACATTATCAAAGACACTGGTACAAAAATTGTCCACAACCCCTTGGCTAATACAATCTTAGGATCAGGCATGCCTCCTGTGATTGAAATGCTCGAAAAAGGAATTGAAGTAGTAATCTCCACCGATGGCTCAGGAAGTGCCGACAATCAGAATATCCTTTCTGCTGCTCGCCTAGCTTCTCAATACCAAAAAGCATTTTATAAAAATGCTCGCCTTCTTCCTGCTCAAAAAGTTTTAGAAATGATCACAATTGAGCCCGCTCGCATTTTAGGCCTAAACAGCGGATCTTTGGAAGTAGGCAAAGACGCCGATATGGTTCTAATAGATGTTCGTCGCCCTAATATGACTCCTTCCAAAATAACCAATGTTCTTGAAAATTTAATTTGGGCATCCGATGGTAGCGAAGCACAATACGTCATCGCCGGAGGAAAAACTCTCCGTGATGATTATAAATTCACTACTTTAGAAGCAGATCAAATTTGTTCTGACGTGCAAAAGCTGTCTGAGCTATTTGATGACTACAAAGAAAAAACCGAGCAATTAGCAGGAACAGGAGTTCATCAAGAGGCTTAGAAAGTGAATTAATTTATTGTTAAGCCCACTTTTTCTTGGAGAAAAGCTTGAATTTTTTCCCAGAAGGCCTGGTCAAAAGGAAAATCATTGTGGCCCGCAGAAACCTCATAGTAAACTGAGTTAGAGGCGATTTCCTGAAGCTTTCGACCATGCTTAACTGGGGCGATTTTGTCATTGCTCCCATGGGTGACAAAAATAGGTATGGTCAAGGTGCGAATAACTCGGTCATTGCGGAAGGGATGCCGACAAAGAAAAGAAGGAACCCAGTAACTACTGGTCATGCTTACGACACTGGTAAAGGTCGATTGTAGGATCATAGCGGCGGGAGGGTGAGTTTTCGATAATTGCGAAGCAACACATCCTCCTAAAGATCGGCCATGATAGATGATTTTTTGCGGATCCACTTCTGGACGCTGGACAAGCCAAGCGTGAAACTCTTGCATATCTTGAACGATACCTTTTTCACTAGGCTTTCCTCCTGATCGTCCGTAACCTCTATACTCAGGTAAAAATACAGAAAATCCCCATTTGAGGTAAGTGGATATATCAAAGCTAGCAAAATCGATCAATTCCCCATTGCCGTGAAAAAAAACAACGCAGGGACGCGGCTTGGCAGAGTCGGAGTTTTGTCCCGAAAAAAACCATCCTTCAACAGACTTTCCTTCCCCAATTTGAATCCATACTTTTGTCCTTATATCTTCGTGGGGGGTAGACACCTTTGCACTGGAAATTTGCTCGTAAGGAAAAATGATTTTATCTTGGAGCAAGTAGAGAAAAAAACACCATGCGCCGTAAACTAGCAAGATTTTAAATAACATACTTTTTCCTTTCGATAGACGGCTAGGAAGAGTTGGTGAATGAGACATAGATTTGAATCCTAAAATATTCATAAAACATGTAGGGATTGCCCTTATGGCTGTCCATAAATCATACACGGAATAGACAATGTATCAAGAAGTATCTGGGAGGCAAAATGCACGATACACAAATCGCAGAAAAACTAGATGCCTGGACAAGGGAAGTGGTTGCCTGGCATTTTAATGAAGCCACTGGATCACGGTTTTGGTTAGATTTTCGAAAAAAGATCGGTTGGAATCCCGAAACAGAAATCAAGACATTCGGCGATCTTTCTAAGTTCGGTGAATTTCAGGACAGTTGGTTACGTAAAAGTGATGTTCATGACTGGATTCCAAAAGCCTATGTAAGCAAGCCTATCTATGTTTTTGAAACGGGAGGAAGTACGGGAGTGCCCAAAACACGTATCAATGTAGAGGATTTCCGCATTGATTACAAAGAGTTCAGCGATTACTTGTGCGATGAAGACTTTCCTAGAGGAAGGGATTGGCTATTTATTGGGCCAACCGGGCCTCGGCGGCTTCGTTTGGCAGTCGAGTATTTAGCCCAAGCCCGAGGGGGTATTTGCTTTTGTGTTGATATGGACCCTCGCTGGGTAATTAAGCTTATTAAGAGAGATCAACTGGATGTCTTGGAAGACTACAAGGCACATGTTATTGATCAATCCTTAACTCTTCTCCGTAAGCATCACTCTATTGAGTGTCTTTTCACAACTCCGAAGCTTTTAGAGGCTCTTTGCCAAAAAGTATCTCTGAAAAAACAAGGAATCTCTGGGGTTGTTTGCGGAGGAACTCACATGACCTCTCAATTTCATCGCTTTGCTCGTGAAGAACTCTTAGAAGGAGCGGCCTTTGTCCCTACCTATGGAAATACTATGATGGGACTGGCCAAGAGCGAGTCTTGGACGGAAGGTAAAACCGACTATAGCATTATCTACTATCCTCCTTTACCTAGAGCGGTTTTAGAGGTGGTTAACCCAGATAAACCCAGTGAAACAGTGGAATACGGAAAACGAGGAAGAGTAAAGCTGACAACTTTGACCAAAGAGTTTTTCCTTCCCAATATGTTAGAACGCGACGAAGGGACACGACACCCTCCTTGTGAACAGTTTCCTTGGGACGGAGTCAAAGATGTCAGTCCTTTTCAGCAAGGGGAATCAGCGGTTGTTGAAGGAGTATACTAAATGCTAAAGATACCAATTTTACGACAGGGAATGCCTTACTTTAGCTTAGAAGAAAAGAGTCTTCTCGACCATCGCAATGGTAAAATTTTAGCTAAGGTTAGCCAAGCTAACACCGGTCTGATTCTTCGAGATTTGAAACAGTATCAAAAGAGCTGGGGACGTTTACAAGAATTTTCGACGGAGGAAATTCTTTCTTGCTTAGAAAAAGCGAGTGCCATTTTTTTGGAAGATACTTTACCTATTGGAAAAGCAGAGGAAGAAGAACAAAGCCCCGAGGATTTTCTGGCGATGCAGTCAGCAACGACAGCTATGCCTATTGTCATGTGCCGTCGAAATATGGATAAAGTTGGGCGGGTTTTAAGTGAAATGAAAACGGTCTTAGCCTCCTTGACCTCCGGCTTGCCTTTTGAGGTCTTAAACCAAGGCTACGGAGAACACCAAGGGAAAACGGTTAGTTATTTTCCTGTAGGAAAGAGTTTTTCTGCGATTTTGCCCAATAATTCTCCTGGCGTCCATGGGCTTTGGCTACCCGTTTTAGCTCTGCGAGTTCCTTTGGCCTTGAGACCAGGAACCCAAGAACCTTGGACTCCTCTTCGTTTATGTTGGGCCCTACAAAAGGCGGGAATTCCCCTTTCGGCCTTAGGATTTTATCCCTGTGATTATAGTGGGGCCAATAGTTTGTTAACTAACTGCGACCGAGGCATGATCTTTGGAGATGGAAACACAGTTAAAAGATGGTCGAAAAATTCTCACGTTGAAGTTCATGGTCCCGGAATGAGTAAAATTCTTATCGGAGAAGATGTAGTCGAGGATTGGCCTCTTTATCTAGATTTAATGGTTCGTTCCATTGCCGAAAATTCAGGTCGCTCTTGTATCAATGCTTCCTCTATTTGGACCCCGAAGTATGGCGAAGAAATAGCGGAAGAATTAGCAAAACGATTGGCCCAAATCGAAGCGAAAGCCCTGGACCATCCAGAAGCTCCTTTGGCCGCTTTTTCTAATCCCAAAATAGCCCAAGCTATTGATAAAAGTATTGCTCAAGGTTTGAAAAAACCAGGAGCCTTTGATTTAACGGCTCGGTTTCGCTCCAGCGAGAGAATCGTCCATATTGGACGGAGTACTTTTTTACAGCCCACCTTGATTTATTGCCCAGACATAAAACATCCCTTAGCGGAAAAAGAGTTTCTTTTTCCTTATGCTAGCGTTTTAGAGATGTCTAATGAAAAAATGCTCCAACGTCTTCCTCGAACTTTAGTCGTAACCGCTATTACAAAAGACTTAAATTTCGAAAAAGAGCTTTTAGAACACTCTCGTATCGATCGTTTGAATATAGGAGCCATCCCCACTTGCCAAATCGGTTGGGGAGAGCCTCACGAGGGAAATCTCTTTCAGCTTCTTTATCGCCAACGTGCTTTCCAGAAAGCTTAAAAATTTATGAGTTTTAATTTTTATTGTCCGACAAGAGTGATTTTTGGTTCTGGTTCTATTTCCCAGTGTGGCGACTCGATTGTTCGTTTAGGAGGCAAAAGAGTTTTAATTGTTACAGATCCGGGAGTCAAAGCGGTTGGCCATTTAGAGAAAGTTCTGAATCTTCTCCAAGGCTTTCCTTTTGAATGGGTTGTTTTTGACCAAGTAGAAGAAAATCCTTCGACAGATAATGTTCAGGCAGGGGTTCAGCTAGCAAAAGCAGAAAACATTGATTTCCTTCTTGCCTTAGGAGGAGGAAGTAGTCTCGACTGTGCTAAAGGAATCAACTTTATCTACACCAATGGAGGAGAGATTAAGGACTACTGGGGTTTTGGACATGCTAAAAAAAAGATGCTCCCTTCTCTAGCAATCCCAACGACAACAGGAACAGGAAGTGAAGTGCAGTCTTATGCTTTGATCTCTGATAGCAAAACCCATGCAAAAATGGCTTGCGGTGATCCAAAAGCCGCTTTTCAAGTTGCAATATTAGAGCCTTCGCTAGCTCAAACACAGCCTCCCTTTGTCATTGCTCTTTCTGGCATTGACGCGATCTCTCATGCTTTAGAAAGTGCTGTCACCCTTAAAAGGAATTCTTTCTCAACCATGCTTTCTCACCAAGCATGGAAGCTTTTAATCGAAAATTTTGTCCCTTTTCTGAACTCTCCTTGTGACCTAGAAGCTTGTTCTCAGATGCAGATAGGAGCATGTTTAGCTGGCTTAGCTATCGAGAATTCTATGCTCGGAGCAGCTCATTCTTGTGCCAACCCTCTTACCCAAAATTATCAATTAGCACATGGACAAGCAATTGCTTTAATGTTACCTTATATTGTAGAGTACAATGCCCCAGTCGTGGAAAATATTTATACTCAACTTTGCCAAGAAGTTAACTGGACAGTCTCTAATAAAAGAGGAGGAGAAGTCCTTTCTCGAAAAATAGCAGATCTTGTTCTCCAAGGAAATTTGCAAACAACTAGTGATCAACTCTCTCTGAGTTCTTCGGAGATAAAAAAAATGGCCGAGGAAGCTTCTCAGCAATGGACAGCGCAGTTTAATCCACGCTCAATAAATGTAAAAGACTTTGAAAGTTTATATCACAAAGCACTGAGCTCTCTTTAATATCTCTTTAATATTTAGATTGGTAGGTTTACTATGGAAAAGAAAAAAGAAGATGTGGGCAATTATTTTGTTTCAAACTATCCCCCCTATTCTTTTTGGAAAAGAGACTTTGTCGATCAGGCAGAGAGCATGCTGAATAAGCCCGCAAAATATCCAACTTCTGTCGGAATGTACCTTCACATTCCTTTTTGTCGTAAGCGTTGTAAATTCTGTTATTTCAAAGTTTATACAGATAAAAATAAACGCGAGCGAGAGATATATCTAGATGCCTTAAAAAAAGAAATCACTACCTATCGTCAATTAGCCGTTCTTCAGGGACGCGATCTTCAGTTTATTTATGTCGGAGGAGGGACTCCTTCCGCTCTAGATGCCAAGCAGATCCAGTCGCTTGGCCAAACTCTCCGAGAAACATACTCTTGGGAAAAAATTGAAGAAGTTACTTTTGAATGTGAGCCTGGCACTCTAACTGAAGATAAGCTTAAGGTTATCAAAGAATTTGGGGTCACTCGTCTTAGTCTGGGCGTCGAAAATTTTAGCGCTCATATCTTAGAAGAAAATGGTCGAGCCCACCGCAGCGACGAAATCTACCGAGCTTATGATTGGGCTAAAGCTCTAGACTTTCCTCAAATCAACATCGACTTAATCGCAGGAATGCTCGGAGAGACAGAAGAAAATTGGAAGGATTGTGTAGAGAAAACCCTTTTGTTTCGTCCGGACAGTGTCACTATCTACCAAATGGAACTTCCCTTCAATACAGTGTATGCCCAGGCTCTCCAAGATGGTAAAGGACTATCTTTTACCGATTGGCCGACAAAACGGCGTTGGGTAGAAGAGGCTTTTACTCGTCTAGTTGAAGCTGGTTATGAGCAAAGTAGTGCTTACACTGTCCGTTTACCAGGCCAAAAAAACAGCTTTGTTTACCGAGATGCCCTTTGGCATGGAGCGGATATGATCGGAACGGGGGTTTCATCTTTTTCTCATGTTCAGGGAGTTCATTATCAAAATGTCGACCGCTTTGATGAATATCTGAAAAAATGTCAATCAGAGGAAATTCCGATCGGACGTGCTCTTCCCATTTCAGATAGAGAATCCCTCATCCGGGAAATGATTTTACAGCTAAAACTAGGGCGCATTCAAAAATCTTATTTCCGAGAGAAGTACACAGTGGATATCGGAGAGGAATTTTCCGAGGCATACCATAACTTAGAGTCCGACGGAATGCTTCAGCAAAATCCCGAAGAAATTGTTTTAACTTCACAAGGATTACTCCGAGTCGATAGCTTATTGCCTAATTTTTATCAACCGGAGCATCAAAACGCTCGCTACACATAAGGAAACGAAGCATGCAAAAAAAGAGCTATGATGTCGTTGTAGTAGGAGGAGGGCCCGCCGGGAGTTCTACGGCAGCTTTTCTTGCCCAGCATGGGCGGGAAGTCCTCCTTTTGGAGCGCGAACTTTTTCCTCGTCCTCATGTAGGAGAGTCTTTAATGCCTGCGACATATTGGCAATTTGAACGCTTAGGGATTTTAGAAAAACTAAAGTCCACTAGCTTCGTTCGTAAACATAGTGTCCAGTTCATTAGCCAATCAGGGAAAGAATCTCGCCCCTTCTATTTCAGTGAAACCAATTCCCATGAAAGTGCTGTCACTTGGCAAGTCCAGCGTGCCTCTTTTGATAACCTCCTTTTGCAAACAGCCCAAGACTTAGGAGCCGATGTTCTCCAAGAAACTTCCGTCAAAGATGTTCTTTTTGAAGATGACAAAGCAGTGGGTGTTCTTGCTAAAACCAAAGATGGCAAAACCCACTGTATTTCAGCAAAAGTAGTGGTCGATGCTTCAGGCGGCAACCGTTTACTTTCCAAAAAACTAAAAATCCGCCAACCAGATCCAATTCTTCGTAAAATGTCCATCTACACTTCGTTTGAAGGAGGCCATCGCGACGAAGGAATCGACGAGGGAGCCACTTTGATCATTCAAACCAAAGAGAAAAAAGCTTGGTTCTGGTATATCCCTTTAAATAACAATAAAGTTAGTGTCGGGCTAGTCTCGGACCGAGATGTCCTTTTTGGAAAAGATAAAGATCCTCAGAAAATTTTTGAACGCGAAGTAGAGCAGTGTACCGCAGTCAAAAAACGTTTAGCCTCGGCCAAACAATCTGAGCCAGTGGTCACCTGCAAAGATTTTTCTTACTTCAGTGAAAAACCCGTCGGAGACGGTTATGTTATGGTCGGAGATGCCTTTGCTTTCATTGATCCTGTCTATTCTTCAGGAGTTTTTCTCGCCCTAAAATCAGGAGAGCTCGCAGCAGACTCTATTCACGAAGCCTTACTGGTAGATGATCTTTCGGCAGAAAAACTAGGAGGCTTTGTTCCGACCTTACAAGCAGGGATGGAACCTTTGAAAAAGCTTGTTTATACCTTCTACGACCATGAATTTAGCTTTGCTGGTTTTCTCAAAGAAAACCCCCAGTACAAACAAAACCTAATTGATCTTTTGACTGGCGATGTTTTTAAAGAAGGGGTCGGAGCAATATTTGATGCAATAGAAGAATATAAACGTGCAAATGGACATTCGCAGGGACAACGGGTATCTTCGTAGGTTTTTATGGATAATCTAAAAAATTTTGGACGTTATATTATTTTTTGTCTTTCCTGGTTTAGAGTATTTCCTGATTGAACATAGGTTTTCTTAAAAGTCAGGTTTAGGAGGTGTAACGGACAACTACGAGGGCCTTTACAGGCGGCCCTCGTAGTTGTCCCTACAGACCATCGCAGGAACAAATTCAGATAAATGAAATCGATCTATATACCAGCCAATACAAGCGGTAAATTATTTCCTGTCGCGTAGATATCCCTGTAGGGACAACAGCAAGGGCCTGCCTGCAGGGCCCTTGTGGTTGTCCGCTACGCCTGATAGAATACATCCTTGGGAAATTATTTTTTAGAAAACCAAACTACCATACTATAAGAGGTAGAGGAATAAAATCGTCCTCTACTCTTGCCGCACTCTATTTTTTTCTCCAGGCAAATTTTTTTAGTATTGATGAATTTCTTTTGACAGAGCTTGACAAAGGGGCTATACTTAATTTAATTAAATTTCTATAAAATATATGTGTGGAAAGAATCCTGTTCTACTGTTTTGTCTTTGGCTCACTTTACCCTGAGCTACTCATATAAAACACCTTCAGTGTATAGAACTTAGTGGAGTATTCTTTTTCATAGAATACGCCAGATTTTAAAATGGGAGACCTAAAATGGAAGCTACTAAAAGATGTTTTTTTATTCTTGTGATAGTAATTATGAGCATATCTACTGCACAGGCAGATCAAATCGTTTCTCTAGTAGGGGCTGATAGTCCGACTGGCTTAACCTCTTTATCTAGGCTTTTTGGTTCTGATCTTTGTTGTACCGCTGAAGCAGACGGATGGATTACCGATCCTACTCTAGACTGGACTCATACCTTTGATGCCTCCGGTATTCAAACGATTAATAGTGCTACTCTTGTCTTCGATATTTTAGATGCTGATGCGGGGAATTTAACGGTTTCCAATGGGGGAATTACTATTGGTAGTGCGATTGGTGGTAGTACCGGTGGCCCTGGCGCTTGGCATCAGTTTGGAGACAATCCAAACGGTGGAGTGGATAATGGGGATGGGAGTGTAGTGAACACCTTTGTTCTTAACATATCAAATACGACTATTTTGAACAACCTGTTGAGTGGTAGCTTTGCTGTTAATGGTGTAAATACTAACAACTTGGGAGCATACGGTATAAACCAAGCTATTTTGACTATTGAATTTGACGCTGCGACCGTACCGGAACCTGGATCTTTATTTCTCCTAGGTTTTGCTATGCTCGGTTTAGCTTTTCGTAGAAGAAAATAACCTAAAAGCTACTGGACTCTCATTTAAAAGAAGAAAATGATTCCACTTGACTGAGAAAAGTGGAATCATTTAAACTTACTATGTTTGACTCTTTGTTCAGATAAACAAGTCCTCCAGCATGGTTACCTCGCAAAGGTTCATCATCCTCATCAAGTAATAAAACATGCCTATAAGCAAGTGATTTCTCCATCTCGGTGATATCGACAATGGAAACTCGAACTCCTTTATTAGCTTCACCAGCTAGCTTAGAATACCAAGAAGCAGCAATAAAGCTGTCCTTTCCACTTTCGAAACCAGTAATCCCTTGGGGAAACCAATCCAGAGTGGTCAAGAGATATCAGGAGAGTTCGCTCGGCTTACCGCCGAGCAGTAAGGCTAAGACCAAAACTGTTTGGGGACAGCGTAGAAAGACTAGGATGTCAAAACAAAATATCGAAGAACTCTGTTCTCAACTAGATCATGAAAACTCTAAGGAAGTAAATTATGCCATTCATCAACTAGGTCTCCTAGGAGAAGAAGCGAAAGCTGCGGTGGATAGATTGGTAGACCTTTTCTATGAGGCAGAGCCTCATGTCCAAAAATATATTTTGTGGGCTTTTGGTAAAATACGCCATCATTCTCCTAATGTTCTTTTTTGCCTTGACTACGGGGTTGAGTTGCAAAACGAAGATCTCTTTCGTTATGCGCTGTGGGGATTAACGGAATTAGATTGGGATGCAAAGCAAGTTTTTGAGCACCTTGTTACTTGGTATAAGGCATCGCCTGAAAAATCAGATCTCTCTTGGTTCGTGATGGCTTCACAGAAAATACTTCATTCCTGGAATCCTTCCTTCACTTACTTTCTCTCTTCTCTTTATCAAGAAGATGAATATTATTCTTATTTTTATATTCCATTTTTTGTTCCTCAAGCCAGTCAAATTATTCCTGAATTAATGGAGAGATGTCAACAGGCAGAATCTTTAGATGAACGTCAGGCTGCTTTATTTTTTTTGACAAAGCTCTATATTCATCCACGAGTCTTTACTCCGTTCCGTCCCAAAGCTTGGGAACAACTTTTGGTCCAATCTGATTTAGATTTTCGGAGAGAAGTCATCCAAGCTTTACGCCAAATTGCCGATTCCAATGAAAACTCTCCTTACTCCCGACCGAACTCTTATCTGAGTCAACAAGTAAAATTGTTAGATGAGTTTTTCTTTTCGTTTGCAGGGTATGAATATGAGGAGTTTCGGCTTGTTGATGAGGTGTTACAATATGCTCTTTATAAGCAGATAGATCCTAGTTTACCTGTCGAGCCTGAAGCAGAGGATTTTTTTCAATTTGATTGGAGAGAACGTTTTTCGGTTCTTAAGGTATCAGAAATTCCAAAGCTTCCGGAAGTTCCCCGTTCATTGATCAAGGATGAGGAACCTTTGCTCAAAAAAGAAAAAGAGGAGTTTTTTGAGCCTCCTGAAGAGAGAGTGAGAGGAATTACCATTGGTCGTGATCTTTCTTTGGATATGGAAGAGGTCCAAGAGGAAGAAAAAGAAGATTTCGAAGCCCCTATGGATTTTATGCTATCAGAAGAGGCTTTTGGAGAAGCGGTCGATTTTGAAGGAGAACAAATAGTCGAAGTGGAAGATCGGGAGGAAACTAGGACGGGTGCTCCTCCAGAGGCTCTATTTGATCTAGATGATATAGCTGCTGATGGGGCAGATTATGAGGCTTTTGAATTGGGAGCTCCTGTTTCAGACGATCTACTTGATTTCTTTGATCCTAGCAGTTCTACAGATCTACCTACAAGTACAGATTCCACCATTCCTGATGATCTCTTTGGTCCTAGCAGTTCTACAGATCTACCTAGAAGTACAGATGCCACCATTCCTGATGATCTCTTTGATCTAGATGATGTAGCTTTTGACCTGGGAGCTCCTCCTGCCACCGGTGCACCACCACCTCCTATAGACGCTCCAGGAGCAGGAATGCCTCTAGAGCCTCCGACAGGCGAGATGCTTATTTCTGTTGAAATGGAAGGAGGAGAAGCGCCTGAGACAACAACCGATGAGGTGTTAGTAAAGCCTGTTTCGGCAGAAGTTACTGAGCCAGTATCAGAACCGGTGGAAGCCGAACCCGTTGAAGGTGAGTTATACCGAAAGAAAGCAAAAAAGCAGAGAAAAAAAGCAGAGGTTGACTTGTATGAGCTGGAAAGAGGAAGAGAGTGGATTTTCGAGCCAAAATTTGAGAAGTATCTGAGCGATAGCGCCGGTTGCCCTGGGCCGATGGAGAGATTCGTTGCCCAGTTTCGAATAATAATGAAGGGGATCCAACACACGATAGGACTGAGGTTTCTTCTTATTGCCAATGCGATAGATATTCTGATAGATTTGGTAACAAGCTATATTCGAGGAATTTACCAAGCTTGGAAGATGGGGAAAATGATCAAAAGGCGCTTGGCTCGTCGAAATCCAGAAGCATTGCTAGGAGGAGTGCTGGAGGATATTGCGCTATGTCGAATAAAGCTCGCGCGGATTTTTGCTTTTGTTGGTTTTCAATCTGATCAGCACCAAGATCGTTTTTTGCCGGAAAAAGAGGATGTGACTTCGCTGACTTTTGCGCTAGAGATTGTGATAGAAGTGCGCGGGTTAATGGACGATATGAAACGTGACTTATCCATTCTTACGGTTAAGGAAGCCAAAGAAGGAGCAAAGCAAACAACGATAGGGTTTCTCAAGAGCTTCATTCCCAACCCCTTAGAGTTATTTGCTGGATGGAAGGATGTTTATATTCTTGCTTTTCGGATGAATTACCCTCGCCGAGAGGTCGAAAAAATGTATGTAAAATTGGTTGTGGGTTACTCTGAGATGATAGATGAACTCCGGGCTAGCTCTGAGTGGACAGAAGAGCAAGCTCGTCAGCTAGATTCCTATCAACTTGAGCTAACTCTCTTTGAGGAAGACTTATTACTAAGATTAATTCAAGATGAAGAAGATCAAAAGCAAGAAAGAAAAAGTGTTGAGCAGTACATTCAGGAAAATCGAGAGGCCCTTCAGCGAGTTTTACAAACTCTATGTAATCCGGCTCAGTTTATCTATTGTCAAAAGTGGTCTCGTTGGGATCTGTTGTTTGAAGTCAAAAAACTAAAAGACGAAGATAAATTCTCTCCTCATGTTGCCTGGGAGTGGGAAAGATGGCTTCGTGAAGGAGCGAAAGAGGTGTTAGAGCAAGAAAATATTTATCCTGACTCGAAAGAGAAAGAGAGACGTTGGCAAGAAGAACAAATATTTCGACGACGTTATCTTTGCCAACGTCTTTTGCACAAGCATTTTTTGTAAGAAGTTTACCGCTTCAACTATATTCCAGTGTTTGACATGTGTACCAATGCAGTATCATTCGTGTGCTACTCATAAAGCTATCCAATTTTTTTGACATACTGAAAATCCAATAAAATAAAATATTGATGCGTGTGCAAAAAGTATCTCTTCATCTTAAGCCTCGGAGAGGCGAAGACACGTAGACAGGGGATTTATCCCCTGGAATGGATATATCCCTAAATTATTGCCCTTTAGGGCAAAGGTAGTTTTTTGCTGCC
>JAJDCR010000033.1 GCA_029260735.1 Planctomycetota bacterium
TGGGGGCGGGTCGTGCGGTGTTGGTGTTGTCCATCTTTTAAAAAAAAACTACAAAAACACCCCCGCGGCCGGGCTGGAGCCTCCCCCTCCCGGGCCTATATTGCTAAAGAACGGTTTTTGATAAATCTCTTTTCCATATAAACTTACGGCTTAGGTTGACACAAATAGGGTTGATAACCCCAGGAACATGACGTCCACCCCAACCCATGTGCTGAAGGCACTATATTTTTTGTTCCTGGGTTCAACCGATAAAAACCTTTGTTTTAGAAAACTCTTCCTTATGACAAAAAATATCTTTGGGATTAAAAAATCTATATTTCTGATTTGCCTTCAGCACATGAATTTGGGGGGATGCTTTATGTTTCTTATGAGCGTAATTTACGTCCATAAGCTAAAGCAATAGCGATCAGGATAAAGGTGAGAGAGCTAAGTTCAGGCACAGTCGCGAAGCGAACAGTGAGCGGAGCATAGTGTTTTGTAACGCAGTCAGGGCGGGCATCAAAAACTTCACCTAATAAAAGCCTAGACACCTAATCGAAGTTCAATTAGAAAAATACACAGTCCCGACCTTCGCGAAGTGAAAAAATACTATGTGGAGTGAACTCCCACTTAGCACACTTAAATTCCGCCTAAAAATCACACCTTTCTTCAAGGTCTCATTCAACTCGCCTATTTTCCCCTCTTCCAGTAGGTAATAGAAAGCACAGATAATTTTCATTTTTATAATTTATTTCAATAAAGCTCTCTTTTTTTGTTATACTAAGTAGTGTCATCCTAATCTTTTTGCCAAGGAGAAATTTATGAAATATTTATGGATCTTTGTTTTTGCCATGGCCCACTGCTATGGAGCGACTATTTTAAACCAAATCAACCAGGGAGATCATCCTCATTTATCTGTCGGAGGAGCGAATTGGGTCAACGTAACTAATCTTATCGACAATAGCTCTCAAGATTTTCAAAAGATAGCTGATTTTAGTAGCTTAACCCCTTCTAGTGGGGATGCTCTTTGGATTGATCAGGAAAGAAACGGGACCTTTACCAGCACAGAAATTGATAACGTTCGTGACTTTATATCTTCTGGTCATCGAGCTATTATCATGGGGGAAAATGCCGTTGGTTTTGCTGGTTGGAATCCTGTTGTTATGAGTATTGTGGGAGGGGAATCAGGTTCTGGTTGTATTAGCCAATTCCATGCTTCTCTGGTTAGCCATGAGCTTTTGGCTGGAGTTTCCGGCATCAATACTGGTTGCGCGGGGTCGATTAACCCTGCCGTGGGAGACGTTGAGGTTCTCTTTGCTGGTAATATCGGAGCTGTTTATCAAGTAGGAGAAGGAGAAGCCCTTGTTCTCATGGACTCTAATATTTTTGATGATGCTCGTTTGAACACTACTTTTGCAAATAATGTACTTGATTGGTTAGGCCAACCTTTAACCAATTCTGGGACTATCCCAGAGCCTGGAACTTATTTTTTGGGGCTATCTACTTTTCTTTTTCTCGGATGTATAAGAAAGAGAATAGAGCTTTCATAGTTTCTTTAAAATTCCATTTCGCGAGATCTCCTAAATTTTTATTGAACCAATGATTTTTTCTTAGTAAAATGCGGCTAGCTATTTAGGATTCACAGACGGCGATTTTTTTATCTGGATGATTGTTTTTTCAAAATGTTACTTGGAAAAATAAAAAGAAATCGACACCTTTAGGCACATGGAAAAAAAAATACCCCAATTACTTGATCTTTGAGCATATGGCTACGTTGTTCCTCATTTACAGAAATAAGGCTATGCGCCTTCGTCTTGCCTTGCCATATACTCAAATATACTACGCAATTGGAGTATTTATTTTTTCCAAGCACCTTTAATGGAGAAATTATTAAACATGTGGAAGCAAAGCGGAGTTAAATGCAACGACCATTTTTTATTAGTGGTGGGACTAATTTTAATATTGTTACCTAGTTATCTATCAGCCCAAAATGAGTCGACTCCCTGGGAAAATAGTGAGCTTTCGGATCAACAAGAGCAACAAGGGCAGCAAGAGCAACAAGAAGGGGAAACGTTAGAAGAGTACCAAGAGTACTATCAAAATGAATCGACTCCTTGGGAAAACAGCGAAATCACTGATACCCCTAAAACTATAGAAACAGAGGAATCTGATGGTTCCATGCCCGAAACAGAAGAAGATCTTTCCGATGTTGTTTTAAAGTTCGTTTGGGAACGTCCTTCTTTTTCCGAAGATTATGAAATTGCTGAGCACTCTCTTTGGGGCGACCCTACTTTTCTGGTAGAAGCTTATGTCACCTATGGTCTTACCCGTAGTGAGGCAGAAGGAGACACCAATGACTATGGCGCTTATGTTTCTTTTCGCCCTTTTTTACTAGACTTCCAAACCTTCTCCATTGCTTTTGGAGGTTCTTTTACAGGAGTTTATGGAGACTACGAACTTACCGATGTTAACGTCGATGAAGTCGCTGAATCCATTACAGCCGATAACTTAGACGGTGACTTTGCTGCCCAAGTTGTGGCCTTTTCTGTTTTGGCTTCTTTCCCAGAGATAGGTTTACAAGTAGTAGCTGAGGTTGGCTATGCCTGGACTCGATTTCGTTTAACTGCAGATGAAATTGTCGGAATAGATAACACTACAGGAATTCAGCTCGATTTCGGGGACTATGCGTACAAACAAAGAGACGAGAATTTCTATGCCGGTTTTGAAATACGAAAATTCTTCGATCGAGAGTACTTTGATTACTTTGCCATTTACGGCTCTACTTTCATTCATCTAGATAATACTTTTCGTAGCTCCCGAGCAGACCTTACTGCATCCGTGGGTGGTTTTGTCCTCCAAGAGTTTGGCCGAATTGATTTAGTGGATGATGCTGACCCTGCCAGCAACGATGCTTTGGAAAGCAGTTTTTTTGCGATTAACTTCAACACAAGAATGTTCACCGTTCCCATAGATCTGCCCATAGTTAAAGGAAGAGGTATTTCTTTCCATGGTCTAGCAGGGTTGGAGCATAGTACAGACGATCTCTTTGATGCGGATAATCACGGACTTGGCTATAGCTTAGGTTTTCAGGTGAGTTTTTGGGATGCTGTAACCATTGGTTACATTAACACTTGGCAAACTGGCAATGATTTAGATAATGACGGTGTCTTTGCTGTGGCAGTTGGTCTTTACGGAGGAACAGATTTTAATAAAATCATTGCTCCAAGTACCCGCAACCAACAAGTTTTGAAATCATTTAATTAAACGAGTAATGCGTCTTTGAATTTAATAGGTGTTGCGAATGCCTAGGCATTTGCAACACCTAAAATCTTACTTAAAGCTATTCCAAGTATGTAATACAAATCTGAGTAACTTGCCCATTATCGTAATGAGAATGCGGTTTTCGATAAATCCGACCAAGGTGCTGCTTGAGACTTGGTATATCGTGAACATCTGGAGAACTACCGTAAAAATGTAGGGTACTTAAAGTCTCAATATCAACTACTTTGATAGATGCTATTTTAACCTTCAACCTGATATTATTAAATATTGGTGGAATACACTCCTCATCACATCCACATTTCTCGATGACTCTTAAAGTCACAATCTCACCCTCTTTATACCCACGCCAATTCGGATAAACACGATTTCCGGGCCGAAATACGGTTGTCAATTTTCTTTCAACAGCTAACTCTTGATACTCTTTACGAAACGCTATTTCATCTCGTGGTAGATTTAAGGCATTTTGGGACTTGGTAATTTTATTGCTGGAGAGTTCCATAAAAAACCTTTCAAGGAAATTCTTGAGTCTTTAAGTTCAGGAGCTGCTTAGCGAGCTACAGCCCTCATTATATTCTCTAATGTGTTGTCCGGTTTATCTAACTTAGTCATAATTTTAAAAGCAGGAACCGCTTGATACAGATTCATGTTTTGCCCGTTATGAACTCGATTTCCGTGCTCTTTCGCCATGCGAAGAGTTAAAGTCTCATCCTCCAGTAGAATATCAGCGACAATAGCTTCTGTTGGTAGATTGGCCAAGTTGGCCAGCGACACTTCCATGTCTTTTTCGGGGTCACGAGTCATGGGACCAAATGCAGAGTACTTCTCGTTTGGTTGGGCACCTTTATTGGATGTATTGACAATAATGTCAGCATCTTTAAACTCCACTCCAATTTCATCTTCACCAATAGCACGTGCCGCCGTAAAAGAAAAAATCAAGTTGGAAATACGTTCTGCTTTAGCAACAGTGCGGTTGCAAATAACGATTTCACGAGGCTGTTTTTTCGCCATTTCATAAGAAATGGGGAGAGCTGTTCCCCCGGCCCCAAGGATAATTACTTTTTTACCAGCTATGCAGTTGGGATACTCAGCTAACAAACCATTAACAAAGCCGATACCATCGGTGTTATAACCGATTAATTTACCGTTTTCCTTAGCGACAACATTCACACTACCAATGGTTTTAGCAGATTGGTCTAAGCCATCCAAAAAAGGAGCCACTTTATCTTTGAAACCAGAACCTACACCACCGCCAATGTAGCGAGAATCTTCGCGGAAAGTAGACATAATTTCTTCTGAATTTGCAGGATCACCTACAACAAAACTGGTTTTATACGGCAGATTAAAATGCTCAAAAACGCCGTTATGCATCGCAGCTGAACCACCAGGATAATCGTGATCTATTGGTATTAATAAAAGATTTTGTCCCGTACAGTTATTGATATCAAGAGCATTATTTTTGGGTTGTTGGGCTATTTGCACTACTCCCTTGGAGAGAAGGTCATCTATTTTCTTAGTAGCAATGGGAGCAGGTGTTTCTTCTACTTTAGGAGCAGGTGCTTCAGCAGGTGCTCTTAAAGCATTGCTCATAATTTCCTTTAGCTCACTATCTGGTTTATCAATACCAGTCATCATTTTGATAGCCGGCACTGCTTGGTATAGATTCATATGTTGTCCGCTGTGAGTGCGATTTCTTCTTTTACGTGCCATTTCAAGAGTTAGAGTATCTTTCTCTAGTAAAATATCTGCGACAATAGCATCTTTTGCCAAATAGGATATGTTTTCTTCGGCAACATACATGTCTTGATTCGGATTGCCACTCATTGGGCCAAAGGCAGAATACATCTCGTTTGGCTGGGCCCCTTTGTTAGATGCATTGACAACAACATTGGCATTGCTTATTTCTTTACCAATAGCATCTTCGCCTCCAAAGCGCACATTGGCATAGCGAGATATGAGCCTAGCGATCTTTTCCGCTTTTGCAACGGTACGATTCAGAATGACAATTTCACCAATATCGACTATTTCCATAGAGCTGTTTTGGGCAATTTCATAGGCAATGGGCAAAGCCGTTCCGCCTGCTCCCAAGATAACAACTTTTTGACCGGCAATACAATCGGGATATTCCGTGAGAAGGCCGTTGACAAAACCACGACCATCGGTGTTGTATCCAATTAACTTTCCGTTCTTTTTCGCAATAACATTTACGCTGCCTATTACTTTAGCAGACTTGTCTAACTCATCCAGAAAAGGTCCCACCTTGTCTTTAAAACCAGATCCGACACCACCACCTACATAAAGTGGGTCTTCCCGAAGAGTCTTGATTAAAGATTCGGCATAGGCAGGATTGCCGACAACAAAGCAACTTCTCATCGGCAAGTCGTACTTTGCAAATACAGCATTGTGCATAGCTGCTGATCCACCAGGGTAATCGTGATCGATAGGCGTAATCAGAAGTTTTTTATCTCCCAGATCGTTTATATCAAGATAGTTATTTTTTGGTTGTTCAGCGACCTTGATAGTTCCCTGAGCGAATAAATCTTTTATAGTCATGAGCGTCCTTTCATAGAAAAACTTGGTAGATTATAGCAGTATCCATGAAAACAATCAATTTGACTTTTTTGTTTTTTTCCTTAAGAGGAATTCTGATATCCCAAAAGTTCACTTACTCGCGAATTTTCTTCTGTGCTAAAAACATTTTTTTTCCCAAAAGTATATATGGCAACAGCTCTAAGGAAATCATGAGGTAGTTGAACAATTCTTTTTTTCCAAGCCAAATTGTCCATAGAGAACTCTTCTTTAAAAATATCGTAGTAGAGTTTTTTTAGAGATGGAGAATCGGTGGGGCGAAATTGATGGTACTTAACTAAAGCTCGGGAGAGTTTTTTTTCTTTGCTATGAGATAGAGCTTCTAGAGCATTGCCATAAAAACTTTTATCGGAAGAAACAATTCCTCTATTCACGCGCCAAAAGAATTCCTCATCTTTTCCACTTTGGTAGGTAATAATGGTTAAGATCCATAGCCAATAGTTTTCCTCTAGTTCTTGAAAACACTTAGTAAAAAGAATATTCCATTCTTTTTCCTCGGGGTATTGAGTTAATAGGGTTATTTGTAAATAGTGTACCTCAAAAATCTTTTGTAAAGATTTTTGCCCGAGGTCTTCTAAAGAAAGAATTTCTTCTCTATTCAAATGTTCATGAATCAAAGACAAAATTTCAAATTTTTGTAAGGCGGGGAGGTGATCAGCGAGAAGGCAATCGAGGCAAGTTCTTTTACAATCATCTATATGTAAACGTAGAAAATCTTTCGCTGTTCGAATAACAACAGGCGATTTGTCCCCCAGAAGACTGACGATCGGAAACCAGTCATTGATAACTTCTAAACGAGTAATTGCTTTAAAGGAAGTAAGCTTTATTTTTTGATCTGGGTTTTCCAGTCCTTTTAATAAAATGGGAGCATATTTTTTAGGAACCGTTTCCCAAAGACGCCCGGTAGCCTGATAGGCTAAAAATTGTTCCTTGCCATTAGGAGAGTTGATAAATAGTTCTATAAGGGGAAAAGCACTGGGGTTTTGGGTTTTTCCTAGAGCACGAATAAAAGGTGAAGGGTCTTGTTTTGGGTCTTGTAGTTGTTTTCCCAACCATTTAATAATTTTTTCTTTTTCCTGAAAAAAATCATTTTGGTACAAGCAAACTGCAGCTTGAGAAGAAACTTCGGCCGAAGAATGCTTCCAAAAAGGAAGTATTTTGTCTCGTAAATCGAGAGAACGAAAATTTCCCAGATACTCGAGTAAAAGGGCAATAATAGCAGGAGAACTTTCTTCTTTTATGGCTTTTTGTAGCACTAAAGGATTTAGTACATTGGGAAATCCAGAAAGTGTTTGCAAGCATTTGCGACGCAATCCAAAATCTTCCACCTCCCAGAAAAAATCTTTGACTAGAGGAAGAAATTTTTCCGCCTGAGTCAAACGAATAAAATCTAAAGCTATCGGCAAATTAACTAAATTCTTTTTAGCTAAAATATCTTCTATTTGTTGGTCTAAGTTCAAACCTCGAAACTCTTCTTGGTAGGAGTGTAAAGGAAGGCTTTGTTTTTCTAAGAGAACTAAAATTTGAGCGTTGTAATTTTTCCACTGGGGAAGAGCAAGAAAAATAGCACAACAAGCAAAAGCCATCGAAGCAAATGGTAAAATTGTCAGCAAATGTTCTGATGAGCTATACTTGGTTACTAAAAATAAAAAAATCCCTGCAACAATCGTTGAGAAAGGAAAGATCACTCCATTCAAGAAAGCTTTGCTTGAAGCCCAGAGAGAAGAGGGGATGGCGTTGTAAAGAAGGTTATAGAGAGGAGCTCTTAGAGAACGTCTTAGCTCCTGATTGATGAACTGAGCAAAAATTCCACTGGCCAAGCCAAACACAACAAGAAGATTTAGACTTCCCAAAAATAGTAGAGCCGGGTAAATAATATTACTGCATCCCACCCCCATCCAAATCAACAGCTTAGAAGTAACAAAAACTTGGATAAAAAGGGCTAATATATTTCCGACTATCTCATACACTCCCAAAAAACTTGCTCGGTCTTGGGGAAGGGGAAAATATTCCGGAAAAATAATTCCCTGACACTGATACTCAATAACTTTGCTTGTAAGTACAAAAAAGAAAATCCCCAAAGCCATATACACAATCAAGCGGGAATGAAAGACCTGCCCTAATGCATTTCCACTATCTTCGATGGAATCCAATTTCTTACGGCTTAAAAGAGATATAATGGGAGTCATATTTTGGTCAATTAATCCAATAACCCCTATTGTCAACAGTGAACAGACAGCTGGAACAATAACCAAGTACTCAGGAGAAAAAAACTTTAGCCCAAAAACAAGACCACTCCCTCCCAAAATTGCTCCCAAAGGAATTCCTGAAAAAATAAAACTCCCCATTCGTTTCATTTCTAAAACATTGTAGTAGGAAGCAACAAAGCTAGTGGCATGAATAAAGGTTAGAATAAAGAAAAAGCTAGAGAGGACAAAGAAGTACCCATAGATCCAGGCATAAGAGAAGGAGAAGAGAAACCAAGAGAGAAGAGTCAGAAAAAAATTAGCTAGAGAAAGATATTTAAAAATGACGGCTCCACTATTTTTCTGGCTTAGCTTAACATAAACAAAAAAGCCCACCATAGCAGCTAAATCAGTGAGAATAAACATAAGGGGAAGACTGTCTTTTCCCATATGTTCGATCAGAAGAGTAATAGAAATGCTACGAGAAAAAGTAGCTCCTAAGGAAAATAAAAAAACAAGGAAAAAAAATATACTAGTATGCTTCCATTCATTAGGCTTGATGAGAAATATTTTTTCTAAGATAGTAAGCATAGGGCCCTATTTCTTTAGATTTTTTTGTTACTTTCCCTCAAACGAGAGCAAAGGGCTTTAATTATGCCAAAGGAAATATCAGGATAACGGTAAATCAGCTCTGTTACTTCTTCTTTCTCTAGAACTAAAAAACGACAGTTTTCCTGACAAGCGACTGTAGCACTACGCAGCTCACCATCAAAAACAGCCATTTCTCCAAAAAAATCTTTTGCTCGGAGAGTTAAAATTTTCTTTTTCTCTTCTCCTATACCTCGGAAAAGGTCTACGCTTCCCGAAATAATAACAAAGAGCTTATCTCCATAATCTCCTTCTTGGAAGAGTACTCGTTTTGCTAAGTACTCTTCCTCCCGAGCGATTTTTGAAATCACATAGAGGTCTTCTGCTCTTAGGCTTGAAAAAAGAGGCACTTTGTTCAGAAAAAGAATCTTCTCTAAGGGAATCATAGTTTTGCTCTAATTCTGAAAATTGCTTACGATTCTCTCCAGAGAATCTTGTTGTAAAGAAGAAACAACAGTTTCCATTGAACGAATGGTCAAAGCGGCTGTCGCTGATCCCATTAATATAGATTTTTCTAAACTATAGTTTTGTAAGAGCCCATATACAAAACCCGCGCACATAGCATCTCCTGCTCCTACAGGAGAAACCATTTCTCCCTCCATTTTGAAAGCAGGATAATGACAAGATTCCCCGTCCTTAGATGCAAGATACACTCCGTCTCCACTTAAGGTTAAGACCACTATAGATGGGCCCATTTGAAGTAAACTATGAGCTACTTCAGAGACACTTTTTAGATCTTGTATTTCTGCTTTTGTAATGATTTTGGCCTCTTGTTTGTTTAAAAAAAGGATATCGGTTTTTTCAATAAGCGGTGCGGCCTCTTTCGCAGCATAAGGTGAACTAATTAAAAGAACAAGTGCACTGTCTTTTTTTTCTTCGGCCAGAAAAAAGAAAAGATCTGGACAAATGTCTGATGCCGTTATAATATATTGACTATCCTGCAAATAATGAATATTTTCCTGGCCAAATTGTTGATTAAAACAACCACAGCATTCGGTTCCTCCAACCATATCAAGCATCATATCACCATCAGAAGAATTATGTAAGGCTAAATAAATCGGAGTTGAGACAGAGGGATTTTTTGTTACGACAACATTCACTCCTGCTTGCAATGTTTTTTGACAAACAAATTCCCCAAAGACATCGTCTCCTGTTATGGTTAAGAGAGTAGTGGAAACGCCTAAGCGAGCTAAATTTTCTGCAGTGTTGCGGCCACTTCCACCCGGCATGGATTTTAAAGAGGCAGGAATCGATTCCGTTGAAGGCCAAGAAAACTTACCCGTAGCTAAAATGTCTAAATTGGAAGGGCTAACAACAACAATATCACTCTTGGTCTGAGGGCAATTCATGGAGGAGTTTCCTTTTTACGATATTTTCAGCGTTGATTTTTGTTTGTTTTCCTATATATTTAACTATTATTTTTCTCAGTTGCAATTTCTTTTTTTCTAGGGGTTTGCAAGAAAAATTTTACGGAAGATAATTAGTGAGTCCTGGTGAGACAATTGTTTTGAAGGAGTTTGTATGCCTTTTACCTTCCAACAACTGGAAATTCCTGATTTAGTTTTGATTAGACCTAAGGTTTTTCCAGATAGCCGAGGCTTTTTTTTAGAGAGCTATAAATACAGTGATTTTGCTGCCAATGGTATTGCAGAAATTTTTTCTCAAGACAACCATTCTCTCTCTCAAAAAAATGTAGTTCGTGGTTTACATTATCAGTTGTCTCCTCATGCCCAAGGCAAACTTGTTCGAGTTATTAAAGGAAAAGTTTGGGACGTAGCTGTTGATATTCGAAAAGACTCTCCTTACTACTTAGAGTGGCAAGGGGTTGAACTTTCAGATGAAAATCACCATATGCTCTATGTTCCTCCTGGTTTTGCTCATGGTTTCGCCACTCTGTCAGAGGAAGCTCATCTACTTTACAAATGCACCTCTGAGTATAATTTTGAGAGTGAGCGAGGAATTCGCTATGACGATTCAAAAATCAGCATTGACTGGAAAGTCGAAATGGCCCTTCTTTCACACAAAGATTTAGAGTTGCCCTGCCTTGAGTAGTAGCAACCTCACAACCTTAGTTTTTGGAGAAAACCTTGATGAAAATCATCTCTCTTCTTCTTCTTTCTTTTTTCATTTGTTTGGGGTGCGTAGAAAAATCTGAATCAACAGAAGGAGCTCCTCTTAAATCTCGCTCCCCTAGTGAAGATGATAAAGTTATCGGTTTTGCCGATTTCAAAATGCGAGTTCCCTTTTCTTGGAAAGAAATAGCTACAACATCACCGACAAGATTAGTTGAATTTTCTCTGCAAGAAAATAAGCCCTACAAAGCAATTGGGTTTTACTTAGGCCCAAACCAAGATATGAACAAAGAAGAAATGGTACAAAAGAATATCGAACGCTGGGAAAAGCAATTTAGTGAGCTTCTGAGCAAAGAAGATATTTCTGTGAAGCCTGAGAAAATTACCTGTGTCCGTTTTTCGGGAACTTTTATTCTAAAAACTTTCCCTATGGACAAAAAAGGGATTCCCGCTCCTAATTATGGTGCTTTAGCTGCTATCGTAGATAGTCCTCAAGGGCCTTATTTTTTCAAGATTACAGCTCCCGAAGAAGTCATATCTAGGGAGTTGGGAAACTTCACCAATTTTTTAAATACCTACACCAATATTATGGTATCAGGTAAAGCTAATGTCAAACTTCCCAAAGCTCCTATTGTTCGAAAAAACGCAAATAACAAAGAGAACATAACTTCAGATAAAATTGTTTTTGGCAATTTTCAGTTAAAAATACCTTCAGAATGGATTTCTCGTAAAGCTTCTAGTCAAATGCGCTTGCGTGAGTTCTATCTGAAACAAAACTCTTCTTATAAAGTGATCGCTTCTTTTTTTGGAAATCCTTTAAAGATGAATGCAGAGGAAGCGGTAAAACAAAATTTTGATCGCTGGCGTAAGCAATTCGTGGAGCTAAAGAAAGAAGAGATATTGAGCTTAAGTGTTTCTACTCCCAAGCTCATATATTTGGAGGGAGTTTATCTAGTAAAGCCTTTTCCTATGGCTCAGGAAGGAACTCCTACTCCAAATTATGGAATGTTAGGAGCCGTTATTCCTACTCCAGAAGGTCCTTATTATTTTAAAATAGAGGCCCCGGCAAGTATTCTCGCACTAGAAAAAGAAAACTTTGTTTCTTTTCTCGAATCTTACCAAGAGAGAAGCGACTCCAAGTAAAAAATAGATTGACTTTTTTTGTTTTTTTTGCTAATTAATTTTCAAAGATGCTAATACATTTCATTCTAAATACTCTATACCTGATAGCTTTACTTTTAGCTTCTCCCTTTCTTATCTATCGCATTGTGATAAAAGGAAAATATTGGAGAACGCTTCGGGAAAGACTGGGAGGAATATCTTCTCCCACACAAGCAGATATTTGGCTACACGGAGTTTCTGTAGGCGAAATTAAAGCTGCTTATCCTTTAATAGAAAAGTTTCAACAAGAAAAGCCACATCTAAAAATCGTTGTTTCTAGTACCTCTAGTCGCGGTTTGGAAATGGCTAGAAACTTGTACCCTGATATTGCCGTTATGAGTTTTCCCCTTGATTTTTCTTGGGTAATCAAACGTCTATTGAAGGAGATTCAACCCAAGTTAATTATTTTAATGGAGCTAGAACTTTGGCCAAACTTCCTCTTTTTGGCGAAAAAAAAAGATATCCCTGTCATTTTAATGAATGGCAGGGTATCCGAAAAATCAGGTAGACGATATAGTTATATAAAATGGGCTTTTTGCAAGGCGACTCAGGGCATTTGCTACTTCTCTGTTCAGTCGTCCGTTTATGCAAAAAGACTAGAGGCTCTGGGAATATCCTCTGAGCGTATTGAAGTCACTGGCAACATTAAATTTGATGCAATCGAGCCAAAAGAGCTTGCACTCAAACAAAAGGAAATTGCGGAACAACTTCATCTAAGATCAAAAGATTTAGTTTTAGTTGCGGGCAGCACTCACTGGCCTGAGGAAAAATTTATTCTTGAGGCCTATTCAAAAATAGTAACAAAACTACCCAAACTTCGCTTAATCCTTGTTCCACGCCATCCAGAAAGAGCCATGGAACTTTGCTCTTATATTGAAAAGTCTGATTTTTCCTTTACAGCTATCAGAAAAAGTAAAATTCATTCTGAATACCAAAGTAAAAAAAATGAGGTCATTATCGGTGATATA
This sequence comes from Planctomycetota bacterium, assembly GCA_029260735.1. Lineage (GTDB taxonomy): Bacteria > Planctomycetota > Uabimicrobiia > Uabimicrobiales > Uabimicrobiaceae > JAJDCR01. Next base: position 12,883 of record JAJDCR010000033.1, read on the forward strand.
ATGGGGGAGCTAGCTCCTATGTATACTGTGGCACATCTTGTTTTTATAGGAGGGAGTCTTATCCCTCATGGAGGTCAAAACTTTATAGAGCCTGCCAGCTTAGGTAAAGCAGTTATTTGTGGCCCTTATATGGCCAATTTTCCCGACTTGAAGTTATTTCGTGAAGAAAATGCTATCCGACAGCTATCGAAGCAAGAGGATTTAGCAGAAATTTTGGAAAGTCTTCTGAAAGACTCTAAAGAGCGAGAAATGATCGGCGGTAGAGCAGCTAGGTTAGTAAAAAACTGTCGGGGAAGTGTCACTAAAAACTATGAGCTAGCTTTTAGATTACTAAATAGAAAGTAGAAATTATATGAGTAAATATCTTTTTACATCAGAATGTGTAACGATGGGACACCCTGACAAAATAGCAGATCAAGTTTCTGATGCTATTCTCGACCAAATTTTAACCCAAGACAATCAAGCCAGAGTAGCCTGTGAAACAATGGTCACAACAGGTCTAGTCGTGATAGCCGGAGAAATTACAACGACAGCTTCTGTCGATTACTCCCGCGTCGTTCGTCAGACTGTCAAAGAAATTGGCTACAATGACTCTGATATGGGATTTGACTATAAAAGCTGTGCTGTTATGGTTGCCTTAGACAGACAGTCCCCTGACATCGCGATGGGAGTTGATGAAGGCAATGAGAAAGAGCAAGGAGCTGGTGACCAAGGCATGATGTTTGGTTACGCTTGTAAAGAAACGGATGAGTTAATGCCTCTTCCTATGAGTCTCGCCCGTAAATTGGTTAATCGACTTTCCGAGGTTCGTTTCAGTGGTGAAATGGGAGAGCTAAGACCTGATGGCAAAACTCAAGTTACGGTTCTTTACGAAAATGATAAACCGGTAGAAGTAGAAGCCGTTGTTGTCTCCACTCAACATGCTCGTAATATGGACCAAAAGAAGCTCCGCCTGGATATTATTGAAAAAATTGTTAAACCTATTATTCCCGCTGAACTACTCAATGAAAATACCAAGTACCACATCAATCCTACTGGAAAATTTGAAGTAGGTGGACCTCATGGAGACTGTGGACTTACGGGTCGTAAAGTTATTGTAGATACTTACGGAGGAATGGGGCGGCATGGAGGAGGAGCTTTTTCTGGTAAAGATCCTTCTAAAGTTGACCGCTCTGCCGCCTACATGGCTCGGCATATTGCAAAAAATATTGTTGCTGCGGACTTGGCCGATCGTTGTGAAGTTCAATTAGCTTATGCTATTGGAGTTGCCGATCCGGTCTCGATTAAAGTCGATACTTTTGGTACCGCAAAAATTTGTGAAGAAAAACTCGTAAAACTCGTTCGTAAACATTTCCCTCTAAAGCCCAAAGATTTAATTGAATACTTGGAGCTAAGAAGCCCTATTTTCCTTAACACAGCTAAATACGGCCACTTTGGTGGCGATCCCGAAAAGTTGAGTTGGGAAAAAACGAACAAAGCAGAAGCCCTCAAACAAGACGCTAGTTAAGAATCCTGAAAGGAAACAAACCATGTCTCAAAAAACTAACTCAAGACGTAAAAGAATTACTAAAGCCAACCACGGTGCTCGCCCCGCTTCTGGTAGCAAACCAGTAAAGGTAAAAGGAACCGGTAAGAAAGGCGGCTAGTCTTTCTGTTGAGCTTTTTAAAAGCCCTCATTTTTTAGTAAATCTAATGAAATGGGGGCTTTTTTTATGCTGTATTGACAGATAAAGATGAGCTAAGTTAGAAGCTATGGCACTTGCTTTTTTGAAAGATTTGCGGTATATATATAAACTGAAAATATATTCTCTTATACAGGCTTCTCACACACGGAAACAAAAAAGGACTAAAGGATAGAAAAAATAGAGTGCGCCTTAAAGTTGAAGAAAGAAAAGAATTTCACGCAAAGACGCAAAGACGCCAAGGATAAAAAGAATCCAGGCAAGAGATAAATTCGGAGAATTTCATCAAGATCAAGAGAAAGATTTTTTACATCTTCCTTTGCTTTTCTTTGCGCCTTTGCGTGAAATTCTTTTCTATTCAAAATCCAGGTCAATCAGGTTTTAGTCCCGATGCTATTACATCTTTGAATTTTTCTGCCCCCACTCCTGCGGTTTCTGAGTTGAGTAGTTTGAGTTTCTTGGGCATGAGCTTATTTCTACTCTCTTTGTTTCGAAAAAATCGACTGTAGTTAACAGGAGAGAGTATTTTTCTTATGGGATTTTGGGATTTAGATGCTAGAGGGCTAAGTTTTTTGGTATAGCCCATCAAGGTATTTGGAAAAGGGTGCACAATGAAAATAGGTTATTGTCTTTTTACATTCAGGAGAAGCCAATGTTTGCTTGTTATTTTTTACGCTCCCATTTTATTAATAAGTTGCACTACTTTAGAGGTTTCTGATCCTACTTCGAAAAAAATACAAGAAAGCGAACCAATTGTCCTCTCAGCAGGAAATGCTTTTCCCGAAGTAAAAGAGCTTTCTCCTTCAGAAATTGAGGTAGAATCTAAGCTCCCAGAACAACAAACAGAAATAGAGCTCAAAAACCAAGAAGAGCAAAATTTTTCTACATTTTCTTCAGAATCATCTGGAGACATAAAAAAACGTATGCTAGATAAATGGTATAAGTTCCACTCCCTCTACACCCAAGCCTACTTTAACAATTCGAAAAACCCAGAGCTAAATGAAATGCCTCACATGAAGGCTTGGAAAATATATAAACAAGCTGTTTTTACCTTATCTGTAGGAAACAGGCCAGAAGCTCTTAGAATGTTCCAAGAAATTGTCCATCAATATCCTGAAACATACTATTTTGAAGAAGCTTTGGAATTATCGCAGTTTTTAGAAGAAATGATAAGAGAAGATGAGAGTTGGCAAGAGCCGGAAAATCTAGAAGAAATTTCCCTCCCTGAAAAAATTCAGTATCATGTTTACCACTTGCGAAATATTAATGTTTACCAAACGATTCAGCCAGGATACTGTCATATTTTAGGAGCGAACTTCATTGGGGTAGATCCGATCGAAAAAAATGCAGGAGTGGATCTCTATAAAATAGGAAAAGAGACTATTCCTACCCTGATAGAATTACTTCACAACCGAAGACCCATTTCTTCCTTTGGATATAAACGAGATTTTTTCCCCTCTCGAATTGTTCTACGCTACCAAGACGCTAGCATACAAATATTAAACCGACTTATTCCGGAAAAATTTTACGGATATGGCTCCTATTTCTCTCAAGAAAGCCCAGAAATTCGCAACCAAGTAATCGAAAAATTTCAAGAATGGTACCAGAAGAACTTAGAATCTTCTTCACAAGAATCTTCCCCTCAAGAAGAATGAGTAGCCTTTTAATAGACAGAGAGCCTGTTGGTTGTTTTAGCAAAGACGAATCTGTGTAGTTTATTTATTGCTTTTTAAAGATATACACCTTACACTGAATATATATCAATATTAATCACACACCTACTTGAAATATTTAAAGATTAGTCCGGAGACAAAATAATGAGCAGTGTCCCTTTTCGTATAACAGCCATGGTATTCACTTTATTAATTTTGTTCTGTTTTGGGCCTATTCAAGCGACTATTCTTACCTTCGATGACGAAGGAGATTTTTTAACTGCTGCTGGGACAGTTTCTGTTGAAAGCTTTGAAAGTTCATCTGGCACGAACTTACTCGCCCTAACGACTCCTAGTTTTCAACTCGACCACTCTAGCGGTTTTAGTGTTCTAAATTCTCCTAGTCCATTTGGAACTTTTGCCACCGATGGTGTTCGCTTCTTAGAAGAATTAACAGTGCAACCCAATGAATTTCGTTTTCACAACTTCGTTTCTCCTCTAAGAGCATTTGGCCTCTTTATAACAGATTATGGAGATTTTGGTTCGGCTCCTCTAACCCTGACCATCAACAATTCCCAAACCATTGTTATTGCAACCACAGGAGGTCTCGATGGCAATCTCCGGTATTTTGGAGTAGTTGCAAATGCTGGTGAAGAAATTATCGATATTCGTTTAACTAGCGATGATGCCATTGGTATCGATGAAGTGAGCTTTTCTTCTGCCGTTCCAGAGCCAAGTAGTTTTCTTCTTTTAGGGGTAGCTGTACTGTTAATGGCACGAAAACGCTGAAGTTAGGACAAAAGCAATGAAGTATATACTGCTAAAAATAGACTATTTTCACTTCTAAGCCTTTCTTTCGTGCCATATCAATAGTTGACTTTGTTCCTCTCGACTTTCCGTCCCAAAAAGCAATAATCATCTGGGAATCATTCACTATCTCTTGGTTGCGAATAGGACCTGCCGACCGACCAAATTTTTCCCAATCGGCCAAAAATTCCTTTAAAGGGATATTATTTTCTTTAGCATATCTCGCCGCCAAAGCATCCGCTCCCTTCGCTCCTCCTGAAACAACTTTGCTTATCTGAAAAGAACTAAGCTCTTTTTTCAGGAGATCATAGCCTTGAAAACTTCGACTTCCGACAATTCCGACAATCATAAAAATTCCTTTTTTTGGTGTAGGGTCTAGTGCATTTCTTTATGGGGCTGAAGTCTTACTTTTATACACATAATTTTGAAGTTATAGATCATTACGTTAGGTTATCGAATACGTTGGAAACCCCGATGTTATCGGGGCCTGAGATATTACATCCCTGCGCGGGGGTTTTGGAAGAATGAAGATCCATACAATTAGCCCATTTTTGAAAATAAAAAGTGGCATAAAAAGCCCAATTTTGTATTGTATAAAAGAAACAAAGCAAAAGGGGAAAAGTATGGAAATATTCAATGAACGAATAGATGATGTCCCTCTAATATTAGGGATATGCGAAAAAATGTCCATAAAAAAAAATATAGAGTCGAGTATAAAGACACATAAAAATCAAGAAGGATTATCAAATGGTGAGATAGTGATGGGGTGGATAGGGTATATACTATCGGAGGGAGATCACAGGAAATCTCATGTGTCAAGCTGGGCAGAGGGGAAAAAAAAATGCTTAGAAGGATTTTATGGTAAAGAAGTAAAAGGAGGGGAATTCTCTGATGAGCGGTTGACAGGAATATTGTCACAGCTAAGCGAAGATGGAAAGTGGGAAAAAATAGAAAAAGATTTATGGGAGGGTACGGTAGAAGTAATGCGCATGGGGAAAAGCAGTGAAAAAAGAGAAGGGGAAAGAGAAGTTTGGCTGGATGCAACAAGCGCAAGTTGTTATCACGAAAGAAATGATGAAGGTTTGTTGCAGTACTCGGGAAATCCAAAAGATGGTAGGCGAGATTTACCGCAAATAAAAATGATGATATCGGTAGATAAAAAATCAAGGAATACAATAGCAACGGACATAGTAGCGGGAAACAAAAACGATGACATTTTGTACTTACCGAATATAAAAAGAGTAAGAAAAATAGTACCAGAAGCAGGACAAAGAGGGCTATTGTACAGTGGTGATAGCAAAATGTCCTCATTATCGATTCGCTTAGATATAGCAAAAAACAATGAATGCTATCTCTGTCCATTGCAAATGAATACCAAAGGGAAAAAGAAAGACCTGAGTGATGGAATAGAACAAGCAATAAATGGGAAGGTAGATCTAACAAAAATCTATAAAGAAAAAGGCGGAAACAAAGAGCAAATAGGTCATGGTTTTGAGTATGAAAAAGAGCAAGAAGTAGGGAAAGGCAAAGCAAAGTTCAAGTGGAAAGAAAGGCTACAAGTAATTTTTTCTCAAGCGTACTTCAAAGGAGAAAAGGAAAAACTTGATAGAAAAATAGAAAAAGGAATCAAAGAAATTAAGCAAATCAAGGGGAAACAGGTTTTTCTCTCGAAAGAAGAAGAATCTCGCAAATATGTAGAGGAAAAAGTTGAAAAAATAAAAGCCAAATATTCACTGGAGAACTTGCTAAAGGTATCTTATCAAACTCATGCTAAAGAAAGAGAATATGAGCGAACAGAAAAGAGAAAGGGTAAAACTCGTGAAGGGAAATATACACTCACTAAAATTAGAGTTCTACCTGAAAAAATAGAAGTTAACAGTAAAGAGCTAAAAGATTTATACGATAAAATGGGGTGGAGACTCTATGTAACCAATGCTCCCAGTGATCGACTATCCTTACAAGATGCTTATAATCACTACAGAGGCTCCCAGTTCATAGTTGAAAATAGCTTCCATATTTTAAAAGATAAGCCTATTGGCCTTACACCTATTTTTGTCTGGAAAGACGATCAAATTAAAGGACTCATGAGGTTGCTAACTCTTTGTCTAAAAATTTCATCTATTATATCCTCAAAACTGCGACTTAGCTTAGAAGAAGAGGAAACTTCTCTCCAAGAGATATACCCCAGCCAACCTAAGAAAAAAACCTCTTCTCCTATGACCAAAACAGTTTTGAATTTGTTTTATAGGCAAGATATTACTTTGACTTCTGTTTCTGTTGGTGATGAAGTGCATTGGGGAATCTCTCATATGTCTGATACTTGCAAGAAAATACTTCGCCATTTGAAAATCGAAAGTGTTTATGAGAACCTTTTAGCTGTATTCAATAATCAACGTACTCCGTTATAGTTCCGAGTTTTTACCACAAATAACTCATAAAACTGTCCTTATAACGTTTTTTTGGGGTTGATCACATCTCGATCACATCTCCGGCCAATGTTTTAGATAAAAAAATGTGAGGGAGGGCTTTGGCTCCTGCCGCGCCGGGGATGTGCTTAGCTCTTGCTATACTCGGCAGAAGCCTCGTTCGACTACTGTTGAAATAAGAGTAGAGAAGGTATTCACTGCAGAGCAGTGGGGGAACGTAGCCAGGGGTTTTAACCCCTGGAAATAAAGAACACAGAAAATTTTGGTGCCGTAGGTACCAAGGGGATTACTTGCCTTTGTACCTACTTGCCTTTGTACCTACGGCACGCTATTGTTTGTTCCTCTTGTTCCAGGGCATAAATGCCCTGGCTACGTGCCTCAGTCGCTACGCGACCATAAATTAAAAGAAATTTTTTATTTCAACAGTAGTCGAGCTAAAGCCCTCCAGGGAAGATGGTGATTAGAACGGTTTTAGATAAACTCAGTGGCCGAAGTTATGGCCAAGGCCGTTTTTTTCTATAACATTTTAGGTATTTACGAGCCTTCTTGCTTCTTCATTTTTGCAAACTAGTTCCAATGGGAAGCTAAATCTATAGCAATATTATGGATATTTAAGCACATATTAATATATTTTCTATGGGCTACTGTTTGGGAATGAAATTCTCCTGAAAAGCGCGCTGCGGGATACCAATTGCGTATTAAGGTGGGTTAGTTTTATTCTAAGCAAATATTATTTGCGTTGGGTTTTAGTGGTATTAATCGTATCCAGAAATGTTTTATTATCGCGGATTGTTACGCCAGATTTCCCTTGGCGATATACGGGATTGTTTTGATAATTATGTATGGCTACCTACGCTTAAACAAATCTAATGTACCGCAATTATACCACTCAAACCTAACATTAATGGCATTTGCTTAGAATAAAACTAACCTATCTTAATGCACAATTGGTATCCCGATAGGGATGTAATATGACAGGCCCCGATAACATCGGGGTTTCCAACGTATTCGATAACCTAACGCAATCATATCAAGAAGTTAATCTTGTGTATAAAAGTAAGGGTTAAAACCCCTGGCTACGTTCCCCACTGCTCCGCAGTGAAGACCTTCTCTATTCTTACTTCAACAGTAGGCTTTGGCCCCTTACTTTAGCCTAGCGCCGACAACCTCCAAGATCCCCTGGGCTATCTCCTCCTTAGAACTCTCTTCTCGAATGACCCCTTCTTTCCCGATAATATAGGCCCGGTGCGTCTCTCGCATCTCTTCTGCCCGGTTTGCTACTACTATTTGGTAGCCTTTACCAATGCGACTTTGGGCAATAGCGAGAAGTTCTTCTCGGCTAACTTGGTCTTCGTACTTGAAGGTGACCATAAATAAATCAGGAAAATTCTGGCGAACTTGTTCGATGATTTTGGTCGTCGGCTTGAGGGGGATACTTTTCCAATCTTGGCCGGAGGGTATTTTCCCGCTTACGTATTCACTGGGAACATAGTCTGCGACTGCAGCGGAAAAAATTCCCACTTGGTATTCCTGCTTAAGAGCCTCTAGAATTTTTTTTTGGTATTGGAAAAAATCTTCAAAATAGACAGGGTTTAAAAAGGAGGGGACGGGAGTGAGGGGATTTCCTAAAAGGAGATGGACGAAAGCTCCTTGCTCATAGGCGTTTGTCGCTATACCAATGGCCAAGCTTCCGGTGAACTTGTTTGTGATAAAACGAAGGTCGTCTATTTTTCCGGGAGTAGGGCCTCCTGTTATGAGGATTTTTTTCCCTTTCAGAGGGGAATTGCTCAATTGACGGCAAACTTGAGCAGTAATTGTCTCTAAATCAGGAAACTTAGCCTTTTCTTCTTCCATTTTAGGAGGGATTATCTCTATTCCCCACTGAGAGGCTTGGCTTAGATTTTTTTGGAGGAAGGGATTGTTGAATAGAGATTCATGCATGGTAGGGACTAAGAGTAAAGGTTTCTTCTGGCCAAGAGCACTCGCGGCCATTGTTGTCAGAGGAGAATCGGCAATCCCGGAGAAAATTTTATTAATCGTGTTGAGAGTCGCGGGAGCGATAAGGACAAGATCTTGCCCGCAAATGTGCTCTGCTTGTCCGCTAAAATTTGCCATGACTTCTTGGGTGCTCGCCCATTCCAGCGCAGCTTTACCGACAAAATCAAAAGTATTTGGGCTAACAAAAACTTTTACCTCTGCTCCAAATCGCCGCAACTCACGGATCAGCTTAGGCGCTTCGATTGCAGCAATTCCTCCGCTCACTCCTAAGGCAATGCTTTTTCCCTGCAAGTAATTTTTCTTTTGTTTAACGCGTAAATCTGTATTCATTTTCTCTCTTCTTTCCAATGAAAGTGTATGGTCCTCTGTTCTTTCTGAGGAGAAAAAGTTCTTTCCCAAAAGTCTAAGTTTCCCTCTTTATCCCAAAGAGCGACAGTGGAGCACCGAGTGCCATAGAGAGGAGCGCAAATAAAAATGGAAGAGAGGAGCTTTTCCCAGTCTTTTTTGATATTTGTTTGGGGAAGTTTCTCCTCGGGAGCTTTCTCTTCGTTCGCTAAGAAATTCAAAATTTTCTCAAAGTCAGGCTTCGAGAAATTAAGCTCTTCAGATAGATATTCTTTTCCTCGAACTACTTTGGGCCAAGGAGTATTCAGAAGGTGATTGCTTAAACCATAGATACCTGGAGATAATTTCTCTGCCTCCTTATTGCTTTGGTTAGAGTAATACCAAAGTTCTTTCCTGTCTCCAAAAATCAGATTAAATCCATTATAAGAAGGGCCATTTTCTTGGAGCCAGTGAGCGAAAGTTTTTTGAGAGCCATTGCTTTTTAAAAATTTGACCGCCAGCTCTCCTCGAGAAGGGGCATTTTTTTTGTCGGATTGTTTACCGTCTCGATAATTGGTAATGGCGGCAAATTTTCCCTCTCGGTGAAACCCTAGCCAGGTCCCCTTTTCTTTTTCATCTTGGCCAGCAAGAATTTCTTCGGGCCAGATATAAGCGGATCTACTTGGTCTTTCGTAGAATTCATCGCGATTAGCGGCCAGAATAAGAGGATATTCTGGATGGACTTGGTAGGCAAAGAGAATCAAGCACATTTTTGACCTCCATCTATCGACACAAGAAGACATTAAAATTTCGTTTATTTTTCTCTTCATTCTAAAGCTTTCTTTCCATAAGAGAAACATAAATTTTTCTGGATTTTTTTCTGAAAAAAAGTATGATAGAAAGATCTATAAATATATACATTTCCTCTGTTTTATTAGAAAAAAGATCTATTTTCCAAAAATAATTAAAAAATAGATCCATGGGAGATCAGAAACTATGATAAAAAAGAATTTCCTCGTTTTCGTTTTGCTTGCTTTCCTCTTTACTAGCTATAGCTCCGCTCAATGCTATTTAGGGCGAAATCTACAGAAAAAACTAGATCAAAACGAAAAAGAAATACCTGTTATCGTTGTCTTTAAGAAAAGTGTTCGAGTCAAAAATGCTCTTCAACTAAGTACCTTTAGCACTGAGCCTGATCAAGCTCGAAAGCAAATCAAGAGATACCTAGAGCAACAAAACGCTCATGAACAAGGTTTTATCACTTCTCTTTGTGACCGTATGAAGCAAGCGAAGAAAATTCAAAAAGCAGAGGGCTTTTGGCTCATCAATGCGATGACCGTAAAAGCAGACTCTAGCGCCATTGAAGAGTTGTCTGCTCAAGGTGAAATTGCTCAAATTATTTTGGACGTTCCTCGCTTAATGATCAATCCTCGCAAAAGTGAGCTTTCTACTCTTGCCGAAATCCCAGAAGACTGGGGAGTTGATTTTATTCGCTCTCAAGAAGCCAACCGCAATGGTTTTACAGGACAAGGAGTTAAAGTCGCCGTTGTTGATACGGGAGTTGCTCCTCATACCGAATTAGAAGGTCGTCTTCTCAGTGACAAAGGAAAGTCCTTTGTCGATGGAGAAGAAGACTCTGTTGACTTAAACGGCCACGGAACTCACTGTGCTGGAACTGTTGCCGGAAACCGTTTCGGAGTAGCCCCAGGAGCCCAAATTATTCCGATTAAAGTATTGGGAGCTTCTGGCTTTGGTACTTTTACAGGTATCATGGAAGGAGTGCAACACGCTGTAGCCGAGGGAGCTCAAGTAATTAGTATGAGCTTAGGAGGACGCGCTTCTGTCGAGATTAGTCCTTTAGAAACCGTCATTGAAGAAGCGATTGACGCAGGAGTAGTTTGTGTGATTGCAGCAGGCAACGAAGGCCCTGGCTCTCAAACTATTGCTAGTCCAGGTGCATTGGTTCGAGCGATTACAGTCGGAGCCAATGATATAGAAGGCGAAATCGCGGGATTCAGTAGCCGTGGACCCACTATTCGAGGAGACGAAAAACCAGATTTGAGTGCTCCTGGTGTGGATATCACTTCTGCTTCTACCGATGGACAAAGTTTTGCTAAGCTTTCGGGAACTTCTATGGCAACTCCTCACGTTGCTGGCCTGGTTGCTCTTTTGCTCGAAAAAAAATCGCAACTCACTCACGATCAAATCAAAAAGATTTTGATGGAAACAAGCCGAGGAAAAGAAGAGGTCAATGTTTTCGGAGCAGGAATCGTTGATGCAGTAGACGCTCTGACGGCACTAGATGACCCTAGTGGAGAAGAAGAAAGTTTACCAGCCCATCTTTTTAATCAAAAGAAAATTAAACGCGACTTGCGCCAAGGCATTCAAAAGTTAATGAAGAAACAGAAGAAATTTTTTCGTGTAGAAATCAAAGATGTTTCTCTCAATCCTTTGCAGGTAGTTTCGGTTCTTCGCGTTCAAATAACCCATAAAAAAACGAAAAAAAGTGAAACTTTACGTTTAGAAATGGTTCTACAAAGTAAGAAATGGGTTCTGACGAAAGAAAGTAAACAAGAAGTCCAAAAGTTCATTGGGCAGTAAAGACCCTCTTGTTTTCAGAATATTGGTATTGAGGTTACCAGAGCAAATTTTTTTTCTGCGATAATCTCTCCCAACAAAAAAGTCTCTTAGGCCCCCTAGCTTAAGAGACTTTTTTTATTGGTGAGCTATCAAAAGTTTTTGGACATTTTAGTTTGCTCTTTTGATCCCTGACTTCGGCACTCATCAATTAAAGAAAAGGACTATATAATTTCTTCGTTTCTTGTCAGAAATCAAAATTTCTAATCTAAAATTGTCCAAAAATTTTTGATAACCCACTTGCCTATAAGGAAAATAACATGAGCAAAGAAAAAGAAGAGCACTTAGAGCCAAAGCAAACTCCAGAAGAAATGACAACTAACGAAACACAATCCAAAGAAAAAGCCCCCTCCTCTCCAACAGAGAAAGAAACCCCTTCAAAAGACAATATAGACAAGAAAATCAAAGTAATCCAAGAAAAAGAATACACCATTCTTTCTGAGAAAGAGGCTTTGGAAAAAATCCACAAGGGAGAGCCCCTAGAGAAGAACTACATTGAGTCGCTGACTTTAGGGAATTCTCAAGCCAAGGTAATTTATAAAGAGAAAGTTATTTTTACCAATTGTGCCATTGGAAAAATCAACTTCCAGAATACTCACTTTGAAGAGGTTCTTCTTTTTGAAAGCGTTCATTTTGAGAGCAGCGTTTCTTTTGAGCGTAGTGCTCACTGTCAGGGCAACGTTTCCTTTCGCTCCTGTCACTTTGAGAAATCCTGGGAAGCTAAGCAAGTTAGCTTCCCTAAGGGTTTGACCATTGTAAACTCAAAGCTGGAGGGGGAATGTCTTTTGGACGAGGTTGAGGTTCAAGGGGAAACGCGTTTGATTTTGTCAAACTTTCAGAAACGACTTTCTCTGCGCAAATCAAATCTGGATATTCTTCTTCTTCATGAAAGCGAATTTCATATCTCCTCGGATATTACAGACTGTCATATCCAGAAAAAGCTGCGCTCAGACAAAATTATTACCCGAGATCGCTTTATTCTCCAAAATGTAGTTATAGAAGGACCTGCTTCTTGGGAAAAAATCCAAGCCCAAGGAGGAGCTTTTCAACTCATCAATTGTCATTTCCAAGGAAAAGTACTTTTTAACAATTCTTCTTTTGCCTGCAAATTTTCTTCTAAGCGTTCTGTCTTTGAACGCCATGTTTCTTGGCAAGGAGTCACTTTTGAGCGGGAAAGTGCCTTTACCGAATCTCGCTTTGAGCGACAGGTTTGCTTTGACCAAGTCCAGTTCCAAGGTGCGGCTTACTTTAACGATGCTTACATGGAAAACGCTTCTTTTCATAACTCTATTTTCTCTGCCCCTGTCAGCTTTGAGCGTTTACGGTCAGAAGGTGAGTTTTTATGCTACAACATTGATTTTCAAGATGAGGTTAAATTCACTTTTTGTGAAATGAATGGACGGGTCTCATTCAGCAATATTGCCAAATTTAGAGGGAAAGCGGACTTCTACCGAGGAACTTTTCGCGGAAGTGTTTGGTTTCTAGGAGCCCAATTCTCCGACGTTTCTTTTGCCAATACAAACTTTGAAGCCCAAGTTTATTTTAGCTTTGACCGAAACACCCTCAATGAAAGAAACCGACGACGAAAAAAAGGAGCCACCGAATTTGCCATCCAATACGCTTCCGTTTTTCAAGGGGAAACCAATTTCACCAACACTCTGTTTTACCGCAAGGCTGTTTTTGAGAATGTTTTCTTTAAAAAATTTGCCAACTTTGAGAACGCTTACTTTGCCGAAGAGAGTAATTTTGAAAACTCTCATTTCCTCGAAGGAGCCACTTTCCGAGGAAGTTTTTGCAGCCAAGAGCTGAACTTCACCAAAGTTGTCTTTGACGACTATGTTAGTTTTGACCTATCGAATATCAATCGTCGTCTCAACTTAACCGATGCTAATATCGACAAAGGAATCTCCTTTTACCATGCTGTTATTGATGTTGTCGTCGTAGAAAAAGAGCAGATTAAAAACCGCCTAATTTATGAAGGGCTTATCCCGGGGCAAAAACACCGCTGCCATTTCATGCGAGTAAAAGAAGAGTATCTAATTTTAAAAGAAAGCTTCAACCAACGAGGGAAATTCGACGAAGAAGACTGGGCCTATTATCGCTACCGGCTGAACGATCGTCGGTCCATTACCCAAAAAGCTTGGCGCTCTCTCACCGGAAAATCTATCTTAGCGGTTCAAGATGATGTTCCTCAAGACGAACCAGAAGACAGCCTTCAATTTTTAGAGAATGCCCGCCGTCCTCTTGGTAACGTCGAAAAGAAAATCCAATACTACGAACGAAAATTAGAAAAGCTGGAAGAGCAAGAAACAAAGGTTACTGCCCAGGAGAAAAGCGACAAAAAAGAAAAATCCTTAGCCCGTATCCGCAAACAAAGAGACGATATTAGAATACAAAAAAGTGAACAGCTCAAGAAAATCAGCAGCTTAGAAGAGGCTCAAAAAGTAATCGAAGGCTCTATTGAACTAGACCAAGAACGCATCAAAAAAGTCCACGAAAGTAAAGAAAAAGCCTATAGTAAAATAGAAGCCTGCGGATGTATCTTTCGTAATATTTGGTGGAAGCTGGTCGACTGGGGCACGGGTTATGGAATGAAGCCCTTTCGCATAGGGTTACTTGCCTTTGCTGTAATAGTCCTTTTTGCCGGAGTATTTCATTTCTCAGGAGAAGCCTACCCAGGAGGAAAGATCACCGGACAATTCTCTGACTGGCTTCACTTTAGTGCTATGGCCTTTGCAACTTCCAGTCCCGAGGGTGACATTGCCTACAGCTCAAAAATTAAGTTTTTTATTATGAGCGAGGCCTTGCTCGGACTGTTTTTAATGGCCTTGTTTGTCGGTTGCTATACTCGTAAAATTATTCGATAAAGAGGAGAAATTAATGTCGATAGAAACAACTTGGTTTTTAAAATCTCCCGATGGAAAAGGGATCTATGGCCCTTACCCCCTGGAGGAAGTCCAAAAAGCCTGGCAAGTGGGGAAAATTAAAAACGAAGTGCTTGTTTCTCCTGATAAAACGAGTTGGTCGCAAGTGGGACAAATTATCCCTTCTACAATATCGGGATTAGAAGAAACGAATATAGAAGACTATGTTGTCCCCGAAAAATTTTCTCACTACAAAATAATGAGAGAACTTGGGCGAGGAGGAATGGGCGTTGTTTACAAAGCAATGGACACTAGAGTCAATCGAGTAATTGCTCTAAAAGTACTACTGCCTGGCCACTGGGGGCAAGATGAACGGAGCATTCAAAGATTTCGCAGAGAAGCGGAGCTCACCGCTCAGCTTTCTCACCCTAATATTGTTCAAGTTTTTGATGTAGGAGATAGTCCCCAACCTTTTTTAGCGATGGAATTTATCGAGGGGGACTCTCTCTATCAACTTTTAAGCAAGGGATTTTTATCGCTCAAAGATAAGGTTCAAATCTTTCGCAAAATATGCCTAGGGATGGAATGTGCTCACAAAGAAAAGATTATCCATCGCGACTTAAAGCCGAGTAACATTTTAATGGATAAGCAGGGAAATCCTAAGATTAGCGATTTTGGTTTGGCTCGTAGTGGCCAGAGCAAAGAAGATCGCCTTTCTCTAACGGGAGAAGTATTAGGGACTCCTCAATATATGGCTCCGGAACAAGCCGAAAGTAAAAGAGTCAACCATCGCGCTGATATCTATTCTCTAGGAGCTGTTCTTTACGAATTGATCACCAATCGACCCACTTTTGAGGGCGATAGTGTCATCAATATCCTTTCTCAGCTAGCAACGAATGATCCCTTACCGCCACGTCTTCTCAATCCCGATATTCCCAAAGATTTAGAAATGATCTGCCTCACTTGCCTCCAAAAAAATCCTCGTAAGAGATATGATAGTACAGGAGCTTTACGCAGGGACATAGAGCGGTATCTGGAAAATCGACCCATTTCCGTTCGCCCTCCTTCTCCTTGGGAACGAAGTTGGAAATGGATGCAACGCAATAAATTAATCAGCGTTTCTACTCTAATAATATCCATTGCTCTAATCATTTCATCCTTTCTTTTGTATCAGAAAGTGCAATTGCAAAAGCAATTGGTCAGCGAAGCCTACCAAAATGGCTGTGATTATTTTCAGAATCACGACTTTACTGCGGCCAAAGAACTCTTTCGATCTGTCGAAGTCGATGATTATCGAGCGGACTGGATGCAAGGTATTTTAGCTTTGATCCAGGGAGACAGAGAAAAAGCCCAGAGAAATTTCCAAAAAACTCTTGAGCGATCTACTAGAGCTAAAGAGCAAGGGAAACTTTTACTTCTTTTAGCTTTAACCGAATCATCCTCACAACGAGCTCAGGCTTTGGCAAAAAAAGCTGGAGAAATTCTTGGTTATAGCTCTAAAGCTAACTCTCAAAATATAGAGAAATGGGGAGAAAAAAATGCATTGGGAGACAAAATCTGGTTTCGTCGGCCTCTATCAGAAAGAGAGCATAGTATTTTAAGAGCTCGGTTCTATAGTTTAATTTCTTTAGTTCCCAACAATGTGGCTCGGGCCGCTTTTGATCGATTGCAAAGTGAAAGCCATACTATTTCTCTAGAGGAAGCTCTGCATTTAGATTTAACTAAAATTCATTTTTTACTTTCCTCTCAAGTTCCATCTTGGCTGCAAGCTTTTAGGAAGCATTATCCCGATCAACTTCTTGAAATAAAAGAGATGGCCTTTTATGTTAAGAAAAAATGGATTTTAGACATGGCAAGTCCTTACTGGGCCCACCTGCCTTTTGCTAAGCAAGAAGAGTATGCTACTCTTTATCAAAGTGAATACGTTCGCCAACTAAATATTTCTAAAGAACAAGAGTTTTCCATTGGTAAAGGGAAAATGGCTATGCTCCTCATCCCTCCAGGACAGTTTCTCCAAGGAACGGCCTACAGCGAAGGAGAAGATGGGCCCCAGCATCAGGTTGTTATAAGTAAGGCTTTTTGGCTAAGTAAAACGGAAACCACTCGGCAGCAATGGCAATATATAGAACCTTCTTACAATCTGACAAAAGAAAAGGCAAAAAGAGAAGATGCCAACTTATCACCCCAGAGCCCGATGGTTTTTATTTCTGCAGAGCATATAACCTCTGTTTTGAGCAAAGAAGAGAGGTTTTCTCTTCCTAATGAATCTCAATGGGAATATGCCTGTAAAGCAGGTTATAGTAGAGCGTGGATTGTCAGAGCAGATTCTCATAAATACTTAAAGTTTTCCGAGAATACACAAGGCGGCAAAAATCGTAAACCTCATGAAGTAGCAACAACAAGACCAAATAAATGGGGGCTTTACAATATGTGGGGCAATGTTTCTGAGTTTTGCGATGCTTTTGTTCCGTACGAAGAAACGAGAAGAGTAGACCCTCCCTTTAACAGTAAAATTAGCAATGTTTCCGTAAGAGGCGGATATGCACATAGCAACTTAACCCACTGCCGGGCGACCTATCGCTTGCGGATCAGAGACGATAAAATTCGTCATCCTTTTATTGGATTTCGATTAATGTTAAAAGCGGAGTGACCAAAAAAAAAATCCCACGCATTGCGTGGGATTTTTTGGAATAAAGCTTAGTCGTAAAGCTTAGTCAAAAACTAGGGCATCGTAAAGGTAACAACTCCCCGTCCAAAACAGAAGCGAGAGTTATCGGTATACTGCCATTGAAAAACTCCATCCACTTCACTGGTTGTTTCTTCGCCTCTGCGAGGAAAAATTTTTGAGTGAAAACGAACTGGTTTTTCTGGTAGACGAACAAAATGAACACGTTCATTTTTGTCCTTGCGCTTAGCTTTACCAACAGGAAAGCCATAAATAACCTTTGCTGGGTTATCTTTCATTCCGCTAACAGTTAAGCTAATATTACGAGCAACAGTCTTCGATTTATTTCTAATTTTGAGGTAAAGAACCTTAACTTCCTCTAAGTTCTTTTCCACCTCTTGGCGATTACGCGTTGTCGAAGTAAGAACTTCAAAAGAGCCCAGTTTACGATCAAGTCTATCAGCTTTTAGCTCTTTTAGGCTTGCTCTACGGTTCATCACTCCACTAAGTAAAACATCTTCAACATTGCGAACTCCACAATGCCCTTTCTTTTTGATAGCAGAAAGACAGAGCTTAGCATCTTCTTCCGCCCAAACAAGTTTAACCTTTAGCTCGGGCTGAGCTTCGGTAAATTCAACTCGCAATACCGTTGTTTGGCATCGACGTAGAGAAGCAATTTGCACAACAACTTCTTTATCATTTGCGGGAGGTTCGGGAGCTTCTGGATCAAAAACAATTTTAGTGTCTGTCGTTACTCCCCCGCTGACACCTCCGAAAAGAAGAATGTCAACATTACGCGACGCTTCAGTAGAAAAGGAAAAACTGTTTAGGAAATCTTCTTCTCCTGATGACAAAACAATGGCAGCAGCACTGGTCACGGATTGAGCTAAATCAGCTTGCTGAGTCCAAACTTGAGTTTCGACATTAAATGCCCAAACATCACTTAGTTCACTATCGGTGCTATCTTCTCCTCCGATAATAAACATTGAACTACCATCGTTAGTATAAGCTTGGTCTGAGCGGGCAGGAGGTTGATCGGTTTCGAATTTTCCCCAAGCATCAATCTGAGGATTGTATCCCCATGTTTCTGCTAGTGGTACTCCATTGAAGTCAACACCACCAAAAATGTAAAAGAGATCATTCAGAACCGCGGCACTATGACCAGAACGAGGAGCCTCTGGTAAAGTCTGAAGTTGTGTCCAAATGTTTGTTTGGGGATTGTATCTCCAAAGATCAGGAAAAGGACCACTTTCATTTGTTCCCCCAAAAAACATAATTTGTCCGTCGCTTAATGTTTCGGTTGTATGTTCTCTACGAGGATTGGGCGCAAGAGGAGCATCGGGAACTTGCGACCAAGAATTGGTTGCAGGGTCAAAAACATGGATGTCAGTGAGAGTAGCATTGCCTTCACCTTCTCCATAAAAAACGTACATTTTTCCGTCACTAGCCGCAGCACTATGCTCACGACGAGGAGGAGGAGGATTTTCTGCCAATACCTCTGTAAATTCTCCTCCTTCGACTAAGAAAAGATCGTTCAAAAGAGGAGCTTCTCGACCTTCGTCCGCTCCTTGCCCACCAAAAAGGAACTGTTTGCCATCTATTTCAACGATGGTATGTCCAGATCGGGCAGGAGGGCTCTGAGCCCAAGAAGAAACCAAAGCTAAAGAGAGGATAGCAATGATTAAAAAACTAATTTTTTTATGATTCATGATTTTGCTTGAGACCTCCACAGTCATAAAAATTAAAGATACCTCTGCATTTGGTATCACAAATGGTGTGTATCTGACGAAACAGAAAGTATATATCTAGGTAAAATACTAGTGCAAAAAAAGGGCCAAAGAGAACTTTTTTCACTTTCTTTTTTCGCCTATAGATTTCCTTGCTTTCCTCGGTACCATTAGAAAAATCAAGCTTTTCGGAAAGGAAAACTTCGTTACATATTGTAACTAAATGTTTCAAATTTTCACTTTACTCCGAAATTTTATAGATTAGAAGAGTAGATCTTTATTATAATAGGGCAAATATATTAGACAAAGCGCTTTTTGGGAAAATTTGGGAATTAAGGGGCTATCTAAAAAATAATTTTTACTTAACTTTTTACTTAACTAGAAGTGTTGTGATTTAATTAACACTTCCTCTCTAGCTCTTGAAAATTATTTCATAGATAGGTCGTCTATTTTTGTTAGGTTGTTATGATGGACTTACTACTTGCTTTACTTGACGAAGATCATACACAAATTAATTCGTATACTTTAAAAAATGCCTACTCCTATAAAATAGGACGAGGAGATGAATGCGAAATACAAATCGAAGACAAGAGCGTCTCCAACGTTCATTGCTCTGCTTACTGCCAAGACGGAGCTGTTTTTATCCAAGACGAGGGGAGTTCAAATGGAACTTATGTTAATGGACAGAAAGTAACCACTTCTTCTATTTCGGTGGGAGATTTAGTGCAAGTGGGCATGATTACTCTTAAATTAAAAATTGCCAATATGAGCTTCAATGATCTCTTGGTTAATAATAAGGGTAATCTCGCAGAAACAGAGACAATCACAGAACCTCCGACCGAGAGAAAAAATATCAAAGAAAACCAAATTCATTACATCAAAGAAAATCAAGATCCCACCTTCAGCATGGATATAGACTCTCAAACGATGCAACGGAACATCCGTTTACTTCACGAAGTGGGTAAATTAGTTAACTCCTCCTTTTCTCCAGAAGAGTTACTCCAACCTCTTTTAAGAACTATCCTGATGACTTTGAAGCTGGAACGAGGCTCCATTTTTTTACAGCGTAAACCAGATGATGATGAATTGCTTTCTGCCTATTGCCACTGTTCTTCCCAGAATGGTGATTTTTCCGACGACAAATTTGCTTTAGGTCGCTCTGTCGTCGAAAAAGCATTACAAAGATCCATCGGTACCATTAGCTCAAATATCATTTCCGACGAAGGAACTCAATCTGTTCCCTGCCAAAACCGAGTAAGAATTCTTTCTGTTCTCTGCGTACCAATGAAAGCTCAAGAAGGAAGTATAGGCGCACTTTATTTTGATTCTTTAACCGAAGAAGAAAAATTCAAAAAGCCAGATTTAGATTTACTGACAGCTTTAGGTAGACAAGCGGCCTTGGCCATCCAAAATAAATGGGTTGAGCAAGAATTGATCGAGCAAGAACGTAGCCAAAGAATACAGGAGCAAAAGGCTGTCGAAATGAGAGCCGAAATGACAGAGAAAAAGTATTTTATGCTTGTCGAAAATATTCCCGATGCTGTCTGGAGCTCTGATCAATACGGTAATATACGCTACCTTAGTCCAAACATCGAGACCATAACGGGCTACACTAGCCAAGAAATTGAACTCAAATTTGGCTTTGGTTTTGGAGAAATTCATCCCGAAGATGAAGATCAAGTCCGAGAAGGTTTTATGGAACTATTTTCCTTAAACAAGAGTTTTGATTTAGAGTATCGTATTCGGCGTAAAAACGATAAATGGATTTGGGTTCATAATCGAGCTTCTTCAACCTATGTAGACGATGGTTTTTTTTACGCCGACGGAGTTCTTTCTGACGTAACACAAAGACGGCGATATGCTGAAGAGCTCCAAAGAAGTAACCGCGAACTACAAAGTTTTGCAAACATTGCAGCCCACGATTTACAAGAACCTTTACGGAAACTACAAGTATTCGGTTCTCGCCTTGAAAATCTCTGCCAAAATCGCTCAGATGAACAAGTTTCTATGTATGTTCATCGAATGGTCAAAGCTAGCCAAAGAATGCAAGACTTAGTTGGCGATCTTCTTGAGTTTTGTCGAGTTGATAAACCAGGAACCAGTATCAAAGTAGACTTAACTTCTGTTATAGAAGAAGTTCTCGATGACTTAGAAGTGCGAATCGATGATTTGGATGCAAAAATTTCTGTCGAAATCGAAGGCGAAGCTAAGTTTTATGGAGAAAAAATAAAAGCAAAACAAATTCTTCAAAATTTACTCAGCAATGCCCTTAAATTCCATCGTAAAGGAGTTGCTCCCTCTATCCAAGTCCAAGTAGTTCCTTGGCATAAAGATTCCTTAAAAATAGAAGTCCGCGATAATGGAATTGGATTTGAAGAAAAATATTTATCAAAAATATTCGATGTTTTTCAATGTCTCCATAGTCGTAATGAATATGAAGGATCAGGAATTGGCCTTACTATTTGCCGAAAAATAGTGGAACAATACAAAGGAACCATCACCGCCCAAAGTGTTCCGGGAGAAGGAACAAAATTTATAGTTATCTTACCTCTTGACAGCCGCGAACTAATAGAAGAGTACAACACCTAAGTGGGGAATCAAAAGTTCTAAACTAAAATGTCAAAAAACTTTTGGTTTCTCACCTACTATCTTGCCGAGTAGCAAAACACTCAGAAAAGTTCCCTCCTATCCTTAAACCAAGAAAACTACTAAAATAAGTAGTTTTCTTGAATTCCATAAAACTCTCACAAGGAAATAAAGATTGTCTGACAAACCAAATGATAAGCCTAGCAACAAAACAAACTTTTCTCCGACTAAATTTGGTACTTTTGGAGGAGTTTTCACTCCTTGCACCCTGACAATCCTTGGGGTTATTATGTTTTTACGCTTTGGCCAAGTAGTTGGTCAAGCAGGTGCGATCTATGCTCTAATCATTGTTTTACTCGCTAAACTCATCACTACTTTAACAGCCTTCTCTCTCTCGGCAATTGCAACAAACACAAGAGTAAAAGGGGGAGGAGCCTACTATCTAATCAGCCGAAGTTTAGGAGTAGAGCTAGGGGGCACCATTGGAATCATCTTTTTTCTAGCCCAAGCAATTTCTGTCGCCATGTATGTTATTGGGTTTACAGAAGCTTTTATAGACAGCTTCCCTCAGATTTTAAGTCTCCAACTACCTATTATTGGGCCTGTTACAGTCACCATCGTAGCAAGTCTTGTTAACCTCCTTGTTTTTATTTGCGTTATGATTGGAGCAGGTTGGACAATTAAGCTTCAGTATGGCATTTTAGCATTACTCTTTTTCTCCTTATTTTCTTTTTATTGGGGAGCTTTTCAAGACTTCAGCTGGGTCCAACTCCAAGCATCTTCCACTCCGAGCTACAAGCCTGGGCAGAACTTTTTTACGATATTTGCTCTTTTTTTTCCCGCCGTCACAGGAATTATGGCCGGAGCTAATATGTCCGGTGACCTTAAAGAGCCTAGTCGCTCTATCCCCAAAGGAACTATTTTCTCGATTCTTTTCACCACTCTAGTTTACCTATCTATGGCCTTATTGCTTGCCGGCTCACGATCTCAAGAAGCTTTGATCAACAACAACATGATCATCAAGGAAATGTCTTGGTTCCCCTTTCTGATAGTTCTAGGAGTCTTTTCCGCCACTTTATCTTCAGCCTTATCGAGTATGATGGGAGCTCCTCGCATTCTCCAAGCCTTTGCCCGCGATGAAGTTTTCAAAAGCCTAAAAATCTTCGCTCGAAGTAGCGGAAAAAACCAAGAACCTCGCTTTGCCATTACTCTAACCTTCTTGATTTCCCAAATATGCATTTGCCTAGCGGACCTTGATGCCATCGCCCCTATTGTAACAATGTTTTTTATGATAACTTACGGAACGATTAACCTAGCGACCTTTTATGAATCCATTACAGGAAACCCTAGCTACCGCCCAACTTTTCGCTACAGCCATTGGTCCACTGAACTATTGGGAGCAGTGGGCTGTATTGCCGTGATGTTCTTGATGTCACCTCTTTGGGCAATTCTTTCGATTGCTTTAATGATTACCATATATGGATTGATTAGCCGCAAAGAAATTGAAACGCGTTGGGGAGATGTCCGCAGTGGTTTAGCTTTCGAAAAAATTCGAAAAAATCTCCTAAACCTCCAAAACGATCATCCCAAAAATTGGCGCCCTATCGTTTTGGCTTTGAGCGGAGGAGCCTGGAGTCGCATGCCCTTAACCATCTACGCACGCTGGCTCACAGCAGGGCGAGGGCTCCTAACTCTAGGACAAATTATTGTCGGAGATATTTACAGTCTGCTAGAACGTAGAGTCAACCAGGAAAAAATTCTAAAGAAGTTCATCCAAGAAGAAGAAATGAGCGCCTGGGCAACCGCAGTCGTTGCTCCCTCCCTACCCGCAGGAATCCACGCCCTCGTTCAGTGCCACGGCATTGGAGAGATACGCCCCAATACAGTTCTTATTGGTTGGAATAGAGACCCCGAGCGGAGCGAAGGATTTGCAACCATCATAAGTACCCTCGCCCGACTAAAGCGAAACGTCGTTGCCATTCGCTACCAGGAAAACAATGAAGATCCTCATAAAGCTCCCGAAGGAACCATTGATGTCTGGTGGCGAGGAATGTCCAATGGAAAGCTCATGCTCCTATTCGCTCACCTCTTAAAGCAAAACAGTGAATGGAGAACCCATAAAATCCGGCTTTTACGAATAATTTCATCCTCTGCCGGTATCGATAAAGCACGCGAGCACTTACAAGAACTGATAGAACTTTCGCGGATCGAAGCAACCCCCGTCGTTATAGCTTCCGATAATGCCCCCCAAGCGATCCAAGAAACCTCCGCCCACGCCGCAGTCGTCTTCATCGGTTTTCAACCCCCCGAAAAAGAACAAGAATCTGACTTCGTCAGAAAAACGAACTATTTAATGGGAGACTTACGCACTGTCATTCTCGTGGCCAGCGTCGGAGGAATGGAGCTAGATGCCTAAGCTTCTATTCCACAACTCTAGGGCTTGTCATTAAATAGGCCACTATAGATCAGAATTCTCTTGGCAGACTACTTAACAAAACCAAAATATCCAAACATAAGACCCAACGCCAGCATAAGAACTCCCCAGGGCCAAGAATTTTTATACATTCCTCGGAAGCGAGAAATAGTTTTGGGAAATGCTATCAACCAAATCCCTTTGAAAAGAGCGATCCAGCTAATGACGGTTATTAGGACAGGCCAGTCTTTGACCCAAATATTGTGGTGCTCCACCAAAAGAGCCCCGATAACGAGAGTCATAAACCCTGCAATATAGGTTAGGGCAGGAGATTTTTCAAAGTCTTCCACTAAATCTCCAAAAACAATTTGTCCTGTCAGAGCAGCGACTCCCGCAGAAAGGTAAATGAGGGATATAATTTTTGCCACAAAAATAGATAGTTCCATTTGAATTTATCTCTTTCTTAAAATTTTTTCGGTTAAAAAATAAAATTACTCGATTTTTTTTGCTTTTCTGGGATGGGGGAATTTCCTTATCGCGCATACAACTATTATTTTTGGGCCAATTCGTGACCCAGGGCTCGTTCGCCTTTGGCTCACTTCACCCTGGGCTGTGTTGTGTAACACTTTCAGTGTATGGAACTCAGAGAAACGTTCTTTTTTATAGAATGCGCCAAAAACTTCATAATCCTAATTTGAAACGTCCCAGACTTTATAGCCTAACCGTTCTTAGCTTAATGACGGGGAAGAAAAAATCAAAAAAATGCGCTAGAATACCTTTAAAAACTGGATTCCCGCCTTCCCTTCTCGGGAATGAACACGGAAGGTTTTATCCGAACATTGGCCCAAAATTTGAGAGCGTATTCTGTAAGAAAGAATGATCCACGAAACTCCATACACTGAAAGTGTTACACAACACAGCCCAGGGTGAAGTGAGCCAAAGGCGAACGAGCCCTGGGTCACGAACGAGCCCTGGGTCACGAACGAGCCCTGGGTCACGAACGAGCCTAAAAATAATATTTGTATGCGCGATAAGGAAATTCCCCCATCCCAGAAAAGCAAAAAAACAAAAATGCCCCAAGAAGTGACCAAATCCTATTTATGGAAACAAACTAAAAGGATAATCCATTTTTCCAAGTGCCCATAACACGATTGACTCCATAGTAAGTAGTAATGTTGCCTCCGGCATTCTTAATAATTATAGTAAAGACTTTGAATGTTTTCGACCACTAGAGGATGGTAATCCTAACACCAGCCACTTGTATCTTGTTAAAATGGCAAAAGCAAGACTACTGGAATATATCATTAGTTTTGAAAAATGAGATACTCAAAAAGTCACTCACTGCGTGACAAATTCTATTGGATAAGAAGATGTAACTTTTAAAAAGTTAGGCTTTACAGTAAGGGATATAAGTATACACTATACTCTTTCCTAATAAAAATAAGCTATAGCGCGTATTTTTTTTTGTAACTTCTTGTTACCTTTTTAAGGAATCCAAGCTCAAGCGAGTTAGCTTATCTCATAGCTCACCATAAGCAAAGGCTTCGCTTTTTCCAAATCCTCAGAGTTCCTCAAAGTAAGCTCCAAATTTCCCGTCCCAAAATGCCCAATGTTGGTCACATCCCGACTAAATCCCTCTTCTAACAAGTCCGACGAAACAGGGTTTGCTTTCAAATAGAGCAAAATAGTTTCGCTGCGAGGATGAATCTCTACACAGGCAAAGTTACGCATTCTTTTGAAAGCAAAATAGTCTAGGAGAGTTTTTACTTGGATATCATCGCCCAAAGAAAAAATAAAAGTCTTTAAGTCTTCATAGAGCTTTTTTAGCTCAGGCTTAGATTGTTCCAAGTACTCTACAACCGTTTTTGTACTCTTGTTAAGTTTCGTTGTAGGCAAAGCAGATTCTACTGTAGTAGCATTAACTAGCTCCAGTAAAAGAAATTCTTTTTCATATTGACGGTAGCGAACAAGCTCAATATTGCGGTTAATCTGTTTTACGGCGTGCTCATCGTATTTGGTGTAGTCACCAGCTATACAAATTAGACGTGGAGAGCTCCACTCTATTTTTTCTGCCACTTCAGCCCTTACTTTTCGAAGAACCAGTAGCTCAAATTCACCGCAGTGATCCATCAGCCAATCTAAATAAAAGAGCCCTTGGTTAATCACATTTTCGTTACGAGCTCTTTTATATTCAATGATAACAGGGCAGCCATTTTCATCTATCCCTAAAGTGTCTATTCGTCCACCATGCCTTTGACCAGTTGAGTACTCAGAAGCAAGTAGAGTTACTCCAAGAAGAGCTTCTAAGTTTTTCTCGATTAGGCTTTGTAGATCTCTTTCTAGAAAAGCCCATTTTCCTTCTAACTCTGTTGTAGAGTTTTCGTTGATTCGAAATAGCTTGATATCTGTCATGGGGTTGCCTTGAATAACTTTGATTAAGAAAAAAAGAACTGAGTTCTAACTCATAAGTTTTCAACTGTTTTCATTACCATTCTCTGTGCTTTATTTACTCCAATGATCGCACCAAGTAGCCAACCAATGAATAATCCAACCAATAATCCAACCAATACCAATGGTTCATTGGCTTTCTTATCTATCAAAAAAACTATAATAACTCCTATTAGACCACCAAACAATGATCCTTTTAAGGAAACAAAAAAAACTATTTTATTGATATTAACCTTTTTGATTCTTCTTTTTGTTTTATCTAATCCAATGATCTCACCAAGTAGCCAGCCAATGAATAATCCAACGAATGTGAATGTTTCAGCGGCTGCCTTATCTGTCAAAAAACTTACAATAAATCCTGTTAGACCACCAAGTAATAATCCTTTTAATGATGCTAAAGAATCTACTTTATTGAGAGCAACTTTATCGTTTAGCTTAGGTAAATGTTTTTTTTCATTCCTTTTATTTATCTCTTCTATTCTTTTTTGTGCTCTATTTACTCCAATGATCGCACCAAGTAGCCAACCAATGAATATTCCAACGAATATCAATTGTCCAGCGACTGCCTTATCTGTCAAAAAACTTATAATAAAGAATGTTAGACCACCAAATAATGATCCTTTTAATGAGACAAAAAAAACTAGCTTATAGACATTGCCCCTATCACCTAGTTTAGGCGGATGTTTTTCTTTTAGGGATTCAAAACATTCTGAAATATTTTCCTTCCTTGTATTCACTTCTTTTGAAGGACATGTTTCGTCAGCTATTTTGTTTAGTTTTTCTATCACTTCAATAAAATCTTGAGGCCGTTTTTCAGGATTTTTTGCCTCACAGTCCCCTATCAGATACAACAATTCACGATTTCCAAAGTTATCTATTTCTCTAGGATGAGGGCTAAGAGAACCAAAAAAGATTTTTTTTAAAGTACGACCGTAAGCAAAGACATCACTATACTTACCTATAGGCCATGATCGATTATCAACTATTTTGCCAATCTGTTCTGGGGGTGCGTACTGAAGAGTACCTGCTATTGACTGTTCATTACACTGCGATTGCTGCTTTGGATGTGTTGAGCCGATTTTGCAAGAACTTCTCCTCTTACAGCAAGTCCAAAGTCGATAATTTTGAGCTGTTCTTGCTTTTCAGGATATAGAATATTGGCTGGTTTTAGATCCCTGTGAATGACATCCACACTATGGGCATCCTTCATTCCACTGGCAATTAGAAGAGCTATTTTTAGCCCCTTCTCTAAAGAAAAATTACCATTTCTCTCAATAAAACGATCTAAGTCTTCTCCATGAAAGTACTCTGTTACCAAATATGCTTTTTCTCGAAGGTTCCAGTTTACATAACCGTAATCTTTTAAAGTGATAGTGTTTACCTCAAAAGTCATCGACGCACTCCATTGATTACTTTCGTTAAAACGCTCACTATTCTGGGCCCCCTTCTTTTATAACCAAGTACTTTTATCATTTCCTCTAAAAGCTCTTCCTTTGTTCGATTCAATTCATCCGACTCTATCCACTCGATTATTTCTTCTAGCTTAGACCTAGGGTATTCATCTATTTTCAAACGCGTTTCAAATGAGGGCTTCTTATTCCTTTCATTCTGGGAAGGAATTTCTACAACAGGTGAGGGTTTAACTTCAGTAATTGTATTCTCTTGGGATGTACAATGAGCGAGTACATTTCGGTACTCTTTCATTACACGCTTCACTTCTTCCTCTTTTCGGAGAAACCAGTCCGTCGACCAAATGCGACAAAAATTCCAACCAAGGGCTTCTAACTGTTGCTGTCTTAGCCTATCTCGCTCTCGGGCAGTGTAAGACGAGTGGTAGGAAGCTCCATCGCATTCAATAGCAAGAATGTTTCTTCCTTTCTTTTCGGGATGTACAACAGCAAAATCAAGTCTATACTTCCCTACTCCAAACTGGGGCAAAAGATCAAGTCCTTTATTGGATAAAGTTTGGTAGATATCAAACTCAAACGGATTCATTGAGTGATCTTCTGAGTAGACTTTTTCTAAGTTACTTCCTCCACTAGCGGCATATTCTAAGTAAAGCTTAAGCAATTCCACCCCTCGGGCTTTCGATTTCCTTAAATCAATTTCTTCTCCTAAAAAAGAAGAAACCACAGTCATTTTTTTTCGAGCCCTAGTAATAGCTACATTAAGCCGCCGTTCTCCTCCACTTTGGTTAATAGGACCAAACCTATGAGGAAGTTCTCCTTGGGCGTTTTTCCCATAACCAATAGATAAAAGGATAGAATCTCGCTCATCGCCTTGAACACGTTCTAGATTTTTGATAAAAAAACGCTCTTCTTTTTCTTCGATGAAAAAATCACTTTCTATCTTGTTTTCTCTCAAATACTCATCTAGTGCATGTTGAATTCTTTGAGCGTGCTTTAAGCCTAGAGCAATTACTCCGAGAGATTGTTTGGGAAAGTTTTGAGCATGTTCGAGAATTAACTCTACGACTTTATTGACCTCTGCTGCAGAGCTTTCTTTCCCTTGATTGACCTTAGAGCAGTAAGGAGCCAAAATGTGTTTTAAAGGAGGAGTTCCTCCTATTCCAGGAAAAGTAATTAAGCAATCTTCGTAAATATGATGATTGGAAAAAGCAATTAACCGTTCATCTCGACTTCGGTAATGCCACTTTAGAGTATGATCAGGCAAAAATGAAGAAAGGTTATCCAATAAGCTTTCAAACCCTTCGATTTTATTCCCATCTTCTTCTTGATCAGGATATCCTGAGATAAAAAATGAAGTGGGAGGAAGCTGTTGACGATCTCCAGCAACTACGATTTGAGAGCCTCGCATAATGGACGAAATGGCATCTTCTGTTAGAACTTGGCTCGCTTCATCAAAGATAACAACATCAAAATATTGTTTTGCATTAAAAAGTTGACTAATAGAGAGAGGGCTTCCCATCCAGCAAGGACATACAGAAGTGATCACAGTAGAGGTTTGATTGATCAGCTTACGTAAGGGAAGATGTCTTCGTTTCTTTTTTACCTCTCTTTTGAGAATATCCACCTGCTCAGGGTTACCATCCATAGATTCGATAGCCCACTGCGAATGTTTACGAGTGATACGATCTGCTGTAATTTGAAGCTTTCTATTATCTAGCTCCTGAAAACTTTCGACTTCTTTCGTATGGGTTTTTCCCATAAAAGATTGAATACTGGAATCTTTTAAAATAGCTTCGTCGTAGCATGACTGTAACCAAGAATATTCAAAGCAATTTTTCCAAGAACTTGGAGGAACCGCTAACTTTTGGATCTCTTGCAGAAAAATCTTTAAGCCTAAACTTAGCAAGCTTTGAGTACTTTGAAAAACCTCCACTACTTGGTAAGGAGTTACTTGGTCACCATGTAGCTCTTGAAGAGTAGATTTTAGCTTAGAAAAAGAAATTTTTTCCAACCCTTGACAACCTAATATTTGACTGATATCTCTCAGTCTTGTTTCGAATTTATCTTTATGATTTTTTAGCGAAACTATATTCAAAGGAGGGAAAGGAAGACACTTCTGCTGGAAAACGTGACTCCACACAACTAAAACATGTTTAGCTAACTCGACATCCTTTGCTACACTATGCAGAGGTTTTTTTTCTTTTTTGAGAAAAGTTTTAACTGTTTTAGAAACTTTTCGGTAGGAAGGAAAAAGGA
This sequence comes from Planctomycetota bacterium, assembly GCA_029260735.1. GTDB lineage: Bacteria > Planctomycetota > Uabimicrobiia > Uabimicrobiales > Uabimicrobiaceae > JAJDCR01. Next base: position 42,777 of record JAJDCR010000033.1, read on the forward strand.
GCCAATAAAAAAATGCTTTCCCTCTATTGTCAGTTGTGGGAGCAAGTATTTTTGTAAAACTCTGCATATCTTGGGTAAAAAACTCAGGATCATATCGAGTTAAGAGTTGCTGAGAAATCAAAAAGGTCTTACATAGTTTATCTAAACATTGCTGGCTTTTGATCTCTATGGGGTAAATTTTTTTTAGCTCTGATAGAGTTTCTGTGAAATCATCCCAGTCTAATAATAGAGAAGAGCAATGATCTCTGCAACTCTGTATATCAAGATTATTTTGAACTTTACTTTTTACCCATAAAGAGGTATTTTTTTTCAAGAAAATATCGGAAAACTTTTCTAGTATAGCTACTTTGTCTTGGATTGCCCGGACATTTTTTTCTGTTAAGTTTTGGAGAGTTTTTCCACGCCAGCGAATTTGGCATTTCTTTACTTGAGCAGGATAGCCCAAAAGGAGAGCTCTCAAATCAAATATACTTTTACCCGAAGGGGCCAGCTTTGTGTGCATTTTGGCAACATGGGAATTTAAAACATCTCTTTTTTGTATGTACTCGGAATGGATTGAATATGCATCAATGGAGGGAGCGTGCTTTATCTGCTTTAATGAGTTCCCAATATGACGAATAAACTCCGATTTAGAAATTTCTGCTCCATGGACATCCAAAACGAGTTTGTCTAGCCCAACACTAGTCAACCTCTTTTTTACCGCTTCCAACGCCGCTCTTTTTTCTGCGACAAAGAGGACTTTTTTTCTTTCCGCAATCAAAGATGAAATTAAATTCGCAATAGTCTGACTTTTTCCCGTTCCCGGTGGTCCTTGAATTACACAACTTTGCCCCTTAAGAACGCTATTTACTGCAACATGCTGGCTTGAGTCGATATCTAAAATCAAATGTTCATCGCCAGGCAATTTCTGATCAAGGGAACTTCTGTTCTCCTCAAAACCACTTTGGCTCATCTGAATTCGAGCATCTTGGTTACCAGCAATGGCCGCAATAATTTCGTGATTGTTCAGGAGAGAAAGATTCTCTACTAAGTCATTCACCATTGCCATTTTCTGAAAAGCAAAGTTAGCCAAGTGAAGGCTTTTCCTATTGATTTTCAGTCCTTCTATTTCAGACTGGTACTTCTCTAGATGATCAAATATTGGTTCAAAATCGAGCTCTCCCTTATTTCCGATAGCTAGCTCGGATAAACTTTCTAAGTCCAAATCAATCCCGAACTGATCCAACCAAAAATGAGAAAGAATAGAGTTTAGTTGAAAGTCACCCTGTATCTGCAAAGAAACACTTCCCAGATTTCCTGATCCAAAGATAACCTTGACTGGTAAAAGAACAAGAGGTGACTCAGGATCTCTTCCTTTGTCCAAAGCAGTCCAAGTAACAATCCCCAAACCCAGAAATAGAGTTTCCAGCCCTTTCTCTTCTAAATTTTCTCTAGCTTTACGAGTAATTTGTCTAAGAGACTTTACCCTTTCGGGCCATTGAGACGAGGGAAAAAACTTGTTGAGCTTAACAGATTTTCCTTTAAGAAGCGGCTCTAGTAAAGTTAACCCTATCTCTGAAAAGTCGATTGTTCCTCTCTTCAAAGGAAGAAAGTAAAGGAGTTGATTTCGACGAGAGAGATCCAGTAACCTCTTTTTCCAAACTTCACAGGCATCTTCTATATCTTGAAGCCGAGTTTGTTTTTCCATTAAACCTTTCCCGTTTTCTACACAAAATTGTTAAAGTATTAAAAACATCCGAGAGCTTTTACCACGACTCCATCCAAAGATTTAGTATCCTTTGAGCTTCTGAGTGTCCTTTTCTTGCTGCTTTTTTAAACCACTCTATTGCTTCTACTTTATCTCTAATGGTGCCACGTCCATGATTAAACATTTCCCCCAAGGTATACATTGCATTCACTTCACCTAAGTCCGCAGCTTTCTTAAACCACTTAAAAGCTTCGGTGTAGTTTGAGCGAACTCCCACCCCGTTATAGTACATGGTACCTAAAGCATTCATCGCTCCTGAGTTTCCTAAGTCGGCCCCCTTTTGCAACCACTCATATCCAAGAGAGTAGTTCAGAGGAACTCCTTTTCCTTCAAGATATAAAGATCCCAACAAGCTCATTCCAAAAGCATTACCTAGTTCCGATGATTTTTTAGCCCAGTAGAAAGCTTCTTCGTAGTTAATTGCGATCCCCTGACCTTGGATATACAAAGCTCCGAGTATTGACATAGCAAAAGGATCATTCAAATCAGCAGCTTTCTTAAACCAGTAATGCGCTTTAGAAAAATCACGAGGTACATCTTCTCTATTATAGTAAAAAAAAGCCAGGCTCATCATTGCTTGGGTGTTTTCTCGATCAGCGGATTTTTGAAGCCAATCAAGAGCTTTTACATAATTCTTAGGAACCCCCTTCCCTTCAAGGTACATTATGCCAAGCACTCTCATTGCGTTAGCATCATCTAGCTCTGTCGCTTGCTTAACCCAATGAAGAGCTTTTGTATAGTTTTTAGAAACACCTATACCTTCGAGGTACAGGGCCCCTAAGCTTCCCATCCCATAAGCATTTCCAAGTTTAGCAGATGTTTTGTAAAGTTCAAAAGCTTTACTGTTATCTTGAGAAATGCCTTTTCCTTCGAGGTATATAATACCTAATATGTTCATTCCATATGAATTACCTAAGTCTGTAGATTTTTGAGACCACTGAAAAGCTTTAGAGTAATCTACAGAGATCCCTTTTCCTTCAATGTGCATAATTGCTAGTAAATTCATCGCTAGAGAGTTTCCCGATTTAGCACTCTTTGTTGCCCATTGGAAAGCTCTGTTACCATCTGGGTTTGTACCTAAGCCATAATAGTACATATACCCAAGCATAAACTGAGAGAAACTATCGGAGTTATTTTCGAGTTTATCAATGAGGCCGCGAGCCATATTCTGAGACTGTTTAGTATCTTTACTAACAAATTTACCACTAAACAGCATGCTTGCTTTTAAAGAGAGGTAGCGAGCATCGCTATTCAGAGCAATCGCTTGTTCATTTTCTTTCCACATTTCTTCATTTTTGCCCTTTGCGTAGTAGCCTAAAGCTTTTTGGAAATGCTTCTCTGCTTTTACTATAGAAGAACCTGATCTATCTGAAATTGGATTACGGGCATAGGAGCGCATTTGGTCGTCTTCTTCAGAAAAGGGATTGTCCTCGGAATAAACCTGGAGAAATTTTTTCCAAATTTGAATCTTCTTACTTTCCTTCATCTTAGCTGTTTTTATTTTTTGATAGGTCTTTCTCATTTTATCTGTGTAGTTGGACCATTTTCTATCCAATTTTCCAATAATTTCTTCAGCGTAGGAACGCATTTTTTCATCTTCTTCAGAAAGTGGGTTATTTTTTAGGTAGGCCTCTAAAAACTCTTTCCACGCACTACTTATCTGGCTATCATTCAGTTTTCGAGCTTTAATTTTAGAGTAAGTCACCTGCATCTCTTGGTGGTATTCGTTCCATTGGAAATGAATTTTTTGTTTTTCTTTTAGCCTTGTAATATCTTGTTTTATTTGCTCTCGGATTCGATCATCTTTTTGCGAATAGGGATTATCTTCTTGGTAAGATTTTTGAAATTGCTCCCAAGTTGCAATCATTAGATCTAAAGAAAAATCTTCCGTTTGAATTTTTGTGTAATTCTCTTCCATTTCTTTGAGCTTGCTATCCCAGATTTTCATTGCTTCAAGATCAAATTTCTTTGATATAGGCTTTATTTCTTCTGTCAGATTAGGCTTTTCTGTTTTTGGAGATGAGTATTCTGTTTCTTTAGTATCTTTATGAACTTCTTTTTTGAAAGTGGAGTTCTCTGACTTTTGAGTTTTTACTCCGTGAGGAAAAGATTTTTTTATTTCTTGATTAAAAATAGAAGTGGTGTCAGTATCAGTCAAAGATACAAGACGACAATACTTCAGAGTAATCCCCCAAGAAAAGCTATCACATTTCCCCTTAATAGTTACCTTATTTCCTGTTGAAATCTTTGCAACTTCTTTTCGGTTTTCCTCGCTAAATATACATTGTACTTTTTTTAATCCATCCTGATAGAGCACTACTGAGAAATCCTCAAACCCATCTTTTCTCATTTCCTGGACAACTCCACTAACTTGAATTATTTTATCTTTGAATTTAGCCTCAATAGTCACTTCATTTTCTATATATTCTTTGAACAGTTTTTCTACTTTGATAGTCAATTCTGGTTGTGCCGACTCAATCTCTCGCTTATCCATTTCTTCCTTCACGCTTACAACAATAAAAAGGAAGAACATTATGCCTATTGTGATAGCTGCAGATTTAGACTTCCCGTATTTGGGAGTAAGGAGTTTATATAATCCAACAAAAATTAATATAGGCCACAAACAAAGCCACATTGCAATAGTGCCACAGCCTACTTTGGAATTTTCTACTTCGTATACTACAAACTGCTTTGTCGCCATTAAGTTCTCCTTATACCTATTAACTAAATTTTTTTCTACGATTTACAATGCCAATTAAAAAAGCAAAAGCAAAAGCAAAATAATAATCAACAGTCCGACAGAAATCCCAATAGCAAAGTGAAAACATAGCTGCACTTGCTTTTGGATCTGCTCCTGGTTCTCATTTATTTTTTGCAAATTTTCGAAGATAAATTGTTTGTGTTCTTCTAAAGATTTTTTTGTTTCTTGTTCATGATGAAAGAAGTTTTCTAATGTCTCTTCTCCCTGTTTTTTGAATAAGTCAAAGTCTTTTTTTATGGTAGAAATAGTTTCATTACTTTTGTTTTTAAATTCAAAAAGTTGATGGGACAATTCTTTTAAAGATTTTTTTGTTTGCTCGCTTAAATCTGTTGTTACTTGCTTATTGTTGTCGATAATCATTTGGGATGATTTTTCCAAGTAACTTTTGTGTTCAGTTGTGGAGTTTTGGATAAAGCTTTCTATGTTGCTTGAGCAAGCTTTGATTGTCTTTTGATTTGTTTCTTCGACCTCTGCTAATGTTTCCTTGGTGTGACTTCCAAATTTTTCCAGCTTATTGGTTGTCTCTTCTAAGAGCAAAGAGCACTCTTTGGCAATCTTTTCAATTTGCTTTTCTATAGTTTCGTACATTTTGTTGTAAACAGCTTGTTGAAGGTTTCCTAACAACTCCTGCTCAAAACTATCTAGGGACTGATGGATTGATTTTTTGGCAATTAAACTCAACTCTTGTAGTTGTCCTTTGAGGAGATCTTTCTCTTCAATAATTTCTTGATGAAGTTTACTGTTGATCTTAATAGATTTATCCAGCTCTTGAAAAAGAGAAGTAACTCTAGTTTCAAAAGGGTTCCATAGTTCTGAGTATTGGGCGTTGAGCTTATCAATGCATCGCTGGCCTACTTGGCTCCCCACTTCATTGGCAACTTCTTCAAATAATCCACTTAGCTCTTCTTGAATTTCTTTCGAAAACAATTCCATTATCTATCTCCAAAATAAATTTTATTTAACTCATTTTCCAATTTGCTAACCTCTTTTGATGCTTGACTGAGTTGAGCAACTTTCATCTCTAGTTTTTGCTTATCTTGGTCAAAATGTTTTTTAGCTTTTTCGAAATCTTCTTTCGTTTCTTTCATTTTTTGTTGTTTTAAAGCTAGCTCGTTGGAAAGATAACCGTAATCTTGACTTATTTCGTTCATTTTTTCTTGGTGAATAATTTTTACCTGCTCATCACATTTTTTTAGCCAAGTGTGTGTCTTTTTTTGATAGTTCTCAAACTCAAGTTCTAGTTCTTCTCTCAAATGCTCTTGGGCAACTTTAATGTTCAACTTTTTTATCCATAGTGTCTTAATTTTTCTCTCTTTGCTCTCTTCTAGGATGATTGCTATTTTCTTTTTTAATGAAGCCGGAGCAATAGTAGGAATCTCATCTACAACGCTTAACTCCAAAAGAGATTCAGAATAAGAATCTAATTTTTTTCTTATTTCTTTTGTTACTTTGTCTTCTACTTCTTCGCTATGCTCTCTCCAACCAAACATGGGCGATTTAATTTTTTTCCAAGAACCTTCTTCTCTTTCGGAATTTTTAAAGCTCAAAAAATCTTTCTCGCTTTTAAAGAGGGAAATTTTTTTCCATATTTTTTCTTGGCTATCATTTAATGGTTTCAAAAAAGAACAATTGTGATTAATCCAGCTATCAAAATTTCTTTTTTCGCTTTCTCGTTTTTGTTTATTGATTAAGATTTTTTTCTCCAGGATTTTTTGATCATTATGCAAAGTTTTCAGATAGCTAGATTGTTTATAAACAAATTTTGAACTCAGCATGGAAGAAGCTTGATTAAGATCAAGCCATAGTTTCTCTTTCTCTACTTGAACTCGGTGAGTAAAGTCAATATGGACACTTCTTAGGTTTTGAAAAGTTTTTGAAGCTCCAAAAGATTCGCTTATCGTGGCGATTAAATTCTTCAGTCGATAGGATTCTTTACCTAGCCTATAATCAAAAATAGAAATTTCATGAAAGCTGAGTTGCTCGGAAATGAGATGAAAATATTGCGAGAGTTGTTCTTCGACGAATTTTATGGGCGAAGTTTTATACTTTTTTCTTCTAAGCTCATCTATTTTTGTAATAACAATAAAAATATTCGGCACTGCTTTTCCTAGTTTTTTTCGATTCTCGAACTTCGAGAATAATTTCTTTAGTTTAGGAATTTCATCGCTAGTTAGGGCTTGACTTGCTGACATAAAATATAAAAAGGAGTCGCTCAGAAATAGATAGTCCTCTGTAATCTCATCGTGGTAAGAAACAATGGAGTTAAAGCCCGGTGTATCCACTAAATGAACATCTCTCAATAAGTCTAAGGGATAATAGATCTCTACTTTATTGATAATATGTCCGTAATAACGAGAGTGGTAGTGCTGAATACTCTTTTTCTCGCTGAGTAAACTTAACTTTGTCGGTGGACAAGGAAAAAAATGGATTTTTATAGTTGAGAGAAGAGTATTTGATTCCAAGTGGTCTTTCAAATGAGTTAAGGCTTCTTTTTCTGAGAGAAAAGGGGTTTTATAAAAAATGTCCTTTTGCTTTTGAAGCGAGCTTAATAATTGATAAAGCTTATCAGGAGAAATAAGAGCCCAGTTTTTATTTTCGATTGTTTGATAAAATATCTCTCTAATTTGAGGAACTAAAGATTTTTGTTGAACCAGCTTCAATAGTTCACAGACATCCAGAATTTCATCTCCCTTGACTTCTAAGGAAAAACAGCTTTCTCTATTCTCTTGGTTGATGATGTGGATTATGCTCTCTTCTTTCCAGTGAATAACAACATTATTGGAACCATACTTTATTTCGTTAATGTAAGCCGTTGTAGGGGTGTTATCAACAGGTAAAATATCAGAGCAATCTAACAAGGTGTTAATAAAGCTAGATTTGCCAGAAGAGAATGGCCCGCAAATAGGTAGAATATAGCGATTAGAAATAATCTTTTGTTTTAAATCGCCCAGTATAACTAAACTCAGATTTTTAAAATAAGGAGTTGTCTTGCGTATATTTTTGAGTTTAGCGATACAATCGAGAAGTTGGGTTTTAATGTTATGGCTAAACTTCTCCAGTCTCGCCTGCTCTCCGATAGGTTCAAATTTTTTGAAAGCCAACTTTTCAACATTGTAATCCATAAAATGTTGGGTCGCCTTTACCAGTTCAATAGAGTCTTTATGAAAAAGCTCTTCTATCTCTAAGAGATTAGAGCTGACTGGTAGAGGTTGGCAATGCAAACTTCGCACAAGAGAAAGTTGGTCTCCCAAAATCTCTTCGAGAGCAGGAAGCGCTTCCTCTACTTGTTTTAAGTTTTGCTGTTCTCTATGCATTTGCTTTAGTCCATAAAGAACAAAACCTAGCAGAGCAACCCTTTGTTTGTTTACTATCATTTTTTTAGACGTACTTGCAGAGGGTTCATATATAAGACGAATTGCCGCTCCCAACTCTTCTTTGTTATACTCCGGTGAGCGTAAAGAGATTTTTTTTAGATGGTATAGAACTTGCAAAGCCTTGATTCTTCTGAGATACTTATTTCGACTTTCCACTTCTCCCAAAAAATAACGATCTTCTCCTTTAATAATACCTTTGAGACGTTGGTTATACTGGTAAGCCTGACAGTACAAAAATTCTCTCGATTTATCTATATGATAGAGTTTGGCTATTAGAGCAAAATACTTTAGATATTGGTAGAAATGTTCCAGTTCTTCTTCTAGCAAATTATTGGAATTATAAAAGTGAACAAAGTTTTTCTCTTCGAAGAAGCGTGTAGCAAAATAAGGATTTAAAGACTGTATTAGGGTTCTTAGTTTTCTGTAAGTTAGTTTTAGAACATTGTTAATACTACCAACCCCATGTTCATTATAGTTCAACCAAAAAGAAATAGGCCCCCGAAAAAGATCTCTGCCATTTTGTATATCTTTCAACACCTTTGTCAAAAACTCTTCATCATGCCGAGAAATCCCCAGGGAAGGAAAAAGATAAATAAGAGCATCGCATTTATCTAGTAAATATAGAAGCTTCGCTTGGTCTTCCAAGTAAATGGAGTTTCCTCCAGGCATATCAATTATTTCATAGTGATCTCTTAATAATGGGTGAGGCAATTCTATTTCGATAAAAGCAGTGTTATTTAGATTTTTCCTATCTTGAATAAAATTAATATAATCATCAACGGTTTTTGTTCGGTGAATATCCGATAAAAAATTATTGCTTTTATCTCTATAAAACGTTGCCGCAAAATTTTCTCCGTATTTGAAATGAATGCCACACGCTGTTGTCGGAATAATATCAACGGGAGACAAGTCAACTTCTTCTATAATTTTTTGAACTTGACCGAGATCACTAAGTAAACTTTTGTCTTCTAGGCTACCTCTTAGAATTTGATTTATGGTCGTGGATTTACCAACAGAAAACGCTCCACAAAAGCCAATTACAGGAACATTCTTCACTCCAAAACCAAACAAGGAAGAATGTTTTTCTATTTGTTTATAGATCTTGTTTATCTGTTTTTCAAAAGCACCTATCTTTAAAAAATATTGCTGATGAATATTCATATTTTGATACTGCTTTCAAGAATATCCAAAGCTTCTTTATATTGGCATAGTAGCTTTTGGAGATTTTCTTTTTCCTCTTCCAAAACCAGTCTTTTTTGTAAAGCAGAGCTTTTTTCTTGAATTTGTTGCTGGAAATTTTTCATTACTTGGTTAAGTAAATCATGGCACCATTTTTCTATCTCTAAGCGGATCTCATAATTTCTCATTTTGAGCTCACGAAGAACTTTTTCTTTTGTCCTACTCCGAATTTCTTGATAAGCATTACTTGTGGCAAGCTTCTTGGCAACTCCCAAAGCAGCAATGGCAGCGATTGGCCATCCAATTCCACTTGCTACACCAACAGCAACTATTGCTGAGAGCCCACCAGAAGCAGGTATAATACTCAGAACAATAATGGTTAAAAGAGCCCCCACGATGCTTTCAGATGCTCCTCTGGTTGGCTCAAGCAAGCATTTTTGCCAAGCTAAGCTTGAGTTCATATTTTGCAAAACTTGAACATACCTTGCCGTTTCAATATGAATTTGAATATCTTCTCCGGCAATGACTTCTAAATCCTCGGCTAAAATTTGAATTATTCTATTCACTTCTTTACGAAGCACCTCAAGATGATTCTCTAAACCTTCATTATCTAAGTACTGATTTTTAAAAAGTTCTTCCAGTTTCTCTACTTTTTTCATCTTAAGAATACCTACCTCATTATCGATAAAATCCTCCAAGTTACTCGATAACAAGGCAATAATTTCTTGAGTAGTCTGCTTTATTTTTTCATCTATTTGTTGGGAGGATTTTATTTTTTGATGCTGCAGTTTTTTCATAAAAACATCTAGTTCTTTGTTTTCTTCAGAAACGTTCGCTATTTTTTCATCCAAATACTTCTCTGAATTTTTTACTGCTTTATATATAAGTTGGTAGTCCTTGTTTATCTTACGATGCATCTTAGTGAATTTATTCTGACGAAAAACAGAGTTTGGAGAATAGATATGTCTTTCTAAAGAAGAGATCAAATTAAAATACCCCCATTTGGCAAGAGAGTCGTATTGATTAAAGTAGTCTCCTTCTTTAGAGACTTGGAGGAATATATCTAGAATAGGCAAGCTTGCATAGTCAATAAGTTCCTGATAGTACTTTCCAAAGTAGTTTTGAGTATATTTTCGAGCACTATTGACATTCTCTATATTGATATCTCCATATTCATCTAAATCATCATCGTATTCATAACATAGGTCAATCATATTCAAAACAGCTATCGACTTAAATTGGTATTTTTCCATTTCTTCTAAAAAATCAAGAGAGTAACGACCAGACAAACTTTGGCTATTGAAAAGCCAGATAAGACCATCCGCTTCTTTTAAATAACTGCGAACAAGCTCCGTATCCTTCTGGAAAAAGGAGTTTATTCCTGGAGTGTTAATAATCTCTATTTCTCTTAGCAAGCTCGCTTGGTGGTAAATTTTAATATCTTTAATCTGCTCTTGTTGATAATTATGCTTTCGATCTATATGTTTCCAAATCTCTTGGTAGTTGTAGTATTTTTTTACAGTTCCATCAGAAAAATGTATTTCCGCTAAATGCTCGTAGTGGTCTCCCCTCATCACTCTAGATATCACGGTATCTGTCGGAACAATATCACTGGGGAGTAAATCTTCTCCTAATAGACTATTGATAAAAGTGGACTTTCCTACATTGTATTCTCCTATTACCAAAATCTTCAAAGGAGGAGAGACTTTTACTTGCTCTTCTTTAAGATTTGTCAATATTTCTTGGTAGTTTAAATCTTCTTGGGATAGCTCCTGAAGAGAACTCTCTTTGAAAGCATATAGAGTTTTCATTAACTGTGAGATTTGCTTAGAAAAAACAAGCTCTAAATCTTTGTTCACAGGAGAAAACCGAAGTTGTTCAATGATATATTGAAAAGAAGTGGGTCTTTCCTTGGCATCTTTACTCAGTATTTTCTCTAAAAACTTCCACTGCAATTCTGTTAAATGAGAAGACTTTTTCGGTTGCGAATGCTGAATTAAGTTTTGATATTCCTCTTTCGTTTTTCCCGGAAAAGGATGTTCTCCTTCTAGCATTTCATATAAGATAACTCCAAAGGCCCAAATATCACTTTGAAAGGTACTCCTCTCAAAGTATTGCTCAGGAGCCATGTAAGGAATGGTGCCCTTCATTTTCAAAATAGCATCCGATGGAAGACCAAGGTCTCGTGCCAATCCAAAATCTGTGACAAAGATGGACTCATCTTTGGCACGGACTAAGATATTTTCAGGCTTCAGATCTCCATGAATAATATTTTGTTTGTGAGAAAAATCTAATACTTGGGCAACAGGTTCTAGATACTTTAGGGCAGTTGATAGAGAAATGGGGCTTTTTTTTCTTAAAAAATGACGAAGATTGTTTCCTTGAATAAAATCCATCACCAAATACCAGCACCCCGTTTTGGGATCATGATCTAAGTGCCGACATTGAACAATATTAAGATGAAAAAGTTTGTTGACAATTGTTTTGTATTCACTGCAGATACTTTGAAAATCAAAATTTTTTCTTTGGTGAAAAACTTTTAGAGCAACTTCAATACCTGTTTGTAAGTCTTTCGCTCGATAAACTGATCCTTGCCCCCCTAAACCAATCTTTTCGAGTATTTGATATCTCTCGTTTAAAGTAAAGTCAATAGGAGTTTCTTGCAAAATGATATTGGTAAGAGACAATAAAACACTCTCTAGCTCTTGAGATCTTTCACTTTGGATAATTTCCTTGATTTCGCTTACCGAGGACGAGTTTAGATCAACTGTTTTTGTTTGAATTTCTTCAATAATACAGTTCACTTGAGACTGCAAGCTTTTCAGAAGATCTTCATTTTGAAATACTTTTGCCTGCAATTTACCTTCTTCAATGTCTTCGAAATACCCCAAAAAAGGTTTTACGACAGCTTTTCCGGAAGGAAGAATCCATTCACAAACGAGCTCTAAGCATGCATTTATCGTTTTATTGTTATTGTAATACCACTCCTGCAGTTTTGTTTTCATTACTATACCTTTGAGTTGGTTTTCATGGGAGTTTGATTTCTAAGAGGTAGAGAAAAAAATTTATCTGACTATTTTTTCAGAAAAAGGTTGTTTCGATTTATACACTAAAAGCTGTTTGATTATTATGCTAATTCGTTTCTCTTCGTGTACTCTCTACTAAGTTTCCAGAAAGAGAGTTTTATTTAGCTCTAGTGTTTTTTCATGCCAAAACTCAATATCATCTATATTTTTTCGTCCTGAGATTTCTACTTCTCTCTCAATAAGCGGCAAGACATCAACAGTTTCATAGTAATGAGAGACTTCCTCATAATTATGAGGATTTGTATAACTTCTCAGTCGACACGATTCTTCTCTCCAAGAAAAATGCAGGAATGTATCTTTCATAAGTGCGGGGAGATAAACCATCGAAACTCCTCGTTGTTTTATTCGTGCATTTTTGCTCCACTTTAAAATTTCATCTATTTGCTCTGTCATAGATCTTCGAGGCGAAATATCTAAATATTTGGCAAGGATCTTTAAGTTTTGCAAAGATAGTTGCTGGAGAATTTCCTCTAGTGAATCTGAGTATGCAACAATTTCAACAAGGTTCTCTTCTTTAGATTGCCATGTTTCTCCGGTTATTTCCTCACACAAATATCGCAAATCTCTGACGGATAGCTCTAAAAAAGCATCCCATAAAAAGTAAGGAAGTTCATCAAGTGGAGGGGGTGGGGGGGGAGGGGAAACCAGAGGAGACATCTTTCTATAGTCAGAGATATACCATTCTACCAATCTGTGACAAGACCACATGGCTGAGTTGATATCAGATTCATTTATAGTTTCTGTATCATTTACGGAGTGAACGGTCAAGTTTGCCAATTCTCGGATGTTTCCCATGGCGGTATAAACTTTTCTAGGAATGGGAATTCTCTTTGCTTCAAGTGATGGCTTTCTAAGACAAACAATCAAATCATGAAGTGCTTTTTTGCCAGGATCACCAATTTCTTTTTGATATATATCCTTAACAATCGACTCACAAACAATACGAGCGCGAGCAACAGCCATCTCTCCATCAAAATTTAGTAATGCAACCATGCGTTTTAGATTTGCCATTAAACCAGGAATATCCTTTTCAAATTTTGTAGCGAATGCTGTAAACTCTTGCGTACATCTTTCCATTGTGTTTCTCCATATTCAATATTTTATACTTTAGATTTCCTTCGCCTGACCTATCAGAAGCCATCTTAGTAATTGGTTAAGTTAACCAGGTAGCACTCAACTTAACCAATTATAGAAAGAGAGAATTTAGTCTGTCTCTTAACTTTATTTGCCGCGATTATTCTTATGCAACTATCAGTTAATTTATGCTATTATATTCCTTCTTATTGTTTTTGCAAGTGAGTATAAGAGTTAAAAAGAGGAAAGTGTACTCTTGAATAAAAAGAGTATTTTTTTTTGAAACAAAACAATACCTACACGCTTTTTGGAGAAAACCTGGGGAGATGGCCACTATCGAGATTATAAAAGTGGAGAAACTTGGGTAAATCCACACCAAAGAAGCTACAATAATCTTTCAGAAAAATAAAAGCTCTATTTATCTCTAAGAACAGGTAACTAAAGAAGTCCATGGTTTAATACCTAGCAAAACAGGCTTGTTTTTGCTATTATTTCCCATCTAAAAAATGATTTCAACTACGGATTAAAAGAATGAGGGAATATGTTTGCTCCAGGAAGTCGAGTGATTATTCGCGATGAAGAGTGGATGGTTCAAAAGACAGAAAAAGCTCCTAGTGGAGATGAGATTCTTTTTGTTATTGGGGTTTCTCCTTTGGTCAGGGATCGAGAGGCTATTTTTCAGCGTAATTTAGAGGAGTCTCTTTCTCAAAAGACAATTATTGAGTTAAAGCCAGAGGAGACAAAGCCGGTTTGTGATAGCTCGGATCGTTATTTAAGGACTCGCTTGTACATTGAGAGTATGTTGCGACAAACGCCTGTTTATGGGGAAGAGGTTGGTTTTAGCCAGCAGGCGGCGATAGATCACAATAGCTACCAGTTTACTCCTGCGATGGAGGCTTTGAAGAGACCTCGGCAGCGTATTTTAATTGCTGATGGGGTGGGTTTAGGGAAAACGATAGAGGTGGGGATTCTGATTACGGAGTTGATGAAGCGGGGCAAGGGAAAGCGCATTTTGGTCGCGGTGATTAAGAGTATGTTGACTCAATTTCAAAAGGAACTTTGGGCTCGCTTTACGATTCCTTTGGTTCGCTTAGACTCTAAGGGCATTCAGAAAATTCGAACTTTAATCCCTACTCATGCCAATCCTTTTTATTACTATGACAAAGTGATTATTTCCATCGATACTTTGAAGCAAGATGTCAGCTACCGGAATTATTTGGAAAATAGCTACTGGGATATCATTGTTATAGATGAGTGCCACAATGTTGCGGTAAGAGGAAAAAACAAATCGCAGCGGGCTAAGCTTGCTAGTTTACTGGCAAAAAGATCGGACACTTTAATCATGGCTTCGGCCACTCCTCATGATGGACGAGCAGAAACCTTTGCTAGTTTAATGAATATGCTCGACCCTACGGCAATTGCTAATCCGAAAGACTACAGTCCCGATGAAATCAAAGGGCTCTTTGTCCGGCGCTTTAAAAAGGACGTTCAAGAGCAAGTCCGAGATAGTTTTCAGGCCCAGCAGAAAACGGTAAAAATATCTTGTTCCACTTCTTTGCTAGAAGAAGAAGCTTTCCAAGCTTTGAGTGAACTGCAATTCCAAAGAATCGACCAAGAGCGAAGAGGAGGGCATTTTCTCTTTAAGACGGTTTTGGAGAAATCTCTTTTGTCTAGCCCCGCGGCTTGCTCTAAGACAATCGAAAATCGGATTCGCAACTTGCAGAAAACAGAAGGGGCTAAGGAAGATCTGGAAACTCTTAGGCAACTTCAAAAGCGAGTGGAGAAAATCTCGCGAAGCGAGTTTAGTAAGTACCAAGCTTTAGTGAAATGGCTAAAAGGAGAAGAGGGAGATTTAAACTGGAATGGCAAGAAAAGCGACGACCGCTTAATTATTTTTAGCGAACGCTTAGAGACTTTGTATTTTTTGCGCGACCACTTAGCTCAGGATATTTCCTTAGATAAAAACAGGGTTTTGGTCTTTCATGGTAACTTGGACGATCATAAGCAACAAGAGATTGTCGACCAGTTTGGAAAACGAAATAGTAAAGTGAGATTGCTTTTAGCCTCTGATGTCGCTTCGGAGGGGATTAACCTGCATTTTTTCAGCTACAAGCTCATTCACTTTGATATCCCCTGGTCTTTAATGACCTTGCAGCAACGCAATGGGCGAATTGATCGCTATGGACAAGAGCACACTCCGCAGATTTATTATCTTCTCAATATTGCCCAAAATCAAAAGTTTAAGCGAGATTTACGTATTTTGGAAATCCTTTTGGAAAAAGAGCAACACGCTCAAAATAACATTGGAGACCCGGCAGCTTTGTTGGGGCTTTATGATATTGAAAAAGAAGAGCAATTTGTCGGGCAAGTGATTGAGGAGGAAAGAAGTCCTGAAGAGTTTAGCCAAGAGTTGGAGAAAGAAGAAGATCCTTTTGAGTTGTTCCTTCGCTTTGATAGTGAGGAGAACTCTCCTCCTGTGCTTTCTCCTTCTCAAAAATTTTCGCTCTTTGCCGATAACTTTACCTTCTATCGTCGTGCTTTCCAGTTTTTAAACAAGGAAATGGGCCTAAACTTAGAGGACGATGCCGAAAATAGTATCCTACGTATCCAAGTTCCCGAAGATCTTCAACATCGCTATAAATATTTACCCGAAGAAATTTTATCTAAAGATTTACGTCTTTCTTTGAGTACCGACCATGAGAAGGTGAAAAGTGCCTACCAACTTTGTCGAACCCAAGAAGAAAGTTGGCCTCAATTAGAGCTGATGTGGGATTTGCATCCGGCCATGATATGGCTTCATGATAAGCTAATGGCAGGCTTAAGGCGGCACGAAGCACCGGTGATTTTTATTCCCGATAAACTAAAGAAAGAGGAAAAAATCTTTCTTCTCTACAGCACCGCTTCCAACCACCACGGCCACGTTGTTCTAGCCCATTGGTGGGGAATATCTTTCTGCCAAGCTCGCCTAAACAAAGTCTATGATTTAGAAGAGTTTTTTGCCTATACATGTTTAAACCAAGAGAAGATTCCCCGGCGAGAGAACTTTCAAATGGGAGAAGAAATTCCTTTACTCATGACTTTGGCCGTGCAAGAAGCCAAGCAACTCATGCAAACAAAGATCCAAGAGTACACCCTAAAAAAATCGGAGAAGCGCCAAAAAAAACTCGATGAGCTGAAAAAACTCAAGGCGCGGCAAATCAAAGAAGAGGAAGAAACTCCCCTCTCGCTTCTCAAGAAAGAGGCTCGGTTACGGCAAATTGAAGAAGCTTTTGGTCATTACCAAGGTTGGCTAGAAAAAGATTTTAGCCTGAGTTCTCAGTCTTATATTCAAGTTGTGGCTATTATCCAAAGCGAAACTTAAGGTAGAAAAATTCATGTCATTCGATTTTACTGGTATCAACAATGTAAATGAGTTTTACAGCAACCATTACCTCAATGCTATTTTTGCAGGAGATTTAAAATCGCTCTTTCAAAAGTGGGAGAAGGAGAGAGCCCCTTACCTAGAAGTAGGGGCTTTGAGCAATCGCTACTTGCAAAACAAAAATTTACATGAACGAGAAGAACTCGCCGAAGAACAATTCTATTATGATTTAGGCCAAGCCCTAGGCTATCGCTTAAAAAAACAAATCCGCGAGCTAGAGAATAACGAAGCCATTACCATTGAAGGAGAGCTTACCGAAAATAACGGTAGCCCTTACCTCTGGTTTTTGCAAGCTCATACTGAAAAAGAAGAAAGTCCTCTAAAGGTAAAGCCCAGCGCAGACTCTCTTTTTTCGAAAAGTTCTTTTACCTTACCCGAAGAAAACTGGGAGAGCATTATTAGCAAAAAGATTTTTCCCTTGGAAGAGTCTCCGCGCTGGTTAATTCTCCTTTCTCTGCCACAAATTATTTTACTCGATCGTTCCAAGTGGGGAGAAAAAAGATACCTTTCATTTGATCTTGATGAAATCTTGGGAAGAAAAGAAAGCTCTACTATCAAAGCCTTTACGGCTCTCCTTCATAAGGAGAGTATTGCCCCTGATAAGGGAAGTTCGTTTCTCGATACCCTCGATGAAAACTCTCACAAACACGCTTTCTCTGTCTCAAAGGACTTAAAGTACGGAGTTCGTAGAGCAGTCGAACTCATTGCCAATGAATACGTTCATTACAATAGAGAAACTCTCCATCAAAAAATGTACGAAAGTAACTTGGCCCAGCAACTCACCCAAGAGAGCTTGCGTTACCTCTATCGCCTACTCTTTATTTTCTATATCGAAGCGCGTCCTGAACTGGATATGGCTCCGACCAAGAGCAAGGGATATTTACAAGGCTATAGTTTAGAATCGCTGAGGGATCTGGAATTAATTCCCTTAAGCACCGAGAGGGAAAAAAACGGCCACTATATTCATGAGTCCCTCAAAATGCTCTTTCATTTGTTTTTTGAAGGATTGGAAAATGATCCCGAAGGAAAGCAGATGACAATGGACTTTCAGCCTACGGGAAAGACAGACCTATATGTCTTTAGCTTGCCCTCTTTGAAAAGCAATCTCTTTAATCCAACGAAAACTCCTCTTTTGAATAAGGTCAAGTTTCGTAACCAAGTCCTCCAAGAAGTCATTGGTCTTTTGTCTCTCTCTCAGGTGAACAAAGGAAAATCGAGAGGACGCATTAGCTATGCCCAACTAGGGATCAACCAACTCGGGCATATCTACGAAGGGCTTCTCTCTTATAGCGGCTTTTTTGCCGAGGAAGATCTTTACGAAGTCTGCGCTGCTGGTCAAAAGAGCGAAGAGAACTTAGAGCAAGCTTTTTTTGTCCGCCAAGAAGAGTGGAAAAACTACAAAGAAAGTGAAAGAGTTCATGAGCCCGATGGACAAGCCCGCTGCTACCCAAGAGGAACTTTCATCTACCGTTTAGCCGGACGCAACCGAGAAAAAACGGCTTCTTTTTACACCCCAGAGTCGCTCACCCAATGCGTGGTACGCTTTGCTCTTCAGGAAGCCCTCAAAGACAAAACGGCCGATGAAATTCTCCAGCTCAGCGTTTGCGAACCTGCCTTAGGTTCAGGGTCTTTCTTAAACGAAGCCTTAAACCAAATGGCTGATATTTATTTGCAGCGCAAACAAAAAGAACTCTCCGAGCACCTCGACTTTGAAAACTACGCCCAAGAGAAACAAAAGGTCAAATCCTACCTAGCTTCGCACAACTTCTACGGAGTCGACTTAAACGAAACCGCCCTAGAGCTAGCAGAGATTTCCCTATGGCTTAATTCCCTCCACCAGGGGCAAAACATTCCCTGGTTAAGAATGCGTTTTTTGCACGGAAACAGTCTGATTGGAGCGCGCCGAGAGTGCTTCTCCTCAGGGCAAGTTACCGGAAAGAAAAACAAGAAATGGCAAGAGAAAGTTCCCCGCCGAGTACCTTTAGGAGAAGCGAGAAAACCCGAAGAGATCTATCATTTTCTCCTTCCCGATTTAGGAATGAGTGAGCACAAAGACAAGGTCATCCGAGGACTCGTCCCCGAAGAGCTCCAAACGATGCAAGAGTGGCGGAAAAACTTTCTCGTACCTCTCCGCGAGGAAGAAGCAGAGCAACTCCTTAAGATGAGTGCCATCATCGATGAACTATGGCAAGAGCATAGCCAAACCAGAGCCCAACTGCGCGAAAAAACAAATGATTCCGTAAACATTTACGGGCAAGAAGAAAATAGCTCGAAAAAAGCTTTCAGCATGCAGCAAAAGGACGACTTTCTCAAAAGAATAGAATTTCCCTTTAGCCCCTACCGCCGCCTCCAGTTTGTCATGGACTACTGGTGCGCCCTCTGGTTTTGGCCGATAGAAAAAGCCTCCCTTTTGCCCAGCCGTGATGAGTACCTCTTAGAGCTACAGCTCCTTCTCTTTGGCTCCGAAGTCCAAAGCGAAAAAGACTATTTCTTTAGCAAATACGGCTATGCTGATGTCGATGAACTGTGCGAAAAAATCGAACGTTTTGCTCTGGTCCGTTCGCTCAAAAAAAAGCACAATTTCTTTCACTGGGAGCTAGAGTTTGCCGACTTGTTTTTTGAGAGGGGAGGTTTTGATTTGATTTTGGGAAACCCTCCTTGGGTTAAAGTCGAGTGGAATGAAAAAGGGCTCTTGGGAGAGTATGACGCTTCTTTGCTTTTGCATAAAATATCGAGTAGTGAAGTGGCAAAAAGAAGAGAGAAATATTTAGAGCAAAAGGGGATTAAAGAAGATTATTTAGAGGAATATGTAGAGTTTTCTGGAATAAAAAGCTTTCTCAATGCTAAACAGAACTATCCAGAGCTAAAAGGTATTCAGACTAACCTATATAAATGCTTTATCACTCAGTCTTGGAAACTTGGTAGCAAAAAGGGAGTGACAGGATTTTTACACCCCGAAGGGGTTTATGATGATGGAAAAGGTAAAATATTTCGGCAAGAGATCTACCTACGGATCAAATGGCACTTTCAGTTTGTTAACGAGCTCAGGCTCTTTGAAGAGGTAGACCACCACGCAAAGTACAGCATCAATATCTATGGTGTCAAAAAGAAAGATAATATAAGTGAGCATATATTTAACCTCTTTTCTCCCCTAACAATAGGAGACTGTTTTCAACATAATGGAGTTGGAGAGATCCCTGGGATTAAAGACGAAGATTTCAACTGGAACTTAGAGGGGCATCAAAGCCGAGTTATTGAAATCAACCATGAGGTTTTACAGTATTTCAAAGAAATATTCGAAGATGAGAAAACCCCTATTCTGCATAGCCGTTTACTCGCTTTACATAGCCGTGAGGTCTTTTCTGTTATTCGGAAATTGACCAAGCAAAAAAGAAAATTGGGGGATTTAAAAGATCAATATTTTGCAACAGCAATGTTTGATGAAACTTATGCCCAGAGAGATGGATACATTGAAAAAAATATTTGTCGTCCTGATAGTTTAGAGCAAGTGGTTATCTCAGGGCCCCACTATTTTGTAGGAACACCTTTTAACAAAGAACCTCGAGAGAGTTGTAAAAATAACTTGGACTATGACGATGTCGATTTGACGAAGATAGCGGATGACTATATTCCTAGGGTTATGTTTATTCCTACAAAACAATTCTTAAAAGAAGAGAAAAAGAGCATACCAGAAAATTCAAAACTAGGAATGGTTGGAGGGAAAAAAATTACTGATTTTTATCGCTACCAAAATCGTATTTTTGTCGGACCAACCAATGAAAGAACTCTAATTTCAGGAATGTACCCTCCTTTATTTTTGCACCATAATGGCTCGATATCCATTACCTTTTTAGAAAAAAATTACGAATATCTTTTAAATTTATTAGGGATATCTTTCTCTATAGTTGCTGATTTTCTTGTTAAGTTGACTGGTAAAACCCACGTACTCACAGAAATTTTGGCAAAGCTCCCTTTGCCTGAAATAGAAAGCACTCCATTAGGCTCCTGGATGTTTCTGCGTACCCTATGCCTCAACTGTCTGACAACTCACTACCAAGAGGTTTGGGATCAAATGTATCAATCTAGGTTTACTTCTGACAGCTTCACCAAAAATGATCCTCGTCTACACGACTTCTCTGAAATAAGTCCCACTTGGACTCGCTCTTGTGCTCTACGCTCTCCTTACGAAAGACGTCAAGCTCTAGTTGAACTAGATGCCCTCACTGCAATTGCTCTGGATCTCACTCTAGAAGAACTCCTTATTATCTACAAAGTACAGTTTCCTGTTCTCCAAAAATACGAGCACCAAAACCACTACGACCGTAATGGTCTCCTTGTCCCAAGGGAAGTTCTCAAGCAAGCAGCTAAGCAGAATATCAAGATCAAAGAGGAAGGGCATTGTATTGAGTACCAAGCGCCAAAGATGTATCCGCACAAGAAGAGGCGTTACGAAACACCTTATGACCGCTGCGAACGAAAGGACGATTTGCGTTTAGCCTATGAGACTTTTCAAAAACGACTTCTAGCTTTGAAGGAGTCCTAATAGATGATTCCGAGTGTGCTTTGCCATAGCGTAGAGAAATCGATTGAAGATTTTTTATTGACGACCTTTCCGGTGACGAACCGGCATTTTTCGGGGACTTTAGAAAACTTCTTTCGCGAAGGAAAAGGAATTTTCCAAGGCCCTTATTTGAACATTAAGCTGCCCTTTCGCCGAGCAGAAGACAATAAGGTCTATTTTCCCGAACTAACCCAAAAAGGTTTTATCCCGTATGCCCACCAACAGCAAGCCTTTGCTCGCTTACACGGAGAGAAGCCTAAGTCGACCATTATTGCTACTGGGACGGGTTCGGGGAAAACGGAGTGCTTTCTCTACCCGATTTTGGAACACTGCCGTCAAAACTTTGAGCAACCCGGAATCAAAGCAATTCTTCTCTATCCGATGAATGCCTTAGCCAAAGACCAAGCTAAACGCCTAGCCGAGTTAATTTACCAGAATAGCTCTCTTAAGAAAAAAATTAGGGCTGGGGTGTATGTGGGAGAAGATGAAAAATCACAAGAGCGAGAGATGGGGCCGGATTTTCTCATTACCGACCGAGAAACTCTGCGTTTGAGTCCGCCGGATATTTTGATCACCAACTATAAGATGCTCGACTTTTTAATGATTCGGCCCCAAGATTTTAAACTTTGGCAGAACAATGCTCCGGGGGTTTTAAAATACCTCGTTGTTGACGAATTGCACTCTTTTGATGGAGCCCAGGGAAGTGATTTGGCCTGTCTGATTCGCCGCCTCAAAAAAAGACTCGGCGTGGAAGAGAATCTTTGCTCGATTGGTACCTCGGCAACTTTAGGAGAGGACGATAGCCAAGAGGCCATCCGAGAGTATGCCGAAGAAATTTTTGGGACAGAGTTTGACCTGGATAGTATCATTACGGAAGACCTCTTGAGCATTCCCGAGTTTATTGAGAAGGGCGAAGAGGACAATCTCGACGACTATCGCTTGCAACATTTCCCTAGCTCTGGGGAAATGCTTAGTTATACCTTGTACAAAAACGATGAGGAATACATTCGAGCCCAGTATGAACTATGGTTGCAGGAAAAAATTGGTCACTTCGAAAAGAACTCCTGGCGTAAGGACTTGGCCGATTTTTTGCCTCGGCATAAACTGATGTCGGCTCTTCTCTATAGTTTAGACAATAAAACTAAACCGGTCGAGGAAATCTACTCTCTTCTCGTCCGCCGCTGCGAGGAGCTAGAGGGATTTTCGCTTATTGAGTTAAGCCAAGTATTGCAGAGTTTCTTAGCCCTAGTTTCAGCCGCACGCATTTTTTCTACAAGTGAGGAAGGAGAAACTTCGACAGAAAAGGCTTTCCCTCTTTTGCAAGTGCGTTTTCAACTTTGGTTGCGCGAGCTACGCCGTCTGGTTGCCCAGGTTTCTCTCCCTCCTCAACTTCATTTTTCCGATGACCTAACAGTCGAAGAGCGGGAACTTTCTTTACCTCCGATTCATTGCCGCGAATGTGGTTACACAGGATGGATGGCCTTAGATGAAGTCGGAGGAGAGCAACCACTGACGAGCAGCTTGCGCAAAATATATCAGGGATTCTTTGGGGGAAGTGCCAATATTCTTTACCTCTTTCCCAAAGATGGGAAAAGCCACTTAGAAAAAAAAGCCCAGCAAAGTTTTTTTGATAACCCGCAACTTTGCCCCAAGTGCCTGACTCTTTCCCGCGATGAGACTTGTTCGCACTGTGCCGAGGAAAAGCTCATCCCTGTTTTAGCGATAAAGCGTATCCAAGGAGAAAAGACCCTTGTTTGTCCTGTCTGCCATGCCCACGATTCCTATAGTATTGTTGGAGCGCGAGCGGCTAGTTTAACGAGTGTTGCCATTAGCCAGCTCTTTGCCTCTCCTTACAACCACGACAAAAAGCTTTTGGCCTTTTCTGATTCTGTCCAAGACGCCTCTCATCGAGCTGGTTTTTTTGCCGCTCGCACCTACCGCTTTAACTTTCGGAGCGCTCTTCAGAAAGTAGCTTTGGCAAACGAAAGCATTTGTTTAGCGGATTTGATTGAAAAATTCCCTGACTACTGGAAAAGTCATTTCACCCCCGAGAGGTTTATCGCTACTTTCTTTCCCGTGGACCTATATTATCTACAGGACTACCAAGAGTTTTTAGATAAGCAATCGATTTCTGCGAATATGGAGCAACTTCTGCGCGAAAGAGTGGCCTGGGAAATCACGGCAGAGTATGGTTACAATGCCCGAATTGGAAGAACCTTAGAGAAAAATAACTGCTCCACTTTGTATGTCCACCCGCAAATGGAGGAGCTAATTCTCCAGGAAAGCTATGAGCGTCTTCGCAATCAGGTGGGAATCTTACGCCACCTAGAAAAAGAGCCCTTTTCTTCTTTTGTCCACGGGCTTTGGATGCGTTGGTTAAAGCGCGGAGCGATTTACCACCAAGGTTTGGATATGTATTTGCGCAATTTTGGTTCTTACTACCATTTTGGATTTCCGCTCTATATGCCCAATGCCAATAAAAGAACGCGCCTTCCGGCTTTTGTGTCTCTTACTCCCAGCCAACGTTTTGAAAATGTAACGGCAAAAAGCGGATGGTACTGCGATTGGCTAGAGCGGAGCTTAGGGCTTAGCGAAAAAGATGCCCGCTACTATATGGCCGATATTTACCAGACCTTACTGCAAATCTGGGAAGAAAAAAAATTGATGTTTTCTTTGGTCGGGGACAAGCACCGGGTTTATGGATTTATTCCAGAAGCTTTGTTTGTGACAACCCAAGTCGCTATTTGCCAATGCTCTCATTGCCAGCATGATGTTTCTATCTGGCAAAAAGAAGAGGAGCTTTGGAAAAGAACTCCTTGCCTTCAATCAGGGTGCAAGGGCCATTATCTTTCGAGCGAAAAGGAAGAAGGCTTCTACCACAAACTCTTTTCTTTTGGAGACGTCCAGAGAATTTTTGCAAGCGAACACACGGGTTTAGTTCCTAGCCAAGAACGAACGAGCGCCGAAAATCAATTTAATCAACCAGAAAAGGCAAGTGCTCCGAACGTTCTTTCTTGCACTCCGACTTTGGAGATGGGCATTGATATTGGAGGGCTTTCGAATGTTGTTTTGTGTTCGACTCCTCCGACCCAAGCGAGCTATTTGCAGAGAATCGGACGGGCAGGACGGAAAACAGGTAACTCCTTGGTTCTTACCTTTGCCAATGCGGCTGCGCACGACTTGTACTTTTACCAAGATCCTCTAGAAATGATGTCGGGGAAAGTCAATCCTCCGGGCTGTTTTTTGGATGCCCCCTCTGTTCTAAAACGCCAACTCTTCGCTTTTCTCTTAGACCGATGGGTGCAATCGGAAATTTCAAGAGAAGATTTCCCTCCTAAAATTAAACGTGCCTTAGAGCAGTTTGGACGAAAAGAAAATACTTTTCCATACAACTTCTTAGAGTTTTGCGCAAAGAGGCAAGGTGAATTTTTCCCGCAATTTCTGGAAATTTTTAGCTCTCGGATTAGCGAAGCAACCCAGCAAAAACTCAAAGAGTGGAGTTCTTTTCACTGCTCTCATAACAATTTAGCCCAAACGCTAGAAGATGCTTTTCGAGGTTTAAAAGAAGAACGCGAGATGTACCGCAAGCAACTCCAGCGGATCAATCGCAACTTGAAAAAACACCGTGAAATGAGTATAAAGCCAAGTAACCATGAAGAGATCATTAGTGAACTAGAGCAAGAGAAAGAGGTATTTGAAAGTATAATCCATCAACTCAATGGAAAAGAAACCCTCAACTTTTTAACCGATGAAGGCTTACTCCCTAACTATGCTTTCCCGGAGTCGGGGGTCACTTTAAAATCTATCATTTGGCAAAAAGTAACAAAGAATGATTCCACTCAGAAGTTTCAAACAAAAACTTTTAGCTACGAAAGACCTGCCTCTAGTGCTCTGGGGGAGTTTGCTCCCAGTAGTCGCTTTTATGCACAGGGACGAAGTGTCGAGGTTGACCAAATTGACATGAATCTTTCACCGGTCGAAAAGTGGCAATTTTGCGACCGGTGCTCGCATATTGAAAAGGTTAACTTGGAAAAAAAGGGGGCTAAGCGTTGCCCCAAGTGCGAGAGCGAAATGTGGAGCGACATAGGACAAAAGCGCGACCTCATTCGATTGAGACAAGTTTTTTCCACCACCTCTGAGAGAGATAGCTTTAGCTTCGATGAAAGTGATAACCGTGAACCAGTATTTTTCAGTAAAAATCTCTTTGTCGAAGTCAACTTGGAGCAAGTCCAGGCCGCCTATCAACTACAAGATGAAAGATACCCTTTCGGCTTTGAGTTTATCTCTAAGGTGGTCTTTCGAGAGGTCAATTTTGGCCGAGAAGCTTTGGAGGAAAGTTTTCATGTTGCCGGAAAAGAATACGTTAACTCTGGTTTTTCGATTTGCCAAGAATGCGGGCGGGTGGAACAACTGAACAAACCGTTTCAGCACGCCTTTGGTTGCAAGTATCGCCTAAAGGACGATAGTAAAGCTAAATTCAACGCTCTTTTTTTATACAGGGAGTTCGCTTCGGAGGCCATCCGTATTTTGTTGCCCGTTGCTACTTTAGATGTGGAGAAAAAACTACAATCTTTTAGCGCTGCTTTTCATCTGGGCCTAAGAAAAAAATTCCGAGGAGAACCTTATCACTTAAGCATTACCTTTCACGATGAACCAGAGGCCGAAACCGATTTATCTCGAAGATATTTGGTTATTTACGATACCATTCCCGGAGGAACCGGGTACTTAAAAGATTTACTTCGTCCACCTAGCTCTACTCCTCATGCCCCTCCTGTTATATTTGAGATTTTCCAAATGGCTTTAAATACCCTCCGCTCTTGTCAATGCAATCAAGATTTTTCCAAAGATGGTTGCTACTCTTGTATCTATGCTTACCGTGGGCGCTATAACTTTACCAATACCTCACGCCATTCCGCTGTTAAAATCCTCAATGAAATTCTCCAGCGCAAGAATAAAGTGAAAGAGATCGATACGATTCAAAACTCTGGCCTAAGTCCTGTCTTGGAAAGCGAGTTAGAACTACGTTTTGTCCAGAGTTTAGAGCAAGTTCGTGGCCTGGAAGTTCGGCCTCATCTTATCCGAGGTAAACCTGGGTATCGAATCGAGTTAGCCCAATACATTTATGACTTGGAACCTCAGGTTTACTTAGACCAAGAAAAGGGTGTCTCCATTCCTTCGAGAGCAGATTTTGTTTTATGGCCAGAGGGCAAAGGGGCTTGGGAGCAAAAGACTAAGCCCCTGGCAATTTTCTTAGATGGATATGAGTATCATGTCGGCAAAGGAGGAGCAACATCGCGCTTAGACGAAGACTTTGCTCAAAGAACAGCCATTATCCAATCTGGTAAATTCTTAGTCTGGTCTTTAACCTGGAAAGACATAGAAGTAGGGATGAAAGAAAGCCGAGAGAACTTTTTTGACTACAGTGAAGTGCATATTCCATTACTAAAGAATTTGCTCAGAAGCGAAAAAAATCTCCATGAGTTTTTGGAGCAAGCGGGAAAGGTACAACGAATATTAAAGACATCTCGTTTGCAAGATGTCTTTCAACAAAACTCGTATTACCTACTCTTACTTTATATGGGCTTTCCCCAAGTGAAAGCTTGGCAAAAACTCAGTTCTCTTTTAGCGATGTCTTTTTTAGAGCGCAAAGAAAAAAGCTCTTTCACTCCTTGCCAAAACTTTGCCCAAACTCTGTTAAAAGAATCTACAGTTAGTGAAAAGGGCTCTCTGGTTGCAAAGGAAGGAGAAGATCCTTATATGTTTGCCCACTGGAGAGAAGACATCCAAAAGCAAACCTCTGCCCATTATTTTTTTTATGCGGATAGGGAGAAACTCTCTCAAAAAAGAGAAGAGGCTTTCACTGTTGTTGCGCGACTGGACGACAAACAAAGCATTTCAAGCAAAGGAAAATCAAATTATCGGTACCATTGGAATACCTTTCTCCATTACTTTAACTGGTTTCAATTTCTCGATCGGACTATTTTTGTTTCTCAAAAAGGAGTGGAGCGCCACCGATACGATCGTCTTCAAGAAAAAGTTTTCTCTTCTCTTCCTTCTCCTGAGGCCGAGTGGAGTGAAGTAATCGAGTTGGTCTTGCCTTTGTACTATCCCCTAGTAGAGCTTCTGCGCACTCGTTCTCTTCCTCTTCCCGAACCAGGATATGAGCTTGTTGACGCTAAGGGAAAGGTTCTTGCTTCGGCGGAGTTAGCTTGGCCCAAACTCCAAATTGCCTTTCTGCGCACGGAGGAATGGACTCATCGTCATTTGTTCTTAGAGCAAAAATGGAAGGTCTACCGGATTGATGAGGTTCAAAAAGACTTAGAGAGTTCTCCAGAGATAGACATTTTTAAAGGTTAAAAGCTAGTTACAAAACAGCAGATAAGATAAGTGGATTAAGCAAATTCTATTTTTTCGATAAAGGTTTAGGAAAATCGTTATGAAAATGAAAGTACAAGTCTCCATGAGCGTCGATTTCTTAAGTGCATTTGCCAAAATTCCCCGCAAAGAGCAAAAGCGAGTGCGGGAATTCATCGAAAAGTTTTTTGCTAATCCAAGATCGTCTGGGATTGACTATGAAAAAATCCATGAAGTGAAAGATAAAAATGTACGGACTGTCCGTATTAGCAAACAGTATAGAGCGGTGGTTCTCCATCCTGAAAAAGAAAATGTCTACGTCTTAGTTTGGGTCGACAACCATGATGAAGCGATAAATTGGGCAAAAAACAAACATTTTACGATAAACCCTTATAGTGGTGCTCTTCAAGTAATTGACTACGAAGCTATCAATAGCTGGGAAGAAAACCTTCCCAAAGAAGAAGAAAAAACAGAGTACCTATTTTCTAATATCCCAGAAGAAACTCTCTTACGCTATGGCATTCCCCGATTTATTTTACCACAGGTTCGAAAAATCCGAAGCGAAGAGGAATTGGATTCTTTCCAGCAATATTTGCCAGGGGAAGCTTGGGAAGCTCTCTGCATGTTTGCCAGTGGTTACTCCTTAGATGAAATGGAAAGAGAACTAGAAATAATTCCGACCGAAACAGTGGGGACAACAGGCTTTCAGGAAGCCCTGGAGAATATGGACTCGCAACGTAGATTCCACTCCATCGAAGATGCCAACGAATTGAGTGAAATATTAAACGCTCCCTTGGAAGCATGGCGCGTGTTTCTTCACCCCAGTCAAAGGCGTTTGGTCGAAAACCAAGCGAAAGGATCGATTCGGGTTTTAGGAGGGGCTGGTACGGGAAAAACCGTTGTGGCCATGCACCGAGCCAAGCATCTGGCGAATAAAGTTTTTACGACCCCCGAAGACCGAATTCTCTTTCTTACTTTCTCCCGTAATCTAGCCATCGATATCGAACAAAACTTAAGAAAAATTTGTCCTAAGAAAACTATGTCGCGTATTGAGGTCGTCAATATTGATGCTTGGGTTTGTGATTTTCTCAAGAACCAAGGCTTTTCCTATAAAATCCTTTTTGACCAACAAAAGCGAGATCGCTATTGGGAAAATGCGATCAACGGTGTTGCTGAAGGAGCTCAGTTTGAAAAAATTTTCTATGAAGACGAGTGGGAACAAGTTATTCAAGCGAATGGTATCTCGAATCTAATGGAGTACTTAAGCGTTTCGAGAGTAGGAAGAGGAAAAAGTATTAGCCGAGCCATTCGCAAAAAAGTATGGGGAGTGTTTGAAGAATATCGCAACCAATTGAATCGAGACCAGTATAAAGAGATGATGGACTTAGTGCGCGAGGCCCGCTTATTTTTAAAAGAGCAGGGAGATATTTTGCCTTATCGCTCTATTATTGTAGATGAAGGGCAGGACATGGGCAAAGAGGTCTATCTTTTACTACGAGCGATTGTTCCCGAGGGGCCTAATGATATTTTTATCGTAGGCGATGGTCACCAAGCCATCTACAAAAAGAGAGTGGTCTTGAGCCAATGCCAAATCAATATTCGAGGAAAAAGATCGCGAAAACTGCGACTTAACTACCGCACGACAGAAGAAATTCGACGTTGGGCGATCAATTTCCTCGAAGGACAAGACGTCAATGACTTAGATGGAGGAACCGATAACCAGCGCGGATATCGCTCTATCATGCACGGAGCCAAACCTATTTTAAAGCACTTTTCTCTTTTTTCTGAGGAAATAGACTTTGTCGATAGCTACATCCAAAAGCTCTTAGAAAGCAAAGAAGTCTTAGAGGGAATTTGCCTAATCTGCCGCACAAATAAAGCCTTGGAAAAGTACAAAAAAGAACTAAAAAAACGAGGTCACAGTGTATTTTCCATTTCCCGCAAAGGCTCCGACGACCACAAACAAAAAGGCATCCGTCTATCTACAATGTATAGAGTAAAAGGATTAGAGTTTAACTATATCATTATCTGCTCCGCCAACAAAGACACGATACCGATAAATTATATCTTAGCTGAAGATGATAATTTAACCGCAAAAGAAGAAGCCGAATTCCGAGAAAGAGCTTTATTCTACGTTGCCGCTACCCGAGCAAAAAAAGAGGTTTTAGTAACAAGCTATGGAGACAGAAGTCCCTTTTTGGAATCTTCAACACGAAAATAGTACAAAGATTTTAAGTAAGGAATTTAAACTATGAATGAAGTTATCTTAATTGAAAGCCTTAGCCTAAGAGAAAAGCTCTGCACAGATGAGCATACAAGTATCTTAGAAAGAGTAGGAAATCTTATAACGCTACCTCAAGAGGGTTTTGCTACTACAGAACAAGTTGCTGCATTTTACAAAAGTCCTATCAAGTCCATTCAAACAGTTGTGATCAGACATAGAGACGAATTAGAAAGGGATGGCTATAAGGTACTGACTTCAAAAGAGTTCAGAGACCTTCATCGTGAAGGTCTCAAATCCAAGGCAAGGCTTATTGCGATTTTTCCTCGTAAAGCAATATTGAGAATAGGTATGCTTTTAGCGGAATCGGAGATAGCTAAACAAATACGAAACTATCTCTTGAGTTCTGAAGAACAAAGCCTTGCTCTCTCAAATCGTCAAACATTGATTACAATGACAGAACAATTACAAGAACACGCTGAAAGTATTGCTCGTAATGCGAGGCAAAGTAGTGACAATGCTGAGCAACTCATCCACAAGGCGAATATTCTCAAAGCTATGGTGCAAGAGATTTACTTGAATAGGGACGAGATTAAGAAAAACCAGAAAAGGATTGAAAAGCTAGAGTTGAGGTTTTCTGTCTTAGGTGAGGCAAAGGAAGAGTTTATCTCTGAAAGACAAATTAGAATTTTGAGAGAAATCGTCAAGAAGAAGCCGGAGACAGCTATTAAAGTATGGCATAAGTTTAACAAGTACTTTGGAGTTACTCGCTACAGATTTTTGCCCAGTTGCCGATTTGAGGAGGCATTGGAGTGGTTAAATCGATATTAGTATCGAATGTAACTTTAAAAAAAAATACGCTTTAAGCTTTATTTCTAAAGTGCTAGAGAACTTCGTAATTTTTTTCAGGCAAACACAGTAGCTTTTTGGAAAATAAAAATATGACTGTTTTTTTAGATAAAAAATTGAGGAACTGGTACATCAGTTTAGCATCAGCCACATCAGATTCTGCTAAAAGCATACTCAGCAAACTAAGAGAAATGTAAATGGCCTAATCGACAAGAAAACTACCACTTCTTATCCTTGAAATTGTAAGGTTTTCCAAAGAGCTTTGTACAGCCCCTTGAGAAACTATCTTCATTCTCCAGAATATCGAGAGCCTCTTTGGACAACTTTTTGAGCAATTTTCTGTAGGGGTCTAGATATGGTTTTATATTGTTGTTGGGGTCTGCTGGATCATTGATTTTTAACTCTGTGACTGTCTGGTGGATGTAGTGGAAAATAGTTTGTAAATTGTTATAGGCAGATGTTGGTTTTTTGTTTTTCATTGCTTTGATGATAACTTGCTCCAGAACAAAAGTTTTAATATTTAAATGAGAATTTTTCTGATGTTCTTTCCAAATTTTCATCAAACGTATTTCGCGTTTAATGTGTTTTACCGACTCCATATGTTGCTTGATACTTGTTCTAATTTTGGAGTCACTGTCTCTGTTGTATAAGTGGGCAAACTCGAAATTGTTGTCTAATGCTTTTCCTGGAACAATGTCTATGTGAAAATCTTTATTCACTTTGTATGTATAAGCAATGTTTTTGTTTTTACAGACAAGACCGTTTTCTGTCAAAATATTGTAAGTTTTTTCTGATATTTCTTTTGCTGAACCATAGTCTTTGCTAACGTATACTAAGATATCAAAGTCATAGCTACTAGAGTTGGCTGTGCCTTTTTTGTAAGATCCGGCATAGTAAATTCGAGATTGATCCCGAAAATGTGCATCCAGGAGAGAACGAATTTTCCGGTACCAATCTTCTATTTCTCTTTTCTCTTTTTCTCCGAGTTCTTCTTTTCGGAGAACGTTTAGTAGGTAACGTTCTATCGACACAATAATCCCCTTCTTATGAGTTTTAGTGTTGGAAAGTTCAATGACGATTTCAAAAAATTTAATCGAGGAATTTTTGGGCGGTTCATCAAAACCTTATGAAAACGTCTCCGCGCAGGTGAAAAAATTTCTAAATAGTACAGTGTCCGGAAAAACTGTTTACAGTAAACTGGAAAATTCATGGAAAGACAAAAAAGCCCCAGATTTTGTCGATACTATTCTCGCTCAATTATGGGAATCATTCAAGAAAGAAAAAACTTCCTCTAATTGGTCTTCCTATAGTGACAACGACATTAGCAAAATTTTTTTCAGAAAAGTCAAGGATTTCATTGGTCAAGTAGAACAAACGGAGTGTAGAGTAAATGGTATCTCAACTCGATTAATCGGTAATCTTGATTGGCAAAAGGGACAAAAAGGGCAATACGATCTTAGGAATGTGAAAAGATTATACTACCTAATCTTTGACAAAAGAAAAAGAACTTCTTCTTTCAAAAACTCAGTCAGCTTTGACTTGAAAAATACAAAAAAAGGGTGGCAAATTATTTTTCAAGCAAGTAATTCCAACTTTGCTCATTATCTTGTTAGCGGAGAAAATAGCGTAAAATGTAAAGTCTTCCAAAGCAAAAACGGTCCGAAAAACTATGCCAGCCCTCAAGTCAATTGTATTCGTGTTCTTCAGATGTCTAATCCTCGGATGCGAGCCAAAATACCTCACTCATTATTTTCTCTTGATAGTTGTGGGCAACTGGTTTTAGAAGAAGAAAAAATACCACCTAAATATAAAAAAGAAGGGGAAAAACTTTATAGCATTCTAAGTAACAGAGAAGCGACTTTTCAGATATGTACAACGACAGGATTTCATCTTCTCTCAAAAGGAGAAGAATACTTTCTTTCATTAGAAGATTTTGCAGCACAGTTTACTCATGAAAATCTTTTTACAGATAAATTTCCAGGAAGTTTTCTGGCCACGATTGCTTATCTTAAAAAAGAGGTTGAGTATAAAGAGGACTTTGACTGTACTATCACTTCCAAAGAAAATCTTCCTGAAAAGGATATTCAGAAGATGAGAGAATACGCAGAGGAAATGCAAAATTTTATGGAAATTTTTGGGATTGACGGAAAGAAAATAATTGCAGAAATTTTTAAGCTTAAACTTCCGAAGAAAGTAAAGCCCCAAAGAGATTCCCATAAAGACAAAGATGCCATCCTAATGATTATCCACGGGATTGAAAAAAACATAGATGAAAGCGTTCTCGAAGCTTTCTCTAGCACATATTGTAAGATACTGCACTCTTGCCATTCTTTCGAGAAAAATGATTGGCAAAGTTTGGCCTGCATACAAAAGAGAAAGATATTTGAGTTTATAGAACAAGTGGGAGATAAAGATACCCAGATCGCTCTATTTGGTATCAACTATATTCCCCTAGCTATTCACTTAGGGCATCTTTTAGGGAGTCGTAACTCGGTTAAATTACACGAATACAACCGATACAAGAAAACTTGGAAATGGGAAAAAGATGAGGGGGCTTTGAACAAAATATTCACTACCGGAGTACCAAAGAAAAAATCTAATGGCTATTCATCCATTGTCTTAAGGCTATCTATAAGTGCTGAAGTGAAAACAACACAAATCGAAGATATCGTGGGAGAGAAGCATAAGGATATTCATATTTATTTAGAAAATCCCGAGATTGGAAAATTCAATCCAAACAAGCTACTTGAGAGCTACTCTGAATCCCTCAAGAAAGTTTTTCAGTCAATCAGAGAGCATTGCTCAGAAGTCAATAAAATTCATATTTTTGCCGCCATCCCTAACTCTGCAGCTGTTGAACTAGGCCGCCATTTACAGTTGACTAGGTATCCTCAAATTCTAACCTATAACTTCGACAATCAAAAAGGAACCTACTCTTTAGCTTTTATCTTTTCTACAAAAAAAAGCTACTGCTCTCCATATCTTCCCGACTAATATGCCTTTATTTATATAAATTTTCCCTTTATTTTTATTCTGACTTTAAATTTTCATTTGGTCAGAATGAATTACTTTATAGGTAGTCTTAGTTGAAACTACGAAAAGAAAACCTATTGTCTTTCAAGTATATTTTTTAGATTATAGATTTACTCGATCAAACAAAAAAATTATCAATAAAGATCGTCATGATCACTAACAAGGAGAAGAAATGGAAACTAGAGAAAAACTACAAGGGCTTTTGAAAACAATAAATAAGGGACTTATTGGGCGTGAAGAAGCGATAAAGATAGCTTTACTGACATTGCTAACAGGAGAAAATCTTATTTTGATTGGACCTCCTGGAACGGCCAAAAGCGAAATCGCGAGAAGATTATGCACTGTCATCAATGAAGGAGAGTATTTTGAGTACTTGTTGACCAAATTCACGACTCCAGAAGAACTGTTTGGCCCACTATCTATTCAAGAGTTAGAGAAAGATAACTTCCATCGAAAAACAACGGGGTATTTACCTTCTTCGCATGTGGGCTTTCTTGATGAGATATTCAAAGCCAACTCTGCCATTTTAAATTCTTTGCTCAGTTTGCTCAATGAAAGAGTTTTCCACAATGGTACCGACAGAGAGGAAACACAAATTCTTTCTATTTTGGGAGCCTCGAATGAGCTACCCGACCGAGAAGAAGAGGAACTGCATGCTCTTTATGATCGTTTTCTAACTCGACTTGTCGTGGACTATGTAGAGAATGACAAATTTGTTGAGCTGCTTTTGTCGGATGATGAATTTATTCCAGCTAGTACAGAGTTTCAGATAAGCCTATCAGAACTCAAAGATTTCCAAAGTAAATGTAAAACTGTTACAATCCCCCAAAACATAGCCAATGGTTTACTCAGGAAAATTCGAGAAGAAATCCAGATAAAATTTTCTGACAATACTTGGGAGCAACCTTCTGATCGGCGATTCAAGAAAGCACTCAAAATTTTGAAAGCTTCTGCCTATACCAACGGAAGAGAGGAAGTCAATGTACTCGATGTATCTCTTTTAGTTCATTGTTTTTGGAGCGAAGAAAAAAATCGCGAGCAAATCCAAAAACTCATTTTAGAACATCTCCCTGCGATCACTGGAAACGATGCCGCTAAAATAAAAGATATCTACGAACAGTGGTGGGAAGAGTTTCATAAATTGTTTGGAGAGTTTCAGAAGCAAGATAAAGAAGGAAAACCCTTATTTTTAGATGGTGATGGCAAAGAAACAACAAAGAAAATTTCAAAGAGACATACCCAAGATGAAAATGGAGAGTATCGCTATGAAAGCCAACACAGCTATAGTTCCATGACTCATAAAAAATCTGAGAAAGAGCACCCTGAAAATCATAATTACCAAGCTATATTGGAAGAATATGAATGCAAGCCTATGGTCTGCTATAGCTATGATCTCTATCGAAAAGGAAACAACACTGTCAAACAAGAGCTTCTCTCCCCTCTGGAAAGTATCTATAGGCAAGTGAACGATGAACAAAACGAGATCAAGTCTATATACGAAGAAGCTCAAGCTGTTAAGGATAACATTGAAAAGGAGTTTGATATTCACTTGTGGATCGACAAGAAAAGCTTAGAGATCTGGAAAAAGCAAAGTATAAAGGACTTTAAGGAAGTGGAAAAACTCAAAGAAAAATGGGAAATACTTTATGCTCAAATTGAAGAAGCTCAAGATTTGGCTTTAGAGGATAAAAAGTCCTATGAAGAAAAAATCAAAAAAGGGCGAAAAATATAGTAACGATAAGTTCTCTAGCATTTTGAGGTAGCTATGAAAAATCAAAATATTTTTGACCTAGAGGTTAACAACCGTTCGGATATCATGAAACCAATTTGGGTAAACTATTTTCTGAGTAGAAAAGAGCGCGAGAATATCGCAAAAGAGAAATGGCTTGAGCTTTATGAGGGAAATCTTAGAGAGAACTCTGCTGACCATTTTTGGGAAGAGCTCTTAGGAAAATGTTTAGATAAATTTGCTCCTTTAACAAAAGATAATAAGGAACTCACATCAAAATTGATTCACGATTTTTTTGCCGCGGTAAAAAAAGACTATCCTCAAGGGATGTACAAAAGCAGTCAGAGTATAAATAAACTAATCGATTTGTTCGAAAAGAAAAAAAAATCCAAAGAGACAAGAAAGCTTGCGCAACATTTTCAGGCCACTCTAGGCAATCCTCAAAAACTAAAGAAGTCCATTGCTAAAGTGCATCTAAAAATGAAGGAAAATGGCTCTCTGGAAGATTTAGAGTCTCTACGAGAATTGTATAAGAAAATTCTTGCTCTTGAAAATTTTCCCCTAGGAATAGAGGAGTGCGAAGATATCTCAGAAACAATAAAAGAGATTTATAAAGAATCTCAAGAGTTAGAGAAAGAGATATCCTCTTGGAGTAACTTGGAAAAAAATCTCTTAGGTTACTTTGAGGAATACTACCAAAAACTCGAAAAGGTTCGCAAAGTCTTTGGTGATATATCCATTCTCTCTGGCTTGGGTTGGGACTTAAGTAGATCTATTCTCTCTAGTAGAAAATGGCTTGCCTTAGAAAACATAGCAAGGCTTTTAGAAAATTACGAGAAATTGCAAAATTTGGTCGCAATGCTCGGAAGGCTACAAGAGCAAAAAGAGTTTGAGGTCGAGTCCATTTTGGAAGTCAAAAAACGAAGAAAAAAAGTGTTGGTCTCTCCCCTTGCGAAAAATGAACTGTATGGCCTTCATCTTAGTGATGACCTTCAGCGCCTCCTTCCTAATGAACTCATACAACTAGGAAACCCCCGGTTGAAAAAATTATTTTACGCTCGTTTGATAGAACGTAGATTGATGACTTACGAGCTGCGGGGAGTCATTCCCGAGTTGGGAAAAACGAAACGTCGTGTGAGCAATCAGAAAAAAGTCAACCAAAGCAAAGGCCCTATCATATTATGTATAGACACCTCTGGAAGCATGTCTGGTTCTCCTGAGGTTTTGGCCAAGGCGGTAGCTTTCTTATCTTTAAAAATAGCTGTGAAAGAAAAAAGAGAGTGCTATCTTATGAACTTTAGTGGTCCAGGAAATGTTCAAGAGCTAGAGATTGCCCAAAGTACGTATGCTCTAGACAATCTTTTAGATTTCTTGATGTTTTCTTTTGGGGGCGGAACGGATTTTGTAACCCCTTTGCAAAAAGCTTTTGCCATGATTGCTAAAGAAAAATTTAATAAGGCAGATATTCTGATGGTAACCGATGGAATAGGAGATATCCCGAAAAAACTAGAAAAAGAAATTCCACAAGAGCAAGAGAAATACAACTTTAGAATTTTTAGTCTTCTTGTAGGAAACAATTGTTCCGCAGAAGGAGTGAGCTTTAGCAATAAAGTATTTCACTTAAATCATTTGACAAAAAGCCACTTAAACACTGAGCTTTTATTTTAAAATTCCAAACACTAATTTACAAAGGAGCTTTCCATGGGAAAAAAAAATCCTCCCTCCAATGACCAAAAAGCTAATGCTAAAAACCCTCAACATATTGATTTCAAAAGAAACCAGGATAACCGGGCCAACCAGAAAAACCCTAATAATCCGGCTTATAATAAAAGTTGTGGGGACAATACCACTAAGAAATAAAGAGTTCAGAGACCTTCATAGTGAAGGTCTCAAATTAATACGTTTATTATTTTAATATTAATAAAATCCACCATAATACCCATGCCAGACGTAGTGTGCCACGAGGCTGCATTAAAGATGAGGGTAGGCCCCTCGGAATCGCCTTATAGAGGGAGATTTCAAACCACCTTAAGCTGCGTTGGTAAAGAGCCAAGGTGGTGAGCGTTAAGGAAAAGGCATAACAAGATTATGTCA
>JAJDCR010000034.1 GCA_029260735.1 Planctomycetota bacterium
TTTCTTCGATGTCATGATTTCCAGCTAAGAAGTTTTCCAGTTTTGTTTCTAGTTCAGAAAGAGAAGTCACGATGAAACCTAGTCGCTCTTCCATAGCCTCGCGCCCTACTTGCAGCGTATAAGATAGGTTGACTAGATTCAAAGGATATTCTTTACTAAACTCCACTAAGTTTTTTACTGATTGTCGTAACTGTTCTTTAGTCCTTGCAGAGAAGAGAACAATGATGGGATAACTAGAGGTAGTATTGTTTGTTACTAATGCTTTGGTCGAATCATGATATTCCTTAATAATCAGGTGGGCATTGCTCCCTCCTGCTCCAAAAGAAGAAACTCCAGCAATTCGAGGAATTTCCCTATCTTCTAAAACCGGACGTTTCCAATCTATAAGTTTTTGGTTTACGACAAAGGGAGTGTTTTCAAAGTCAATATTGAGATTTAACATAGAAGAATGAAGAGAGGGAACTATTTTCTCATGCTTCATTTGTAAAAGAACCTTGGTTAAGCCAGCAATTCCAGCAGCTCCTTCACAATGACCAATATTGGATTTAGCAGAACCAATGCGACAGAACCCCGTCGCCTCAGTATATTTTCCAAAGGCCTGACTTAAACCAGCAATCTCAATGGGATCTCCTAGTTTAGTCCCTGTACCGTGCGCTTCAATGTAGCTAATCCATCGTGGATCAATCTTTGATTCAGAGATTGCGCTTGCAATGGCATTACGTTGGGCTTTAGGATTAGGAACAGTGTAACCGTTGGTTTTTCCTCCGTGATTGATAGCGCTGCCTAGGATAACTCCATAAACATGATCTCTGTCGAGAACGGCTTCTGACAAACGTTTGAGGAGAACAGCTCCCACTCCTTCTCCTGGAATATAACCGTCTCCACCTTCTCCAAAGCTTTGACAATGACCTTTGCTCGAAATAAATTGTCCGGCACTGAGCATGAGGTATTTATTGGGATGAATGCTGATATTGACACCACCTGCTATCGCTAAATCCGTTTTGCCTAGCTTTAAATCTTGACAAGCGAGGTGAATCGCAGTTAAGGAAGAAGAACACATCGTATCAACGGTCATACTTGGCCCATGTAGATTTAAAACATAAGAAACTCTATTCGCAATACTGGCTAGGCTTCCCGCAAATCCCATTCGGTTACCCTTCAAACTTTCTTCTGCCCCAATTAATTGATATTCTCCATACATTACTCCGGCATAAACTCCTACTTCTCCTCCTGAATTTTTATTTTGGAGTATCTGTAGGTCGCCACGGGTATAACCGGCATCTTCGATCGCCATCCACACGTGTTCTAGAAATAGACGCTCTTGAGGATCCATCGCCATTGCTTCTCGAGGTGAAATATTAAAAAACAAAGGATCGAATTCATCCACTCCCTCAATAAATCCACCCCATTTGCTATAGTGAGATCCCATTTTACTTCGATCTTCACTAAAATAGTCTCTGAAGTCCCATCTTTCTGGGGGAACTTCAATGATACAATCTTTCCCCTCTCGTAAATTTCTCCAATATTCTTGGATATTTACAGATTGAGGATAGCGACCACTCAATCCCACTATGGCGATATCTAAAGCTCCTGAAGTTTTATTTTTTGTAGATTTGCGCTTGTCATCCT
Source organism: Planctomycetota bacterium (assembly GCA_029260735.1). GTDB lineage: Bacteria > Planctomycetota > Uabimicrobiia > Uabimicrobiales > Uabimicrobiaceae > JAJDCR01. The sequence goes on from JAJDCR010000034.1 coordinate 1,630, forward strand.
CGCGGGGATCCAGAGTAGTTAGATTAAATTTACTTTGTCTAGATTCCCGCGAGAATGACAAGCGAGTAGTCTGTTCTGAGTTCTGAATTCTGGATTCTGGATTCTGAATTCTGGATTCTAGATTTTTGCCAAAAAGAGAAACGAACTTAGATGGATGCTTTTGGAGAAGATAACGAGTCAACTCTGCAATGGTTTGGTATTCAAAAAAGAGTGTTTTAGAAAGAGAGCCAAAGGTTTTTTCCAACTCACTGGTGAGATTCATGGCAAGGATCGAATCCATACCATATTTTTCCAAAGTTGCCTCTGCATCAATTTGATGCAGAGGCAACTTAAATACCGAAGAAAGTTGTTTCTTCAAGTACCACTGTGCTTTTTCCTCTAAGCTTTTAGGATCTATTGTCGAATTTCTTTTTAGAAGCAATTTTTCCATTAGTCGTTGAACTTTATTTTTTGTTTTAGTAACTTGCTCTTGTAATTGTCTCGATGAAAATCCTTTCATGAGGACACTTACATTGCCTTGTTCATCGCAGAGATCAATGTCTAGTTTAAGAATCTTTTCTGCTAGTGTGTTTTTCTCTGAATAGCGTACCCAGGCATACATCTCAGAAGTACAAGAATTTATGATTTTCAGGGAATCGAGAGCAAAAGGAAGGCTTAGTTTGAGTGGTGCCTGGCTACCGTCTAGTGGTAAACTCTTTTCCAAAAACAAACCAATAGAGGATTGAAGAGCACTATCCATTAAACTGGGGTGAAGAACATACTCATTTTCTGTGTTTCGAATGGAAGAAGGAAGAGATAGTTTGGCTAAAACCTGATTTTCCCCTTGATGAATTTCAACAATTCCTTGAAAAGCTAAGCCATACTCCAATCCCATATTTTTGAAGACTTCATAACATGTTTCTCCACTCAAGATCCCTTGGTTCATTTGAAGTTTAAGTTCTTCAACATCAAGACTAGGAGATTGCTCTACTAACTTAACTTCTGCCACTCCTTGAGAATGCAAGGTGATTTCTTCTTCATTTTTGGTACAG
>JAJDCR010000035.1 GCA_029260735.1 Planctomycetota bacterium
TTTCTTCGATGTCATGATTTCCAGCTAAGAAGTTTTCCAGTTTTGTTTCTAGTTCAGAAAGAGAAGTCACGATGAAACCTAGTCGCTCTTCCATAGCCTCGCGCCCTACTTGCAGCGTATAAGATAGGTTGACTAGATTCAGAGGATGTTCTTTACTAAACTCCACTAAGTTTTTTACTGATTGTCGTAACTGTTCTTTAGTCCTTGCAGAGAAGGGGACAATGACAGGAGAATGAAAGACTGTAGGTATCGTTTGTTTGGCCAAATCATCATTACTCTGATACTGTGATTTGTATTCTGCAATAATCAAATGAGCATTGCTTCCTCCTGCTCCAAAGGAAGAAATTCCCGCCATTCGAGGTATTTCTCTATCGCCTAGAAACGGACGCTTCCAATCTATAAGCTCATGGTTCACTACAAAGGGAGTGTTTTTAAAGTCTATTTCTGGATTGAGTACATTTGAGTGGAGAGAAGGAACCAGCTTTTGATGCTGTAGTTGCAATAAAACTTTAGTCACTCCGGCAATTCCTGCGGCACTTTCACAATGACCAATGTTTGACTTTACCGATCCTATGACGCAAAATTGTTTTTTGTCTGTGTTTTTCTGAAAGGCTCGAGTTAGGCCAGCGACTTCAATGGGATCACCTAAGGCTGTTCCCGTACCGTGGGCTTCGACATAGCTTAGTTGTTCTGCCGGAACTTTAGATCGCCTTAGAGCATCAGAAACTAAAAGAGATTGTGCTTTAGGATTAGGAACTGTGTATCCATTGGTTTTGCCTCCCGCATTAACTGAACTTCCTTTAATCACTCCATAGATATGATCCCCATCTTCTTCTGCTTGCTTCAGGGGCTTTAGAACAATCGATCCCACCCCTTCGGCGTCAACAAAGCCATCGGCTTTCTCTCCAAAAGATTTGCATTCGTTACTGCTGGAGAGCATTCTCATTTCTGTTAACCCCAGATAATGAACTGGATCGATAATGAGATTGACTCCTCCCGCAATCGCACATTCACTTGATCTATTGTAAATACTTTCCAAAGCTAAATGAATCGCTGTTAAAGAAGAAGAACAAGCTGTATCTACTGCCATAGAAGGCCCTTGAAAATTAAAGAGATATGAGAGTCGATTGGCAATAGAAAAATAAGCAGGCTGAGGAGCATATCGAGAATTCATCACTCCCACAAATACTCCGATTTTACGAGTTTTTCCTAAGGACTCAGGGGTGTAAGCGGCATCTTCTATGGCATGATAGGATGTCTCTAAAAACAAGCGCTCTTGAGGGTCCATTTGTTCTGCTTCTCTTGGAGATATCTTAAAAAACAAGGGATCAAATTTATCAATGTCTTCTAAAAAACCTCCCCACTTGGTATAGATTTTTCCTGATTTTCCTTTTTCTGAGCTATAGTATTCCTCCCAACTCCAACGGCTTTTCGGGATTTCTGTAATACAATTGACTCCTTGGGCCAGATTTTTCCAGAATTCTTCTAAGTTTTTCGACTTAGGATAGCATCCACTCAGGCCAATGATGGCAACATCAAAAACTCTAGGAGTATGCTCTACTTCTAATTTAGCAGGGGTAAAGGATAATTGCCTACGACTTCTTGGAGAGAAGCGCCTTTCTTTACCCTTTTCTACAACATTAGAAGAGAAGATAAGACTAGCTTCTTGGGAAAAATCCGTTGCATTTGGCGACAATATCCTGAGCAACTCCTCTTTTTTATTTTCTAGAAAATAATCTACTAAGCCGTAAATGCTTTGTACTTCAAAAAATAGAGTGCCCGTTATATCAGGGAACACTTTCCTTAACTCATCGGTCATTCGAACTACTAAAATAGAATCTATTCCATATTCTTCTAGTGCTTTATCTGGTTCAATTTGTTGAGGACTCATTTTTAAGGTTTGTCCCACTATCCTTTGGAAATAGCGGACGCTTTTTTCTCGGAGGGATGCTTCTTTATTAGAAGGAGCCATTTTCATTTTTGGTACTGCAGAAATCTCTCGTTTGGGAAAACTTTTGTCCCTTCTGTTTTTTGGAAATGATTGTGGGATTCTTTGCCGAACAATTCCATCACTGCTTGCGGCAATAATTTGCTGGCCAAATTTGTGTGCTTTTTTGGCAGGAAAAAGGATAGACTCAAAACCTTCTTCTGTTAAAACTTCTCTCCAAGTATTAGGAGATAAACCTGGAGAGCCACTTAAGCGTAGGGAAGTATCTTCATATAGCCACCATCCCTTTAGTAAGCCAAAAGAGAGATGCGAAAATAAAGACCACTCGCTAATTTCATTGAGCAAGAGAACTCCCCCATTTTTTAGAGTTGCTTTTGCATTTCGCAGGGTTTCTCTGATATTTTGTGTTGCATGTAAAACATTGGTTGCTATAACAAAGTCATAATTTCCAAGAGCCATCGATTGCCCTGCCAAGGGCTGAGAAACGTCAAATAGGGCTGTTCTTAGAGCAGGAAAGTCTGGTTGGTAGCGTTCAAGAGCGTGCATCAAAAAGGCTTTCGATATATCTGTATAGCAATACTCTTCAATGGACAAAGAAAACTCCTCTAGCCTGGGCAATAGTTTGGCCGTGGTTCCCCCGGTACCCGCTCCCACTTCCAGGATACGAAATGTTTTCTTCTTATCCCTCTCTATTGCCTGCCTAATGGACTCCACTAAGATATTTCCTAGCACTTCATTAAAGTAGTCTGCCAGCACACTTCCTTGGTAGATTCCTTCTACCAATTTAAAAGAAGAATTCGGGAACATCACATCTGTCGCCAGTTTTTTACCGCTCAATATTTCTGGCAGAGCTTTCAGGCAAGTCTCCAGTAAAATGACTTGAGCTTCTTGGTTTGTAGAAAAGTGGGGATTCTTTATCCACTCAGATTTTTTTTCTTCCCATTCTTTCCATAAAAGAGGAAGCTTTCTTACTTTTGGATTAAACTTAAGTTCGTCGTTCAGAAATTTTTCTTTTTTCAGATAGTGGATACTGGTACTCAGCCATCGTTTATAGAAAGGAGTAGTCGTAAATTTCAATGAAGCAAGACTGGCAGAAAGAATCTCTCTTAATAAGGAATCTATTGATGGTGGCTGTAATCTTTGAAGAGAGGAAAGTTGTTTAAAAGAGTTTGGTTCCTGTAGTGTTTTTTGTGCTTGATAAAGCACGGAATCGGAAGTTTTTGGATAAGAAGCTATCTCTTCTTCTATGCTTACTTTTAGTATAGTCTGAGGTTTTAAAGTTTTTAGCAAAGCAATCTGATGGATGCTAGAGTTAAGAAAAGTTTGGAGGAATTCCATGGCTTCATCTGGCTCTATTGAGCCGACTCCCAATTGTTCCATTTGCTTTTTATAGGAAGGATGACTTACCACTCCGACACTACCCCAATATCCCCAATTTATAATTTTTACGGGATAGGAATACTTTTGGTTTAGCATCTGAGCAAAGCTATCTTTGAAGGTACAGCCGGCCGCATAGTTAGACTGTCCGAGAGCTTTGCTAAAGGATTGGATCGAAGAAAAGAAAAGCATGAAATCTAGCTCTTCTTTTCCAAAGACCTCATCTATATTGATGCTGATATCTACTTTAGTAGAGAAGCTTGCTCTAAAGGTCGATTCTTCCATTTTGGCAAGACTTTGGTCAGCAAGTACTATAGCAGAGTGGATAACTCCATTAATTTTGGGATAAACTCTTTTGATTTCTGTAAATGCTTCTTTTAGAGAATCCTTCTTTGTCGCATCTGCCGCAATATAAAGTGGTTTTTTACCAATTACACTCAGGGATTTGATTTTTTCTCGGATAGAATTGTTTTCTTCACGTCGACCAATCCAAACAATCTGAGCTTGGTAGCGCTGGATCATAAAGCGACTCCATACTTCTCCAATACCACCTGCTCCGCCAATAACGACATAAACGGCTTCTTTTTTGTACAGAGTTTTGTCTAGAGAAGACACTTCACTCAATTTTGCTATGCGAACTAGCTTTTGCTCAAACCACTCCTGGTTGCGGTAGGCTAATCCTTCTCCTGCAGAACTATAAGGAAGAGAGAAACACTCCTCGCTGGAAACCGATTCTAAAGAATCTATATCTAACAAACGCAATTTCCAATTAGGAAATTCTTTTGCGAGGCTGCCTACTAATCCAAAAATTCCGGCATGAGTTGCAAGAACAGGGTCTTGTTTTTTTACCCATTGCGTTTGTTTGGTCATCACTGTCCATTCGATTTTCTTGCTCCTATGCCCCAAGCTCAGAAGTGCTTTTATTATTCGAAAAACTTGCTGCACTCCTTTTTCTGGCAAGTTAGTAAATGAATTCGTATTTATTTCCGGCGATAGATCAGGAGCTATCCAAAGTAAATGGTCAAAGGCCGATTGCTCCAGTTTTTCCTGAATAACTTCTATTGTCACTTCGGAAGGTAATTCTAAAGAAACAGTCTTTGGATAGGATTTTTGAATCCAAGTTAGGAGAGTTTTACTTGCTCCCATTAACAATATTTTTGCTTCTGATGATACTTTAACCTTATTTTTTCGCTCGGGATTAATGGAATTCCAAACGGAAACGAAAGATTGCAACCCCACCCCAGTTTCTTTATCGGTCACATTTGTTTCTGGTTTTTCTGGAAATGATCCCAGATCTTTTTTAAATTCTCTAGAAGAAAATCCCTTCATTTGAACACAAATATTGCCTTTTTCGTCACAGAGATTAATGTCTAGTTTTTGAATTTTATCTGCAGACGTGATTTCACTTGAATAGTGAATCCAGGCATACATGTCAGAAGTGCAAGGACCGAAAATGTCTAGGGAATCTAGAGCAAAAGGAAGACTTAGTTTTAAGGAGAATTCGTCCTTCAAAAATAGACCAATAGAAGATTGAAGGGCACTGTCCATTAAACTGGGGTGAAGAACATACTCACTTTCTGTGTTTAGAATGGAAGAAGGAAGAGACAGTTTGGCTAAAACCTGATTTTCCCCTTGATGAATTTCAACAATTCCTTGATAAGCTAAGCCATACTCCAATCCCATATTCCGGAAGGCTTCGTAACATGTTTCTCCACTCAAGATCCCTTGGTTCATTTGAAGTTTAAGTTCTTCAACATCAAGACTAGGAGATTGCTCTACTAACTTAACTTCTGCCACTCCTTGAGAATGCAAGGTGATTTCTTCTTCATTTTTGGTACAG
>JAJDCR010000036.1 GCA_029260735.1 Planctomycetota bacterium
AATCCGCTTAATCTGCGGTTCAGACAATTAACTAAACCATCAAAAGCGAAGCGCACCCAATCAATAGTAAATAAGCAAACAAAAATCTGCGTAATCAAATAAATCCGCTTAATCTGCGGTTCAGACAATTAACTAAGCCCATCAAAAGCGAAGCGCACCCAATCAATAGTAAATAAGCAAACAACAATCAGCGTAATCCGATCCATCCGCTTAATCTGCGGTTCAGTCTTTAAGCAACAACAAACCCAAAAAAACGCTGGTCTTTTCTTCCTCGCTAGCTATAATAACGCCTGTAACTGGTTTCATATTTTTATATCAAGGAAAATTCATATGCAAGGAAACAGCGTATTCTTTTTTTTAGTTTCACTTTCTCTCTCTCTTGTTTTTTGTGGTTGTGGTGGAATTGAGGCGAATAAATGTCAATTGCCTACTCACTCTCCTACTTATCTAAAGCCAATTCATTCTGAATTACCAGATTCAAAGACTCCTGCTTTGGTTGTTTTGCCTGGTGAGGTTAAGGGGATTGATCAGGCCGGGGAAGTGCTGTCGTCGGATAAGGACAATACCATTCTATTTGTCCATTGCCGAGGAAATCATCCTTCGGAGGCTTTGAATCGTCATACTATGACGGGGTTGGCCGAGGAATATAATTCTCATCCAGTTATGTTTACCTGGGATGCGGGAAGGGTTACTTTTCCAGAGTGGGAGGCGCAAAGGGCGGCGGAGTCTTTTGGTTTGGTTTTAGAAAAGTGGGGAAAATATCGGGAGAGTGCTCCTAAAAACAAGAAGATGAATTTGCTTGTTCATGGGATAGGAAGTATTGTTTTTGATGAGTATATGAGTAATCATTTAGCTAAGTCATTGCCTGAGGGACTTTTTGACAGTGTTGTTATCAATGCTTCGGGCTCTGCCTTGGCTGGTCATGCTGAGTGGGTAGAGAAAATTGACTTTGCTAAGCAAATATTTATTATTTTCAATGAAAAAGATTCTTTCTTTACTTTTGCTAGCTTGGGCTATACCACTCCTCGTTTAGGTGAGCATGGAACTCTGACTCCTGAAGATGGAGAAGCGGCGCCGCTAGCACAAAATGCTGTTTACGTTGACTTGAGCCAAGCTGTATCTAAGCACAATTACTATATAGGAAACAATGATTTTCCTTGCCTTTATTATTTTTATAATGATGTTTTAAATGGCCGTAGTCCTAACTTAGAAAATTCGGATGTTTTTACAGTGCGAGTTCCTGGGAAAGATTATCTTCTTAATAAATAGATTTTATTCAGTTACCAAGCAGAGATTAGTGTGGATCGAAAAGAGCTTTTTGGGCAGGCTAAAACGATTTTAATAAACAACCAAATCCATGGCTATACTTTTCCTTCTCGTAAGCTTTATCCTTGCAAGGAAAAAAAGAAAATAGTTAAGTCGTGTTCTCGCTCAACCAGTTCATGACTTAGCTATACTGAGTTTAAGGTAATTTTCTTACCGTGCTGGGTTGTTTTCATGTAAGAGAATGCTCTAAAAAACTTGGCTTTAGTCAAAGCCAAGTTTTCTAAAGCACTCCTTTCTTTCCCCCAAAACTACAGATTTTCCATCATAAGAGGCTTGGTTTTAACAAATTTTGCAAATTGATAGGGAGTTTCTAAGTTAATTTTATTTGTAATTAGTCTAGAATTTTGTTATTCTTCAAATAATCAATTAAAAACTTCTCAGAATATGGTTTATTCTTTTAGGATGAAACTATTATGAAAAAAACATTTACTTTAATGTTATTTCCAATTTTCTTATTATCTAGCATTGTAAGCGCAACAACCGTTGATGTGATTTGGCAAACACCTGTAAATGTTACGGTTGATGGCAATAACTTATTAAAAACCAGTGGTGGATCAGGTTGGAATGCCGATGCTGTATCTTTGCAAACTATTGCTGCTGGTGAAAATGGTTTTGTTGAAATTACAGTAGAACAAACAACTACTAATCGAATGTTTGGCCTGTCTGATATTAATGTAAACTCTGTTTTTAATACAATTGACTATGCTATATTCCTTATTCCAGGAAAACGGATTCAAGTTTATGAAAACGGCAGTTTTCTAGGGGAATTTGCTGGTTATGATATTGGTAGTGTATTGCGAGTGGAAAGAATCGACACTACTGTCAGCTATCTGAACGATGGAGTTGTCTTTTTTACCTCAGGAGTAGCTAGTACGACTGAATTGATCGTTGATACCTCCATTCATGAAGTAGGTGGGACTTTATCGAATGTCGTTTTGTCTTCTCCAACAGTACCCGAACCATCTACTTGTTTATCATTTCTAATTGCTTTATTCTTCCTAACATTTCGCAAAAAACTACCGCAATAGTATTACAAAAATCTGATTTGGTACAAAGTTTATCAACTTAATAAGCAAAAATTCCGTTGCCCAATGTTTTATTGAAGGGAAAAGCGTTCCACACGTAAAACATCCGCAACCATATATAAATCACTTATCATTTTTACCAAAAGAATCATTCGTGACGTTCTCCTCTAATCGTGATCGTCACTCGATGAATACGCCTGCCTTCTTTATCACAAATGACATAGACCTCAAGCCATCTCTGAACAAGTGGATGGCTGGGAAGAGTATCGACAGTCCCCTTCAAAACGAGAAAGCCCCGAAAACTGGTAATCGGAGTTAGCTCAACATTAGCCAAAGAAGGTACCTCTTCATACTTTTTCATAAGCTCCTTGCTATAGCCAGATAAGTCCGCTACAAGCTGAGGTGAGAGATACTTTTGCAGCTCAAAAGCTCTTTTCTTCCAAACTTTTTTGATTCCGCTTTTCCATTCCTCATCAATAGCCTCCCGATAAGATTTCCAGGAGTCTACTTCCGGAATCAACTCCATTTCATTGACAAAACAAACTCCTATAGGCACTTTGTTCTGGTTCTTTTTATTTTCTGCTTTCAGGGGAGAAATCAAAAAAACGAGAAGAAAAAAGTAAAATATTTTTCGAATATCCATCTCTATTACTCCAAGATTATGACTTTGACAAACTCTACTCCAAGGACATAAATAACGCTAGCAAAGTACAAAAATAAAAGATAATATATATTTCCTCCCTTATTATTCATTAGATAATGAATAATAGTTGATTGATGACACGCCCTATATGAGAAAGGTAGAATTACTTTTTCCCACTGGCGGTTTTAAATACGAAAGGTCTACTATGTCGAATATAGGAAAAATCTATTTGGTCTGTATATTTCTTATACTACCTATACATTCTCAAGAAACAAAAGATTTTTTTAGAGCGGTCTCTTCTGGCAATTTAGAAAGTGTCAAAAACTTACTTGAAGAAGGAGTAGATGTCAACGAGTACAGTGAAGAGGGAGAAACAGCTTTAACAATCGCTATAGAGAAAAAAAACTATGCGCTGGTAAAGTTGCTCATCGATAATGAAGCGACCTGTGAATATGAGGAGTTGGAATTGGCAATGGCAAAAAGCGCAAAAATCGCCTCTTTGCTAATGCGTAAAGGAGTACAGGGCTGCACAAGCTTGATGACAGCTGTTTATCAAGGAAATATAGAAGCAACGAAGTCTTTACTTGCAAATGATGCCGATGTTAACGAAGAAAATGAAAACGAAGAAACAGCGTTAATGTTTGCCAGGAAAAAAAAGATTATCGATATTCTCTTAGAACATGGTGCTGATATAGAAAAAGAAAATGCTAGTGGGAAAACAGCCCTAATGTTAGCAATTGAAAAAGGAAGAAAGCAAGCTTTTCGTGCTCTTCTGGCGAGAGGTGCCAATGTCCATATAAAGACAAATGATTGGAAAACGTCTATTGAAATGGCTATTGACCATGGGCACAGTGAGATGGAGAAAGTTCTTGTCGCTCAAAAAGCAAATAAATGGACTGCCCTGATGGTTGCTTCTTATAAAGGTGATGCCTCGCAAGTTAAAAATCTTTTAGAAAATGGCGTTGATGTGGAAGCAACAAGTGAGGATTATGAAACCCCTCTGCTGGTATCTGTGAAGAAACAATGGAACCAAGAAGTTTTTGATGCTCTCTTAGATTCTGGAACAGATATCAATCAATCAGATTTGGATGAGTACAATGTTCTCATGAACGCTCTTATTTATTTAGATGATGATGTCGATGCCGCTAAACATATTGTCAGCAAAAATATTGACCTCAATGCCGAAAACGATTCTGGCGATTGTGCCATGGCTATTGCTCTTAACCAAAATGCTTATCGCTGTTCAGAATTTCTCGCCTCCGAAACTGGGTGGACACAACTCATGATAGCTTCTCACCAAGGTGATAGCGAAAGTATAGAAGAGTATTTCGAGTATGGAGAAATAAAAGATCTAAACGAAAAAAACAAAATGGGACAAACGGCCTTGATGTTAGCGACAACAATCGAAACCATTGATGTACTAGCAAGAAATGGAGCCGATACTAATGCCAGAGATAAAAAAGATCGTAGCGCCTTACTTATTGCTATCCGCAAAGAGGAAACGGATCTCATTAATACTCTCTTAGACTACGATATGAATATTAGCTCAAAAGATGGTGCAAAAGCTTTGATGTATGCCATATCTACGGAAGATACCTATTTAGTCGATAGACTCTTAGACAAAAAAGTGGATATAGATTTTGGGGAATTTGATGAGATTCAAACAACGACGACACCTCTGATTTGGGCTATCAGCAAAGAGTCTACAGAAATGGTCGAATACCTGATAAAAAGAGGAGCAAAACTAAATCATGTTCCCAAAATAAATCCCAATTCAATTCTGGCTAACAGCGGAAAAAATCCATTGCTTTTTGCAATTAGGCAAAAAAACATCGAAATGGTAGAACTTCTCATAAATCTGGGAGCCGATATTCAAGTGCGCGACTCTCAAAATGAAACTGTATTGATGCAGGCCGTTGACGCACCAGAGATACTAAAATTATTGATTGAAAAAGGGGCCGATGTAAACGCAAAAGCGGTTTACAATTTGGGTTTCGGCAATACTGATCAGCAGCCTCTTTTTAGTGCTATAGCCGTGAATAACTTGGAAAGTGTAAAGATACTTCTGAAAGCCGGTGCCAAGGTAGATTCTCGGCGTTGGGATAAAAGAACACCTTTGATGGAAGCTGCCGCAGAAATGAGAAATAACGACGGTATTGTAAAGGCGTTAATCGCAGCGGGCGCAGATGTGAATGCCTTAGATGAGCATGGGTATACTCCTCTGAGGTATGCCGTCATGTTCGATAATAAACTGGAAGTGGTTAAAGCATTAGTTGCAAAAGGAGCAAATGTTACTTCATCTGTCCTAGATGAAGCGAGAAGAAACAACAATAACGAAATTATTGCTGCTCTCCAAATAAATGCTGTTTCTCCTCTATCGCGAGCAGCTATAGAAGGAAATTTATCTAAAGTAAAGGCTTTGATCATATCAGGGGAAAAAATCGATGAGCAGGGAAGTGAAGGGCGTACAGCTCTTATTTGGGCGGCAGCACATGGACATACCGAAATAGTTACAGCTCTTATTCAAGCTAAAGCCAATATGAATATACAAGATAAAGACAAAAATACTCCTCTTATGCGGGCTTCCAAAAATGGACATACTTCTGTGGTAAAAGCGTTAGTAAAAGCAGGGGCAAATGTCCATATAAAAACGCCTTATTACAATGCTCTATCATTTTATGGAAATGCCGAAATCGCCAAAATTCTCATCGCCCAAAAAATAGATGTCAATGTTCCCTGTCCAGATATAAATACTGTTTTATTAAAGGCAATATACGCTAACGATGTCGCATTAGTGAAAATGCTTATAAAATTTGGTGCCGATCTTAATCACCGTAGTAGTAAACAAACACCTCTCATGATTGTAAAAAATTGGATCAGCGGCGAAGAAGATTCTAAAGAAATGCTCGGCGTGCTAGGCCCTGATTTACCACCACTAATTGTTGCCGTTATAGAACAAAATATTAAAAAAGTAAGCCAGCTAATCGCTGCAGGAGCTCAAATTAATTCCACAGATGAAGAAGGCAAAACACCTCTTATCTGGGCGTGCGACAAAGCAAACAGAGAAATAGTAAAAATCCTTATAAAAGCGGGAGCAAATGTCAATGCACAATCTAAATCAAATGCTTCAGCGCTTTTATTTACTGCCGAGGACAAAATAGTAAAAGATCTCATTAAGGCAGGGGCAAATGTTAATATTCAAGATAAGGATGGTAATACCGCACTCATTAACGCGGCAAGAAATGGCAATAATGAAATTATAAAAATTCTGATCCAAGAAAAAGCAAATGTAAATTTTAAAACGGTGTACGGAGATACTGCTCTAATCTTGGCTATAAAAGCCGATCGTATTGAGATTGAAGCAATAAAAGATATTATTTCTGCCAACGCAGATGTAAATGTCCAAGATGAGAGTAAAAATACGGCACTAATGTATGCCGCTGCTGAAGGAAATATAGAAGCGATGAAACTTCTCCTCGCTGCCAAAGCAGATGTTAATCTTCAAGACGAGGATGGATTCACGGCTTTAGTGCATGCGTTCTCCCGTGGAAATATAGAAGGAGCAAAGCTTCTCATTGCCGCCAAAACAAATGTTAATATCCAGGAAGAAGATGGCTCTACCGTTTTGATGCACGCAGCATCACAAGGAGATGTCGAAGCCACCAAACTTCTCATTGCTGCCAAGGCAAATGTTAATATGAAAAACGCAGACGACGATACCGCCTTAACACTAGCAGCAAATGAAGAAATAAAACAACTTTTAAAAGAAGCCGGTGCCGAGTAAGTGTTGCTTTATAGCACATTTTTACTCAACCTTTATAAATTCATTTTTTTTACGAAAATTATCTAGTTCTTTTTTAGTTCTTCCTTTAGTTCTTCCTTTAGTTCTTCCTTTCCATGCAAAATAAGGACGCGCAAAAAACCTTTGGAGAGCAAGTTTCCAATCAGTCAAATACCACTCGAAATTACGCGGTAACAAATAGCGAGCATCTTCTGGGGTCATGACCAAACTTACCTCTAATCCAGGGACCATTCCAATGGGGATTTTTTGACGCAAGCAGCTTAGAGCCATATATCGCAAAACTTTAATCATATCTTTTTTACAGGGAGGTGCTGTGTTTTCAAGGGCAGACCCTTTAAGAGGGCGAAAAATGCATACAGTAGGAAAAGCACCAAGGGAAGTAATATAGTCAATCGCTTCTAGAGTACTTTCTATAGGTTCTACTCCAGCGATAATTTCTCCCGAAACACTCCCCTTGGGCATATGAGAAGTCAGATATTCAAGAGAGTTAAAAAATCTTTTTTGACCTATTTCTTTTGCCTTTCCGGGAAGATATTTCGCAAAATAATCGGGATGTTGAAATTCGTAGCATAGAGAAAAATGATCTACGCCTGCTTCCAGCAACGGCATGTATTTTTCTACTTGGGGAGGAGGAATAGTTTGTACACCTACTAAAATTCCTACCTCTTTTTTTAGAGCTTGGACAAAAGGAAGTATCATTTGCAAATCACGGTCTTTTTGATAGCCACTGTTAAGATGGACGAATGTGATATGGGATTCTTTTTTTGCCGCAAGCACAGTTTCGATTATATCATCAAGACTCTTTTTTGACTCTTCATACACCCCCACATTAACGCCTGTGGCACAAAAGTGACAAGCTAAGGAGGGTGATTTTTTCCAAAAGTCACAGCAAGGTCCGATGTATATTCCCAAAGAGGTTCCTTGCAAAATACCAACTCTAGACATAACGCGTCCAGAAGAGGTTTTCTTCGTGTACCAATCAGGAGTAGATGGAAAGTCCACTAAACTGGAACATCCCTCTCCTGTAATATAAAATTTCCCCTTTTTTTCTATAAGTAAGTATGGAGATTTAGTGGCAAAATTTTCTTCTATTGGTACATTAAGCCATATATCTTTTTTTTTATTAGGCAGAATTATTTCTAGGCCACTTCCTAAGCCTGCTCGCCTTTGAACGACAGGGCGCATGCGTGAAGATAGACTATCGATACGCATTCCCTGACAAAAAAGGGAAACTGCTAACTCTGCCGTTTCTTTTACAGAGAGACATTTTTCCATATGAATAACCTTATTTGCCTTTGGGTTCTTCGTGCATATTTTTAAAATCAATTAGGTTAGGGGCCCACATATGCTTTACCGGATCAACGTCAATGTGAATGACGGCACATTTTTCTGCCGCGAGTGAACGTTTTAAGGCGAGTTCTAACTGTTGCAAGTTAGAAACTCTCTCTCCGTGTGCTCCCATACTTTCGGCCAACTTATCAAACTCTATTTCCCCGAGATCTGCATTGATGGTTTCTTCAGGCCCCAATGACTTCTTGATTAAAGTTTTTATGGGACGTAAAGCAAATTGCTGATTCATTTTTACCATACCCCACTGCTTATCGCATAAAACCATAGACAACATTTTTGCTATCACTTCTCCGCCACTCATCATCATAAGAGAAACCTTTCTGCTAGGCACACAAGTGCAAGTTGATCTGTGACTACAGTAGTTTAAAGTGCGACGTACTCAACTCAAAGAGATTCTAGTACTAAAAGACCTTTATGTCAAGAATGATATTTTTCCAAATTATGCAAATTTTTTCTAAATGGGCCCTTTGGAATCCTATGATGGCTCGGAGTTGGTTCTTATTTTTTTGTTTTTCTCTGCGTAGGGAATTTCCTGATTCTTTTTTGGCAGAATACTTTCTCTAACAATCAATATTCTATTTTAAAAACCAAAGAAGCCCAGTAGCTTTCCCAATCAGCTCCGTCCTCTTCTTCTGCCATAGATTTCTCCAAATGAACAGCGGAGAGGAGCCAAGTTCCTTTTCTTTTAGGGACTGTGATAAGTCCTTCTTGGTTGGATCTTACTTGTTCTTTCCATTTTGTGTTTTCTTTAACTTGAGCTGAAACTAAAGCATGGACTAACGGTTTTCCTTGGAAGAGAATTTGGAAGGATAGTTTTTCCTGTTTTTCGGGGGAGTAGGGGTTTTCTAGAGGAACAAATTCTAGGGGAAAATTTAAGCAGTGTTTGTGGTCTTCGCTGATACTGGTTTTCTCGGAAATGATAATTTTTGCGCAGCGGTAGTATTTTTCTTTGATTTCCTGAGATACTTCTTTCCAAAAACTTTCCTTTGGAATGTGAAGCAAGCCTTCCTCTTTCAAATATTTACGAAACTCTTCTTTTTCCATTGTCGACTGACTGCCTTGGCTTAAGTAGCCAACGATGAAGGTTCCTTTCTCTTTCAAAGTCGCTACTCCCGCCGGCTCCAGACCATCGATGCCCAGGATATTCCTTTTTAGCTTAGAATTCTCTAGGGAGAATTTTTTAATGTGGAAAGGATTGCGAGGATAGGATATGGAGTCGTGTAAGTGGCCAATGTGAATACGAAATTGGATAGGAGTATTAGGGGTGAATCGATAAGTGGAAGGCTCTAGCCAAAAATCGTGAGCAAGAAGGGGAGAAGAAAAGAGAATGAGGAAAATAATCATTTTGGATAGAAATTGTTGGATGAACATAGGAACCTCATAGTATTATAGCTTCCCTGGAGAGATGTTCTCCAGGGAAGAAAAATCTAATTCACGTCATCAGGGTCGTCGTCATCATCTTTATTGAAGTTCACTTCAAGATTGTTAACATCAATAGCATCAGCATTGTCATCTGGATTGTTCGCTAAATTAGCGACAAAAGTTTCGTTGACTGTGTTGTCATCATCATTGTTGTTATTTCCTCCACCGGAGCCGCCACAACCTCCGAGAAGGAGAGAAGCCAAGAGGAGGAAACGAATCAAGAAAGTGATGTGTTTTTTAGGAGAGATCATCTTTTATCCTTTGCTGAAAAAGGAGAACCGGCAACAGGTGTTTTGAGATAGGGAAAAGTATTGTCAAAGTCAGCATCCGTTACTTGGGCACTATCATTAAAATCATTAGGAGAGCCGACGAGTTCTCCTCCTACGACTTGTAGCTCAATATCAACAACATCATCTCCCGGACGGCGGCCGTTAGGAAAACCGGAAGTATCTGCTCCTATCACACCTAAATTGTTTTGAGCTCCTTTGGCCTTGGGCGCTATTGTAGTGTTGAGGCGAAGCATTTCTGCCGTAGAGGTTCCCACTCGGTTGTCTAGTCCACCGCCTAGATCAATTCCTTGGAGAAAAACAGCCACTAAGTCATTACGAGGAGTTGCTGGGGGAGTTACCCCAAAGAGAATATTCAAGAAGACGGGAAGAGTGGGGTTGGTAACAAAGGTCGCAAATTGAGCATCATTTACTGGTTCGCTGGCGTTGAAACGATCTTTTTTAGAAAGACCTATAACTAGTTCGTTAACTAAAGGCATACCTAAGCGAGAAACTTGGCTAAAAGCTCCTCCTTCAATGCTAGCTCTATTTTCTGCAGGAGGGAATGGGTTTAAGAGACGAGCTTGTCGTAAACTAGCCGTCGTCCAGCCGCCGATATTAGTACTTCCATTTTGAGTTAAGAAAGCAGTGGGAAGCTCTAAAATAATAGATGTGATATTCTTTTTGGCGATTTGGTCTTTGCCTTGATTAGCATTGCCATTAGGATCTAAGTTGATCAGATCAAAAACCTCTCCTAGGTTCACCACAAAAGGGTCTTCCCTCTGCCCCACAAAAACTTTCCCGGTAAGTCCCCCGGGAAGCCCTATTTCAAAAATATGTTGGCCCGCATAGTTGTCATAGTTAGCAAGAGTTTTTGGGCCGATATTATCAATTGGTTTGAAGAAAGTGTTTCCGCCAAGAGTATTGTTGGTAATAGCTGTTTTTACACCGCTGCGGCGATCCCCTTCAACTAAAGTAATTGTGTATCTTTCGAGTACATTTAAATTAGGATCTTCTCTGTTAGTGACAGCTCCTGAGACGATCAAAGGAATTTCTACGGCAGTTCCATCTACATCCAAAGTTGTTTTTCGGAATTGATTTTGAAAGCGAAACTGAAAACTAAGGTTTTCTGCCCCTATGTTGTCAGCGGTATTGTCAATGTGAATTTCATATATGGCTTCTGGATCCATGAAAAAATAGTTCGGTCCTCCGAAAGCATCTTGGAGGGGGTGGTAATTGGCAATAATTGTGACAAAATCACCAAACTGATTTCCTGGTGTGCCCGCATCGCGGTCTTCATAACTGCGGAACATGTAAAAATCGGTTCCATCCACTTTAGGGTGTTCCGTGATAAAGGGAGCTTCTCGATGACTAGAAGCTTCTATGTAATTTGGATTAATGGCAAAGAAGAGGAATCCCGCGAGAAAAACGAATGAAATATAAAGAGAATACTTCTGTCTTTTCGACATGACAAAACTCCTGAGATGAATGTAAATAAAAGAGTTAGCACCTTACTCAAATCAATTTAATGACAAACTCATGTCTAATAAGTTTGTCTATTAGCTATTATAGATTAACAAATAAAGATTAAAAGAACATTAACAAAAGATTACATTAGTAGTAACTTTAGATTACAATTTCCTTAATTCTGAGGGACTGTTTGACAACTCATAGATTAAGTCTTATGGTAAAAGAAAATCCTATTACATTTTTAAAATTCAGGAAAATAAAATGAGAATTTTATTGATTGAAGACGATGCTAAAATTTGCTCCTTTATCGTCAAAGGGCTAGAAGAAAATGGTTTTGCGATTGACTGCGCTCATGATGGAGAAGAGGGGCTCTACATGGCAGCTACATCTCCCTATGATTTACTTATTGTAGACATCATGCTACCAAAAAAAGATGGACTGACTCTCATTAAAGAGCTTCGACCCAAGAAAAGTTCTTTGCCCATTTTAATTTTAAGTGCGAAACGCTCTGTTGAGGAAAAAGTGGATGGGCTCCAGGCAGGGAGCGATGACTATTTAACCAAGCCTTTTGCTTTTGCCGAGCTTCTTGCTAGAGTCAGAGCTCTGCTCCGGCGGGGAACAAATGCTCCGAGTAATCATACTTTAGTCGTGGGGAATCTAGTTTTGGATCAACTTTCTTATACTGTAACTCGCAATCAAAAAGAAATTGAGTTGAAGCCAAAGGAGTTCTCTATTTTGGAATATCTGATGCGATATGAAGGGCAAGTCGTTACTCGAACTATGCTAATGGAACATGTTTGGAATGTGCAGTTTGATACAAGCACAAATGTGGTCGATGTTCACATGTGCAGGCTACGCGATAAGATCGATAAAAATTATGAGCAAAAAATGATTCATACGATTCGAGGAGTCGGCTATGTTCTTAAAAAGTAAACTCTTTTCTTCTATTCCAATACGTTTAGCAACTTTATATAGTCTCATTTTTGCCTTTCTCTTTGGTAGTATCTTTACAGTAGTTTATTTTTGGGTAGAAAACTACATTCGGGAAATAGAAGACCAATGGCTAGTCCAGGAGGCAAAGCAAATTTTGGAAGGAGAACCTAACTTTGAGGAGCTAGCCCAAAGGATGAAAGACCAAGCTAACGCTTACGGAAATCAGCAAATTTTCTATTGTCTTCGCAATCAAGAGGGAGTCTCTGTTGTCCAATCTTCTTCTAGCACTTGGCAAGAAATTGTCCAAGAAACCAGTTACTTTGTCCGAAAAGAGAAAAATCTAGCCTTTGAGTTTGTCACAGTAGGTTCTCGGACTTCTCCGGTTCGTAATCTTTACTATCCTCTAAAGTCTGGGATGATTCTCCAAGTAAGCTATTCTTTGCAAAACAGTAGTCAATTTCTAAATAGACTTCTTTCTTTGAGCTATTATGTTTTTCCTCTGACAATTATTATTTTTTGGTGCTTAGGTTTTTTTATGCTCAAAGGTACTTTGAAGCCCATGCAAATAATGACGCAAATAGCCCAACAAGTTTCCGCGGATAATCTCAAGAAAAGAATCCCTCTTTCTGGTTCTCAAAATGAACTAGATGAGCTCGCCCATACTCTAAATCAAATGCTGGATAAAATATCTAATCTTGTTTCTAATATCCAAGAGATGTGCGAAAACTTAGCTCACGATGTACGCACTCCTATTACCCGGATACAAGGAATAGCAGAGGTCGCTCTTCTTAAAGAACGCGCGCCTCATGAATATCCAGAAGTTTTGCAAGACTGCTTGACCGAATGTGAAAGGCTATTGAGTCTTTTGAACACGATTTTGGATATTTCAGAGGTAGAGGCTCGCATCATTGCCATAAAAAAAGAAAGGATCTCCTTAAGCTCTTTTTTGGAAGATATCATCGAAATGTTTGAAGATATAGCCCAACACCAAGGAGTTCAACTCACTTACACCCCCTTGCCTCAGGATTGTTTTATCTCCGGAGACCGTCGTCATCTGCAAAGGGCGATCATTAATCTATTGGACAATGCGATTAAGTACACAAAAAAGGGAGAGGTTGTCGTAAAAGTCGAGGAGCAAGATTCTTGCGTTTGTATTTCGATCAAAGACACAGGAATTGGTATTAAAGAAAAAGATTTACCACAAATATTTCGGCGTTTTTATCGGTCAGACTCTTCTCGCTCTTTACCAGGGGCAGGTTTGGGGCTTTCTCTTGCCAATGCAATTATATCGGCTCATGCAGGAACAATTTCTGTCCAAAGTCAAGTGGGGCAAGGAAGTCTTTTTCAAGTTCAGTTGAAGATAAGCTAGGTTCAAGCTTATTTGTAAACAACATTAGCATATTGATGTTCGATCGCTTCAAAGTATAGTCCCTTGGCCTTTTTGGTGAAAATAGCTAATGTCTTAGGAAAATCTTGGATTTTTACGATAGTTTTAATTTTCTTTGCCCGAAAGGCAACTTTGCCATTTTTACAAAAAATCATATAGTTAATTTTTTTTGATTTGGATTGGATAACTTTTGAGTATATAACTTTTCTCTTAGCTATTTCCTCAAAAGAAGGGCTTTCTCCGATGACAACTAGGTAATTATCATTTTGTATGAGCTGAAAGCTAAAAATGATAATTTTATCTTCCCAATGCAAAGCAACCCCCCCCTCTTGATTTCCTAAATCAAAAGATATTTTACCCGCTGTTTTCCATGGTTGTTTTTTTAATGGATAGGCTAACTCTCCGGTACCAAAGCCAAAAACACCTTGTTTATCCTCTGCTGGTGCCCAGTTTCCGGAAAGTGCCTGCATCGATTGCAATCTCGTCAAATAATCTTGGTGGAGGAGCGATTTTTTTGTGAGCCAGGTAAGTGTTTCAATTTTATCCTGCTTTAAATCTTTTTCTTTAGGTTGGTTTTCCTCTTTATTTTCCTCTTTATTTTCTAGCGTTTCTGCGAGAATATTTCTTTCTATTTTTGGAATGTCTTTTTTACCGAGGTCTGTTTTTGGAATGTCTTTTTTGTCTTTCTCAGGGGAAGTTTTTGTTTTCGCTTGTGTAACCACGACATTCTTGACGACAGAAAGGTTTTCGGCCTTTTCTTTTTTGGGAGCAGAAGCATAAAAAACAATAATCCCTAAGAATATTAGCGAAAAAACAGCTATGAAATGGAGTAACTTCGGTTTTCTGAAATCTGATTTATAACGTTGGGGGCTTTTTCCTAACTTTGCATCTTCAATATCTTGGAGAATTTCTTCTTGGGCAAGGGCTCTTACTTTGGGATCAGGGTGGGTGAACTTATTAACCAAGTGAATTAAATATTTAGGAGTGTTTTTCGGAAACTCTAATCTTGTGCCAACTCGATCAGTAATATTTTTCTGGCTCAAAATAGCATATAAAGTCATTCCAAAAGAATATATGTCTGATTGGAAGCTTAAAGTGTGATTTTGATAGCTTTCGGGAGCTATGTAGCCAGGAGTTCCGACAATAGCCCCATCCATTGTAATATTGTGACTGTTTTCTGCTAAGTCTTTTGTTAAGCCGCAATCACATATAGTTACCACCTCGTCAGAAACTAAAATATTGCTAGGCTTTATATCTCTATGTACATAGCCTTTTTTCCAGATATATTGCAATGCTTTTGCAATTTGTGAGCTAATGCTGAAAAATTTTTCCTCAGAAAAAAACTTATCATCTTCAATTAAATTGTTGAGCGACTTTCCTGCAACAAACTCAGAGACGAGATAATAAAAACCGTTTGCTTCCCCAAAATCGGAAGTTTTAATAATATTAGGATGATCTAGTTTACTGGCAATTTCTGCCTCGCGTGTAAGTCTCTCAACGTAGTTGTCTCTACCTTCCCAGTTAGGAATGAAAATTTTGATGGCAACGTCTTCTGAAGAAAAATTTCTCTTGGCTTTATAAACAAGGCTTTTGGCTCCTTGAGCGACTTTGTGAGAGATAGTGTAGCCATGAATTAAATCCTTGCCCTCTGGTTCTTTAAAAACCAGTAAGTTAGCAATCGTTTCTTCCGCTAAAAAACCCTTCCTTATAGCAATTTGGCCCAGATTTTTTTCATCTTTAGAGTAATTATCTTTCTCTTTTAAACACGTATCTAGTTGTTCCATGCTAAGTAAAGACATAGAAAATATGAGTCTTTGCAAAAGAGTTTCTTCTAAAGGTGTAATTTGGATCTTATTTCGAGATAAAGTGGCCATTTTAGAGGTGTCTATGGCATGAAGTTGAGAGAGGAGATCTTTTGTTTCTTCGATTTCAAAATCGGTAACGAGGTTGTTATCAATGAGAAATTGGGGAAGAGATATTTTTCCACCGTTTTCAATTAAAAAATCTAGAGAGGAAAATATGTCCTCTAACTCTACTTTTTTTGTAAAAAGGAGTATCTCTAATATTAATAAGCCAGAGATGGGAGTGGACTTTAAACTCTTTTTGATACGATTGATTTCATCTTGAATTCGCATACCTTCGAATAAAAGAAAGTGCATATCATCTTCATTGGTTATCTCACTGCTTTCTTCCCCATCTTTAAACTTAAAGCTTCCTTTCTCCCAGGATAAAATGTAGTAAAGAGCTCCTTGTCCGCTAAAAGAAGAAATTTCGATATGATAAATATTGCCTTCGTAGAAAAATATTTTCCCCAGCAGTGTATTTCTCTGGGCATGTAGGCAACCTGTCCGTTTAGAAGCACTTAAGCTTTGGACAATTTCTCCGATATTAATCTTACTTAAACGGCCACTGAAAGAAAAAGAAGGATTCTTTGATTTGTTTTTCTCTTGAAATGTCTTATAGACTTTTCTTAAGTACTCGACAAATTCTTGTGAAAAAACAGTTTCAAAAGGTACGTACTCATCTGCTCTTGAGAGCTTTAAGAGAACTTTGTCATTTACTTCATTTTCCCCCAAAACAATGACAGGGAAATGAAATTCTGAGTGATCTTTGATTAACTTGCACAAGTCCCAACCACTCTTTTTTCCGATATTTATAGCTGTGATAAGTAATTTGGGAGGGTTTTCGGAAAGCTCACTAACGACCTCTTCATAGCTTTCGCACGAATGTACTTGGAAATGGTTGTGATTTAAAATCTCAACTAAGGAAGTTTTTCTTTCGCTATTATTGTCTATCACAAAAATGGGAATGTGCGAATCACTACTGTTATACATAAAACTCTCAATTTTTAGCTGGATCTATGATTTGTAAAAGATTTTCAATGGTAGGGCGATCCCCAGGATGTTTGCCAACGTAAGCATAGCGAATAATATCGTTCTCATCAATCAAAATACTAGTGGGCTTTGCCAAGCTTCCTGATATTTTAAAGCTATTCACTAGGCCTAAACTCACATCTAACAAAATAGGAAAGGGAAGCTCTGTGTCCTCTTCCATACTTTGGACAGATGCAATAAAGTGAGGTATAGCTTCCATCTTACCAGGATAGACTAAAACAACTTCTGTGTTTTTTTCCCGAAACTTATCAATATTTTTACTTAAAGCAATTGTTTGGGAAGAGCAAACAAGACATACACTACCAGCAAACCCTCTCAAAATAACAAGAAGGATCTTTTTATTTGGTAGGCTCTCCCTTAAGTGAATAATTTCTCCATTCGAATTGACAAACTGGGCAAGAGGAAATTTGGTTCCTACTATTTCATTGCTATTAGAAGCTCTTTTTTTCTTACCCTTTTCAAGATTATTCATGACACCCTTAGCCATTTTCATCTCTTTTTCAGTCCACTCTCTCGTCGGAATGATAACGGGCTCAATAAAGATATCTTCTTTTTTTTCGACAGAAAGTGTTTCACTAGACTCTAGTGTCTGGCTAGAGGAGTGTTCTCTTTGCTCAAGCTCTTTCTTCAGCTCAGCGTTCTTTTTCTGGAGATTTCCTACTTTATATTCTAAATTAGTCACTTGCATTTGGTATTTTGTTAGATGGAGATTCTTCTCTTTTTTTTCATTACTCGAACAAGAAATGCAAATAACTGTAAAAACCAGGTAAAAATAAAACCTAAAACCCATAACAATCTCCACCAAAAAAATATTCTTCTTAAGAACGACAGCCACATTGTACTTGGTATTTTCTTATAATTCATTTATTTAAGCAAAGCTTTTTTTTAAATAAAAAATTTCAAATTTTTAGTGAAGTAAAGAAAAATAAGAAGCCTACTAAATTTCCCTTCTTTTTATTTGCAGAATATTTATTTTTTTGCTTTTCCCGAATGCTCTCTAGAGAAATATCTATCAGCCAAACAACATCTTCGCTACTAAGATTTTCTTCTATGGACTTGGGGAAAAGCAGCTACACAGTGGGAAGTAAACAAGAGGTTTTTTTGGCACGTTTTACTTGATTTTATTTCTTACAGTCCTTGATTTCAGTCAATTCCTCGTAAAATAAAAAATCCATCGCCAAACGAAATCATCAGATACATATTAACACAACAAGAAGCAGAGGCGGAAAATGTTTAACCTAGATGGGGGCATTTTTGCTTTGCTTATGAATGTAACAAATCATTATTCAAACAAAGCAAGCAATAACATGCAAGAGCGGAAAAATCAAAGCAATGAGTGGTTAGTAAAGTTAAGCTCGGTGTCACTTTGCTTTATACTGTTGGCAAGCATCAGGAGATGATTAAAGAAATTGTCAAAGAAGATGTTTGCCGCCAGTCTCCTTTTTCCCATTTTTCTAGACGTAAAATTGCTGTATCTTTTTCATTTTTATCCTTGGCCACTCCAAGAAGTTTGATTCTAAATAGAGGAACAAAAACACCTTCTGTCTTTTACTTTTACTGAGATTTTCTTAACTGAATGTGCTTGGCAAACGGAGGAGGCACGCTGAAATAAAGAAATCGTGCCAGAACCAGGGAAATAAAGTAGGTGGGTGAGAAGGCAGGTTACACTTAATCATTCAATCTCGATGATGTGAGCAATGCAACTAAACTTTCTTTGTACTTTCTTAGTGAAATTTTTGACAAAAAAGCAAAAAGCTTAGTTTCTGTTATAGAAATTAAGCTTTTGCAATTTATTCTTAGTGCATTAGGAAGATTTTTTAGTTCGACGATAAAAACTAAGGCTGAAAAGACCTATTCCAAAAAGAAGATAGCTTGAAGGTTCAGGAACTACAGGAACTGTTAAAACAGAACTAATCCCATAAAGACGAGCTTGGGAATTTCCAAAAATAGAACCAGCGAACATCCAACGATCATCGCTGAAATCAGTGCTCCCTACGATGAGAGAATTTCCAGAAGTACTTCCTAGTTGACGTCCACTTTCTCCTAGACCGTTAGCTCCTGATTGGGAGCCTGTCCAAACGAAAGCACTGATGCTAGTATTGTCTAATTCGTCGGCATTTATTGGCGCTAATATGCTGCCATTAAATAGATCCGCTTCGCTAGTCGCAACTAAGCTGTCCTGTACAGTAAAAATCGAATTGCTTAAATCAAGACCTACTCCACCGACATTGTCTCTTGCATCAACGCTGGGAGTACTAGCAATGGCTGTCCAAGTAGCTCCTAAAGAAGCCAAGACACTGTTATCAGCAGCACTTTGAACAATAGCATTGTAATCATCGATATCAGTAGACAAAGCTGTTGTCGAAGCGCTTGTCACAAAAACAAGATGATAAGAATCCCCCGGAGATAAGCCTGTAGGAACCAAAGTCAAGCCACCGTAAATAGGAGCTATTCCTAGAAGTAGTAAAGCTAATAAAATAATACTTTTGTTCATTTTTTTTTATCCTTATAAAATTGAAAGTAAGCAGCAATTTGTGAGTTGGTGAGCAAAAAAACTCATCGAAAAAATTACTAACACTCTTTGCAAAAAAACACGTTTCCCTATTAAAACACAACTATAAACTCAAAAAACATGGTTTATTATTCATGCCCATGCAACTACTAACCTTTTCCAACTAAAACCAACCATAACTCACCCAATGGTGCATTTCGGTGCCAACACAGCCAGTAAGTCAAATAATAGCAATCGCTTAAGGCACTAAATTATACGACTAATATTATTTAAAATCAATTACTATTTTCAAAACATTTTCTCTTAGCGAATCTATAAACTGAAATAACTATTTCTAATCCAAGATTTCAATTGTTTTATAGGCAGAAAAACTTTTTCTTCAAAATCTAAAAAAATCAATAATATTTTTCTAACAACAGTCCAGTGGAGTCATAATCTATTGGGTTGGCAATATTTATTAAAACAACTCCTAGCAGTTTAATGTCAAAATAGTTATCATAAAATCAGACTTTACCAGCATTCAGTTACTCATTTTAACTAAACGAAAGAGAGAAATAATGCACAAGCTTATTATTTTAATTTTACTGCTAATACCGTTTACTGATTCATTCGCGAGCGAAGGAAAAATAAAAGAAAGTGACAAGAAAATAGAAGGGTTTACCTTTTTACAAGAAAGAACGTATTTGGCTGGAGAACAGAGTCATACAGTGAAAGAGTACCGTCATGATAAAACGGGGATAGAGTTTGTCTTAATACTTGGTGGCTCGTTCATGATGGGAAGCAATGATGGCGAGAGCAATGAAAAGCCAGTGCATAGAGTGAGAGTATCCGAATTTTTGATCTCCAAATATGAATTAACGCAAGGACAATGGCAAAAAATAATGAGAACAAGTCCTTGGTCAGGGAAATACTACGTGAAGAAAGGAGCGAATTACCCAGCAACTTATGTATCTTGGAATAATGCTAAGGAATTCTGTCAAAAAACAGGGTTGAGACTACCGAGTGAAGCAGAGTGGGAGTATGCTTGTAGAGCAGGAACGACGACAAAATATTACTTTGGCAATAGTATGGATGGGAATTATGCTTGGTATAATGTAAACACTTGGCATGTAGGAGAGAAGTATGCTCATCAGGTAGGCCAAAAAAAACCTAATAGTTTTGGCTTATATGATATGAGTGGAAATGTGTGGGAATGGTGTGAAGATAGTCATAAAAAGAGTTATTCTAGCACACCGACAAGTGCCTCTGCATGGCTTCGAATTTTCCGAGGCGGAAGTTTTAACTACAGTGCTTCCTCCCTTCGATCGGCGTCTCGCGGTGGGGGTGCGCTCGACTACCGTTTCGATAACCTTGGCTTTCGTTTGTCTTACAGTCCCTGAAGCTATCCGGAAAATCAGTAAGTGAATAAAATAAAGGGATTGAGAAGCTTTTAGAGTGAAAAAAGTTAGTATAGCAGTTAGGGAAAAAGTTGGGTAACAACGGGGTAATAGCGGTAAGAGCTACACGAAACGGGGTTGGGCTACCCCACATGCTACGCTAACAAATAAAAATACTTGAAAATACTTGTGCCAGACTCGGATTGGGACCTAAAAACAAGGGGGAGAGCATTTTCAGGAAAATAAAAGAAGTGAAAATGAAAAAATCCGTGAGTCACCATATTTACTCCACCCCACAAAAAACAACAGCACAACAAGCTACCCAACAATAACTTACACCAACAGCTCAGTGGAATCATAATCCATTAGGTTGAGCTGAAATCCAATAAAAAAGCGCCTCATCATTAATTGACAAGGTCGCTTTTTTACTGGAAACAATTCCCCACTGCAATTAAGTAACCTGACAAAAGTATTTAGACTAATAAAATTAGGAGTAAGAAGGCCATTGCTTCCAAATATGAATAGTTTTAGCAAGAGAAAAGTTGTAAACAATATGGTAATTGCTATAACGCCAAAAAAAGCGACGTAAAGTATG
>JAJDCR010000037.1 GCA_029260735.1 Planctomycetota bacterium
GTAATTGCTATAACGCCAAAAAAAGCGACGTAAAGTATGATACAAATCTTTTAGATCATTGAAAATAGAAGCAGCAGAAATATAGTTTTTAATGAAAAGCCAAAATTGCTCAATGGCATTAAGGCGAGGAGATTTTACAGGTAAAAAATGTGCCACAAACTCTGGATGGTGATGGAAAAAGTAAGCAGTATCAGCAGAGTGATGAAAGCTAGCATTATCTAAAACTAAATGAATAGTCTTTCCAGGAAACTTTTGGCAAATTTGGTGTAGAAAAAGTATCATTTGTTCACTGTTGCAGGTAGACGTAATTCGAAAATAAAATCTTGTATTATGCGGATTAAAAGCTCCATAAATAGAGAGTTTACCGTTATTATTACAAGGAATGCAATGTTGCTTTCCTTTGGGCATCCAAGTTCGAGTAACATCACCTGATAGATCGAATCCAGTTTGATCTAAAAAAAGTATTACTTCTTTATTGTGATCAATATTTTCCAATAATCTGACCACTTTATCTTGTTGATTTTTTCTAAGTGGATTTGGAACAAAACCCTTTTTATTCCTGTGATAACTCCAACCATTGAGATGAAACCATCTTTGAATTGTTTTGGTGCTAGTTTTCACTTGCCAGTTTTTTTCCAGATAATTCTTAACCAACCTTAGAGTCCATTTGCTGTGAAAGTAATCTCCTACCTCTTTTGGTTGTTTTTCCTCTAAGACAGGCAATAATTCTTTGGTTTGTTCACCAGTTATGCTTCTTGGACGTCCAGGCTTTGGTTTATCTGCTAGCCCTATGATTCCTTCTTCATTATATCTTTGGAAAGTATTGTATACTGTTTGTTTGCAGCAAAAGCATATCTTTGTTATTTGTTCCACTCGATAGTATATTGTTATTTCTGTTGCTAGTACCAGAATCTGCGCTCGTAGCGATATTCTTCCCTTACATTTTTTGAAAATTTTCTTGAGTAATTTTCTTTCTTTTCCTCTAATCGTTGGTCTATATGTTGCTTTCATCGCTCTTTGATAGCATGAAATATTTGTAATGAAAGCTTTTTTTCATATTCTTAACACGATTGGGACAATCTTGTCCTGCTCGTAAGGTACAATGCTCTTCTAAAAGAATTTCACATGCTTTAAAGGAGAGTTTATGAAAAAAAAAGTGACTTACCACATCGTCGTCAAGTTCGTTTGAAAGGATACGACTACAATCAGTCTGGTGAATATTTTGTTACCATTTGTACTGAGCAAAGAATTTGTCAATTCGGTAAAATTATTGGTATTGAAATGATTTTGAATCATCCTGGCCAAATGGTAAAGCAAACCTGGGAAAATTTACCTCAGCGTTTTCCATCTGTTACATTAGATGTTTATCAAATAATGCCAAATCACATCCACGGAATCATTGTAATAAAATCATGCGATACCCATAAGCATGTAGGGACGCCCCTTGTTTGTGGGTGTCCGTGGTAATCCAACCCTGTCTGATATTGTCGGGGACATTTAAATCTATTACTACCAATTTATATATCATAGGCGTTCAACAGCATCATTGGCCTAGATTTCCAAAAAAATTGTGGCAAGGAAGATTCCATGAACACATTATTCGTCACGATCAAGAGCTTGACAGAATAAGGGAGTATATTCAACACAATCCTATAGGGTGGGCTCTTGATTCTGAAAATCCACAGAACAACAATTGCAAACAAACTCTTTGATTTCTCGTTTCGCGGACACCCACAAACAAGGGGTGTCCCTACATTCTTTTATGAAAACATTGTTTTTTTGTGCATCACAATCCGCTCTATTCGGCAATCAAATGTTTTTACTAATTTTTCCAAACATCTTCTATCAATTTTATATCAAAATCTTTTCTCTTCCCCTAAAGTATTAGTCCATTTACTTTTGTCTGGCCACTTGAATGTAAGCATCCCAGGTATCGCTGATGGAGGACATTCCTAGGGCAAGTAAAAGCTTGGTTTGGCTTGTTGTGTAACCCATAAAATTGCGATGAAGAGTTTTTTCTTGAGTAGCTTGATATAAGTTATCTTGGGGCAAGGAGAAATGATCCATACCAATTTCAGAATAACCATCTTTTTCTAAAATTTTTCGTCCTAGTTCATAAAGATCTCTTTTTACTGCGCTACTGGGCAGATCTTCTTCCGTGTAGCGTCTTTGCCCTTTACTTTTCCAAGGAACGTGAGCATAGCTATAAAAAGCAATACGCTCTGGCCGCAGTTGGCTAACTTTGTCCATTGTGCCTATGATGGATTGCTTTTTTTGAAAGGGTAAGCCATAGACGAGGTCGAAGTTTAGCGAAGTATAACCGATCTCGCGAGCAGCCTTACTAACACTTGCAACGGTTTCGAAAGACTGTATTCGATTGATCATTTTTTGAACCAACGGATCAAAATCCTGTACTCCTAAACTCAAACGACGAAAACCGAGTTTATAAAGGGTTTCTAATTGTTCTGGAGTTGTTACATTGGGGTGTGCTTCTAAGCTAAACTCGTGATTTCTTGTAACTTCACAAGTCGTGAGAATACCTTCCAAAAGACGATGAAGATTTTCTGCTTGGAAAAAAGTAGGAGTACCTCCTCCAAGATGGATTTCCTTAATCTTAGGTTTTTCTGGAAAAATCTGCAAATAAAGATTCCATTCTTGGAGGAGAGTTTCGATATAGGGCAATTCTCGTTGGTGATTTTTTGTGATGCGCTTATTACACCCACAGAATGTACAAAGGCTTTCACAAAAAGGTAAATGGATATAGAGACTAATTCCATCTCGCTGGTTACTTTCTCGGAAAGTTCTTCCCACCATCTTTTTCCATTCCTCCTCCTCAGGAGGATTTTTCCATAGAGGAACGGTTGGGTAGCTTGTGTAACGAGGAGAAGGAACATTATATTTCTCTAAGAGTTTGTGCAGCATGAAATACCCTTTCAATCGAAACTAAGACACCTCTAAGCAACATAATGGCGGCTGATGAGATCTTGTTGGATCCACAGTAGTTTATTAAATGCTCGAACTGTCGCAACTTTGCTTTCTTGAGGGATATCCATTCCTAAAATAGCATTCAAAATGGCATCACTGACAAACCCCATGAGGGAATTCATTTGAACCAAAGGGATATCAATTTCTTTGTTTCCCAGTTGATTGGTGTGCATTTTTCCTACAGCATCTAGATACTTAACCATTTTAGCGTCATAAGGACCTGTCACTAAACGAACAAAGTACTTTCCTAGGTGCTGCTTGCGGAATTCAACTTGAGGATGTATTCGATCTAAAGTTAACTCTACCAAAGAATTAGGAACTAAGCCATCATAGCCATCTTGGCGGGGAACAAAATGTCTTTTTGTGCAATCAAAGTCAAAAAGTTTCTTATAAACTTCGTCCACTAGGCCAGGAACAATTGGTGCCAAAAGTTCGGCGGCAGAAAGAATGGTCTTAATATCATCTTCTCCAAATCCCATAAATTCACAAATGTACTTAAATCGATACTGGACATCTTCTTCTAGCTGTTTTTCATCGATGTTTTTCATGGAGAGACTCCTTTAGATTAATAAAATTAATAACATGCGTATATCTTATTTTGGTTTAAAAAAACTATTTACTTTTTCTTCTCATATAGTCCACACCGGTGGTCGATTTTCTCATAGTAGTTGGCAAGATCAGCAATGGTACTTTCCCTCAAAAAACAAATGTAATCTTCGCGTATTTGTTTCCATTTATCATGAAGAGCACAGGGCTTTTTTTCTGAACAAACGGATTGTCCCAAAATACAATGTGGTCTTTTACTCACTTGCTCAACAGAGTCAACAATGGTAAGAAGACGAATATTTTGAGCTTCCTTCGCCAAGCGAAATCCTCCCCCGTAGCCTTTTTGAGAGGTAATAATCCCTTGCTGAGAGAGCATCTTAAGCATCTTGCCCAAGTAATTCTGAGGAGATCCTATTTTCTCTGCAATAGAGGCAGATCCAACGTAGCTGTCAGGGGGCAACTCAGAAAGGACAACCAGGGCTCTAATCAAATAGACACTAGTTTTTGAAAGCATAGAGGTAACCATAAAGGAACTATAAGTGACAAGTTAAATAGACATATTGACCAAATTATCATTTTTAAGAACAAATACAAGAAAAAAACAAAAGATTCAAAAAATCTTTTTCTATCTCTTGGTGATTCTGAGAAACTACTCTATCTTCCTCAAAAGCTCCTTTGGGCATAATTATAGGATAGAAGTCTTTCAGTTCAGCTCGTAGTATTACCCAGCTTTTTATAGCATCTTCCCCTCCTACCTTGACGTAGTAGCAGTCTTTTTTCTTCAATTGACCACAGGTACCACAATCTTTTTGGGTTTGAATTTGATGAGAAGAGAGAATAGCACGGAGATCTAACATTTTTTCCTCGCAGGTATTTTAGATATTTTAAAAGATGAGCACAAACCGTGCATAGGCTTATGTTCTGGGGAGGGTAAGGCTCCTGCCGCACCGGGGTTGTGCTTGGCTCCTGATGGTATTAAGGCACATTCACAGGATCATAGGTTTCATATTGAAAAAACGTTTTATATCGCACGTATTCCTGCCGTACCGGGGATGTGTTTGGCTCTTGCTATGATCAATCCTCTTGTTTTTAGTAAGAAAATTTCTTATATCCCAGTAGAACACAAGCAACGAATGCCAGGAGCAGATTGGAAGGTTCCGGCACGCTTCCTGTAACCAAATCAGAGCTCACACTAAAACTAGCCAGAAAATCCGAATTAAAATTTCCATTTCGTCCTCCATCGATTACCCGGAACTTATTGTCAGAAGTAATGAAGGAAAGACCTTGTGTTGACTCAGAAGAGCCGGTTATGGTAGTTGCCCCGTTAAGAGCTTTCATTTGTAAAATATAAAATCCTGGACCTAATGTAATGTCTAAAGGACTAGAATCTTCATTTTGAGTGACATCAAGGTCGAAAGTGCCATTTGAGCTACCTGGTAACCTTAAAAAGGGAGGCCCGTCTAAAACCTGAGTATTAAAGTTTTTTGAAGCATCGGACTCAAAGATATTAAACTCAAAATCTTTATAAAGAAGTGGTGAGAAAACCAGTAAGTCTTTAGCTTAGGGGATGAATCGCCACCGTCGTGAGCGAGCGTTTAGCGAATGAGCGACCCATAAAACTATCCTTGGGATTGGATATATCGCTTAACAGTTTCAATAGAAGCATTACCAATAGAAGAGCAGAAATAGCCATCGCTCCAAAAAGTCTTTTCTTTCCAAAAATGCCTTTTAAGGGATGGAAAGTCTTGCCAGATACAGTAAGTAGTATGTTGCTTTAATCTTCGAACGATCTGTAAAGGAGAAATTTTAGGGCAACTTTCAACCATGATATGAATATGATCGGGTTCTACCTCCATTTCCTTGATAGAAAAATTAGATTTCTCTGCTATTTGCAAAATGCAATCTTTCATCCACTTCCCATATTCTTTGAGTAAAGGCTTTCTATATTTCACAACAAATATAATATGATAAATAATCAAAACTTGAAATGATTTTTGGCTCCATAGTCTTATTTCATAGATAAAGAAAAGTTTTTTGGTGAAAAACAACCTTGATTTTCTTGATACTTTTGACAACAGGTTTAAGGCTATCGGTCATCTTGAGATAATTTCCATGATTTTGCATACCGATGGATCGGTAAAGCTTGTCTTCAAATAAAATAACATCCTGAGGTTGAATAGAGTATCTTTTTTTCCGAATGCTTCTCCTACCTTTGGAAAGTTTGTGTCCTCGAAAGGATTTTAAAGAAGGAGGCAAATTCTCACGACTTCGAGTGGTTTTCTGGGAGGATAGTTCTTTACCAGATTTTTTTAATCCATCACGCAGATCAGTGTATTTGGCATCATAAAATTTTTCCAAAGAGCGATTATTCTTTCTTTTTTGGGAAACAAAAAGAGAAGGATATCTCTGTTGATGAGTCCCACCGGCAATGACAAAAGCATCGTTATGATGGGACTTTTCGAGGTTTAGCAATTTTCGTTTAAACTTAGTTTCAGTGCCATAGGTGTGTTCAGAATCTACATGCTGGACTA
>JAJDCR010000038.1 GCA_029260735.1 Planctomycetota bacterium
AAGTCTGAACCGCAGATTAAGCTGATGGATCGGATTAAACAGATTGCGTTTGCGTAGGTCTTTTTTGCCTATCGAATTTCTCTCCTATTGCTTTTTTTTAATTACCTACCTTTTAAGCCATGTCGGTTAATACGTTTTTGGATTTATTTTTATAGTATGAATTTGGTTTATAGTGTAGTATAAATAAGAGACCTAGAGCAACGTAAACACAATCATTTTTATCTGATAAATCAGCTTAATCGGCGGTCGGGAAAACCTTTTATGCAAATTAAAAACTTAGACACACCTTGTTTACTGATAGATCTTGATACTCTAGAGGATAACTTGACAAGGATGCAGAGTAAAGCCGATGAGTATAAAGTTCAATTACGGCCTCACATGAAAACTCACAAAATGATTTCTCTAGCTCAAAAACAGATAGATTATGGTGCTGTTGGGATTAGTGTTGCCAAAGTGGGAGAAGCAGAAGTGATGACAAAAGGAGGAATAAAGGATATTTTTATCGCCAATCAGATTGTTGCTCCTAAAAAAATAGATCGCTTAGTGAAACTAGCAACTCAAGTTAAGCTTGGTGTGGGAATTGATAGTTTCGAAGGAGGAAAACGCCTTTCGGAAGTTTTTTCTGTAGCGGGATTGTCTCTTTCTTTTCTTATCGAAATCAATACGGGTTTAAATCGCTGTGGGGTAGAACCAAAGGAAGATGCTTGGAATTTGTATGAGAAACTATTGAAATTGCCGTGCTTGTCTTACCAAGGAATTTTTACACATGCAGGTCATGCTTATGGGGCAGATAATGTATTTGAAGTCAAAAAAATAAGCGATGAGGAATGTCGTTTAATGGAGGAGACAAGACAATTTTTTGAAGAAAGAGGTGTTTACTCTTCCCAGGTATCTATTGGTTCAACTCCGACGATGAGTGTTTGGCAAGGACATCAAGGAATTACCGAGATTCGACCAGGTAATTATGTTTTTTATGATGCTACTCAAGTTTCTTTGGGTTGTGCTTTACCAGAGAATTGTGCATTAACCATACTGGCCACTGTTATAAGTGTTTCTTCAGGACGTGCAGTTATTGATGCTGGTAGTAAGGTTTTTGCAATGGATCGTGGAGCTCATGGAAAAGACTCTCTTTTAGGGCATGGTATTATTATTGGGAAAAATTCTATTTTAGCTCGTCTTTCCGAGGAGCATGGAGTTATTGATGTTCATTATAATGATACCTTTCTGGTAGGAGAGATTCTTCGAATCATTCCCAATCACTCTTGTACAGTTATTAATCTTTTTGATTATGTATATGGAGTTCGTCAGGAAAGAGTCGAAGAGAAATTTTCTATCGAAGCGCGGGGGAGATGTCAGTAAGTAATTTCTACAGATAAACTCCATAAAATGGATAAAAAAAATTTCTTTTAGTTGCAAAAACGACATTTTCAGGAGAGAATATACTTCGCTGGAGATCTTTTCTTGATTTCCACAAATATCGTTTTTTGTTTTTAAATAGGTAAAAAATGGTACGACCTGCCACAAGCATGATCACACCACCAACACATCGCCCAAAGAGAACTCAATGGACGAGGTTATTTAAGGATTACGAAAAAATATGAAAGCGGTCGCTTTAGACAAAATTGTGTCCGTGACATCCGTTGTCTTCCCTTTCACCACTTTTCCTCAAATATGGGAAATTTGGTATCACGGAAATGCCCAAGGTATTTCTTTACTAACTTGGTTTCTCTATATAGTTTTTACTATTCCTCTACTTTTACACAGTATTAATCAAAAAGACAAAAAGCTCTCTATGATGTTTAGTCTTTGGATTTTTATTTATGTAGTGGTTGTTTCTGGTGTTATAGTAGTGAGTAATTCTAGTCCAATGTCTTTTGTCAGTGGCTAGAAATGGAACTAAAAGCATTTCTTCAGATCAGTGTTGGAATTAAATCTTTCTTACGAAAGTCAACTTACAAAATCAAAGAAATTTCTTTGCCTACCTTTTTATGGAAAGATGGGGAAACTTGTCTTTCCTGTGAATTATTTATCTACATTGTTTATTTGGCAAAATTCCAGTTTAATATGTGGTTTTTTAACTTGTCGGAAGGTAATCCTAGAATTTCTTGGGGACTTTTCGTATCAAACAAAATGGCACCTCCAGTTGATGACGGTAGAACTAAATAATTCCAGTCAGAAGTAAAACTGGCCACTCCTGCTTGAAAATAACCTACCACAGCTCTAGCTTGATTATCATAAACTATATCGTAAATAATAATTTGAGAGGCGAAGATAATAGCTAGAAATCGACCATTGGGAGAAAACTGTAGTTGCTTGGCTTCTTCGGAAAAAAAGAGCGTTTTGGTTTTTTTCCAATCATTCATAGTCATAGATTTGTTTTCCCACAAATCGATGGCTCCAGATAATCTTGCTGTAGCGATTTTCTTTTGATGCCAAGCAAGAGTCGTGACACTTTCCTCTTTTCCTTCATTGGTACTTATAAAGCTATCCTTTGTTGTTCTATTTTTTAAAAGTGATTTGGCCGAAATAACAACCAAGCTTCCTTCCGACCCAACGGCTAACCAATGACCATCTGGGCTAAACTTCATACATGTGACACTCATAGGAAAAGAAACATTATCTTTATCTAGATATTTTTGCTTAGCAATATCATAGAATAAAAAATCATTGCTATAAATAAGTAAGTATTTACTTTCAGGAGAAAAGGTCATTCGAGCGGATACCTTTTTGCCTAAAGGGATAATTTTTTTGGGCGTAGAAGTATTACGTAAGAAGATCTGTGGATGATGTCCTCCATGGCTAGAAACGATCCATCTCTCATCTCGGCTCAGAAGACATTCCCTAATTTCAGACTTCTTTAAAGGCAAAATGCTTATCGGAGGAGTAAGAGTATAAGTTTTGTTTAGTTTTTGATCCCAAAGAAAGATGAGCATACCTGTAGGTAAAGCAATGAATCTTTTGAGTGGACTAATTGCTATGGAAGCAGGGTAATAAGCATAAGAGTCCGTAAAATTCTTTTGCAAGATATTAAAAATTTTCTCCCCTTCTGGATTCAAAAGTAAGGTCTTTTGAAGAAAAGGTTCTATTTCCCACTGGTAGTAAGAAGCTCCTTTTTGATGAAAAGTAATAATATGTAAAAAACGACCATCAGGATCAAATTTAAGAGAGTTAACCTCTTCTTTTATGTCTAAGTTATAGAGAAGTTCTTTGTTTACACTGTCCCAAAGCTTTACCTCTCCATCTTCACTAGCGGTAACAAACATTCTTCCTTGGGGATGGAACAAAACGGAAGTGATTCGGTTTCGATGTCCTATCAGAGCGATTTTACTTTTGTGGCGAAAGTCATAAAGAAAAATGGTACCTGTTTTGGTTCCGTAGATTAAAGTAAGCCCATCGGGACTATAATTGATAGCACTGATGGTGTAGCCAGGGTTAAGAATAAAAAACTTAGACTTTTGAGTGCTCGTTTCCCAAGCTTCGACACTACCATCTTTTGTTCCTATAACTGTTTTATTGTCTGGACTAAAACAAGTTAAAAATTTTCCTGTGGAACGGATTCCTAGAGATAAATGATAATGTTGGCTTTGTTTTCGATCAAACAAAGTTACTCTCTCGTTGTTTGACCCAGGGCCTCTGACTTTTTCTCTAGTGGCTACCCAACGGTTGTTATTAGATATACATACTTCGTGCCAATAGTCCACTTCGGGAAAAAAAGGAAGTCTATCTATGATCTTTTGTGATTTTGCATCATATAAAGCAAAGCCCTGGTTATAGTTGTTACAAACAAAAAATTTCTGATCAGGAGAAAAGGCTAAGGGAGGGCGAGCATGCTCTAAATTAAAATCGGCTTGTTGATTTTGTGTTACTTCATTAGTTTCTGCTATATTCCAGATAGCCACTTTGTCAGGAAGTGAAAGAGCCAGCATTTTATTGACAGGAGAAAAATCAAATGTAAACTCTTCTTTCGGTTTTACCGTAAAAGGAAATATAAGTAATTTTCTACGCTTTGCCATATTGGGAAGAACCGAGTATTGCATGAGTAGCTTTAACTTTCTTTGCTCTGGCAAACTACTTTTTTCTAGTTCAGGGGAAATATGAAAAAGCTCATTGGCTTCTATTATTTTTTGGGCAGATACGATAAAGTTTTTTAAAATGAGATGACTTTCTCCCATTTGAAAAAGGGAGTTAGCTAGTTTTTTTTGAGCTTTTTGATGCTCTTGCACTGCTGTTCTTTTTTCTTTTTGGGCTTTCTTTAATCTCACTAGAGAGGTTTCCAGTACTTGGTCTTTTTCTTTGTTTACGTTATGGAGTTGCCAAGCAAACCACAAAGACAGTATGGTTGCTGAAGTTATTGTTATGAGAAGTAAAGCCACTGCTGGATATCGGTAGCACCATTTTACAGTATTATTCAGTAAAGTAGGTGGGCGAGCATAACTTAAAGGGCGATTGTCCAAAAAACACTGCAAATCCTCTCGCAACTCTTCTGCTTTTTGGTAGCGCTTTATGGGCTCTTTGGATAGGCATTTGAGGCATATAATTTCTAAATCTTTAGGTATATCAGGATTCAAGCTACGTAAAAGAACAGGATCTTTTTCAATCACTTGGAGCATGATATGCATATTGCTTTGTCCTTGAAAAGGAGGAACTCCCGTAAGCATTTCATAAAGAATGGCCCCTAAAGAATATAAATCACTGCGATAATCAACTTTGCTAGAATTTCCTTGGGCTTGTTCTGGTGACATGTAAGCAGGTGTTCCCAAGATAGCTCCGCTTTGGGAGAGATTGCTATCATTTTCGGCTATTTTTGCTAAGCCAAAGTCCATAACTCTAGGCTCACCCTTGTTATCAAGCATGATGTTCGCGGATTTTAAGTCGCGGTGAATAATACCATGCTGATGGGCTTCTTGGATTGCCGAGGTTACTTTTTCCAGAAGTTCAATTATTTGATGAGAAGAAAACTCTTTCTCTTTTATTGCTTGAGATAAGGATTTGCCCTGAATATATTCCATCGCAAAGTAATCCACCTCATTTTCTTGGCCAATGTCAAATATTTTGATGACGTAAGGATGGTTAATGCGAGCAATAGCTTGGGCTTCTTGCATAAATCTCTGAGTCATAGTTCTAGAGACATCTCCTCCTCCTAAAACCATCTTAATAGCCACTTTTCTATTTAAGTTTTCATCAAAAGCCAAATGGACTTTGCCCATCCCTCCTCGTCCCAGTTCTTCTTTCAATTGATAACGCCCGAATTGATTGCTCACAGTGTTTTTTTCAACAAAAAGCTCGGCAACCTGAGAGCTTGCTTTCTGGAGGATCATAGAAGGATTTGAAACTTTATCTTCTGGAACAAAAGAGCTATTTTTTTCGAGCGAGGAACGAAGCTGAATAATTTTATTTGGCAACTCTGAGGAGTGAGAAGAGACAGATGAGTGAGGGAAAGACTGCGCTTTTTCAAAGTCATTCAAAGCTTCTTGATATTTTTTTAGGCTAAGAAAAAAATCGCCACGATTTTCAAAGTGTTGAGAGCTCGGAGCTATTTTGAGAATCTGGTTAAGCACTTCCCATACTCCCTGATAGTCCTTTGCTCTCAAAAGCGTCTGTCTTTTTTGATAGAGCTGTTCAAGGATGGATTTATTCATCCTTAGTCCCTCCTACTCTTTACAAATCAATGGATCGAATTTTAAAAATTAAATTATAGTCTAATGGAAACGATAAATGCAAGTAACTTAAAAAAGTGCATTCTCAATGCCTATCACAACGACAGAAAATTTGCAAAAAAAGCATATCAGGTTATAATCATTTTGTTAGATAGAAACACGACTAAACAACAATCTTAGCTTTTAAGCACTTAGTGAGAGTAGTTATGGCAGAGAAAAAAATCAAAGTTAAAGTGGGTGATAAAATTGGTTTTGTCCCCGTAAAAACTTCTATTCAGAAAACAATGGAAATTCTGGGACAAGAAAACAAGGGGATGGTTGCTGCCATTATTGATAATGTTTTAGTTGGCTTGCAAACCCAGCTTTACACTGGCAATGAAGTCAAACCTGTTTATCGAGATGAAAATATTGGGATATCTGTTGTCCGAGAAAGTGTTTCTCATATCTTTCATTCTTTGATGCGAGAAAGGCATCCCGAGCTTTCTTTTTTTGTGGGACAGTCTCTTCATGGAGGATATTTTTACGAGGTTTATGACGGAGACACAGAGCCTGATCTTTTTGCTCTGGCTGAAGAAATGACAGATGCTATTGAAGAGTTAGCTAAAGCAAAAGAGTCCTTTCACCGCCATATCGTTACCATAAACCACGCTCTCGATTCTTTACCCAAGGAGTTTAAAGCTAAACGAAAACTCCTCCAGGCTTGGCCAGGAGGACTTATTTCGATGATAGGGCTTCGAGGCTTTGATGATATCCAACATAGTCCTTATGCTCTTGATACGAGTTGTGCTCTAGGCACAAAAGTTGTTCCCTATCCTCCTGGTTTAATTTTGCAGTTTCCGGGAGCAAGTGAAAAAGGAACCGCAGACCGAGGAAAAAAATTATGGGAAGTTTACCGAGAAACTCGGGATTGGAACCGAAAAATCAGCGTTGCTACAGTGGGAGATCTCAATAAAGCTGTTTTGGAAGGGCGAGAAAGTGATGTTATCCAAATAGCAGAAGCCCAGCATGAAAAGAAAATGGCTCAAATTGCAGATCTAATTATTCAAAAGCAAAAACAAAAGCAAGCTCGAATTGTTTGTGTAGCAGGTCCTTCTTCTGCAGGAAAAAGTACTTTTGTTCAACGTTTGTCTATTCAATTACGAGTGGGAGGAGTTGAGCCTATTCTTATGAATTTAGATGACTATTACCGACCTCGCTGTGAATACCCCCTGGATGAAAATGGAGAGGCCGATTTTGAAGCCTTGGAAGCTTTAAATCTAGAGAAAATCCAAGAGGATGTAAAAAATCTTTTAGTGGGCAAAGAAATTTTGATCCCTAAGTTTAATTTTAAAGAAGGACTCCCTGAGCCAAAAAATATGTGGCGTTCAGTTTCTTTAGGGAAAGAGCAAGTTCTTATCATTGAAGGAATTCATGGGCTAAATCCTGCTCTTTTAGGAGATTGTCCTGATAATGAAGTGATTCGTATTTTTATCAACGCTTTAACTCAACTCATGATTGACGAACATAACCGGATAGCAACTATGGTTATTAGGCTTATTCGTCGGATTGTTCGCGATCGTCGCTATAGAGGGACTCTCGCTCAGGAAACAATCGATCGATGGCCGAGTGTTATTAGAGGAGAGAGTCGCCATATCTATCCTTTCCAAGAAAAAGCAGATATTATGTTCAACTCTACCTTAAGCTATGAGGTAGCCGTTCTAAAAACTTTTGCCTGGCGCTATTTAATGGAAGTTCCTCGGGACAATCCTGCTCGGGTAAATGCCAATCGTTTACTC
Organism: Planctomycetota bacterium; assembly: GCA_029260735.1. Taxonomy (GTDB): domain Bacteria; phylum Planctomycetota; class Uabimicrobiia; order Uabimicrobiales; family Uabimicrobiaceae; genus JAJDCR01. The sequence goes on from JAJDCR010000038.1 coordinate 7,433, forward strand.
GGTTTCTTAGATTTATTCATTCCGGTTTTTCCTGATGCGGTCCCTGAGAATAGCGTTTTACGTGAATTTATTGGAGGAAGTAGATTTTCCTATTAGAGTGAAACTTGGCAGTTTTTTTTCTTGAAACTTTATTTCTTTGATTCGCTTTCCTCCGTTCTTTGTCAGTCTCTATTGAAGAACTTGCAAAAAAATAAGATCAGGTTATAATCATTTCTATAATGTTTTACGGGAGTTTATTTAGAAAATTTCTACTTTATTTTTCTTTTTACCGCAAAAGGAATGTTTTTCATGAGATATTTAATCACCTTTTTTTTCCTTTTTTTACTAGGATTTATTTCTGCGGAAGTACCCACATTGGTAGCCCACCGAGGGGCTTCTGCGGATGCTCCTGAAAATACTATTGCTGCTTTTAAGCTGGCTTGGAGCCAGGGAGCAGACATCATTGAGGGAGATTTTCGTCTTACAAAGGATCAAGAAATAGTTTGTATTCATGATAGCTCAACAAAGCGGGTTGCAGGAAAAAAATTAGTGGTCGCTTCTTCGACTTTGGCTCAGTTACGTCAACTAGAAGTAGGATCTTGGAAAAGCAAAAAATGGCAGGGAGAAAAAATTCCTACCTTACAAGAGGTCTTAGAAATTATCCCAGAAGGAAAGCAGCTCTTTTTAGAGGTCAAAAGTAATTTAAAAATTGTTGATCCTTTGGTGAAAGCATTAGTTGATTCTAATGTGGATCTAAAAAAGGTTTCCATAATAGCTTTTAACTCTGATATTATTGCGGCCATGAAGAAATATCTTCCCACGATGAAAGCACACTGGTTAGTGGCTTTTCGAGTGAATGAAAGTGGAGAAAGAATTCGTTCTGATTCTGAAATATTTAAAATCTTAAGAGAGATAAACGCCGACGGAATAGATTGCTATGCTCATGGCACTATTGATAAGAATTTTGCGCAGTCACTTAAGCGAGAAGGCTTTGAGTTCCATGTTTGGACAGTCAATGATGTAAAAGTAGCACGCTATGTGAGAAGTTTAGGAGTAGACTCTATAACCACAGATAAGCCTCGGTGGCTAAGGGAGCAGTTGGAAGAAAAAAGTATCGTTGGTGACAGAGTGCTTTTGGAGAAATAGAAATCAGAAGGAAAGACTGTCTAGGGGAATGATTGCAAAAAACTAAGATTAGGTTATAATCATTTCTGAAGGTATTTTTTTCGCCTTCTCTTTATCTGGACATTTCCATCTTTAGCAAAAAGGAAATATTAATGACTGAAGAAATGTTTTATCTCACTACCATAGTTGTTTGTTTGTGTTCATTTGTAGGCTGGCTTCAGCTTAAAGAATCCACTCATAAATATAAAACTTTTTTGGCATTTTTGTTCCTCGGAGCTATTGTTTTTACCCAGTTTATGGGATGGAATGAAAAAAGTACAATCTTAGTAGCTTTGCAATCAACAGTTTATTTGATGCCAGGATTTATCTTTTTCTATGGGGGAGCATTATTTATTGGTTGGTTCACTGCCTTTTTTGGCTCAAAACTGTTAGATCCCAGAAAAAAAGAGGAGTCAGAAGATGAAGAGGAGCTTGCAAAAGACGAGTCATAGAGTTTCACTTTTTACGCCGACCATTTCCAACTCTGTTATGAAGAAAAAATTTATATCTTAAATTTCAAGAAGCTAGTTGGTGTTTTTCTTTAAGACAAATGGTATTGATGTAAGTTTTACAAAATATTGCCATAAAGAGTTTTTTTAACTAGAGATTCTTGTTTTAAGAGTGGAAAAGAAAGGAATGAAAAAGCGAAACTCTATGAAAATCTAAGAGCGAATAACACTACAGATTATCATTTATGAAAATCTAAGAGCGAACACCCCTGCGGATTATCATTCCCGCACCAAAAAGAATAAATAGAAATATAGAAGAAGGTTCAGGAACTGATACTGTTAGGACAACATTATCAAAATCAACTTCTAAATCAGGCGATGTTTCTTGGGTAAATCCATCGGGAATAATATTTAAGTTCACGAGGCGAATGGCCAAATTTTCTCCCAATTGGTCGTGGGTTTCACCTACATCAAGAAAAACAGTTGATGTGAAAAACTCCCCTTCTGGAATATTAAGAGAATTATTATCTTGTGCAACAACCACTCCTCCCGCGAGAAGTTCGACTCGATAGCCTGGGAATTCACTGAGGTCAAAAAAAGTTCCATTTTGGCTCGTCCCAGAAGTGATGTTTCCTACTTCTACCTCTAGAGTATAACTGGCATTTGCCTGTAGAGTTTCTGGTAGAGTTTGGATAAATCCGTATTCCCCATCTCCTTCGCTGCCACTATTAAATAAAATAGCGACTTTAGAACCTTCTGGAGCTGTGGTATTAAAAAACTCTACCCCATTAGGTTCCAGAGTGCCGGGAAAAGTACCTGGATTAGAAACCACTCCATTAGGGTCATGAAGATCCCAACCCACAGGAGTTCCAAAGGTAAACTCAAAAAATTCCGACTGCCCCGAAACATCTTCAAAGCCAGAGTTAATTACCTCTATCACTCCTGCTTCTGTTTTTTGCCATCCAAATAAACCTACAGTTATCATAAAAACAATAGATAGGCTCACTATTTCATTTTTCACGTTCATATTAATCCTCATCTCATTAAGGTTTATTTCTCTAAAAAATGCCCATGTCTAGGCTTACTTTTGTAACAAGTGGTTATATCGATATTTCCTCTGTTATTAATGAAAGTGTATAGATTTTCCAGATACCAGCGATATTTTTTAGAGAAACTTGGTGAAAATTCATAGAGGAAAGGTAAGGAAATGATTTTTTTATTTTGGAGGTTGTACTGGTTGGTCGATTTCATTAACCAGAATTTGTTCCTGCGATGATATGTAGGGACAACTACCAGGGCCGATTGCAAAGGCCCTTGTGGTTGTCCGTTACGCCTGGTAGGATACTGGTTTTTAAGAAAACTAATGATAGAAGTTGGAAAGAGAATGAGAATACAGCAAAAAAAAAGCGAAGCTCCCCAGCTTCGCTTTTTTTAATTAACCAATCAACTACTTGTCTTTTTCCTTTTTCTTTCGAGGAGCTTTCTTCGAAGAAGTATCCTCTTTGTTTTCTCCGTTATCCTTGCTCACATCTATGATATCGGGAAGTTTCATTCCTGCCATATCAAACATGTTTTGCAAAGGAGGTAGGGATTGGAGTAGACCAGCAGCAAATTTAGCAGTGGTGGGAGTTCCATCACCTGAATTTGTCCCTGAGTCCCAGACAGTAACTTTGTCGATCTTGAGGTTCTTGATTGCTTCGACTTGGGTTTTTACTAGTTCGGGCAACTTGTCGGTGATCATGAGGAGAGCTGCCATGTTTGGGTTACCTTGGGCCGCTGCGACTTGAGCTTTGAGACCTTCTGCTTGTTTAACAAGAATTTCTCGGTTACCTTCGGCTTCCGCTTGTAGTTTGGCGAGAATAGCATCGGCTTGACCTTTGGCTTCTCGGCGGTAGCGCTCGGCGACAGCATCGGCATCGATCTGGACTTTTTGCTTTTCAATTTCAGCAGGGACAACGATATTTGCTACTTGAGTTGCTCGTTCTCGCTCTGCTCTTTGCACTTCGGCTAGTTGCTCGGCTATGTAGGATTCCTCGAGAGCTTTCGCTGTTTGAACTTTTTCTGCAGCGGTACCTTGTCTTTCTGCTTGGGCTTCTTTGTCACGGCGATTCGCATCAGAGTTAGCCACTTCGATTTTAGCAGTGTTTTCTCCGCCTACGGCTTGTGCATTGGCAGAAGCCACTTGGATTCTCTGCTCTTTCTGAGCTTGGGCCATACCAATTTCCCCATCACGAGTTCTTTCGGCAACAGCTTTTTTCGCTTCATTGATCGCTTTGGCGGCAGCTTCTTTTCCTAGCGCTTCGATGTATCCTGATTCGTCGTTGATGTCCTTGACGTTGACGTTGATGAGTTTGAGACCGATCTTCGTGAGCTCGACCCCTACTCCACTCGTAATGTTATCGACAAATTTATCTCGGTTCGAGATAATTTCCTGAATAGTCATAGTTGCAATGACGACACGAGTTTGTCCAAAAAGAATGTCTTCGGCAATACTTTGGATTTGAGCTATCCTTAAACCCAATAGCCTTTCCGCAGCATTTTCCATAACACCTGGCTCGGTAGAAATACCAACGGTAAAGGTCGAAGGAGCGTCGATGCGGATATTCTCCAAAGACAAAGCCCCTCTTAAATCTATATCCATGGTAATAGGTGTTAAATCTAAGAATTGATAGTCTTGGATAATCGGAAAAATAAAAGCCGCTCCCCCGTGAACACAACGGGCTGACCGATTTCCATCCGATCCTTGTCCTACCTTACCATAGATAACTAAAATCCTATCCGAAGGGCAACGTTTGTAGCGAGTTAGCAAGCTGATCATGGTAACAAAAACGACCATGAAACCAACTATAGCTAACCACAGTACTTCGGTGCCATAATTACTTTGCTGTGCGAGCACAGACAACTGAAACTGTAGCATAAACAATTTCCTTTACTGAATAAAACATAAGTAAACACATTAAAACTAACCGGTAGTTCGTCGAACCACCATAGTATTTCCAGAAATGACCTTTACCACTTCAACAGGAGTTCCTGGCTTGATGGGCTCTTCTTCTTCTGTAATGGCAGGCATTTCACGTGAACGGCTTTGGATAATAACTTGTATTTGCCCGCTGCCATCTCCCTTTTTGGGAATAGTTGTGTAGACTGTGGCTATTTTGCCTTGGGCATTTGCGGGGTTAACATTCCCTGATTCAGAAAGTCCAAAGATCGCTTTCATGACCATAAATACACTATACAAAAAAATAAATCCTACGACCATAGCAACCGCAGAGGCCACCTCTATGGAGTTGCCCGCCTTTAGCATGGTCACTCCTGTCCAACCAAAACCGACAAAGAAAGCGGTTAAAGTACGGAAAGATAAAATTCCTAAACCGCTGGCATGCTCAGCTAAATCAGGCGTTTCTGAAGGCATCTCAGGAGCATCAGTTCCTTCAATGACATCGTGTCCGGCAACTCCCAGCAAATTCATAACTAGCTGGATACAAAGTATTCCCGTCGAGCCGAAGGCAATAAGATAAAAAATTTGTAGCGAACTATCAAGTGCGTTCCACCACTCCGCCATTATGTTCTCCTTTTAGTAAAATTAGACTTTGTAAGTCATTGTCACTATTCTAGTATAGAATATACGAAGAGAATTCTACTTTTGATAGAAAATAGAAAACCTGTGTTAAGTTTATTTACCCAATTCAATTATACCAAATAGTCGGAAAATGGATTTAGATAAAAAAAGAACCATCTAGGAAAAATTTTGAGTTTATTTTCTTGGCTTGACGATTGGTGGTGTTATGGGGGGCATTTTTAGCGGAAAATAGAATTTCAAGTTGAGATGAATGAGTTTTAAAAGAAGGCGACTAAGCGCCTTCTTTTAGATTATCTAAGCGCTTTGGGCTTTTGCTTTAAGGCTATCGATAAAACCTTTTTCTCCTTGGAGAAGTTGCTGAACGTCTTCTCGTCCTAGAAGGCGCTCAAACCATTTTGCCAACTCGGGAAATTTTTCCTGGTCGATATGGAAATCTGCGTGGCGTAAATTGCAGAAAGTACTTGCTATACTGATATCAGCTAAGCCATAGGTGTTTTCGACAAAGTAATCTTTTCCTTTTATTTCAGCTTCCAAGTAGCTCAAGAACTTGGGAGCTGACTCTATGGCCGCTTGGACGGTTTCTTCGTTCGTGGGGGTGCCAAAAAAATAGGGCATGACAATTCTTTGGCCGAAGATACCAAAAACGAGATTCGGGCTGACCACACCATCGGCGTATTCTTCAAACCAACGAGCGCGAGAACGCTGGTAAGAGTCTTGAGGTAATACTGATTTTTCTGGAAAACGATCTTCCAAGTAACTCACAATAACAGAGCTGTCATTAATTGCTCGGCCTTCTTCATCTATGAGTACGGGAATTTTTCCTAAAGGACTAATTTTCAGGAACTCAGGATCTTGCGAAGGAGCAGATGGTTCGTGGTCGTGATCAATTCCTTTTTCGAGTAAAACAAGTTTTACTTTACGAACGAAAGGAGAAACAGTTGCGCCATGAAGTGTTAATTTTCCCATGAAGAATTTTCCTTAACGATAAGTTTTTAAGTAAGAAAATAGTACTTGTAAAATGCAAGTGGATGTTTGAAAAAAAACTCAAAAATCCACTTTCAGCTTGAAAGCACTAAGTAAAATATTATTACTTGCAAAATGCAAGTAGAATGTACTATAATAAGACTACTTGCATTTTACAAGTAGATTTTTAATTTTTTTTGCAAAGTTTTTATGAACACCTATAAATCACACGTAGAAAAATCTGAATGCCCTATTGCTCATGCCCTAGATGTTATTGGAGACCGCTGGACCTTAATCATCATTAGAGAAATGATGTTTATGGGAAAGCACGAGTTTGGTGAATTCTTGGAGGCTCCTGAGAAAATCTCCACCAATATATTGGCCGATCGTCTAAAAAAATTGAGTAGCCTGGGCATTATCGATTTCATAGAGCATCCTCAGAATAAAACAAAAAAACTATACTACTTAACAGATATAGGGGTTGGTCTTATCGATGTTATGGTAGAGGTTATTTTGTGGGTAGATAAATATTTATCTACGGCTCCATCTCCCATCATTGAAAATATAAAGAACCACACCCCTGAATTTATAGAAAAAACAAAGAAGAATATCCAAAGTTGGAATGAAAAAAACCTTTAAGCCAGTCTTTATTTTACTGCTTCTCTTTTATTTTGCCAAGAAGCAAAACAGTAGAATACCATAGGGGAAAAAAAGAGAGAAAGTAAAGTTGCTCCTGCTACTCCTCCGACAATTACGATAGCTAAAGGAGGCCAAAAACTTCCTTCCGTGAAAAGCAAAAAAGGCAAAAATCCTCCCATTGTCGTTACGGTTGTTGATAATATATGACGAGTGCAATTCATGATTTCTTGGCAGATAGCTTCTGGGTTTCCTGCCCTTGCTTTTGGATTACGTTGAAGGGCGGCCAAAACAACAATACTATCGTTAAGAGCAATTCCTATTAGTCCCGCACATCCCAAAATGGGGTTAAAGCCCAAAGCGTAGTCTGCCATCCATAAAGCAAGGATTCCAAATCCCACAGAAAGAAAAGCGACAACTGTGATCAAAGCGGTCAGGAAAAAGCTGTTAAAAGAGAGGACAAGAATAGCTAAGATTAAAAGAGCGATTAAATGAGAATGTCTGGTTAAATTCTGAAGGGCATCTTTTTTCTCTTTACTGTTGCCTCCTATTTCCCAATGATAAGAATCTGTCCAATTGAGTTGATTGATTTTAGGGGCAAGACGTTTGCAAATTTCTATGGGCAGAACGTCCATTTTTACATAGGCGTATATCTGGTTACAGCGCTTGTTTTGGTAATGAGTGATTTCACCGATCTCTGGTTTAAGGCGTAGCTTACTAATCGAAGAAAGAGGAATTTTTGATCCCGATGCTGTTAGCTCTGTCGAAGCAATGGCTTGAAAATTTTCTCGATAAGAGCTTGCTATTTTTATTCGAATGGGGATTTCTTCTCGTTCTTCCATCACAGAGCTGGCCATTTGTCCTTCTAGCTTCTTTTGAAGCTGGGAAGAAATTTGCTGTAATTTCAGGTTGGCAAGTTGGCTTTGGTAAGGGTCAACTTCCACCCATATTTTATGAGATCCTTCTTGGATCGTGGACTGGCTAAAAAGAACATCTGGCTCTTGGCTAAGTAGTTGGCGAATTTGTCTACCATACTCTTGTATTTTTGCAATATTAGGCCCAGAAACGCGAAACTCTATCGGAGCGGTCATGGGAGGCCCTTGTCCAAATTGTCCCACGTAAATTTGTAAGTTCGGATAGTTTTTTTCTAAGATGTTTTGGATAGAGGGAATGAGTATTTTTACATCTTGAAAGCTCTTTGCTTTGATAATTCCTTGGGCATAAAAGGGTGCTTTATCTTGGCTTATCATCAAGTTGTAGTAAACGGGAGGAAAACCTCCTCCGATTAGCCAATGGGTGTCTTCAATTTGGGAAAATTGCTCTAACTGCTGATTGATACCTTCTATATGATTCTGAGTGTGGAGAATAGATGTGTCACGGGCTCCCCAAACTCTGATTTCAAATTGATCTCGGTCAACTGCTGGAAAAAAAAGATCCTCTAGCTGAAAGAGAGCGACAAAACCAGTAGAAGCAAACAAAGCTATTGCGAAGCAAGTTAGTAGAGGATAGCAAAGTGCTTTATGAATGGATTGCTTGTATATTCGGCGCAAATAAGCAGGGCTGATACCTTTTTCCCACCAATGAGAAGAAGCGTCACCAAGAAAAAGAGCCGCCAAAGAGGGAATGATTGTCATGGAAACGAGGAACGAAGAAACTAGGGCAATGATAACACTATAAGCCATGGAGGAGGCAAAATCTCCCATGTTGCCAGAAAGAAGAAAGATGGGCATAAAGCCCAATATGGTGGTTAAAGTAGAGGCCCCTAAGGGAACAAACAGGTGATTAATGGTTTGCTCTAATGCCTTTTGCCTGGATATATTCTGGCGGATTTTGGCAGAGATTTCCTCGGTTATGACAATCGCATTATCTATTAAGAGGCCAATGGCAATAATCATTCCAAAAATGGTCATTTGCTGAAGCTGCTCTCCGATCATCATCAAACCAAAAAGAGTGATCGAGATACTTAGAGGCAAAGCTAAACTGACAATAACTGCTGAGCGCCATCCCATAAAGAAAAAGATAACCAAAATAACGACAATAGAGCCAGCATAAAGGTTATTGACTAAACCTTCTAAACGAGCTTGGGTATATTCGCTTTGATTGAAGACTGTTTTTAGAGAAAAGCCTCCGACTTCTTTTTGAAATATAGAACCCTCTTTCTGAATTTTTTGAGCCCAATGGTGAACTTGCTCTTCTTGGCGCACAAGAGCAGCAACATAGATAGTTTGCGTTCCTCCGCTTAAGGCAATCTCTGTCAAAGGATCTTGCTGGTTCTTTCCTACTTTGGCGATGTCACCTAACTGGATTATATTTCCTTCTGCGTTATGTAAAATGGGAACACTAGCAATGCGTTTTATAGAATCCAGTTCTCCCGAAACCTCAAGGGGAATATCCCACTTCGGAGAGCGCATTATACCAGCAGAGCCTTTCGGATCTGCTAAAGCAAGAGATTGACTCAACTCCTCCATTGAGATTCCCAAGGTCGCTAAATCGTGGGGGTTAACTGTTACGGAAAATTCTTCTTGGGGTTTTCCGTATAACTTTACTAGCTCAGTTCCTGGAACAGAGCGTAAACGATGGGCCAATTCTTCGGAAAGGCGCGATAATACATTTAAAGAAGTTTTTTGTCTTTTCGGAATTAGAGCGTAAACAAAGGTGTAAGCCGTGGTTCGGCTATCGTCAAAAACTGGTTTTTCTACTCCCTTTGGTAAAAAAACTTGAGCGTCTTTGAGTTTGTCTCGTATTTTAGAAAAAATTGCTTGGTTATTTCTGCTTGTAGTTTGGTCTTCCAGTTGAATATTGATGACAGATATTTCTGGCCTAGAGGAGGAGGTTATTTTAGAAATTTCTGGTACTTCCTGAAGAGCATTTTCCAGTTTTTCCGTTACAAGGCTTTCTACTCGACTGGCCGAAGCTCCTGGAAAACGTGTCAGCACTATGGGATTGCGATGGGTAAATCGAGGGTCTTCAATCCGGGGCATAGTGGTTAAAGCAGAGAAGCCTGCGACAAAGATGAGCATAATAGACAAAAAAAGGAGACGCTTATTGCGAAAAAATAAAGTGTTAAAAGACTTTGATGGTAACATGGTGGTTCCTTTCGTCGTTTCTATTTGACAGAGCTAAAAAGTATATGCTTTAGGGATACTATTTGCCCCGGTACTACCCGGAACACTCCTTCTGCTACAATTAAGTCTTGGTTTTGAATACTTCCTTGGACATAAACGCGCTCTTTTTCTTGGTGTAAAACTTCTAGTTGACAAGGAGTAACTTGGTAGAGCTTCTTTTTATTTTTTTTGCTTTTTTTATTATTTTCGTTTGAAGGAGATATTTCTTCTAAGAGATAGCAAGCCCATAAACCTCTAATTCCTTCTGTTAGAGAACCAATAGGAAGCCAAAATCCTTTTTCTGAAATAATTTGAACCTGCTGCCAAATAGCTATATCTCCCGTTTTTATATCTGCCGAGTAAGGTAACTCGAAGATAAAATCAACTGTTCGAGTGGACATCTTACGTACGGGGAGGATCGCTTTTATTTTGGCGGGAACATCTTTTTCGTTAATTCGGAGGTTGGCACTAGAGTCTTCTATATATTTCTTGGCATGAGTTTGGGGAACCCCTACTCGAACCTCTAAGATCAAATCTTGAATTTCAAAAACGGCTTGCCCTACTCTTACAACAGTGCCTTCATCCAAATATCGTTGGGTAATAACTCCAGAAAAGGGAGCGATCAGTTTTGATTTTTTTATGCTGAGATCTATGGTCGCTATTTGTGATTTTTTAAGACGTACGGTTGCTTCTTGAATTCTTAAATTTTGCTGGTTCTCATCAAGAGCTTGAGGAGAAGAAACTTGTTGGAAGGTCAGTTCTTTGATGCGTTTATGAGTGATTATAGCTAGATCTCTCTGGGCCTGAGCTTGATCTAGTTGGTGCTCCATTTCTTGGCGTAGAGCTTGTAACTTCGATGTATCTAAAATAGCCAGAACCTCTCCTTGAGAAAAATGTTCCCCCTCATTAAAAAAAATATCCTGTAAAAGCCCCCCTTGTTCGAAGCCAACTTGACTTTTCTTACCAGCTTGGACGTAGCCAATAAAAGAACGAGAAAGCTCGTAGCATGAACTCTCTTTGATAGATAGAGCAGCTGTTAGAATCGTTCTTTGGGAAGTCGAGGGACTAGGGAAATTGTCTGTTTGAACCGAAGTCTTATGGTGAGATATTGTTAAGAATGAAGCAGCACTAAGTAGCAATGAGAAAAAACAATGACAAAAATATTTTTTCATTGTTAGCTCCTTTTTAAAACCAAACCGTCTAGTCTAATAAATAGACAAAAAAAACAAAATTTCTGGTTACTTTTGACTTTTCTTTTGATTTCTCTTATGATAAGAAAATAATCATACTAGTTAGTCTAGTATTTAGTATACGTAATTATAGGACTGGCTAGTCTATTAATTCAAGATAAATTTTTATTTTTTGGAAAAAATTTCTTTTGAGAGAGCCTAAGATATGGAAAACATTAAGCGAAAAGCAGGAAGGCCCAAAAGTGAGGAAAAGAAAAAAGCCATTATGCAAGCGGCAAGTGATCTTTTTCTGAGAGACGGTTATGAAAGTACAAGTATGGATTCGGTTGCTCAGGAAGCAGGGGTATCTAAACAAACAGTTTATGGACACTTTGCTAACAAAGATAGTCTTTTTCGGTGGGTGATCAAACAAAAGAGTAACGGCTTCAGCTTGCATCCTGATAAGTTAGAGAAAAAAGGTCTTTCTCCCAAACAAGTTCTCCAAGAGTTAGGAAAGAGTTTCATTGCTCTGGTTCATTCTCCCGAAAGTATAGGAGTCCACCGTATTCTTATTTCTCGGGGAGGAAAAAATAATCCAGCGGCTAAAATATTTCATGAGATGGGGCCTAAGCAGATGCTTTCTCGATTGTCCAAATACTTTCAGAGGCAAATGGATAAGGGAGAAATGCGAAAGAGTGATTCTTACAACGCAGCAAAGTATTTTTTTACTTTAATTGATGGATTGCAGTTGGTAGACCATCTGCTAGGAGTGATGGAGGACTTTACGGAAGAGGAAAAGGAGAGATATGTGAATGAAGCGGTCGAGATTTTTGCAAAAGGCTATGATTTTAATGAATGAAGCTAAGGGAGGAGTTTATTCCTCCCTTGAGTGTTCTTAGTTTCTAAACTTACGTCCCAGTAGAAAGAAAAGTCCACAGAGAAAGCAGATAAGGGTATTTGGTTCAGGAACAGGGTTGAGAGGAGTTCCCTCCGCTCCAACGTCGACTTGAAGAACTTCACCGGTTCGAAGACTAATCCAAAAATCACCTGTGCTGTTATCTATAGCTAAGCCTGTCATTCCCACAGCCCCTGATCCAATGATGTCACTGACATCAATATCGCGAACAAAGGCTCCATCAGGAGTTAGCTCTCGAATAGTGCTTTGTAGGTCACTCACTAAAAATAGGTTTCCCGTGGCTTCTAGTTCAGCGATATCACCAAAGTTTATATTAAAACTAAGAGGAGGCACGCTAGATGGGTTAGGGGAAAATACTTGAATCTGGTTTCCCGTTGCCAAATCGATTTCTCGAATGAGATCATCACCTGTAAAATCTACCGTGTAGAAGGTTCCTCGTCCTTTATGGTAAGACCCACCGACTAAACTTACGCTGGGCAGAACAATACTGGAGAGAACATTACCTGTATTTTTGTCAATAGCAGTTAAAGTTTCTGGATTATCATCTCCATTAGCGACGAGAAGTGTGCCTGTCGGGACAAGAATTCCTCCTATGTTCACTGCTTCTCGAGCAAAATTTAGGTCGGAGTCGTTGGAACTTGTTCCGGGATGGGCAATTGATCTCAGTAAATTTCCCGACGGCGAATATACATCAATGGTATCGATAAAGCTTTGGTGAACGTAGATTTCTCCTGTGGTGGAATCGAAGCCAATTGCATTGGTAATCACATCTCCGGTATCAAAGGAACTTAGAATAACCGCTGCCTGTGCACTAAAGCAGAAGCAAAATAACATTATAGTACTAATTACCTGTTTCATCTTATTTTTCCCTAAATCAAAAATAGCATTTTTTGTATTTTCATCCTTTTAAGGGTACCCTTAAATAGGAGAAAAATCAATAAAAAAACTAATCTTCCGCTAAGATACGTCTTTTTCATTGGTTCTTTCTCTCGTTTGGTAAAACCAGAAGAAAGTTGTTCCTAAGGCGATTACTCCAAAACAGAGTCCTATCTTTTGAGGTGAGTAATACTCAGCCAGTAAGCCTGTCACAAAAATAGAAACCTGCATAAAAACTCCGTAAGTAGACATATGTAAAGCAAAGACTCGCCCTTGTAAATGAGTGGGAGTATATTCCTGGATAAGAGTAGTGTCGAGAGGAATGATAATTCCTCCCAGAGAGTACATTAGGAGTAAGCAAGTTGCTCCTAAAAAAAATTCATTGCTTTGAGAAAAAAAGAGAAAGAATACACTTTGCCCGAAGTAAGCCCAGCCAAAAGCTTTTTTTAAGTCGATTTGCTTCTGTTGAATGTAATAGGCAAAGCTTCCTCCTATCAAAATTCCTAAGCCTTCGACCGCGTAAAGAATTCCTAAACCTTGCTCTCCTACTTGAAAAACATCATAGGCATAAACAATTAGGAGAACACTGTAAGCACCTCCGACAAATCCCCAAGAGATGGCTACAATAACGATAGCCAAAACAGTAGGATTACTTTTGATAAAGTGAAAGCCGGCCAGGAGTTCGTGGCGAGAAATTTTAGGAGCAGAAATAGAGGAACGAACGGTTTCTTGCATCTGAGCAATGAAAATGGCAGAAATAAGAAAAGAAAGAGAATTTAGAGTAAAGGCCCACTCATAGCTGAGGTAGGCACTCAGTACTCCTCCTGTCGCCGCACCGACCATGGCCATAGTTCCCCAAGCCATGGAAGAGAGGGAGTTCGCTAAAAGTCGATCTTCTGGAGCGACCAAATCAGAAATTTTTGCTTGCCGGGCAGGGGCGAAAAAGGCTCCTGTTATAGAAAGAACAAATTTAATTAAGAAAATAAACCAAAAGTGCCCTTGTCCCCATATGAAAAAGATGACAAAAAATGCTCTTCCCATGTCGCTCCAGAACATAATTTTCTTTCGATCCCAGCGATCGACCCAGGCACCGACTAGAGGGGAGAGAATAAGAGAGGGAACAGCTTGGGCTAAAAGAATCAAACTAACAAACCAAGCGGAAGATGTGGTTTTGTAGACAATGGTCATGAGGGCAATGGTGTTAAACCAATCGCCAAGAAGACTTGTTATCTGAGCATAAAATAGTCTTCGGTAATCGGGGTATTTTTTTAGAAGAGAGTAGTATTGTCGCATTTTCTGAAGCCACCTATCGCAAAAAACTAGGGATGTGTTTTTTCATTGAACCGCCCTTAAAACGATTCTGAGAGAAAATTACCAATAAATATCTTCTCATGGAATGGCATTCAGTTAAAAGAAAGAAAAGAATTTCACGCAAAGGCGCAAAGATGCCAAGGGGAAAAAGAATCAAGACAAAAGATAAATTCGGAGAGTTTTATTAAGAGAAAGATTTCTTGTATTTTCCTTTGCGATCTTTGCGCCTTTGCGTGATTTTTAAGTCTACTCAAAATTTGCCGTGGAGGATAGAAAATATAAAGGTTGATAAATTAACTGTATACTATTCCCTTCTCATAGATTTAGCGATAATCGGCCAAACGCTCTGAGAGTTCCTTCTCCATTTCATCAATCTGAGTGCGATTTTCTCCGACGAGAACGCCTGTGAATTTCCCTGGATACAGGTTAAAAAGAAAGTAGCCTTCGTTTTTGTCTTCCTCTAAAAAAAGTGAGCCTAGAATTTCCTCTAGCTTTTGCACTGTAATATTGCTTTGTATTTCTTCGTTGCGCAAACGAAAAGCAGGTTTTTTTTGTTTCTTTTGGGCGGGAAAAAAACCATAGTGGGGGCCTGTTGTTCGAGGATTTGCTTCGACGAAAAGCACTTCTCCTTTTTTTGTTACGATGGTGTCAAAACCAATAGGGCCGTGGTAGCCCTTGTCTATAAAAGCTTGGACGAATTTCTTACCGATATTGCGAATTTCTTTCTGGATGGTTTGTGTTTCTGTGCTGGGGGAAACATTGCCGGCATGGATACAAGTTCCCTCCCTTCCATATTGGACAGGAGTTTCTTGAAAGAGTTGATCGCTAATAAAGAGCTCACGATAACTGCCGTTTTCAATCCAGTAATTGATTGAAGGAGAGCTTTGTGCTTGGTGCCATTCTTCTAGGACTCCTCCCATCTCACCCAGGCCGCTGTTTGCTAAAAATCTCTGGAGATCTTCTTTATTTTGAATGACAGCGGATAGCAAGCCAGAAGCACTTTGCAATGCTTTGACGACGGCTTCTCCGGTAAAGTTGTCTTGTTGGCAAAGCTGTTGCCAGGCATGATAAAAGTCGTTTTCTGATGAGCATTGGTAGCCTCTGGGAACATGCCCTAGTTTTTCTCCTAACTCCAACAAAGTAGCTTTACTTTCTCCCCAAAAAGCTAGCTCAGAAGATGACCAAGAAAATTCAGTTTGCCAATGTTTAGCAAGGTTTTGTGTGATAGACGATTTTGCGGAAAAAGGCATTAGTCGTAGAGGGTTTTGTTTTTTGACGTGGTGCAGAACAGATTGATTTTGTCGGATGTTTTCTTCCCAAGAAATCTGATGGTCAAAATTAACAGCAAAGATATTTTCAGCTTTTGGTCCAAAACCTGCTTTGTGGAGAAGTGATAATTCGGGAATAGGCACTTCGATTCCCTCGTAGAAATCTAAGAGAAGTATATCTTCAAGACTGCAAAGAGCAGCTGCTCGTTTGCAGTAGCCTTCAATTCCCTTAATGGTATCTAATCCTTGAAAACCCTCTATTCGATGGTAATAAACATCCATAGTGTTTTTATGTCCTAAATAGTCCAGTGAAATATCCTCTGTGGCTGTAATTTTGGGCATGTTACCAGAAAGCAAGAAAGAGTGCAACTGTCATTTTGGAATTTTCATCTTAGGTGAACTGCCAAAAGTTTTTCATAACCGACTTGGGTAGATAAATCGTGATTTTGTGGACGAAATATTGTAATGTTGGAGGATGTGTTTTGGATTAACCTAAAAACAGTAAAATATATAAGAGTATAACAATGGCAAGAAATAGAATATTGATTACCGGAATAAGTTCTGGGATCGGCTGGGCTTTGGCGAAAGAGTACTTGAACTCAGGGGATGAGGTTTTTGGGTGCAGCCGACGTAAACCAGAAGGACTAAACGAAGAAAATTTATTTTTTCAGGAAATGGACTTAGCGGATTTAGAGCAAACTAAAGCAAATATGGCAAAATGGACAGAGGGAGTAGATAAGTTTGGCTTAGTGATTCTCAATGCAGCTTTCTTAGGAGAAATAAGAGATATCCAGGACTGTTCCCTCTCTTATTTAAAGAATATGATGGATGTTAACCTCTGGTCGAATAAAGTAATCTGTGATAGTCTTTTTGCAAATCAAACGGAGGTAAAGCAAGTTGTTGCCATTTCCTCCGGCGCTTCCATAAATGGAAATAGGGGTTGGAATGGCTATTCTATTTCTAAAGCAGCCTTGAATATGATGATAAAACTTTATGCCGTGGAGCAAACAAATACTCACTTTATTTCCTTGGCCCCAGGAATTGTTGATACAGCTATGCAAGATTATCTATGTGCTCACTCTGAAACGGATAAGTACTCTTCTTTAGTTCGTCTACAGAAAGCACGAGGAACGAAGGACATGCCTAGCGCAGAAGAACTTGCTCCTCGGTTACAGGAGGCGTTTGAGAGGCTTATATCTTATCCCAGTGGAGACTATGTTGATATAAGAAAGATGAGCTAAGTCTACAACTGTTTAGTTGATTTATTTAATTTAGTCCATTTGGTCAATTTGGTCAATACTCCAGAGTAAAACTTGGCCATCTTCAGAGGTGGAAATAACTTCTTGTCCGTTAGGGTTAAAGTCGCAAGAAAGTACTCGGTTATGGTGGCCTTCTAAATCAAGGAGATGGCGGCCTGTTTGGTAGTCCCAAATTTTGATTTCATAGTCATCTCCACAACTGAAAATTCTTTTTCCATCAGGGCTTAAGCGGAGAGAATGAACGTTTCCATTATGTCCCTCAAGTGTATGGACTAGTGCTTTCTTTTTAAGATTCCAAATACGTATTCTATTATCATGACATGCTGTTAAAATAGCTTTTTCTTCATGGTCAAAGCAACAGTAACTTACGGGAGCAATGTGCTTAAAAGTGTGGATTATTTTTTTGCTCTGAAGATCCCAAATCTTACATTTTCCGCTGTTTTCTCCCGTGACAAGCAAGCGCCCAGACGGAGAAAGTTCAAATTTTAAAATATTTTTTCCTAAGGAAAGAGAATCTACTTTTTTTAATGTCTTACGATCATAGAAAAAAATAGTATTGGTGTAACCTCCGACAACAACCTGAGTGTCCTGAGCAAAATAGCGGCATTGCAGAAAACGATCCCCTGGATGGAAAACAACTTTTTTCTGCTGTCCTTTTAATAAATCCCAAACTCGAAGACTACCATCATCGCCCGTGGAAATTAATTCTTTTCCATCTTTCGAGAAAGCTAATCCGCGAGCAGATTTAAAATGTCCAACAAGAGTTTTTTCTAACTTACCAGAGCTTCGGTTCCAAATTTTTATGGTCAGATCATCTCCACAGGAAGCGACTCTTTCTCCGTCAGGGCTAAAAGCACAAAATAGAGCTGCCCCGTTATGTTTTCCTATGAGAAAGGGGTTGTCTTTGCCTTCGATATTCCATATATTGATGAAAGTATCATTCGAAACTGAAGCTATATTCTTTTGATTAGGATGCAAGGCAAGATAGTTTACATTTTCTTTATGGCCACGGAGTATTTTTAGGATACGAGCACTATTTATATCCCACACTCGAATGGTATTATCTACCCCTCCTGTGATGAGTTTTTTTCCATCTTGAGTAAAAACACAGGAGAAAATGTCTCCTCTGTGGCTAGGTTGAAAGATAAGCCTATTGTTTTGGCTTACTGTATACCCTTCCAGGGTTTTAACGAGAACTCCCTTGTGAGAATCCCAAATTTTGATAGTAGAATCTTTGCTCACAGAAGCAATTCTTGTACCATCATGACTATATACTGCTTGGTAAACTTGCTCTTGGTGTCCTTGGAGTGTTCGAACGATTTTTTTTTCTTGCCAGTCCCACATTTGAATATTCCAATCTGTGCAAGCTGTGAGAAGGATTTTATCGTCTTTGCTAAAGGTGCAACTATGAAAGTAGCCCGAGCCAAAAGGCAAGGTAGCAATCTTTTGGGCTTGAGGAAAAGACCAAATCGTAATATCCCAGTGTCCGACAATAGCGATTTTTTTACCATCATGACTAAAGGCGCAAGCTTTTAGATGGTAGGGCATAGACCATTCTTTGAGAAGAGTTTTGTTCTTCACGTTCCAAACTCTCACACCTTTGTCGTAGTGAATGGAAACTAAGTTTTCTTCATCTGGGCTTAAAGATATTCCTTCAATTCCCGATTTTCCAGGAAAACGATGGATTAATTTTTGCTTTTTCCAATCCCAAAATCTAATTTTCCCATCAAAACTAGCACTAATAATTTTTTTTCCTTGATCAAAAAATAGCACCTCTATTCCAGCACGGATGGGGTCTTTTTCATCTCTCAATGATAGTACTTCATTATGACTAGTTTTTTGTACCCAATTCCACTCCCAGTTTCTTAGTTTGGGGGGACAGTACTCAGAATGAAGGATCTTATCTACCATAAGGATGTTATTTTGTTTTTGGTAGTCATTAGTCAGTTTTATAATAAAAGGATAAAAACCATCCTGAAGCTCTTTTTGGGCTTTGCTAGCTAACTTTGAAGATTCTCTTTCTTTACGAGTAGATTCATATAATTTTTTGAGCGTATCAGCGGTTTCTTTTTGAGAAGATTCTGCTTTTTTTCTAGCCTTGTCTGTTTCTAGAAGGGCTTTTTCTGTTTTCTTATTTTCTTCCCTCAAATCATGAATAAACCAAGTGATGCTTGCAATGATAATGGAGAGGAATATAAGAGAGAGAAACGTTACTGTTTGATTACGTCGAATCCATTTATAAAAAGAAGAAGAAAAGCTAGGAGGTTTAGCTAAAAGAGGTTTATGTTTGCGGAAATTATTCAAATCTCTGGCTAACTCTTTTGCACTAGAGTAGCGCTTGCGAGGATCTTTCTCCAAACACTTTAAACAAATTGCTTCTAGATCAATAGGGATATCTGGATTTAAACGACCAGGACGGATAGGGTCTTCGCTCATTATTTGATAAATGATATTGTAAATGGACTCTCCTTGGAAAACCTGACGCGAGGTCAGAACCTCATAGATAGTGGCTCCTACGGAGTAGACATCACTTCGAGAATCCACTTTTTTTCCATCCGCTTGTTCAGGAGACATGTAAGCAGGAGTTCCCAAAAGGTCACCAGTTTGAGATAAACTAGCGTCTATTACTTTTGCAATTCCAAAGTCCATCACTTTTGGTTCTTGATCTTGAGTTATCATTATATTTTCGGGCTTAAGGTCGCGATGGATAATACCTTTTTCGTGGACTAAGTGAATAGCTTGAGACACTTTTTCGAAAATATGAGCGATCTCTGTAAAACTTAGTTTTTTCTGGTGGGTGTATTTATCTAGAGTTGATCCTTCTATGTATTCCATAGTAAAGTAAGGCTGAGGAGTGGAGCCCACATCAAAAACTTGGATAATATGAGGATGATTGAGCTGGGCAACGGACTTGGCTTCCAGAAGAAATCGCTCGACTTGTTTACTCTCTAGTTCTTGAGAAGAAAGAAGCTTCAGAGCGACCTTTCGGTCTAGTTTTTGATCAAAAGCGAGGTAAACAATCCCCATTCCTCCTCGTCCCAATTCTTTTTCAATGCGATAATGATGAAAAATTTCTCCTTCTTTCCAAATGAATTCCTGACTTTTTCCCATTATAGAAGAGGTAGAAGAGGTCAAAGAGGTAAATTCTCGAGTGGAATCATGGGGGGAGTCAACAAAATCTTTAATGAAGGATTGGGATAGAGTGTTTCTAGAGGTTTGTCCTTTTGCCAGTTGCCAGAAAGAGTCATCCTTGGGTTGAGATTCCGTTGTTAATCCTGGAAAAGGATGTGTATTAGGAACAGTGGTTCCTTGTTTCTCTGAAGTCTCTGTAATATCTGAAGGCAAGGCAATTGTATCTTGAGTCGAGATTCCGAGCTTTTCCTCTATCGTGCGGAGTTGTTTTGAGGTTATATATTTGCATTTGAGAAGAGTTTCTCCTAAAGATATATACTTTCCTTGCTCTAAAGCTTTTCTTTGCAAACTAAGACAGTACCGAATTTGTTCTTCTGTTGCTATTTGAAAGTGAAGACAAATTTGAGCGATTTTTTTTTCTTGTTCTCGATTCATAACTATATCATCTCATTCATAAGAATCCCAAACTTTGATCAAACCATCTTCACTAGCAGAAATTATTTTACGGCTGTCTTTGGTAAAAGCACAAAAACTAACATTACCAGTGTGTCCTTTTAGACTAAGAAGATATTCTCCTGTCTGCCGATCCCAAATACGAACCGAGCAATCATTTTCTCCAGACGAAATTATTCTTTTTCCATCTGGACTAAAGGCACAAGAGTAAACTATTCGATGATGCCCAAAAAATGTTCGGACAAGAGAAGGCTTATTTTCTATTGTCTCCAAGTCCCACAGTTTAATTGTTTTGTCAAAGCCGCAAGTCAAAAGAAACTTTCCATCAGGGCTAAAAGCGCAGCGGTAAAGTCCGTGTTCATTAGCGAGAAAGTGCTTACTAATTTGACCACTTCGGATATCCCAAATGGTACAAAATCCACCTCCATTCCCCATTGCAACAAAATTTCCGTTAGGATGAAAAGATGAACTCAAAATATTGCCTTTAGTTTCTTTCTTTAGATAATGGATAATTTTTCCTGTGGCAATTTCCCAAATGCGCAAGGTATTATCTTTTCCTCCAGAACAAGCATATTTTTTATCAGGAGAGATAGCACAAGTTTCGATTCGCCCTTTATGACCAGAATATGTGCGGATGGTGCGGCCTGATTTTATATCCCACAACTTCATTTTTCCATCGTAGCTAGCGGAAAGAATCTCTTGGTCTTGATTTAGAAAATAGCAAGCCCTAACAGCTCCAAAATGCCCGACTAAAGTTTTTTCACATTCTCCATTAGATAAGTTCCAAATCTTAATACTCATATCAGAGCCACTTGAGGCCAACTTAGTTTCATCTTGGTTTAAGGAGCAGTGAAATATTTCTCCTTGAAGGTGTCCTGATAAAGTTAGAGGATTGGGTCTAGGGGAAGCTTCCCATATTTTAACGGTTTTATCATCACTGCAAGTTGCTACTTGTTTCCCTTGGAGGTCAAAAGAGCATCGATTGACATTGTTGGTATGTCCTTTGTAAACTTTAAGTAATTTTCCTGTTTTGATGTCCCACATCCGAATAGTTTTATCCCAACTAGAGGAAATCAACTTTTTATTGTCCGGACTAAAACAGCAGGAAGATATAATGTTGTTGTGCCCTTTCTCATAGAGAATTATTTGGGGGCCTTCTTTCTCTCTTCCTGAAAAAACTCGAAGTAATTGGCCACTATTTATATCCCATAGTCGAACTCTTTTTCCTCCCGAAGCGAGCATTTTTCCATTAGGGGAGAAAACACAAGACGAAATATAGCTGCGGTGCCCTCGAAATTCACGCTTCAGTTTGCCTGTTCTAATATCCCATAGTTTTATTACACTGTCTGCGCTTGCCGAGACGATGGACTTTCCGTCAGGACTAAAGTTGGTGTCCCGAACAGTATTATCTCCTAAAAAACGCCATTTCTGGAGATTTTTTTGCTTAGCAAAACTCCAAACTTTAGCATCGTATTGTCCTACCGTTAGGATCATTTTTCCATCGGGACTAAAGCGACAACAATCGACATTGTGATTTACGGGAATAACTCCTACCATTTTTCCCGTTTTTATTTCCCAAATAAACAAATAAGGAACTTTAAAACAAACAGCGATAACAAAACGACCATCAGGAGACCAATCACAGCTCTCAAACATTCTTTCTCTGGGAGAAATATAAGGCTGTTTGTTTGGATCATTAAATTTTTTATCAGGAAGAGACAATGATTGGAGAATTTTCTGTTTAGAAATATCCCAATGAAAAATAAAACCATCTCGACTTGCGGAAATTAACTCTTTACCTTGTGGTCCAAAAGAGCAGTCCGTAGAAAAATAATGATGCCCCTTCTCTGCTCTCAAAGTTTTCACTTCGTTATTGCTACGGCTTTGAATCCAATCCCATTCCCAATGTCTTAATTCTTTAGGACAATAGGGAGAGTTTAATATTTTATTAACCATTAAAACATTATTTTGTTCGAAATATTCGTCTGCTAGTTTTATCGCAAAAGGATAAAAGCCGACTCGAAGCTTATGGTTTGCTTCGGTTTCTATCTTGTGGGCCTTATCCTTTTCTTTTTGGATTTTTTCTGCGTTTTCCTTATCTTCCAAAAGGCGAGCTTGCTGCTCTAATGCTTGTTTTTTCTCTTCTGCTAGACCGTGTATAAACCAAATAGTGTTTGTCGTGATAGTTAATGCACTAACAAAGAGAAATAGGGCAAAAAGTTTGTTTCTTTGAGTCCATTTCAGGAGTAGGCGAATTTTAGTCGGAGGTTTGGCGAGAACTCGGCGGTTTTCTAAGAAATTTTTTAAATCTTTGCCTAGTAGGCGGATAGTAGAGTAGCGTTTTTTTGGATTTTTCTCTAAGCACTTTAAACAAATAGCTTCTAATTCCGTAGGTATATCGGGATTAAGAGCCCGTGGAGCAACAGGGTCATTGTTCATTACCTGGTAGAGTATATTATAGAGAGACTCTCCTTGAAAAACTTTTCTTCCTGTGATTGCTTGATAAAGAGTAGCTCCTAATGAATAGACATCTGCTCGATGGTCAATCTTTCCTCCGTTGGCTTGCTCGGGAGACATGTAAACAGGTGTTCCTAGAATATCACCCGTTTGAGAAAGATCTGCATCAACAACCTTGACTAATCCAAAATCCATTACCTTAGGCTCTTTATCATTTGTGAGCATAATGTTATCGGGCTTTAGATCGCGATGAACAATTCCTTTTCGATGAGTAACCTGTAGCGCTTCTGCCACTTTTTGTAATAGGAGAACCATTTCTTTTAAAGAAAGAAGGTTATTTTTGATGTAGTGAGAGAGATTTTCTCCTTCGACAAACTCCATCGTAAAATAATTATCGGGGTATTCTCCAATATCAAAAATCTTAACAATATTAGGATGATCTAGCTGAGCAACAGCTTGAGCTTCTTGAGAAAATCGTTCGATACGAGATTTACTTATGCTACCTTGCCTTAGAACTTTAAGAGCGACTACTCGTTTTAGTTTTGTATCAAAAGCTTGGTAGACGATCCCCATCCCTCCTCGTCCTAACTCTTGATTTATTTGATAATGAGCAAAAATATCTCCAGGTTCTAAGTTAATCTCGGTGCTACTTAGACCTAGGCTATGGTCAGACAAAACCATACCTCTCCCCTCAATGGTTAGAAAAAGAGTCTTACAAATCTTAATATCTGTGTGTGCTAATCCTAGTGATTGAATTATAGAAAAAAGAAAAGGTTTCCGGTAGGAAAAAAGGCAGGCAGATAGATGAAAAATAACTTCTCGTAAAGATGAGAGCTTTACGAGAAGTTATTTTGTGGTGGAGTTGTGGGCATCGCCATTTAAGTTTTAAGGTTTGGCAAGGAGAAAGATCGTGGCTGAGGCTTGGTAAATTGAAACTTCAGTTGACTCAGCCGAAGTTTTTAACCAGATTAGCCTCGCTTTGCTTTGCCTCTCTTTGAAAGCTTGCGTGCTCGCTTAGCTTTGAGAGCTCGGCGCACTTTCTTGGCTTGCTTGAGTTCCTGTTTATTTAGTTGTCCGTCACCATTAGCGTCGAATTTAGTGATAAAAGCTTTGCGACATTTTTTTAAAGTGCCTTCAAGTTGCTCATTGAAATCTTTACGTTCTTCTTTATTAAGCTTTCCGTCGCCATCAGTATCAAACTCTGTAAAGAGATCTTTTCGTTTTGATCGAATAGATTGCTTGAGGGCTTTCATTTCTTCTTTACTTAGCTCTCCGTTTTCGTCAACATCAAATTCTGCAAGTATTTTCTCTCTTCTTTCTTGTTTTTTTTCTTTTCGAGCTTGTTTGAGAGCAGATCTTTCTTCTTCATTGAGCTGCCCATCATTGTCTTGGTCAAATTTCTCTAGGACCTTTTGTTTTACTTCCTTGGTCATTTCTTTGTCTTGGGCATAGGCTACTGAGAAAACTAGTACTATCGCACAGAGAAGTAATGCTTTACTGAATTTCATATTGTTCTCCTTCAAAGGAATTCTAAAAAATTTAATCGCCATTACTAGACTAAGTGTATATACCTAGTATTGGACCAGCGATTTTTTTTGAAAAACTTAAAAAAAATATCGAAAAGCTACTTGGTGTCGCTAGGAACATTATCATTGGTGCTATTGACATCATAAGCATCTGTGATGAGGGTAATGAATATTCGGGAGTTGATATCAAATTGACATTTTCCCTCAAGTTTATCGACAGAGCCATCCATTTTTACATCCAGATTATTTACAGAAGCGGTAGGGATATCGGCTCCTCCCTTGATCCCATCTTCGACAATAAGAATATACTCTTTAGAAGCGCTACCCAGAAACATATCCCAGCTAGTCAAAAGCATTTTGCTTCCCCAGGGAGATATTCCTTCAAGGTCGTTTAAGTAGGGGCCATCCCAGCCCTCTTTGTTCGGATTAGTGACCATCTCTGTAGTTTGAAAAGTTTGTTCTTTCTCACTTCCATCAGGAAAGGACCCTACATCTTCATGGTAAGCATTTGCTGCCGTTTCTAAGGTGAATGCAGTGGATATCATACGGGAAATACGAGAGCTCTCAATAAGACTATTTATCAAGGGGACAAGAACCACCGCAAGAATCGCAACAATTGCCACTACCGCAATAAGCCCTGACACTGTGATTTTTCTTTTATGTGAAGACATAAGTTTTTCCTTATAGATGACACAAAAAATATAGGGTTTCTTCTAACAGTTTTTTCTTTTATAATAGTTATAGTTAGTGAAATTTTAAAGGTCAAGGGGAAAAACAGGATTCTTTTTGATTTACTTTGCTGGTGCTTAGTAAGAAGGTAAAGTGAATATTACCCACTTTGTTTTTATGGGATTACATTTTGTAATCCCATAGAGATCTTCTCTCCCCCTTTTTTATGCATACCAAGCAAATGTTGAATAGAAAAAAAACATACAGATATTCTAAGCTCTCCTTCAATAAAATTCTTGCTTATACTTGAATAAAGTACTGATCAAAAGCTCGGTTTGTTGTAGAAAAAACTTCATTTTGTCCCTCCTTATGTTAGAATGGCAAGATATTTGCAACAATTCTTTATTTTAAAGTATCTCATTTGAGCGAAATAAAATATTACAACAACATATCTAGGGAGTCTGGATGACAAAAGTTATGACAAGACTTCTACAATTTTTATTATCTAAAAGAGAGGTTATCTTATGAAAAAGCTATCCCTTTTACTGTGCTTAGTTGTTCTTTGCTCTTTTACTTATGCTGAGAATAGCGAACTAAAAAAACTACAAAGCAGTCACTTGGAAGCGATGAACTACTATGGCCACGGTTATCTTGTTAACCGCGATAATGCACCTGTTTTCCTTTCTTATGGAAAAAATGGTATGGCTTCCGTTTTTTATGGCAAAGAAATGGCGACAGGTTATACCGAAATCAAAGGTAAGAAATTCTATTGGTTTGTTGAAAAACAAGGCAAAGGCGTTCGAATGACTGTGAAAATGGAAAAAGATGGTGCTACCATTAATTCTTCTTTCTTGATTGTTCAAACCGAAGATGAGTTTTCTATCAAAGTTTTGGAAAAAAGCCGTGCGGCCAAGTGTCGTTGGTTCTGCATTATGGTCAAAGCTGCTCCTTGTGTCGGAGAATGTGTCAAAGACTGGAAATGCTACATGCGTTGTGCTCCTAAAGCATTTGAAGAATGCTGTGACATGTAGATTTTGTAGAGCTTAGTTGAATTTAGCGAGGGAGATTTCTCCCTCGCACCCCACCTCTTTGGTTCCCCATTTTCTTTCCTTTTTTACCTCTAATTCTCTAACCTTGCTCTTCTCAAATGAGCTTACCGAAGCGAGGATATTTATGAAATCCATTTGGAAAAAAAACTTTCTCTTTGGCATACTCTTTTTTTGCTTAATTCTTAACTACACACCAGCCCAGCCTAATTCTCCCAGCAAAGGAAGCGATTTAATGGAAAACGAAAATTGGCACGAGGCTCGCGGACGCTGGATTTCTCGCGATTCGATAGTTTGGCAACCAAGAGCCAAAGGAACCCCTCCTAACCAAGGGGTTTATACCCTTCACTGGCATCCTACCGGAGATATCCAGTATAAGAATCACAAAATCCAAGTGGGGCCAGGAGGAGCTTCTTATGAGCTACCCTATCATGGAAGTGTCAAAGATGGCTACGATACTGAAAACGATCAAAAGCTAGCTTATCTTTCCTATTTAAAAGGAAGAAGTCGGCTTCAAACAGGCCATCTCGCAAAAAAAATACAGGAACTTCTCCAAGGAGCTCTTGTTATTGCTTGGGAAAATGATAAGGGAATTTTACTGGACGCTTCTCATCTTCAAACGGCAGGAATTTTAGATGACTTGTATACCTACCAAGGAGATCTGGGAGTTGTTTTTGATCAGAACGAAGGAAACAAAAACAAACCCTCTTTTTATCTATGGGCACCCACTGCAAAATCTGTTCAGCTTCATCTTTATGAAAATTCAGAGCGCAAAGATTGGTTCCTCGTAGAAAAGATGAGTCCTTTGAAAAAAGAAGGTAAATGGACAGGGGTTTGGCATTGGCAAGGAGAAGACTCTTTACAAACTCTTTACTATCGTTATGAAGTAGAAGTATATGTTCGCTCTGAGGGGCAAGTGAAGCGCAATTTAGTTACCGATCCCTACTCCGCTAGTCTATCGCTCAATAGCCACCACAGCCAAATCCTTAATCTGAAAGAAGATAGTTGGAAGCCAGAAGGCTGGGATTACATGACAAAACCTTCTCTTAATTCTTTTCAGGATATTTCTATTTATGAGCTTCATGTAAGAGATTTTAGTATCACTGACAGCTCTGTTCCAGAAAATAAAAGAGGAACTTTTCTTGCTTTTGAGGAACCAGAAAGCTTAGGAGTAAAACATCTTCGGGCTTTAGCCAACTCTGGTCTAACTCATATTCATCTTCTCCCGATTTTTGATATAGCAACCATCGAAGAGAATCGATCTCTCCAAAAGGTACCGAGCGTTCCCAAAAATGCTCCGGCTGACTCCCCCACTCCTCAAAAAGAAGTAGACAAAGTAAAAGATCAAGACGGCTTCAACTGGGGTTATGATCCTTATCACTACATGGTACCAGAAGGTAGCTATGCTGTTGAAGGGGACGGCGAGAATCGTATTTTGGAAACGCGCCGTATGGTCAAAGCTCTTCAGACGATGGGACTACGAGTCATTATGGATGTAGTTTACAACCATACTCACCAGTCCGGGCAAGGAGAACGCTCGGTTTTTGACAAAATTGTCCCTGGCTATTACTACCGACTCAATGACGAAGGATACGTTCAGTCGACAACCTGTTGTCCGGACACAGCAACTGAGCACAGGATGATGGAAAAGCTCATGATCGACACTCTTTTGTGGTGGGCTTGCCAATATAAAATCGATGGCTTTCGCTTTGACTTAATGGGCCACCATACTCGAACAAATATGATCCGAGTGCGCCAAGCTTTTGATCAACTTACCCTAGAGAAAGACGGAGTCGATGGCAAAAAAATCTATGTTTACGGAGAAGGTTGGCGCTTTGGCTCTCTCGATGCCATTCTTCCAAACGAAGCTTTTCACCAACAAAATACTTATGGCTGTAAAATCGGCTCCTTCAACGATAGAATTCGCGATTCGGCCCGAGGAGGAAGCCCTTTCTCTGATTTAGCGGCCCAAGGCTTTATCAACGGACTTTACTATGACTTTAACCAAGCGCCAGAAAATAAAGAAATTCCTCACGACTTAGTCAAACAAAAAGCCATTTTACTAAACCAAACCGATAACCTACGTCTTGCTCTCGTCGGTCATCTTCGAGATTATGTTTTAACCAATGCAAAAGGCAAAAAGGTAAAGGGAAGTGAAATCGAATACCGAGGATCTAAAGGATCAGGCTACTCGGCCCAAGCAACAGAAATTATAAACTACATCTCCGTCCATGATAACCATACTCTATGGGACTGCATCCAAGCCCGAGCCCCTTTTCAAACTCCCAACCGCCAACCCATGACCGCAACCCTAAAAGAGCGCGTCCGTATGCACAACCTCGGCTTAAGCCTTATCGCCCTAGGACAACCCCTTCCTATTTTTCACGCCGGAGTTGATATGCTCCGCTCCAAATCAGGAGATACCGATAGCTACAATTCAGGAGACTGGTTTAACCGCTTAGATTTTAGCTACCAAGAAAACAATTGGGGAGTGGGCCTCCCAATAGCGGAAAAGAATAAAAACGACTGGGATTTTTGGAAAGAACGCCTAGCCAACTTTGACCTAAAGCCCCAAAAAGAACACATCCTCCAAAGCGTTCATCACTTCCAAGAGCTCTTACAAATACGTTGTAGCCTATCCCCTTTTCGCTTCAACACCCCAGAAGAACTCCAAAAAAGAACTCGTTTTTGCAACGGCGAAAAAGGACCCGAGCAAATACCAGGATTGATTGTCATGGAGATCACTTGCCCTGAGGAAAGAAAAGCTCTTTCTCCCTGGAAAAAGGTAGTTTTGGTTTTCAACGCTAAGCGCAATCAGCTTTCTTTTTCCGATAAAAATTGGGTGGGGGAAGAGTGGAGTTTGCATCCTGTGCAACAGAAGTCTTACGATGGGGTAGTGCAAGAGAGCACTTTTGACTCAGAGAAAGGAAGTTTCTTAGTTCCTGAACGAACTTGTGCTGTTTTTGTTTGTTCTTGGTAGATGGTTGTTTTGATAGCGTACTTTGGTTTTACAAAAAATAGCCCCAAATCCTTTGTCTTTTACCAGGCGTAACGGACAACCACAAGGGCCTTTGCAGACGGCCCTTGTAGTTGTCCCTACAGGGATAACTGCGGGATAGGAAATAATTTGCAGGTTGTAAAGGGCGGTATTGAGTGATTTAATTTACCTGAATTTCAGGCGATGTAATGTAGGGACAACTCCGAGGGCCGTCCGCAAGGACCCTCGTGGTTGTCCGTTACGCCTAGTAATACCTAATTTTCAAGAAAACCTAATCTTCCGCTTTTCAATGATTAGAGAAACTCACAGGACATGTCGCACTTTGATCACTTCTTGGGCCATTTTTGTTTTTTTGCCTTTCTGAGATTAGGGAATTTCGTGATAAAAGGTACAAATATTATTTTTAGGCCCATCGGTGACCCAGGGCTCGTTCGCCTTTGGCTCACTTCACCCTGGGCTGTGTTGTGTAACACTTTCAGTGTATGGATTTCGTGAAACGTTCTTTTTTATAGAATACACTCTCAAATTTTAGG
>JAJDCR010000039.1 GCA_029260735.1 Planctomycetota bacterium
TTGATTTTAGACTCGGCTGCGCTAAAAAACCTTAATCAAGTTTCTCTGAAACCAAGTCTTCCTTTTGCTCTAGACTCATTGGAAATTCTAAGTTCATGCCCTAGCCAAGTGTATGCTTGGGTACGTTACTCAGAGATAAGCCCGCGATCAAGCGAAATCCAAAAAATAGACATTGATGTCTGCGATACCCAAGGAAAAATTTGCCTCAGAATGAGAAAGTTTTCCTCCCGAGTGTTAAACAAAGTTATTTCAAAATCAGTTAGGCTATTGAATAAACTAGAAAAAAAGGAATATTTCTCTAAAAAATTCCAAGAGTCCCATTCTTTAGATGGGGGCGATACTACTGCTTGGAAAGAAAAAGCCCAACAATATCTAAAGAAAGAACTTTCTGCTGTCTTAAAACTACCTTCCCAGGAAATAGATGTCCGAGCTCCTTTAGAGAAATACGGAATGGATTCTGTTTTGGCCGTGAATTTAACTTCTCAACTAGAAAAGACTTTTGGCTCTCTATCTAAAACACTCTTTTTTGAATACCAAACCTTAGAAGAGTTAAGTCATTATTTGCTTCAGTCGCATAAATCTAAATTTCTCTCTCTTTTTTCCCAAGATTCAAAAATTCTTACAGAAAGAGAGTCTATAAATATTCCCCTTCTTAAGTCAAACTTTCGAACTCAGTCGAAAGAAAGAACACGCTTTTTAAATCCTCGGCCAAAGATTGTTAAAGATAGACAGTCTGAACCTCTAGATATTGCCATCATCGGATTGAGCGGCCGTTACCCTCAATCAATAAATATCTTAGAGTATTGGAAAAATTTAGAAGAAGGCCAAGACTGCATTACAGAGGTTCCTCAAGAAAGATGGGACTGGAGAGACTACTTTAGCATCGATCGGACGGCTGAGGGCTCTCACTACAGCAAATGGGGGGGCTTTATGGAAGGAGTCGATGAGTTTGATCCTCTATTCTTTAATATTTCTCCCCGAGAAGCAGTGGTTATGGATCCTCAGGAGCGTCTCTTCTTAGAGCATGCCTGGATAAGCATGGAAGATGCTGGTTATACTCGTGACGATCTACAAGTACTTAACAAAAAAGACTCTGGAGGAGATGTAGGAGTTTATGCTGGTGTTATGTACGGAGAATATCAATTAATTGGTGCCGAAGAGAGTTTAAAAGGCAATCGAATGGGATTTGCAGGAAGTCTCGCGAGTATTGCCAATAGGGTTTCCTATTGTTTAAATCTGCAGGGGCCAAGCATGACAGTTGACAGTATGTGTTCTTCTTCCCTCACTGCGATTCATCTGGCTTGCCAAGATTTAAAACACGGTCGAACGGATTTAGCCATAGCCGGTGGTGTCAATATCAATATTCATCCGAATAAATACCTGATGCTCAGTGCAGGGCAATTTATTTCGACGAAAGGTCATTGCCAAAGCTTTGGAGAAGGAGGGGATGGTTACATTCCCGGAGAAGGAGTAGGAGTAGTTCTCTTAAAACGTTTGTCAGAAGCTGTTCTCGACAGAAATCACATCTATGGTGTCATTAAAGGTAGTGCCATCAACCATGGAGGAAAAACCAACGGCTACAGTGTTCCTAATCCAAAAGCCCAACGTAATGCGATTGAAAGAGCTCTTGCTGAATCAAAAATCCATCCCCGTCATATTAGCTACATAGAAGCCCATGGTACAGGCACAAAGTTAGGAGATCCGATTGAAATTTTGGCTCTCTCTCAAGCTTTTGGAAAATATACCGAGGAAAAAGGATTCTGTCGCATTGGTTCCTCTAAATCAAATATAGGTCATTGCGAAGGGGCAGCAGGAATTGGTGGACTAACTAAAGTTCTTTTGCAAATGAAGTATCAAAAAATTGTCCCTTCTCTCCATTCCACTAACTTAAATAATAATATTGATTTTGAAAAAACCCCTTTTGTCGTGAACCAAAAACTTCAGGAGTGGAACCGGCCAGCTTTAGAAAACCAAGAAATCCCTCGTATTGCAGGAGTTTCTTCCTTTGGAGCAGGAGGAAGCAATGCTCATTTAATCATCACAGAGTATCAGACAAATGATCAAGAATCCGCGAACCTATTGGTAGAGATAAACTCTCCTGTAATTGTTCCTTTGTCTGCCAGAACGGAAGCTCAGTTATTCGAATCGGCAAAAAATTTACTATCCTTTATAAAAACTCATTCTACTGAGAATCTACTTAACCTTTCCTACACCTTACAAGTAGGAAGGGAGGCCATGGATAAACGATGGGGTTTTATCGTTAACTCTATGAATGAGTTAGAGAAAAAATTAGAAGAACTGCTATCGGGAGAAAAAGAGATAGAAGGATTTTACCAAGGAGAGGTAAAGAAAAATAAAAAAGCGCTGGCTGTTTTTACAGAAGACGAAGAGCTAGAGGAGGCCATTGAAAAATGGATTGAGCGCAAAAAGATTTCCAAACTCCTCGATTTATGGACAAAAGGCTTAATCTTGGATTGGAATAAGCTATATGGAGAAATTAAACCCAGGCGGATTAGCTTACCGACTTATCCCTTTCTAAAGGAAAGATACTGGATTTCAGACTTAACTGAGAAAAAAAATAACTTACTTCCTCGAAAACCTAAGCTAGAAAACAAAAAAAGTAAATCTGAGCGCTTGCTCCAAAAACTGAGAAAAAACTGGGCTCTAAGAGGAACAACTCTAGACTCAAAACTACTCTATAAAAAAACCCTAGAGAAAATCAAAGAGGTGCTGGCAGAGGTTCTTTATATCTCCCCTTCTAAGATAGATGAAAAAGAAACCTTAGAGGTCTATGGAATAGATTCGGTCATGATCACCCAAGTGTACCTAAAATTAGTGGAAGTGTTTGGAGAAATATCGAAGGCTTTATTCTTTGAATATCAAACAATAGAAGAGTTGACCGAATATTTTACGAAAGAGCATCGGGCAGAATGCATAAGCTGGACAGAAATCGAAGAATTCAAAAAAATCAAAGAAGCCAAAGAAGAACCCGCAAAAGAAGACACTGAAAGCTCAAGGGCAATTTCTTCACCAAGGTTACCCTCTTTGGTATCACAAAAGACTAGCATCAAAAACTCTAATCCTGATTCACAAGCTATTGCCATTATAGGGGTAAGTGGTATTTACCCTCAAGCGGAAACCTTAGAGCAATACTGGGAAAACCTAAAGGAAGGTAAAGATTGCATCACCGAAATTCCAGAGAAACGTTGGTCTATGGAAGGGTTTTATCATCCTAATAAACGAGAAGCGGTAAAGGAAAGAAAAAGTTATAGCAAGTGGGGAGGATTTCTCGATCGATTTGCGGAGTTTGATCCTTTGTTTTTCCATATTTCTCCGCGAGAAGCAATGAACATGGACCCGCAAGAGAGATTGTTCTTGCAGGAGTCATGGAAAGCTCTGGAAGATGCAGGGTATTATCCTTCTTGTTTTTCGGAAGAAATGAGAAAAAATATTGCTGTTTTTGGGGGAATCACAAAGCAGGGATTTAATTTATATCTTCCAGAAAAGGAAAGCTATATTCCGACGACTTCTTTCTCTTCTCTTACGAACCGAGTTTCTCACTGCTTCAATTTTCAAGGCACAAGTATGCCTATAGACACGATGTGTTCTTCTTCTTTGGTTGCGATTCATGAAGCATGTGAATATCTAAGGCAGGGCAGAGGTCATTTAGCGATAGCCGGAGGAGTAAATATCTATTCCCACTCGGCGAGCTACTTAGGGCTTTCAGGAGCACAATTAATTTCGAGTACAAGATACAGTGAGGTATTTTCGGAGAAAGGGGAAGGTTTTGTTCCCGGAGAGGGAGTGGGAGTTGTTCTCCTGAAGCCTTACTCCAAAGCAAGGGAAGATAAAGACAGCATCTATGCCTTAATTAAAGGGAGCGCTGTTAATCATAATGGTAAAACAAATGGGTATGGTTTTCCTAACCTGAAGCAACAAGTAGATGTTATCGAAACCGCCTTGTCTAATTCTAAACTAGAGAGAGAGAGCATTGGCTACATAGAGGCCGCCGCAAGTGGTTCAGAGCTAGGAGATACTGTTGAACTAGAAGCCCTTGGTCAAGTATTTGGTAAAAAAGAAAGAGCTTCGGGTGTTTACAATATAGGATCAGTAAAACCAAATATTGGCCACTGCGAATCCGCTTCGGGGATGTCTCAGTTGAGTAAAGTACTTCTTTGCCTACAACATAAAACACTCGTTCCTACCTTGTTAGGTAAAATGAGCACTCTTTCTTTTGAAAAAAGACCTTTCCATCTACAAAAAAATGTTAGCAAATGGGAACCGATAGTGATGGATGGAAAAACTCTTCCAAGAAGGGCAGGAATTTCCTCTTTTGGAGCAGGTGGTGTCAATGCTCACTTGATTGTAGAGGAATATATAGCACAAGTAAAAAAAGCTTCTCCCATAAGCCGATCAACAGATAAAAAATTCTTATTTGTCCTTTCCGCGAAAACTTTATCTTCTTTAGAGCGATCAGCCAAAGAATGGATCAAATACTTAGAAAAACATCCTCTTGATTTGGAAGCACTTTGCTTTACTCTTCAAACCGGAAGAGAAGAGATGTCTACTCGCGTGGCTATTATTTGTAAAGCACACTCCAGCCTATTATCCGAGCTAACTCAGTGGTTGGAAAGAAAGGAAAATTCAGAGAACTGTTATTTGGGAGACCTAAGGAAAATAGAAAAGGTACTTCCTGAAATTTCTTTGCCTAGAGATAGTCTCAAAAAATGGGCAGAGAAATGGACTCTTGGTCATAAAGTTCCTTGGAAAGAACTTTATCTTGATCATATTCCGACAAAACTAAATCAGCTTCCTTCTTATTCGTTTGAGAAGAGACTATGTTGGTTTGGTTTAGAGAATGCTCCGGATATAAAAAATTCTTCTCCCTACGCAAACAAAGCGGAAGAGTTTTATTCTCTCTGGACTTCTAGCGCTTCTTCTGAATTTCAGGAAGAGTATTTAACTTTCTGCCCTTTTGAGGAAAAACGACAAGGATTTTCTATGACAGCCGTATTTTTAAACCCTGATAAATATCGCGGAGAAAGGGATTATGTTCGTCAGAAGCAAATAGAAATGCGCCAGGTTCTCTTTTCTAAGGAAAACTTTTCCCAAGTAGAGTCCGTTTTTGATTTTGGTTGCGGCCACGGAACCGATGTTATTCAAATGGCTTCCCTATTTCCTCACATTCGAGTGGAGGGATATACGATTACTCAGGACCAAGCAACTTTAGGAAACAAACGTATTTCTCAGAAAAACTTAGAATCTCGGGCCAAGATTTTTCATCGAGACAGTTCCCAAGATCCTTTTCCTTCTCATTATGACCTTATCATCGGCATCGAGGTAAGTTTCCATATCCGAGCGAAGGAAGGATTATTTGAAAATATTTCTCGCTCCTTAAAAGAAAATGGGAAAGTCCTTCTCATGGATTTTATCGCTAATCTACAAGGGTCGATCATTGATCCTAAGGTAGAGATTAGCGTTCCCACCCAAGAAGGATGGGCTAGATTATTGGCGAAATACTCTCTCCAAATTGATGAAATTATAGATGTCTCTCCGGAAGTTTCTAATTTCTTATACGATCCTGATTTTGAAGAAAATATTAAAGACTTGCCCAAAGTGGCTCAGGATACCTATCAAAATTATGCTAATCAGTCCATTTCTCTAAATAAAGGCTGGATTAGTTATGTCTTGCTAAAACTAAAGAAAAATACTGAGTGGAACCCCGAAAAGCTTGAGTCTCATAACTTAGCCCAAATACAAAAACCGACTCCATACAAAAGGGCTTTGACGGAGATGTTACAGCAATCAGAGATTTTTTATCCTCCTTTTTTGAGAGATGAGCTTGTTTCCGTTCTGCCAGCTTTACTCAAGGAAGATCTCTTGGAAATTTTTTGCGAAGAACTAGGGTTAAAAACTCAAGAAATAGAAGAATCTAGTTTTGCCGAATTAGGAATTAGCTCCCTTAGTGCAGTGGAAATTTTAGAAAAAATAAATACAAAATTTTGTTTAAAACTACCGACGAGCGTTTTATTTGAATCGGGTAATTTTGTAGAATTGCTTTCGTTAGTGGAAAATGCCTTTCCTAAAGAAAAGCAAAAGAAAGAAAAGGAGAAGAAAGAAAAGCAGATTAGGGCAAATATTTCAGAACCAAAAAAGAATCCGCTCCCGACCCTAGCAACTTCCAAACCAGACAGGGATTCTAAAATCGCAGTAGTGGGAATTTCTTGTCGATGTGCAGGAGCCAAAAATAAGGAAGAGCTTTGGAAAATAGTTAGCCAAGGAACCGATTGTATTCAAGAAATTGAAGAGGAAAGATGGCTAGAGTTTTTCCAAGAAAATTCTTCGAAGGAAATCCCCCAGCGTTATGGAAGAATGAGCGAGTTAGATTTATTTGACCCTTTGTTTTTTCACATTTCTCCGAAAGAGGCAGAGGTCATGAATCTCTCTCATCGAGTTTTACTCGAAGAAATTTATCATGCGATTGAAGATGCAGGGTATTCCCCTTCCTCATTGAAAAAACAAATGGTAGGGACTTTTATAGGAACCATGGGGAGTGGAGCTCCTGCCAGTAATTTTTCTCATTTTTCTATGCTCGGCTCAGAAACAAGTATTTTGTCGTCGAGAATTGCCTATTTCTTAGATTTACAAGGCCCTGCCCTATCGATTAATACCGCTTGCTCTTCTTCTCTTGTTGCTTTAGATCTGGCTTGCCAGCAGTTGAAAAACCGATCGATCCATTTAGCTATTGCCGGAGGAATCACTATCTATGATCATCCGGCTGCCTTTGTCGGAATGAACAATGCTGGAATGCTTTCTCCTTCGGGAGAATGTCGCCCTTTTGATAAAGAGGCCAATGGAATAGTTGTCGGAGACGGAGTGGGAGTTGTTATTTTAAAACGATGGGAAGAAGCCGTTGTTGATGGAGATTCTATTTATGGAGTGATTGTTGCCAGTGGAACCAATCAAGATGGAAAAACTTCTGGAATTACAGTACCCAGCTTTTTATCTCAGAGTAAGCTGGAATCATCGTTATATCGGCAAGCTCAAATCAATGTAGAAGATATTCAATACATAGAAACCCATGGTACGGCAACTTTACTTGGCGACCCCATAGAGGTTCATGCTTTGAATCATAGTTTTCAACAGTTTACCCAGAAAAAGAATTTCTGTGCGATTGGTTCCTTAAAGGCGAATATAGGGCATACTTCTGCCGCCGCCGGTGTTTTAAGTGCCATTAAAGTACTTTTAAGCTTTCAGAACAAACAGATTCCCCCTTCGATTCATTTTCAAGAACCAAGTAAGCACATTGAATTTGAGAAAAGTCCTTTTTATGTAAACACTTCTCTCCAAGAGTGGACTCCAAACTCTCAAGGATCGAGACTAGCTGCCGTAAGCTCGTTTGGCTTCAGTGGAACCAACGCTCACATGATTCTGGAAGAGCACTTTTCTGAATCTATCCCCAAAGAGCTTGAAGAAAAAGCACCGCTCTTAATTCCCCTTTCGGCTCAGACAAAAACTAGTTTACAAGCCTATGCTAAAGAGTTGATACGATTTCTTGAAAGAGACTCTCAAATAGATCTTCCCTCTCTTGCCTACACTTTACAATTAGGACGGGATGCTATGGAAGTCAAAGTAATTTTCATGGTGAAAGAGATTTCTGAGCTAGTCTTAAAATTGAAAGCCTTTGTCGATCATAGAAAAATCAACTCTTCTTATTGGCAAAGTGAGGAGCAAAAGAGAAATCAAGGAATCCAGTTACTACAAGAAGATGAAGATTCCCAACTAATGATCCAACAATGGATTAGAAAAGGGAAACTAGATCAAGTTGCTAAACTTTGGATTCATGGCGTTGTTATAGATTGGAACCTTCTCTACACCGAACAAAAACCACATCGCATCCATCTTCCTGGATACGTTTTTAAGAAAGAAAAGATTCCCAATTTTTCTTTGGATAACGCGAGGATAACCCCTCCCATTTCCCATAGCACTCATCTACCATTCCGTGAAAATATTTCCGATTTTCAAGAGGTGGTTCACTATCCAGATACTTCGAGCTTCATGCTTGAAAAAGTGAAAGAAACACTAACTAAGCAAAGTTCTTTGAAACAATTCTCTGATCTAGAGAAAACATTAGAAATAAAAGGAGATTCTTTCTTAAACGAATTTCTTTGTGCTATTCTCTCTTCTATAGGATTTAGGACAACTCCTTTCTATGAACGCTGGCTAAGTTCCAGTATTAGCTATTTGAAAAAAGAAAAACTTCTTAGCGAGGAACTTACTTTTAACCAAGAGATTAGCAAGCTTAGCACTTTATGGAATAAATGGAAAAAAAAGAAATCTCAATGGATAAAAAGTCCTCATTTTTCTAAAAATCAAGAAGCCCAAGTAATTTTACTGGAGACCTGTTTAAAAGCATTGCCAGATATCTTAAGTGGAAAGAAACGGGCAACAGAGGTGATCTTTCCCAACTCTTCTTTTAAATTAATGGAAGGAATTTACCAAGGAAATGTCATTGCGGATTATTTTAATGAAGAACTAGCCAATGTTTTAGTTGAGTCTATTAGACAAACAATACAGACGGATAAGAATAAAAAAATTCGTATCCTAGAAATTGGAGCAGGAACAGGAGGAACTACCACAAGAATACTCCCTATGCTAAAAGAGTTTTCTTCGTCTATTGAAGAATATTGTTATTCGGACATCTCCAAAGCCTTTTTGATACACGCACAGGAGAAATACCAACCAAACTTTCCTGCTTTAACCACAGCTATATTTGATGTTACTCTCCCTCTAGCAGGACAAGCAATCGGCAAAGACAGTTATGACTTTGTCATTGCTGCTAATGTTTTACATGCAACGCCAAATATTAGAGAAACCCTGTGCAATGCTAAAGCTTCCCTAAGGAATCGAGGAGTTCTCTTACTCAGTGAAATAAGTTATTGGTCTTTATTTAGTCATATGACCTTTGCTTTACTCGAAGGATGGTGGCTGCACGAAGATCTTTCGCTTCGCATAGAGGGTTGCCCAGGATTATATCCTGAAGTTTGGAAAGAGACCTTAGAAAAGGAAGGTTTTAAGTCTGTCTTTTTTCCTGCAGAAAAAGCCCATAAATTTGGCCAACAGATTGTTGTGGCGAGTAGTGATGGAATTACTCGACAAAAAATTAGAAAACAAGTTTTCCAAAACTCAGAGAAAAAAAGTTTTCCTCAAAGAGAAATCTCTACCCAAGCAAAAATAGATTCTCCCTTATACAATGCTCCAGAATCTTTACGAGAAAAAAGTATCCTTTATTTTCAAAACTTAATTGCCTCAACTTTAAAAATGGATCTTTCAGAAATAGAGTCTTACAAGCCACTAGAAGAATATGGCATAGATTCCATTCTTGTCATTGAGCTAGTCAATCAACTCCAAAAAGTGTTCCCCGATATAAGCAGTAATCTACTTTTTGAATTGCAAAGCATAGATGGATTAACCAACTATTTATTAGAAAATAAAAGAGAAAAATTGCTAACGATGTTGTCCTCAAAGACAAGCGATCTTTCTGAAAAGCATACTCCGAGTTCTAATACTAGAAAAAAAGATAGATCTCCAAAGAAAGATCATCTAAATCAAATATCTTCTGTGTTTTCTCTGTTTCCCGAATTAATTCATTTAAATCTAGTCACGGAAGGACGACCGGTCTTCTGGTTTCATGGAGGCTTAGGAGGAGTAGAACCCTATCATGTTATCGCTCAAAAATCTCAACGGCCTTTTTACGGAATTGAAGCCAGAGGGTGGAGAACCGAACGCTCTGTTTTTCATGGAATACAAGCCATGGCTTCTTATTACGTTCACATTATAAAATCTATCCAAGCGCAAGGGCCTTACGATTTAGGAGGATATTCATTAGGGGGACTTATTGCTTATGAAGTTACTCGGCAATTACAAGAATTAGGAGAAAATATATCTTCTATTGTGATGCTAGATTCCATGGCTCCCTCTGTCGCAGAAAAAACTAAGGTCACTGAAAAGAGTCGACTACTTCAGGCCATAAACAGTTCTTTGATATTATTGATTATGCAAAATCCGAAACGATCTATTCAAACCTTAATTCATCAAGATGAAATAGACGGTTCCTTAGAAGAAGATCTCTTGATAAAACAATTGCTTGGTTTGGCAAAAACAAAGGGATTAGGAAAAATGCAAACAGAAATGAATAAAACAATCAAAAAAAGGGCTATAACTCTTAAATCGTATGAAATAGATCGTTATACCCTCTACCCTCTTTTAGATCCAAGATCCATTCAATGTTATTATTTTCGCGATAAAAGCGGATTGCTTCTGGGAGAATTAGAGCCTTACTTAATGATGCCCGGCGATGAAAAACCACCAGATAACACAAACTATTGGGAATTCTGGAAGAAACATTTTCATCATATTGACATCATGGATGTAGATTCTTCTAATCATATGGTTCTTCTGACAGAACCTAAGCCTCGTCAAAAAATAGTTGATTTTTGTTGTACTTTATATTCAGAGAAGCGGTCTGAAGTACTTAAGAAACCTCAAGATTCTAGGAGTAGTTTATGAGTTCCGTTAATCAGAAAATTTCGGATTTCTTTGCTGGTAAGTCATCGTCTGATAAAGATGCTGAAGATGATAAAGATAATGAAGTATCTATTCAGCCCGCTAAAGAAAAGAAGTCCAAGGTCTCCTTTAGCTATCTATTTTTTTCCGATGTCCGCAAAGATATTTCTGACCAAGACAAGTATAGTTTTACGCGAGAGCTTGTTGAATTTGCAGATCAATCAGGATTTGAGGCTGTCTATTTCCCGGAGCGACATTTTTATGAATTTGGCTCTGTTTATGCCAACAATGGTATTATGGCGGCATATTTTGCTCCGATTACAAAAAATATTCGCCTAAGGACGGCGGCTGTTACCGCTACTTTGCATCATCCTGTTGCCATCGTCGAAGATTGGGCGATGGTTGATATTTTAT
Organism: Planctomycetota bacterium; assembly: GCA_029260735.1. Taxonomy (GTDB): domain Bacteria; phylum Planctomycetota; class Uabimicrobiia; order Uabimicrobiales; family Uabimicrobiaceae; genus JAJDCR01. The sequence continues at coordinate 10,981 of JAJDCR010000039.1, forward strand.
CCGGCGGGCGCGTAGATCTTGGCTTTGGCAGTGGCTGGAATAAACCCGATTTCATTTTGTCACCGGACACCTACGACAACCGAGTCTCGTTGCGAAACGAAAGAATTCCCATCATACAAAAGTTATGGCGAGGAGAGTCTATGCGTTTTCCTGGGCCTGGAGGGGAAGAATTTGATGTTACAGTTTATCCTCGACCCATCCAAAAGGAATTAAACGTCTGGTATGTCTCAAACTCAGAGCACGGATTTGCCTATGCCGGAAAACAAGGGTACAACGTATTTACTATGCTCTATGGGATTGACTTAAAGGAATGCGGAAGAAAAATAGATATATATCGCAATGCTCGACGAGAAGCTGGATTAGATCCAGACAGCGGAACTGTCACTCTGATGATGCATACTTTGGTCCACCCCGATCTTGAGCTTGTCAAACGTGCTGTTGAATCTCCTTTTAAAGATTATATTCGCAGCAGTCTTTTACCTCATATGAAAGCTGCCGGAAAATCTTTGAGCGATGAAGAGGTCGACAAGATGGTCGAGTATTCTTATGCTCGATACTTTCAAACAGGAGGAATATTTGGTCCCCTGGAAAATTGTCAAAAACAGGTTGATAAAGTGATAGAAGCTGGAGTAAACGAAATTGCTTTCTTGCAAGACTTTGGTGTCGATTATACCACGGTAACAGAGTCTTTGCCCTATCTTAAACAGTTGATAGACTTGTATTAAGATCGGACAACTTTATCCTAAAGTTGAAGAAAGAAAAGAATTTCACGCAAAGACGCCAAGGAGAAAAAGAATTAAGACAAAAGATAAATTCGGAGAATTTTGTCAAGAGAAAGATTTTTTAGATCTTCCTTTGCTTTTCTTTGCGCCTTTGCGTGAAATTCTTTTCTACTCAAAATCCACCAATGAGTTTTCAATAGTATGCTAATAGATTAGAACTAGCTCCTCCTGATTTCACAATTCAAAATAAAAACACCCGCCTATATTACACCATATAGATCTAGCATAAAACACTTTATGCTAGATCTAACATAAATTTAAACTTAAAAAAAATAGCGGTTTGAGTTTTACAAGACGTTTGGCATGGAATCTGCTATTTATTACTTTGTTGCAACAGAAGTGAGAAACCAAGTGGTTTGTATTGAAACCTTAGTGAAGTATGAAGCCCTTTAATACATCGTAGATTAGCAAGGATATAGCTATGATTAAAAAGAAAATTGCTGTCATTGGAGCAGGGTTGTCAGGTCTTGCCGCTATCAAGGAATTGCTTGCAGAAGGACACGATGTTACTGCTTATGAACAAAGTAGCGAGGTAGGAGGCGTCTTTTCGGCTTGCTATGATTCTGTATTATTAACTGTCTCTAATTATTCTATGGCCTATTCAGATTTTTTTCCCTACAACGAACGCCTTCGTTTTTGGACAGCCAATGATTATAAAAAATATTTGAATGAATATACGGATCATTTTAACCTAAGAAAACATATTCGTTTTAATACTAAGGTTTCCCAATTAAGAAAAGAAAATAATAAATGGCATCTTGATACAACCAATGACTCTTCGGTGTATGATAATGTCGTAATTGCCTCAGGTTTATTTCAAAAGCCAAATATTCCCGATTTAAATGGATTAGATACATTTGCAGGTAAAGTACTACATTCGAGTGAATTTAAAAATGTAAGAGAAACCAATGAATTTAAAGATAAGCGAGTACTTTGTATTGGCCTGGGAGAATCGTCATCCGATATTACAAGCGAAATTGCCTCTGTCGCAAAAGAAACAACCCTATCGATTCGGCGCTATCACGTTTTTGCAACCCGAAGCCTACCCATATTTTCTAAAATCGACGCCAATCGATACTCGACAATAGACGCGGCCCAATCTAGAACCTGGCACAGTTTCCCTAGTTTTTTGAAGAGTGCTATTATTAGAAAAATGGGGAAAAGAATGATGAAATCAAAATCTAAGCCCATTCGCTTATTGGGGGAGCATATCAACTTGGCAGGTGATGAGGCTGGCTCCGTTGTGACAAAGACAGAGCGTATTTTTGAAGCAATGTCCGATTATAATTTGGAGCTTAATGTGGGCGGAATACAAGAGATTAAAAATAATACAGTAATTTTTAATTCAGGTGAAAAGAAGGTTTTTGATGTGATTGTTTTTTGCACAGGGTTTGAATTCACAACCTCTTTTCTTGACTTTAAATTTAAAGACATCAAAGATTGCTACAAACATATGATTCATCCTGAACTAGGAGATTCATTGGCTTTTATTGGATTTGTAAGACCTCAGCAAGGAGGAATTCCTCTAATGGCAGAGCTACAAAGCCGATATTATGCACTAATTTGTTCCGGTAAAAAAAGCCTTCCGTCAAACGCAAAAGAAATAGCCCAAATAGATAAACAAAGATGGGCAACAGAATTTTACGAGACTCCCGAGGTATTTGCATTAGTAAATGGACTAAGATTTAACGAAAACTTAGCGCAAATAATTGGCTGCCAACCCCCCAGACCTTCTTTGCTTCTATCGCCTAAAAAATGGTACAAGTACTGGTTTGCTCATATATGGCCCTGCCAATATCGTCTTCAAGGGCCAGGAGCAAACACCTATGCAAAACGTTGGGTCGAAACAGAAGTCCATGGACTAAATACCTTAGCAATGGGCGGAATTATTATTCTTATTAGCATGATGAAATTTATTTACCAATTTATTAAGATTCCCGCATTTAAGTTTCGGCCGATTGTTTACCAAGACAAATAGCAACATAAACATCTTGGCCTTGATTCTCTATTATTCAAATGTGCCTACCGCAGAGCGGTAATATGTTAAAGCCTGGGGTTTCAACCGGTTTCAAACCCCAGGAACATGACGTCCACCCCAACCCCATGTGCTGAAGGCACTATATTTTTTGTTCCTGGGTATCAACCGATAAAACCTTTGTTTAAGAAAACTCTTCCTTATAACAAAAAATATCTTTGGGATTCAAAAATCTATATTTCATGATGCGCCTTCAGCACATGAATCGGGGGGGATGCGTTATGTCTCCTGGGGTTGAGACCCCAGGCTATAACATGTAACCGCTTTGCGGTAAGCACATTTTAATATATATGTTTATCCCGCAAAGCCCATTAAATTTTATGTTTGTTATGTTAAAAATACTAAATTTATTGCTCTATCCATCATTCTTCTTTGCTAAAATTACGTCTGGTATGGGTATTCTATTCAATATTATCATTAGGAAGTCTTGCGTAGATTTTGCAGGAATAGATCTACCTGTTTGTGTGTTTGTTCGTTTTGCCTGATAATCAAGGTTCCGCTTCTTATTCCAATAGAAGTATCACTTTTAGTCCAACTATTTTTGGCAATACTATTTTTGATTTTCTTTAACAATTTGTTAGAGCGCTCTGTTACATCTGGAGGATCCACAGAAATAACTAATGAACAACCAAATGAACTAGGTTTGTATTTTACTAAATCAGATACATCATATAATCGAATAGCTGGTTTAGGTTTATTGGCAAAAATAAAAATAGTTCCACGATCGATTTTATAATCAAGCATCTTAGAACTACATATCAATTTAAGAGTTTTGCCAAAACCTAAATCTTTAGTTTCTATGTTGATTCTTAAGTTTTCTTGAGAACGTTTTTTTACAGAAGATTCCATAACAATGTTGACACTAGTAGTTTTTTGTAGAAAATCGACAACTTCTGCTAGCGAAGTATCTACAAAGTTTACGCTTAAATTTTGCGTTTCTAAGCACTCTTTGGTGCTTTGAAACTTTCGACCGCTTTTATCTTGATATGGACCTTGAGTATCTCCAACTAGCTGAAACCCGTTCGATACACAACTTGCCAAGGTTGTAACAATAATAAAAAAAGGTATTTTTTTTAACATAACGGAACCTCTCCAACATATAAATTATCAATATTCGAAACTTAGGCGAACTACCCAACAACCTGTCCATCCATCATCATCTGTCTCCAGTCCGTAAATATCGCTTATAATTTCTTTTTTCATACAAGCATGCCACCATTCCATTAATTCTGGAGACCTTTTTTTTACAAGTAAAAGGAATTCTGATGATAAATATTTGGCATTTCCAATATATTTACAAGATGATACTTGCTCTATTGTGATTAAGGCTCCTCGCAAGTTAGTGTCTCTCAAATCAGCATCTTTCAAATTAGCATTTTGTAAGTTAGCGTCTCTCAAACCAGCATCTTTCAAGTTAGCACCTCTTAAATTAGCATTTTGTAGATGAGCTGTACCCAAGCTAGTTTGAAGCATACAAGCATCTTGCAGGTTGGCACCTTCTAAGTTGACACCATGCAGGTCAGCATTTTGCAGGTTTGCACCTTGCAAGTTAGCATCTTGTAGATTGGCATATTCCATCCAAGTGGAAAATAGGAACGCTCCTTGTAGATTAGCATCTTGCAAGTTTGCACCTTGCAGGCCAGCGAGCGAGAAATCAGCTTGTAGATCAGCACCTTTCAAGTTAGCCCCAAGAAAATCAGCCTCTAGCCAGAGGCCGCTCAGCTTGGCTCCTTGTAGGTCAGCTCCTCGTAGGTCAATTTTTTGTAGGTTAACCTTTTCTAAACGAACTTTTTTTAGGTCGATTTTACGAAAATTTCTAAATCCAAGAGAATACAGTGTTTTTAACGCCTTAGTATCCTTCTGATAATAAAGCTGATAATGTAAATACCCGACATAGCCAACAACTACGCAAAGTAACAAACATATCAACTTTACTACCAATTGATTGCTTCCTTTTTTCTGCTCTTTCATTTTCTTCCTCATTTTATTGAAATTGCGGATTTGATCACTTCTTCGGCCATTTTTGTTTTTTTGCTTTTCTGAGATTGGGGAATTTCGTGATAAAAAGTAGAAATATTATTTTTAGGCCCATCGGTGACCCAGGGCTCGTTCGCCTTTGGCTCACTTCACCCTGGGCTGTGTTGTGTAACACTTTCAGTGTATGGATTTCGTGAAACGTTCTTTTTTATAGAATACACTCTCAAATTTTAGG
>JAJDCR010000040.1 GCA_029260735.1 Planctomycetota bacterium
AAGACACGTAGACAGGGGATTTATCCCCTGGAATGGATATATCCCTAAATTATTGCCCTTTAGGGCAAAGGTAGTTTTTTGCTGCCCAAACAGTGTAAACCTAACAAGAACAAGCAATAGATAAGTCAAAACACGAGTTACGATAGAAACGTGATTTTGAGCACAGTAAAACTTGTTGAGAGAACTTAGGAGGAGTAATATGAAAATAATTTTTTATGGTTTATTGTATTTATGCTTTTTGAGCAAAAGCTACAGCATACCAATTACACAAAACAGCTTTTCTGGACAAGAAACCTTTCAAAACTTTAATAACTTTACTCCTTCTGATACATTTGGAACTCCAGTCGTAGATGGAGTAACTTATCAAAGTTTAACCCCAGGTAATTCGCGTTTACTTCTAAGCGGTTTAGGAAACTTTTTTTCTAATATTCCTGGATCATCTCAAGGCTTAAACTTAAGAGCAGGAGGAACGAATCCCACTCGTTTAAAAATAAGTTTTTCGACCCAAGTAAATCGTGTGGGAATATTAGTAGCGACAACACCTTCTATCTTGTTTAGTTTGACTGCTTTTAACGATGCCTCTGAAGCAATTGAGAGTGTAACTGGATTAACACCCGCATTTCAAACAGCTGTATTTCTTGGCTTAGAAACTACTCAAAACATATCACACATCGAAATTAATGAGCTAAACAGCAATAGCCAAGACACTCTTTTTGACGATTTACGTTTTGAAGAAGTCATCTTTGTTCCAGAACCAGGAAGCTGGTTATTGATAACGCTCAGCTGTTTTTTGATATTAAGTCAAAATTTTAAGAGCAAATAATGAAAGATTTTCTAATTCGCTATATTGATCCTTTGATTCCTCTATTGGGGCAATAGTTCTCTCATTCTACTTGATGGCATTGACAGCATTGACGACACACTTCTAAGAACAAAATGTTTTGTTTATCAAAATTCACTAATTCTGATAAACAAGCTACTTTGTTCTTAATCTATACACATCTAATCACTTTGTTTATCAAAATTCGACAATTCTGATAAACAAGCTACTTTGTTCTTAATCTATGCACACCAAATCACTTTGTTTATCAAAATTCACTAATTTCGATAAACAAAGTGATTTATCCTTGATTTTAGATAAAAAAAATAAAACAAAGCATTTTATCATAAGTAAAAACAAAAATATTGACAACAAAATCATTTATCATTAATATATAACATATTCTTAACACCAAAATAACTAAAGGGTAAATTATGAAATTAAACCTTGAAAGTGCTGTAAAGTACCATTACGACAAGTTTCCACCAAATAATCTAGACTATGGAAAACTTATAGAACCATTAGTGCAGGCTACTGACGCAGTAGCTCGCTATGATCAAATGTTAAAGAATATGCACAACAGTGAAATATTATTAGCACCCTTGCGAAATCAAGAAGCAGTTATATCTTCAAGAATGGAAGGTACTGTTAGCACAATGGATGAGATTCTCAAATATGAAGCCGACCATAGCAATGCAGCAGAAAAATCTTCCAATGTAAGTGTAAGATCAGAAATTATTGAGACGATTCTATATCAAAGAGCGCTACGAGCAGCACAGCAAGCTATGGAAGATGGTTATCAACTGTCTCAATCCCTAATTAAAACAATTCATCAAAGATTACTTTCTTATGGTCGAGGTGCTTCCAAGTCACCAGGAGAGTTTAAAAATGAACAAAACTATTTGGCTGATAAATTAAAGAGAAATATATTGTTTATCCCTATCAGTCCAGAGAAATTAAACGACGGAATCGAGCAACTATTCCAATATATGGAGCAAAGTTCTCATCCAACATTAATTAAAGTAGCCTTAACACACATTGAATTTGAAGCTCTCCACCCATTTAAGGATGGTAATGGACGTATTGGACGTATGCTAATTACTCTGATGCTATGGTCATCAAAGACAATATCTGCCCCTCATTTTTATGTGAGTGGTTATTTAGAAGAGAACAAAGATTTATATATAGATACAATGAGAAATGTATCTCAAAATGGTGAGTGGGAAAATTGGTGTATTTTTTTTCTAGAGGCAATAAAACAACAAGCCATTAGGAATCTCACTATTGCCGAGAATATACAAGATTTGTATGAAGAAATGAAAATAATTTTTTCAGATGTTCTATCTTCAAAATGGAGTGTAAACGCTCTAAATTTTGTTTTCACAAACCCAGTGTTTAGAAATAGTAAATTTGCAAAAAACAGTGGCATATCTCCCGCAAGCGCTGCAAGATTCACAAGAGTACTTTTGGAAAAAAATTTAATTGTTACAGTGGAAGAAGCATCAGGAAGAAAAGCAGCACTGTATTCCTTTGAACCATTAATGGAACTTGTTAGAGTGTAATCAACAAAAAGACAATAGAAATACTTTATATCAGGAAGTAAATCATGAAAGATTTTCGTAATTCGTTATATTGATCCACTGATTCCTCTTGCCGGGGCAATATATGTAAAAAACAAGGATTAGAAAACAAGGAGACTCCCTAACAATGCCCCACATAAATGTAATTCCCTACCAATCGTCCTGGTCTTTAGAATACGAAAATCACGCCAAGCAACTGTTACCATCCATACATAATCAAATCATTCGAATTGACCACATCGGATCAACTTCTGTTCCTGGGCTTGCCGCAAAAGACATCATTGATTTCCAAATTGCAGTGCCCGAGTTTACAAAAGAGTTTCTAGAGACAATGAAGTCTTTAGGCTACCAGCATCATCCCCATTTAAAAGATAATTCCCCGCTAAATGCAGACCCTGGTCAATGGCAAAAAGAAGTGTTCACAGAACCTGAGGGAGCTAGGCGTTTCAATATTCATATTCGACAAATGGGAGCTTTCAACATGAGACAAGCTCTTTTATTCCGCGACTATTTGCGCTCGCATCCGGCTTCTGTGAAAGCATATGGGTTGTTAAAACAAAGATTAGCGGAGAAACATCCAGACGATAGGACATTCTACTACGCTATCAAAGATCCTATTTTTGAAATTATTTGGGAAGCAGCGGAATATTGGGCAAAAAATACAGGCTGGCATATTTAAATATGCCTAATTAAATGCTAAAACGATTCCCAAAAATTATTAATTTTTCTACCATGCAATTCTAAGATTCTTCCTGTAGACTTAGCCAATGAAATATGAAAAAAGTGTAAAGGGCGCTCCATAATCTAGGAGAAATTTAGAGATGTTAAAACTCGCTTTTGACAAAATTCACAAGTGGGATGTTTTATTAGCTAGAGAAGTTTTTTCGTGGACGGGGCAAAAAGTTTTAGATCGTTTCTTCTATTTGCTTAGTCGGACAGGAGATGGGCCTCTTTATGCAGCAATCGCTTTTTTTTCGTTGTTGGTTGATCCAGAGCGAGGAAGGTTGTTTTTTGCGGCTATGGCTCTTGCCTTTGCTATAAATGTTCCTATTTATAGTCTCATTAAGAGAAAAGTGAAGCGGGGTCGTCCTTTTACAGAAGTTCAAGGGGTGCATTTTTTAATTGCTCCCCCCGATCAGTTTAGTTTTCCTTCTGGCCACACGGCAGGGGCTTTTGTTTTCTTTGCTCTAGTTCACATATTTTATCCGGAGCTAAGTTGGTGGACATTGGGCTGGGCTTCTTTAGTTGGCTTTTCTCGGGTTTACTTAGGAGTTCACTACCCTTCTGATATTTTAGCAGGGATTGTTCTGGGATTAACTAGCACAAGGTTAGCTGTTGTTTTCTTGGGCGTTTCGTGAAAACCAAAGCTCCTTCTTTATCTAAGCATTCGCAAAATACTCTCCTGTCGAAGTCGCTACTCCCATTAAAGTACGAGATTTTCCGGACAAATTCAAAAGAACACTATCCCCTGCCTTAAGCGCATCGTAGATATTCTTGGTAACATCCAAGGTCATAACATCTGTTTCTAGTTGGTAAATATCTCCTCGGGAACTATGAGTTTTTTTATCTCGCACAATCGTTTCATAAACAAGTGCTTCTGCACTTATATCGGCGAAGTATTCGTGTATATCTTCGATAATTTTATCAATAATTTCTTTAGGTATTTATGGAGCTTTTCATTCGGAATACCTCTGCTCTGATGACCAAGTTACTATGCAAGCGTTGCTAAATTTTTTCCGTAAAAAGATGCTCTAAAAGTAAATCTTTTCGACAAAATCACAGAGTAATAATCCTTGACTTTACTGAGCTTACCGGTTAAATTAAAGAGCCTACCTCAGAACTATTTCTTTCCCCCCCGCAAAAAATCCAGGAAAAAAATAAGGACACATTGTCGGCCAAAAATCCGCTATTTTTATGTATTTGTCCGATTCAGAGTAGAAATAATTTTTAGAGAACAAAGCATAGTTTCTTTGGTTTTTATAGACTATGTATTTTAGATTAAGTTGAGAGATTGTCAGAGATTAACTCTGACAAAGAAGGAGAAGATAACGGGATGATTTATCCATTTGCCAAAATCGAAGCCAAGTGGCAGGAAAAATGGGAAGAGGACAAAGTTTTTCAAGCGAAAATAGATAAGTCCAAGCCAAAGTTCTATGCTTTAGACATGTTTCCCTACCCCAGCTCAAACGGTCTTCATGTAGGACACCCAGAAGGCTACACTGCTTCTGACATTGTTTCGCGTTACAAGAGAGCCCGGGGCTTTAACGTACTTCATCCGATGGGATGGGACGCCTTTGGTTTACCGGCAGAGCAGTATGCAATTAAGACAGGTATTCACCCAGAAACGACCACTAATGAATCGATTATAACCTTTACCCGACAGTTAAAATCTTTGGGGTTTAGCTACGACTGGTCTCGGGAAATCGCCACTTGCGATCCCAAGTACTATAAGTGGACTCAATTCATTTTTTTGAAGCTCTACGAAAAAGGGTTGGCTTACCAAAAAGAAGTTCCGGTCAATTGGTGTCCTGCTCTAAAAACAGTTTTGGCCAATGATGAAGTTGTCGATGGGAAATCGGAAAGAGGAGGGCATCCGGTCGAAAAAAGACCCATGGTACAATGGATGTTAAAAATTACCGAGTATGCCGATCGTTTGTTGGATGACTTAGACACTGTTGATTGGCCTGAGGCGACAAAAAAGAGGCAGCGAGACTGGATCGGCAAATCTTACGGAGCTCAAGTTCATTTTCCTTTAAAAGGTCACGAGGAGAGCTTGGAGATATTTACCACTCGCCCGGATACTATTTACGGAGCCACCTTTATGGTTTTGGCCCCTGAGCATGCTTTGGTCGATCAAATTACAACAGAAGAGTATCGCGATAAGGTAAAAGGTTATCAAAAAGCAACTGCCGGGAAATCGGACATAGACCGCCAAGCAGACACCACAAAAACAGGTGAGTTTACCGGAGGCTACGCTATTAATCCGGTTAACGGAGAAGAGATTCCTGTTTGGATTGCCGACTATGTTTTGATGGGCTACGGAACCGGAGCGATTATGGCCGTCCCTGGCCACGACGAACGCGACTACGAGTTTGCCCAAAAATTTGAGATCCCTGTGGTTATGGTGATCGACGGAGGAGACGCTCCCCATAGTGGAGAAGGTCGTTGTATCAACTCGGAAGTTATCAATGGTTTAGAAAAAACAGAGGCCATTGCTAAAATTACTGAGCACTTAGAGGAAAAAGGAGCGGGAAAAGCCCAAATCCAATACCGTTTACGCGATTGGTTGTTCTCGCGCCAACGCTACTGGGGAGAGCCTTTCCCTATTGTGCATTTTCCTGAGTCCGGCATGAAAACTATTTCCGCCGATGAATTGCCCTTATTATTGCCTCCGATCGACTCTTACGAGCCGTCAGACAGTGGAGAAGCTCCTTTGGCCCGAGCAAGTGAAGACTGGCTTAAAGTAGAGAAGAATGGGGAAGTGGGAACCAGAAATACAGATACGATGCCGGGAGCGGCTGGTAGTTCTTGGTATTTCTTGCGCTACACCGATCCGCATAACGAAGAGGAGCCCTTTTCTTTTGAAGCTCAAGACTACTGGATGCCCGTAGATTTATACATCGGAGGCCCTGAACATGCGGTAGGGCACTTGCTATATTCTCGTTTTTGGCAAAAGGTTCTTTTTGATGCTGGTTTAACTTCTGGTACAGAACCTTTTCAAAAATTAGTTCACCAAGGGATGATCTTGGGAGAAGACAACCAGAAGATGAGTAAATCCAAAGGTAATGTCATTAATCCTGATGATATGGTCAGCCAATTTGGAGCAGATTCATTTCGCATGTACGAAATGTTCATGGGCCCTTTAGACAAAGATAAGCCTTGGGCAACCAATGGTTTAATCGGAGTATCAAAGTTCTTGAATAAGTTCTGGAACTTGATCCATGACGAAGAAAATAATATCTTGGTCGATGATAGCGAACTCTCTAAAGAGATTATGCAGTTGACTCATCGCACAATCAAAAAAGTCACCGACGACATTGAGTCGATGGCTTTTAACACAGCGGTCAGCCAAATGATGATATTTGTCAATGAAATGAATAAAAGTGGTTGCCGATCCAGTCAGGCCATTAAGCCTGTTATACAATGCTTAGCTCCCTTTGCTCCTCACTTTGCCGAAGAGATTTGGGAGAAGTTAGGAGAAAGTAGTTATATTTCGGTGGCTCCTTGGCCCGAGTATAACCCCGAATTGATTAAGTCCGACGAAGTAAAAATTGCCGTGCAAATTAAGGGCAAAACCCGAGGAATTATCACAGTTGACATGGATAGTTCTCAAGAAGTAGTAGAAGAAAAAGCCCGCGGCGAAGAGTTCTTTGCCCGCAACGTCGGAGACAAAGAGATCCGTAAAGTGATCTTTGTTCCTAACAAAATTATTAACTATATTGTCTAAGGCAAATAAGACTTAAAAAAAACTGTTTTAAGCACGATGTTTCCTGGAGGGCTTTGGCTCGACTGCTGTTGAAGTAAGGATTTAGGTATTAGGGTGTGGCCCAAGAGAAAAAGTATCCCCTTCGGGGATTAACGTGAATAGCCCTGGGTTTCCAACCCAGGGAAAATTTAAGAACGCCCCCACAGATCGCCCTGAAAGGGCGAAACATCTTTAGTATCACCCCTTCAGGGTGAATCTGAGACGTAATGCCTTTTCCCCTGGGTTTTTAACCCTTACTTTTATACACATAATTTTGAAACGGAAAATTTGGTATTTTTAACCTTTCTTGGTTTAGTGTATTTCCTTTATTTTGCATACAAATATTATTTTTATGCTGGTTCGTGACCCAGGGTACCGTTCGCCTTTGGCTC
>JAJDCR010000005.1 GCA_029260735.1 Planctomycetota bacterium
AGTGTTCTCAACTCCACCAACACTAACGTCCAAGGGGGAACTTTGATTCTCGACGGTGCTGCTCGTACTTTGAATAACCTCAGTGTTACAGCGGGTACCTTACGAGGAAACTCGGAGCTAGAGGTTGCCAATAACTTCACTTGGTCGGGCGGAAGCATTCAAGGAACCCAAGATCTAAACGAAACAATTACTGCGACCAATGGAATGACCTTGAATGGTGGCGTTAAAACTATTCAGAATCGAACTTTGGTAAACGATAACGGAAGCCTAGCTACTTGGAGCGCGGGTAGTATTGTCATGACAGGTACAAATGCCACTATCATCAACGATGGTACCTTTGAAAACACGGGCAGCCTTTTGCTAAGAAGATCCGGCACTACAGGAAATTTTGTCAATAACAGCGTTTTCCGCAAGAAAACTTCCACCGGAATCACTACTTTTAGTGCGCTTGATTTTACAAATAGCACAGGAGCAACTCTTGACATCGAAAAGGGAAGCTTGAAGTTTACCGGAACATTTACGAACTCTGGTGACGTTACCTTAGACACATCCGCGGGATTACTCATTAGCGGGTCTAGTCAAACTCATAGTTTAGGTGGAAGTATCACAGGAACTGGTATTGTCCAGTTCAATTCTGTTTCTGGTACTCATAACGTTACGGGCACTTATGATGTGGCCAGTACCCAAATTTTTAATGGTACAACCAACTTTAACAATGCCACTGCTGATTTGGGAAACACATCTATTAGTGGGTCCACTACCGCTGCTAATTTTAATAGCAGTACCATTAATGCTACCAGCATGAGTTTAACGAGCACTTCTAAGTCTAACTTTAACAACGCTGGAACTGTCAACGCTAACTCTTTGTCTATTGCTAGCTCTGCTGAAGCAACTTTCACAAACCGAGATGTTAACATTAGCACTATCACTGTTAGCAGCACAAACTCAAAACTAATCTCTTCAAACAGTGACATCGGATCTACTGGAGGAAGCTTAATTCTCACTACAGGAGGCCAAGCTACCTTCCTTTCCTCTAGTACCGTAACGGGAGCAACTGCCACTATTAACTCCATTTCTTCCCTAGTTGTCGATGATAGTGATTTTAACATTGCTACTCTTACCATGAACAGTGGTACTTCTACTTTCAAAGACGGTAGTACTTTTGGTGGTACCACCTTCCAACAAAACGCCGGCAGTAGCACCTTCGAAAGTGGTAGCACTCTTAATGGTACCAACTTAAATGTTGTAGGAGGAACCGCTAGCCTTCAAAGTGGCAGTGTTCTCAACTCCACCAACACTAACGTCCAAGGGGGAACTTTGATTCTCGACGGCGCTGCTCGTACTTTGAATAACCTCAGTATTACAGCAGGGACCTTACGAGGAAACTCAGAGCTAGAGGTTGCCAACAACTTCACTTGGTCGGGCGGAAGCATTCAGGGAACCCAGGATCTAAACGAAACCATTACTGCGGCCAACGGAATAACCTTGAATGGTGGCGTTAAAACTATCCAGAATCGAACTTTGGTGAACGATACCGGAAGCCTAGCTACTTGGAGTGCGGGTAGTATTGTCATGACCGGTACAAGCGCCACTATCATCAACGATGGCACTTTTGAAAACACGGGCAGCCTTTTGCTAAGAAGATCCGGCACTACAGGAAACTTTGTCAATAACAGCGTTTTCCGCAAGAAAATTTCCACAGGAATCACTACTTTTAGTGCGGTTGATTTTACAAACAGTGCAGGAGCAACCCTTGACATTGAAAAGGGAAGCTTGAGTTTTACAGGAACATTTACGAACTCCGGTGACGTTACTTTAGATACATCCGCTGGACTCATCATTAGCGGATCTAGTCGAACTCACAGCCTAGGTGGTAGCATAACAGGTGATGGTATTGTTCAGTTCAATTCTTCTTCTGGTACTCACAATGTTACTGGTACTTATGATGTCGCCAGCACTCAAATGTTCAGTGGCACCACTAACTTTGAGACTGCTAATGTCAACCTGGGCTCTACTTCTATTAGTGGAAGTGGAACCACTGCAAATATCAATAGCAGCAATACTGTCGATATGACTTCCTTGTCTATCTCTTCTTCTGCCGATGCTAATTTTCATAGTAATACAGTCAACGCTACCAGCATCAACCTCTCTGGAAGTGCTAAAGCTGAATTTGACACCGCTGGAACAGTCAATGCTAACTCTCTCTTAATCCAGTCTTCTTCTGAAGCTAGCTTTACCAACCGAGATGTTAATATCGCTTCCATTACTGTAAGCACCTTTAATAGTAAACTAATCGTCACCAACAGCGACCTCGGAGTCACGGGCGGAAGCTTGCTCTTGACCTCTGGTGGACAAGCCACCTTCCTATCATCCAGTACCGCCACAGGAGCCACTGCTACCGTCAACTCTTCTTCTACCCTAGTTGTAGACGATAGTGATTTTAACTTTGATACTCTCACCATGAGCAGTGGTATTTCTACCTTTAAAGACGGTAGTACTTTTGGTGGTACCACCTTTCAGCAAAACGCTGGCAGTAGTACCTTTCAAAGTGGAAGTGTTCTCAATGGAACCAACTTAAACGTCGTAGGAGGCACGGCTAGCCTTCAAAGTGGTAGTGTTCTCAACTCGACTAACACTAACGTCCAAGGCGGAATTTTGATTCTCGATGGTGCTGCTCGTACTCTTAACAATCTCAGTGTCACAGCAGGCACCTTACGAGGAAACTCTGAGCTAGAGGTTGCCAACAACTTCACTTGGTCAGGTGGAAACATTCAGGGAACTGAGGACCTAAATGAAACCCTTACTGCTACCAGTGGAATGACCTTAAATGGCGGAGCTAAGACTCTTCAAAACCGTACCTTGGTCAATGATGCTGGGCAACTAACCACTTGGAGCACCGGTAGCATTATCATGACTGGTACAAATGCTAGTATCATCAACAATGGTACCTTTGAAAACACTGCGGACAACAGAATCTCTCAATTTAGTGGCACAGGAAGCTTTGTCAATAACAGCGTTTTCCGTAAGAAGACTACCACCGGAATCACTACTTTTAGTGCCGTTGATTTTACAAACAATGCAGGAGCAACCCTTGACATCGAAAAGGGAAGCTTGAAGTTTACCGGAACATTTACGAACTCCGGCGACGTTACTTTAGATACATCCGCTGGATTAATCATTAGCGGATCTAGTCGAACTCACAGCCTAGGTGGTAGCATAACAGGAACTGGTATTGTTCAGTTCAATTCTTCTTCTGGTACTCATAACATCACTGGCACTTATGATGTCGCCAGCACTCAAATGTTCAGTGGCACCACTAACTTTGAAACTGCTAGTGTCGACCTTGGCTCTACTTCTATTAGTGGAAGTGGAACCACTGCAAATATCAATAGCAGCGATACCGTCGATATGACTTCCTTGTCTATCTCCTCTTCTGCTAATGCTAATTTTCATAGTGGCACCGTCAACACCACTAGCATCAATATATCCTCCAGTGCTAAAGCAAACTTTGACACGGCTGGAACAGTCAATGCTAACTCTCTCTTGATTCAGTCTTCTTCTGAAGCTAGCTTTACCAACCGAGATGTTAATATTGCTTCCATTACCGTAAGCACCTTTAATAGTAAATTAATCGTCACCAACAGCAACTTAGGAGTCACTGGTGGAAGTTTGCTCTTGACCACCGGTGGACAAGCTACCTTCCTTTCTTCGAGTACCGCCACGGGAGCTAATGCTACTGTCAACTCTTCTTCTAACCTAGTTGTAGACGATAGTGATTTTAACTTTGATACTCTTACCATGAGCAGTGGTACTTCTACCTTTAAAGACGGAAGTACTTTTGGTGGTACCACCTTCCAGCAAAACGCTGGCAGTAGTACTTTTCAAAGTGGCAGTACTAATTCAGCAACTAATTTAAATGTATCGGGAGGAACTATTCGTTTCCAAGATAATAGCATTGCCGATATGGAGAATACTAATATCCAGGGAGGAAATGGCATTTTTGATGGAGATATTCACTCTCTAAGAAACCTTACTATTTCCTCTGGTACCTTAAACGGATCAGCTAATGTTGAAGCTCAAACTAGCTTAACCTGGACAGGTGGTTCTGTTACAGGGATAGATGGAAGCCAAGAACTTATAGCCCAAGGTATGCTCTTGCAAGGATCAGTGAAAACTCTTCAAAATCGTACTCTGGTTAACTCCATAGGAGGAGCTCTTAACTGGACAGCTGGTAGTATTCGCTCTGTTGGTACTGAAGCAACCATTCGCAATGAAGGTGATTTTACTATCGCCACAAATAACTTACGTATGACAGGAGACGCCACTAACTCTGCTTTAGAAAACCGAGGCAACTTTACCCACGATACAGACGGCACAACAACAATGGATCGCTTTGACTTCATCAATTTACAAAATGTAGCTCTTACTGATGGAACTTTAAACTTATTCGGAGGAGCAACCTACACGCAACTCGAAGGAGAAACCATTCTCAACGGTGGCTCCCTCACTGCAAGCGGTGGTGTTTCCATTGAAGGAGGAAAACTTGGTGGGTCAGGTACGATTACCGGTGATGTTACCGTAACCAATGGAGCATTGCTAGCTCCAGGACTTTCTCCTGGACATTTAGACATAGATGGGGATCTTCTCCTAAATAACAATGCTATAGTACAAATGGAAATAGATGACATTTTCAATCCTGGAGTAGATTATGACTTTATTACAGCAAACAACATTACCATCGCTGGTGCCATTCTAGAAATCGTTGTCAGTAATTCCACTAGTCTAAATAATTTACTATCTCCTTTAGCGATTATATCAGCCAATGCTACTTTGTTTGGCGAATTTCTTAACGCTACCGATGGAGCAACTATTGACACTGTTGATGAAAATGGAAATCTTGTAGGAACTGTTACCATCAATTACTTTGGTAATGAAGTCTTACTCGGAGATTTTGTAACAACCGTTCCTGAGCCTCAAACTCTAATTTTACTTTTATTAGCCGCAATGATGTTCGCCAAATCACGCAGACAGTAAATCGATAAGGACACCCTTTTGGGTGTCCTTTAGAATAAGTATTTGTGTTATACAATCTGTAATCCGCTATAACAGACCTACATTCAGCAGCGAAAAAATCGTTTTTTTTGATTTAATATAGGCAAAATTAAGCGTTTTTTAGGGAATCCAGAATCCAGTAGAAAAATAGAAAAAAAAGACATTCCTATGGGGTTTTTGGATTTCCCTACTGGATTCTGGATTCCATTTTACTTAACTTACAGCCCGATTAAAAAAAAGAAAAAACGTATCTTTTTCACTGCTGAAAGTGGAACAAAATAACCCTTAATGAACTTTCTATCATGAAATATCTCCCTTCTTTTATTAGTGCCATTTTATTTGTCAGCGGATGGATATACTGCTCTTACCAAACTCCCCTTAGTTATAAACATCTGCTCGTACTTCTGATTTTACTGGCTCTTTTTTTATCTGTAGCTCTAGAAAATGTCTCCTCTTTCTACCTTAAAGTACTTACTTCTGCTAGCACTTTGCTCCTATGGGCCTTATGGTTTTTATCTTCTGCTAAGCCTGGAAGTATTCTAGGCCATTTCAGCTATTTCCAATCGATGGGGTTGCTGCTTGTAACTTGTGTCCTAATTTCTTCCATTTGGATTAGCTTCACTCCTGAAAAGCAACGCCGAAAAACTCTTTTTAAAATAGTAGCTTTATGGCTAGGAATAGGACTTCCTTGGCTTTTAGGAGAAGCCATGTTTTGGGTCATGCCCTACAAAGAACATGAGCATAGTCCTTTTATTATTCCTGAAGATAAGGTTTTACCCTATGTTCGTCCGGAAAATGCCAGTTGGGCAGGGTTATGGTCAGGAGTTTTTGCTGTCGAGAATAAAGATAGAGATCCCTATGCCCGACAAATATCTTTTTCAACAGACTTTGAGGGATTTCGCAACAATGAAGATATTCGCCAAGCCGACATTGTTTTTATGGGAGATTCTTTTACCGAAGCAAGTTATGTAGCAGAAGAAGATACTTTTGTTCATGTTGTCGGAAAAAAACTTCAAAAAACTGTACGAAATTTAGGAGTTTCTGGCTATTGTCCCACAAATGAACTTATTGTTTTCGAAAGATATGGTTTGCCATGTAAGCCCAAAGTTGTTGTTTGGCAACTTTGCGAACTCAATGACCTTCTCGATGAGCTAGGAGTGCAACAGTGGATTGCTAATGGCCGTCCCTCTTTGTACGTTAAAAGGCGCTTACTCGGAACAGAAAAACGCCTCCAAATACAATTGTCTCCCTTTGATCGTTGGAAAATGCGCTCTCCTAGCTATATTCTTTTTAATTACTTACGAGAAAACAATCCTTGGCCTACCTTAGAAGCCAAGTATTACGATAACTCCGGCAAAATGCACCTCACTCGTTTTACAGGTAAGCCAAAGACTCTTTATCAAAACCCTCTCCAACATCCAGGTTGGCCTTTAATTGTAAGAGCTTTAGCCAAAGGAAAAGAGCTTATGGCTCAATCGGGAATAAAACTAATTGTGGCGCTAGTACCTATAAAGACCAGGGTCACTGGCCACGCTATTCGCCCAGGAGATTGGACCCAAGGCAATTTTACTCCAGAAGAAGACTTTGCCCCTCATGAGTCCATTGCTTATCATTTAAATAATCTCTGTGATAGCCTACAAATTCGTTTTATTGACCCAACCTTAGAATTACGAGCAAGCTCAAAAAGAGGTGAAATGGTTTACTTACCATTTGATAGTCACTTTACGGAGCTCGGATATAAAATTGTAGGGGAACTAATTGCCCAAGAGATAGAAAAAAAATGATCGAATTAGGGCGAAATCGAAAAATTGAATTTTTTAAAACTCTTTTACAACATAATACAGGCCTCTCACACACGGAAACAAAAAAGGGCTAAAGGATAGAAAAAATAAGAAGAAAAAACACGCATTTGGATTTGCATATTTTAAAGGTACATTGAAAAGAGTGCGCCTTAAAACTTTAAGGCGGAGGGGAAAAAAATACAAAGGCTGCAGCTTAACTTAACTCCTAGTGGGCTAGGAAGATGAGGAATTTAAATTTTGTTTTTTCAATTTTTCGATTTCGCCCTATTCATAATTTGAATTTTCAACTTGACAGAATACTCTAATCGCAGTACTCTTTAATCGTAAAACATTTAAAATATTGTATAATTTTAGAGCAGGAGAAAAAAATGAAAGATTATATATGGTGGGTAATAGGAAGTTTGTTTGTTTTTTCTATTCATCTTGTCGCTATTCCTACAACTATTAATTTTGAAGCTGGAAATGCACCCGGTTTTACACCTACAAATGGTTTAGTTATCACGAATCAATTTGAACAAAGTCACGGAGTGATTTTTAGTAACAACTCTGGTAGCCCAGCGGTTCACATTGTTCAAACAGGAGGAACGGCTGCTGCTTTTGGCTCTGCAGCAGGGAATGATACATTGCTTAGCGGACAGCCGAATATTGGGTCTTTTTTTATCGCTGGTGGAACAGATGCCAATTTTGCCGCCCCTTTTGATTTTACTTTAACTTTTACCCAAGGGGTCAAGCATGTTAGTGGTTTATTCTTTGATTTAGAAGTTTCTTCTGAACGAATTACCGCACAAATCTTTAATCAATCTGGAGGAGTACTGCAAACAGTAACACAAGCTTCTTTTTCTCCAACAGGAGATGGAATTGCAACTCCTTGGTCTTTTGACCGCTCTAGTGATGACATTTTTTCCTTGCGAATCCAAGCTTTTCATACAGGCGGAAGTCTAATCGGTACAGGAATTGATAACATAACAATTGATCGTAATACTCCTCTGGGAGCAGCTGTTCCCGAAGCCAATAGCTTACTTCTACTTTTATCTGCAGGAACGATATTGGTCTTTCGAGGAAAAAAATAATAAATGAGGCTTAAAATCATGTTTACTATACGCAGCCACTGGCTTCTCTTTATATTTTGTTTGGGAGCAGTGAATCTATTAGCAGCCCCTATTCTTATTTTAGATGCTAATGCTTTTGATGGAAACCCATTCCAGCAAATCGATTTTGAAGAAGCTTCTGGACAAAATAATTTGGGAGGGGTTCAAAGTTTTGTTTCATCTCATGGAGCAACTTTTTCTCTCTCAGCTGGAGATTTTACTACAAGTTCCAGTACGGCAACTAATAGCAGTTTAAATGGAGGCTTTGATGGGGGGGCCGTTAGTGGAGTCGGCCATTTACGAGGAAGTCCTATTACAGTTGCTATCGATTTTTCTATCCCCGTTGATGCAGTAGGTCTCTTTATGGGAGGGGTGGTTTCTGATAATGGTAGTTTTCAAGTTACCCTGACAGATAACTCTCTTCTTAGCTTTTCTCTATCTGATTTGACGACAACAGCGGGACTTCTTCCAAAGGTAGATAATAGCGATCAAAGCGCAAATGCCATTAATGGTTTTATCGGAGTAGATGCCAACGACGGTCTACTGATTAAAAGAATGCTTTATACCCACACCGGTGACACCCATTCTATCGATGACATCTTCTTTGGAACGGCTAACAGTGTCGTTGCAGCAACAGCCAACACCAATATCGGCAGTTTTGAACGAACCGCCTTTGGCCCTCAATTTTTTCAAGAAAGTCTTACTCCTGGCTCCTCTTCTACTCCATTACCACTCGAAGGCAACGGTGTTGTTCCTGAGCCAAGTAGCTATGTTCTTTTCGGTTTAGCGATTATGTCCTTCTTGAGCTGGCAAAAGAAAAACTAAGATTAAGACCTCAAATATTTGATCGTGAATTTGAGATTTAGATTAAATTTCAAATTCACAGTCTTTTCTCTATCACTCCACTAACATTTACATTTCTACAACATACCGTTCCATAGAGCCTAAAAAATCTAAAATAGTATTTTTAGTCTTTGAAATTTTTCTTTGACTGTCGACAACCCTAATTTTCCCATCAGCTTTTTCATGATTTTCTTTTGTAACAAAACATCCAATGACGACTTTTCGTCTTTTGCTTCTATTTTTTTTAAATTAATTCTTTCATTAAAAGAACCGCTAGCTTAATACTTGCAAGTATTAAACTACTATTTTTATAATTTTTTTCCCCCAAAAAACAAGTTGGCCTTTTTTTTGCATAAAGATCAGAAAGATAGTAGTTTTTTTACTAAACAAATGTAGATATTTGCATCTGGAAAAAATACGGAGTAAGACCATCGCTGACAAAGAACAATTAAAACTATTGCTAAGCTCTGCAATAGAATATAACGAATGTAAAAACTGGAATACTTGGA
The DNA here is from genome assembly GCA_029260735.1 of Planctomycetota bacterium. Taxonomy (GTDB): domain Bacteria; phylum Planctomycetota; class Uabimicrobiia; order Uabimicrobiales; family Uabimicrobiaceae; genus JAJDCR01. The sequence goes on from JAJDCR010000005.1 coordinate 9,295, forward strand.
GAGAACACAACTCTAGTGTGGAAATAAATTTGGAAGAAGCCCGACTTACAAATCTCAACTTAAAGGGTGTTAACTTAGAAAAAGCCAACTTAAAGAAAGCTAACTTAAAGTATACAGACTTACAAGAGGCTTACCTTGTAAAGGCTAATCTCGAAGAAGCTTCCTTGCAAGGAACAGACTTAGAGGGGGCTTGTTTACAATGGGCGAGATTAAAGAAAGCTAAATTGCAAAACGCTAATCTTCAAGAGACTATGCTAGAAGGATCTAATTTGCAAAAAGCAGATTTGTATGAGGTCATAAATCTTACAGCTAAACAAATTTCTGAATGCAAAAGAATCGAAGGAATATTATACCTATCAAAAGAAATTTCTCTTGAATTAGTAAAAATGAACCCTGACTTGATGCTATGGTGGCAACAAGGAATGATAAAAGAAATAGCAGAAGTATCTATATTAACAGATGAAGAAGGATGGACAGGTCAATGGATACTTCCATCGTCCGAGCGAAATATAGGTCAATATTTTTAGGCACAAAAAGTACTGGTCACAATCTTTTTCGATCTGATACAGGTCAAATCCATTTCGGCATTGATTGTCGTTTTTTCTGGGAATTTATGTCGGTGAGTTGCTATTCTCATCAATATTTGAATTTTTGGCATGTTTAGAAGTTTAAGGTACAAATATTATTTGTACCTTAAATTACGAAATTCCCCAGGCTCAGAAAAGCAAAAAAACGCCTTAAATTAATAACCGTGATCTTTGCCTCACGAGGATGACATACTGTTACTCTTCACCACCGCTTACCTTACGAGTGTAGACATTCTCCATCACCATAAATTCCTTACCACTCTCGTCAGGCATATAAAATCGACTCACAGCTTTGTCGTTGCTAACTTTTTCTTCGACCATTTTAAAGGGAATTTTCACTCCGCTTGGCATCGAGATCTGAGAGGTCCAGGTCAAGGTTTGGCTTTTTTTATCGTAGGTTCCCGTCATGCTGTCGATTCCGTTGTAGCTATAGACATCTAGCCAGGAAGCTTCATACTGTTTTTTGATTGTGCTCCAAGTAAAAATTCCAAAGCCTCGAAAAACTCCGTGCTCATCTTTAGTTTCGACTTCGACCATCGTTCCTTGCCCTTGGAGAATTTTTCGACAAACGGAAGTTCCTTTTGCAACAACTGGCTCAGCGTCTGCACTCATCCAAGTTTTTTGGACCACATCCCATTCTCCCACTCCTTGATGAAGAATTTTATGGTGATCAGAAAGGGGAACAGGAGGAAAAACTTCCTCTTGGTCATCTGCCCATGTTTTAGGAAAAACAAGTGCTATCAATAAACCAAACAAAACTAAATTCTTTTTCATAACTAACTCCCTGTAGTATTACGACAGTTTTGGAAAATTTTGTTTAAGACCACTTGAAAATTATCTGCTTAAAAATTGCCTAAAGTTGGAAAAAAATAGTTTTATTTGAAGGCTTGTAGCAAGTTTTTTTTTCTTAAAATGGCCTATATAATGTTTCTTATATTAGGAAAAGTAAAGTTTTTTGTCAAGCCAAAAAAACGGAAAACTTACGGTTATTTTTCAGCTAAAATAAATTTTTTAGACCAAGGTATTCCTTCAGAAATGGTTTTGGGAAATAAAGAAAAGTTTGTTATAATTGGCTTTTAAATATTTATAATTAAACAAGCATACAAAGAGGACAGAATGAGTCAAACATGGGTTGATCCCTGCTGCTTCGAAAAAATGGTTACTATTCGCCGAGATCTTCATCAGCATCCTGAGCTTAGCTGGGAAGAAAACCGCACCACAGATAAAATTTGCGAAAGATTAAAAGAGCTAGGAATTTCGTATTCTCGCTCAAAACCGACAGGAGTTGTCGCAGAAATTCCAGGATCTATTAAGAGCCCATATATTGCTCTACGAGCAGACATAGATGCACTACCCATTCAGGAAGAAACCGGACTTTCTTTTTCTTCTACTCATGCTGGTGTTATGCACGCCTGTGCTCATGATGGGCATACAAGTATGCTCTTAGGAGCAGCGGAGCTTTTGTCTAAGGAAAAAGAATTGCCTGTTCCCGTACGTCTCATTTTTCAAGCTGCGGAGGAGCATGGAGATGGAGCAAAAGCTCTCATGGAGGCAGGTGTCTTAGAAGACGTTGCCATGATTTTTGGAGGGCATTTGGATCGCCATTATGCTCCTGGCTCGATAATCATTAGCTCTGGTCCAGTGAATGCATCTACCGATACATTTGATATTGAAATTTGTGGCCAAGGTGGTCATGCTGCTCGCCCTCATGAAAGTATCGATGCCGTTGTTGTCGGTAGCTTAATTGTTATGTCAATCCAAACAATTGTTTCTCGGGAAATTAATCCGGCCCACCCCTCTGTCGTTTCTATTTCTACTTTTCATGCAGGTACTGCCTCCAACGTCATTGCTGGCCAAGCCAAACTATCAGGTACTATTCGTGCTCAGCACCCCGAGGTGCGCAAACATTTGCAGCAAGCAATCGTCCGTATTTGTAATTCGATCGCCCAATTACACGGGGCCGAAATCAAAACTCGCATTTATGAAGGAACTCCTCCGGTTATTAATACTCTTGAAATGGCGAACTATGCTCGTCGAGCAGCAGAAAAAGTTGTAGGAGAAGAGGGAATAGGCGAGCTCTACACAGCAAATATGGGAGGAGAAGATTTTGGCCACTATCTCGAAGAAGTTTCAGGTTGCTATGTTCGCTTTGGTTCTCAAGTAGATGGAAAAGAAGGTTATCCCGCTCACTCAAGTAAGTTTGACTTTGATGAGGAAGCTCTTGCCGTAGGCGCTTCTTACTATTACCAACTAGTTCAAACTGTTGGGAAAAAGATACAGGAAAAAGAGTTAGCTAACAAGGAATAAAAAATGACTTTTTTAGTTCGAGAAGCTGTAAAATCTGATGCTCTTGGGATCAGGGAACTTTTTTTAGCTAGTTACGGGGAAGACTACCCTTACACTCAGTTCTATGAAATTGATTCTCTGGAAAAAATGATCTTTGCAGATGATAACTTAATTTTAGTCGCTATTGATGAAGACAACGAAAAGAAACTCATTGCCATTGCCTCAGTTATAATGGAGGTAGGTGCATACTCTGAATTGGTCGGAGAATTTGGACGTTTATCTGTTCATCCGGACTATAGGCGTAAAGGAATTGGAAAACTCCTTATGCATAAACGTTTGGAATACGCAGAGAAACGACTGCATGTAGGAGTAATCGAAGCTCGCGTAGTTCACCCTTATGCTCAACGTATCGCCATGCATCATAATTTTGTTGCCGCAGGCATTTTACCGCTCAAGCATTTGATGACACAAAGAGAAAACGTCGCTTTTTTGATACAATTCTTTGGGGATACTCTCTTACTTCGAAAAAATAATCCTCGTATTATTCCCGAAGTTTACCCCATTGCTCACTTGGTTTTTGACTATCTAGGAATTCATTTTGATGCAATAGTTGATGAAGAATCTCCTTCTTATCCACACGACGAAGAGTTTATCGTAGAAGAGCTAACAACCGAAGGTTACACTAATTTACTTCGCATCCAACGAGGACGCATCCAAAATCGGGAAATATTTGGCCCAATGCGTTTAAATTACGGTTTTTTTAAACTCAGTGTTCGTAATGCTCGCTATCTTCTTCTGAAAAGTGAGAAGAGAATTGTCGGAGCAATCGGTTTCTTACTGGACGAACATGAGAAAAGCATGAGAGTTTTTGAGCTGATCACTATTCACGATCAGGGAATTCGGTTTTTACTTTCAGAGCTAGAAAGAAAAGCTCGCACACAATGGGGAATTTATTACATAGAAATAGATGTTAGTGCTTATGCTCCTCGTATGCAAAGAACTCTCCTGGAGCTTAATTATTTACCCGTTGCCTATGTTCCAGCATTCGCCTTTCATCATGTCGAAAGACTAGATGTAATTAAAATGGTACGTCTCATAGGGCCGCCTGATTTTGGAGATATCCATCTTCATCCTCAAGTTCAAAAAATTGCTGATATTGTGCTGAAGAACTTTATTAACCAACAAATTCTTCCTCAAATATCTCATGTCATTGAACGGCTCTCTATATTGAGAGGACTTAGTAAAGAGCAAAAACAACGCTTTGCTCGAATATGCTCCATTGAAAAAATTCCTGTTGGAGAAACCATTCTCCAAGAAGGGGAAAAGCGTCATAAGTTATTTGTGATTATGGAAGGAAAAGCCCAAATCACAATCGGAGAAAAAAAGGTAGCAATAGGAGAAGTTGGCCGAGGGGAAGTCCTCGGAGAAATGTCTCTTCTTTCCACGGAAACTCATTCTGCAAGTGCTCATGCTTTAACAGAGGTAGAAACTCTTATTATTCCTCATCAAGAACTCAATGAGTTAATTAGAATGAGACCTGACATAGGAATGACCATATACAAAAACCTAGCTATGGGCTTAGGTGAAAAACTTAAGCGCCTAGACAGTAAACTTTTAGTAAAAGATCTAGCTAAGCGAGATGACTTAGCGAATATCCATTAGAATCATTATCTCTTGTTTGGTAGAAGAGTATCAAAAATAGCGTACAGCTCTACGATACTTTTTTACGTCACTGAAGGACTTTACTATGAAAACTATAGGGACTATCATTATTGTATTTCTACTTATAAGTTGTGCCAGCCAAAATGAAGTTATTCAAACAAGGGAACCGGATAATACAACTCTTGTTTGGGAAGATGGAGAAAATTATGAGGGAGAACTAGGAGGAAAAGTAAACGGAAAAGGAACTATCTCTTGGGAAAATGGAGAAAGTTATGAGGGAGAAATTGAAAATTTAGAAATGAATGGACAAGGACTCTTTACTTTCGAAGATGGTAGCACTTATGAAGGAGGCTTCCGAGACAATAACTTCGACGGATCTGGGACTCTTACCTTTATGAGTGGAGAAAAGTATGAAGGAGAGTTTTCCAAAGGTAAATTCTTTGGGCAAGGAAATCTTACTTGGGCAAACGGAGAGTGGTATGAAGGAGAATTCCATGATGGCAAACGCCATGGAGAAGGAACGGAATTCTTTTCTAATGGAGAAGTGAAAGAGCAGGGACTTTGGGCAAATAATAATTTGAGTCGCTCAACCTTTGGAGAAGCTCCTCCTGTCTCTGAAACTGTCTCTGAAACTGTCTCTGAAACTGAAACAGGAACAGAAGATGAACTGATTGCAGAAGAGGAAATCGATTTAGGAAGTGTTGAAGACTATGTTTACACAAACGAGTTTTTTGAGTTTTCCTTGGATCTTCCACAAACTTGGTATGCTCTAGGTGAAGAAGAGCGAAAAACACTAGGACAAATGACGAGTCAAAGCGGAATGGACTTAAAATATTTTTTACATACAACAAAATTTCCTCCTACTCATACAGGCTTCAATCCTACTTTTATAGTATTTGCCTTAAAATCTCCTAAAGTCACTTTAGAAACAGCGGAAGCTCATTCGAAAGGATTAGTTCTTGGCTTGGAAAGCTCAGGAACAGAAGTTGTTGAGACCAAAAAAATCCTCTTTAGAAATATTTCAGGAAAAGAATTTTCTATTGCAGAAATGAAAATTTCTAAAGAGGGAATTACAGCAACAAGTCAGTTTTATTTAGTTCATCACAAAGAATATAACATTTCTTTCAGCTTAATTTACCAAGAGGATAGCATGATTGAAGTTACTGACATTTTAGCCACCTTAAAATTTTTGGACTCTAAGTGAAAAAAGTAGATTTCCTCAAAAGAGTAACTACTTCTCTTCAAAAAGCAGGAGAAGGTATTTCTAAGACTAGCCAAGAAAAAAGAAAAAGCTGCTATCGCTCAGAGCTTAATGTTCTTGCTTTAGCAGTTCCAATTCAAAGAAAGATTAGCCAGCAAGGTTTTTCCTTAGAAGGCTTAGATGAGCTTAAAATACTTTCTCTATGGGACTATATCTGGAAGAAATCTCCTATTTTTGAAGTAAAGGCACAAGCTCTTTTGTATTATCAATACCGTATCAAAAATCTTTCTCCAGCTAAGAAGTTTTGGCCTATCTTATCCTCCTGGAGTGAAGAGATCGAAAACTGGGAGCACTCTGACAGGCTCTCCCACATTCATTCTTCTTTATTGGAGCAAGATTTTTATTTGGTTTACCCCACCTTAGCTAAATGGAATTGCTCTGAACATTCTTGGCAAAGACGTTTATCTGTCGTGAATCTCCTCTATTACAGTTCTTTACGAAAAAGCTATCCTCCTGCCAAAGCCATTTTGACTTTGGTGGAAGCTTTACTCTTAGACCAAGAGTACTATGTACAAAAAGGAGTAGGGTGGACTTTACGGGAGGCAGGGAATGTTTTCCCTGAAGAGGCGGAGAATTTTATTAACAAGCACTTGCATTCTTTATCTTCTATTGCCTTCACTACAGCAATAGAAAAAATTGATAAAAAACAAAAAGAAGAGTGGAAAAATCTTCGTAAAGCAGAGCGCTCTCGAAAAAAGAAATAGGACGTGCCCTACAAAAATAGGACACGTTCTAAATTAGCCCATTGCTAGACAAGTTTTAGCAATAATATCTTCCAAACTAGGCTTTTCCATAAAATACTCTTCTTCGATATCTTGGCCTAAAACATCTTCTAATGTTAATCTAAACTCAGCTAGTCCAGAGGAATCTAGCCCAAGTTCATCCAAAGGAAGCGTGGGGTTAATCTGGTTTTGCTCCACCTCTAAGAGCTCTGCTAATGACCAAAGCAAATAGTTCTGTAGTTTTTCTTTTCTTTCTTCTGGCTTTAAATCAAGCAAACTCTCCAAAGTGATCTCTTCCGATAAATCGCTTATTTTCTCTACCAAAAAGTCTCCTTGCGCCCACTTTTTCTGAGCAATTACTTTCAGTTTTCCTTCCACATAGAAAGTCTGACACTCTCTTCTTTTGATTTTCCCATTGGCCGTTTTGGGGATAGTTCGGGCAGGAATTAAAACAATTTCAAAGCAAGGGATTCCGTGGTTAGTCGCGATATTGTCATGCATCAAGTTCATAAGAGTTTCATAGTTCCCCGTATCTTCCTTAATTTCTTGGATGAGAACGAGCTTTTCTTCATTATCTATTTTAACCCCCAAAGCGGCCGAACATCCTTTGCGCAAATTTTCAGAAACTTCTTGGACAGAAACTTCAATATCTTGAGGGTAATAGTTCTGGCCTCGAATAATAATCAAATCTTTTTTTCGTCCCGCCACAATTAATCCACCGTCTTTCCAATATCCCAAATCTCCGGTTCTAAGGTAGGGTCCTTTTTGGTCAGCGGTGTATGCCCCAAAGGTCTCTTCGGTCAACTGTGGCTTATTCCAGTAGCCCTGAGTCACATGGGAGCCAGAAATCCATATTTCGCCGACTTCTTCCTCCTGACAAACTTCTTTACTTTCTGGGTTAACACATAAAATCTCTCCATCAACTTGATTATCTCCCGACGAGACTAATCCTTTGTGTTCTTTTTGCGCTAGCTCTTCCAAATCAACTGAGTTTCCTGTAATCATTAAAGTCGCTTCGGCCATACCATAACAAGGACACATTGCATTTTTACTAAGCCCATACTTGGCAAAGGTTTTATAAAAACGAGTAAGCGTTTCCGCGTAAACAGGTTCCGCTCCATTAAAAATTACTTTTAGCGAACTAAGATCCAAATTCGACAAAATGTTATCTTGTTTTTTGACACATAAATCGTAACTAAAGTTGGGTCCTCCCGTGTGAGTTATCCCTTTCTCTGAAATTAGCTCTAGCCAACGATGTGGTCTTTTTAGAAATTCTAAAGGAGAGTAATGGTATACAGTGGCCCCTATACATATGGGAGACAAGATAAAACCGATCATACCCATATCATGGTAAGGAGGTAGCCAGTTTAGGCCGACAATATCAAGCCCTTTACCTGTTTTTCTTTCAATCAACGAAGAGTTTGCCACGATATTTTTGTGACTAACCATAACCCCTTTAGGATCATTCGTTGAGCCAGAAGTATACTGCAAAAATGCTAAATCATTTGCATTGATTCCTGGATCTTGCCAATTATCTGCTAAATCTATTTTTACTTTTGAAGTATCAACCCAAGATATTTTTCCCCAATTAGGAAGATGACTAACTCCGTACCGAGCTAAAGTATTTGTTGCTAACTTATTAAAACCTGGAATATCTCTCAGAATTTGAACCAAGCGAACTTTTTTCATGCTTGCAATTAACTTTGCGCTCGATAAAACAATTTGAGCCCCGCTATCTTTGATTACATGAGCAAGATGAATAGCTGCTTTTTCCGAAAAAGGAATGGTTGCAGGAACCGCAATAGCCCCGGCATACAAACATCCCATAAAACCGCAAATATAATCTAACCCTGGAGGATACAAAAGAAGTACTCTTTCTCCTTGGGCTTTCATTTGCATCAAAAGTCCAGCAATAGACATCGCTTTTTCGTGTAATTGCCCATAGTTTATCGGAAAACTTTCTTGGGCATCTTTTTCTAAAAAAATAAAGGCTTGTTTCTCTGGCATTTCCTGCGCTCTAGTACGCAGTATATCGACAATAGTTTCTTCTAGGGGCATTCTTATTTCCTGCTGTAGTAATATTGGTTCATGAGGAGGTGTTTTCATTTTTGGTAGGTAAATTCTTATTGACGAGTCAAATTGCTAATATATTCTATCCCTTTTCCCATAGATTGTTCGCGAAAGGGAACAAGGCTTTCCAAGGCAAGGTCTATTTTTTGGCAAAAGGGGTGATCTGCCATAAACAACTCTCCCGTCTCTTCTTCGTGTTCTTCCATTTCTCCTTCAATATCAATTCGGAGTTGGTAGAGATTTTTTTGTTCGGTAAAGCATTGGTAGTAGCGCTTAGCTTCTTTAAAATAAGTTTTCTTAGCTACACTGAGTCGAAGAATATCAAGATCCCCTTCTTTCACGATGACATTTTTTTTATCCTTGTCTTCGCTAAAATAAGTAGTAATGTCATTGGGATAGCAAGAAAACTTCCAGTATTCCATCGCGTGTTCTCGCGATTCCTCAGTGGTAGTTCCCAGCCAGAGCACAAAAAAAGAGGAGTGTGGAAAAGGGTTTGGGGGCTGAGAGTCGGGAGGTACTGCAATAGACAAAACGATTTCTCCATAAGGGCCCGCTTCACTTTGGTCAAAATCAATAGCCATTACTCCTAAAACAGCACAACCAGGCCTAAGCTCCAAAGGATGGAGCTTTTTCGGTAGTAAGCTACGAGCCACATCAATGTCCATTTCGAAAAAACCACCTAAAGCACTTGTAAAGCTATATTCTTTTCTAACAAAACTCATGACAAAACTCCATGTTGGCGAAGAACTTTCGCAATAACCTCCGCTGCTGTTTTCAGTTTTTCTTGGCTATGAGCTGCTGATATAGAAATGCGAAATCGCGACTTGTGGCGTTTCACTGCAGGGTAGCATATAGGATTCAAAAATACACCCTTTTCCATTAGTTCTTTTGCGATGGTAAATATTTTAACATCATCTTTTATCATCACAGGAATAACTTGCGATTGCGACTCTCCGATATCAACGTTATAGTTCCTTAGCTCTTCTTGCATAAAATGGACATTTTCCCATAAGCGAATACGTAACTCAGGCTCTTTTTCAAAAATTTCTAAAGCTTTCAATAATCCTCCTACAACGGGAGGGGAAAGAGCACAGGAAAACAACTGAGATCGCGAATATGGCCTCAGATAATCAATAAGTTTTTGGGAACCAGCAACATATCCTCCCATTCCTCCCATACTCTTGGAAAGTGTTCCTAAATGAATGTCAACCTCTTCCTCCACCCCAAAGTGCTCCACAATTCCACGCCCTTGTTCGCCAAAAATAAAAGCAGAATGTGCTTCATCAACCATTAAGCGAGCATTATTTTCTTTACAAACTTCCACAATATCTAAAAGGGGAGCAATATCACCATCCATGGAATATACTCCTTCCACGATAACTAACTTACGTCCCTCATTTCGAAGAAGCTTTTGGGCAAGATTTTTAGGATCGTTGTGCCGGAAAAAGACAGTTTTTGCTCGCGAGAGGATGGCTCCATCAACAATGCTTGCATGGGCTAAAGTGTCTATCAAAATTACATCTCCGGGATTTGCCAGAGCTGAAATTGCCCCAATATTAGCGCTATATCCAGTGGGAAACAAAATAGCATCATCAGTGCCTTTTATCGCAGCTAGTTTTTTTTCTAAAAGACGATGTATTTCAAGCATTCCGCTTAAATAAGGAGAACCTGCAGCTCCTAACCCATATTTATTTAGAGCCTCTTTGGCTGCTTCGATAACCTCTGTTCGATAAGATAATCCTAAATAATTGTATGAGGCTAAATTGATGAGCTTAGGATAAGACTTAAGTTGTGCTACAACATCCATTTCGGTTTTGGGAGAAGATTTTCCGTAAGCTTCATATAAATCATAGCCGCCAGGTTTAGATTCTTTTGACCACTCGCTGAAATGAGTGTGAATATCAAATAAATCCTCCCCTGAGGTGTATACAAAATGACTAAGGTCTCGGTCTTCCCATTTTTCAGATTTTTTTCCTTCCTCGGAAGAATTACTCTCTATCATAAGGTGTCCATTCTATGAAAATGAATAAAAATTTAAATATTATTTCTGAGAGGAAAGAAAAGTCTCAGTGTAAGCGGAAAATTTTTCTTCCAACTGCTTAGCATCTAAATTGAATTGTTCTAGAGTGTAGGGATTTTTACCATGTTTGTATTGGCGATTTTTCTGACTGTATTTCTCCAGACGGGCTAGGTGATCAGAAGTCAGCGGAAACTGAAAATGTTTTCTAATCGACGATGCTGTTGCAATAGGATCATTTATTAAATCGCGATAATCGACATGAAAAATTTTTTGGCCTATAGGTTGACTATTGCGCTGGACACTACGGTTTGCGTAAACCTCTATGCGCCGTGTTTGCAGTTGAACAATCTTTTCCCAATCGAGTTTGTGGGTAGCAAGTGCTTGCATGGAAAGAATTAACTTACTTTCACTAGGCAATGACTCTAAGGGATTTCGGTGCGTTTGTACAATTAAAGCTTCGGGAATAGCTTCCACTAATGCTTCCATCCATGCCAAGTGAGAAGGGCATTTTAAAACAAGCCTTTTGCCAGGAGAGTTTGCCTGCAGTAAAAGCAAAACACGCCGATAGTATTGATAGGTTTCCCGCATTTCTTGCTCCAGAAGCCATTCAAAATAAGAGGATACCGGAGCTATAGACCAGAAAACAGTAGAACACATTCCCAAGCGAATAGGGAAATTACATTCATCGGGTAACTCTGCTCTAATAAAATGAATCGCATCGAGGTTGTAGGGTTTAGCAGCACCGTGCCAAAAAGAAAGTTTTATTTTGGTGTCCCATAAACGAGTATCGACAGGTTTGCGAGGTACAGGGTAGAAACCTTCATAAAGAGGAATCGGTCGTGCTTCTTCAGTTTCGCAGAGAAGTCGATGTAAAAATGTTGTGCCAGAGCGCGGCAAACCTGTCACAATGAGAGGAGGGATCAGAGGCTGTTTTTCTAACTCAGGGTTTTTTCGAAAAATTTCGTCCAGCCTTAAGCGCATTTCTAGTCCCCCGACCATCACTTCTCGGAGGTTTTCTCTTCCGAAATAATGCAAATCTGTATCGTCTTTTACAGAGCGGCACAGTATTTCCAAAGCACTTTCAACATCTTTCGGAAATTTTGGAGGTAACCTTGCACGTCTTGAGGCATCCTTAATCGCTTGCTCTGGAGTAATCGTCGCGACCCTTAAACCACACTTTTCGATTATATTCACAGCACCATTTGCTACTTTTAAAGAGAGTGGTAGAGGATGAAGCTTTATAAAGGGACGATCCATAATTTTCTTTTTCTCTTTTCTTACTAAAACAAAATTAAGAAAGAATATTCATTTAAGGTTTTTTTTTTTTGCCTTTCTAAGCCTGGGCAAAAAAACTTTAGGAGTAAGCAAAGTGTTTTTTAGTCTGCGGAATTCGAAAATGCTGGCTCCACTTGCTCTCGAGTTAGCCAATGTCCTTTTAAAAGCCAGTATCCCCATCTACGAAATAAGTTTAAGGTAAGAAAATAAACGGGAAGCATCAGTAATATAAATACGGTAGAGAAGATTAAGCCAAAAGTAATAGATATGGCAATAGGAATAAATGGTCTACCTTGGGAGCTCTGTTCAAATATTAATGATATCATTCCTAAACAAGTTGTTAAGCTTGTTAGGACAATCGCACGAAAACGTGATTTTCCGGCCATCAGTAGAGCATCAATAACTGTCATTTTTCTAGCTAGATTACTATTGATTTCCGCCGTAAAAACTAAAGAATCATTAATGACTATCCCCGATAAAGCAATCATACCAAACAAGCTAAGAGTAGTTAGATTGTAACCCATAATCCAATGTCCAACTATTGCCCCTAAACAACCAAGAGGAATGGTTAAAGCAATTAAGATGGGCTGCAGATAGGAGCCAAAGATTAGCACAAGAACAACAAAAATGGCCAGTAAAGCGTACAAAAAACCGCTTTTCAATGTTGCATTAGAATCTATTTTTTCTTTTTGTTGTCCTCCAAAATTAACCTTTACTTGCGGATACTTTTGCAACAGTGACGGGACATAGTCTTGCTGCAAAGATTTTATTACTTGCTGGGCATTGGCAAGTTTTTCGCTAATATCGGCGTAAATAATCAGCAAACGTTTTCGGTTATAACGATGGATTTTATCTAAGCCTCGTACCATTTTTAACTCAGCGACCGAAGAAAGGGGAACCCGACTTTCGCCACTGTTGCCGCGAAGCTGTATAGATGCCATATCTTCCAGCCTTCTCCTCTCTTCTTTAGCATAACGAACTCTTACCTTAACTTCCTCTGGGCCTCTTTGCAAAACCAAAACTTCTTCTCCGGCAAAACCTTGGGTTAGTTGTTGCCCTATATTTGCTTCTGAAATCCCCCAAGTTCTCCCTTGGTCTTTTAAGATGGGAAGAATTTGGATTTTTCCTGGGGGCATATTATCTTTGATGTTGTAAAGACCTTGAATTTGAGAAAGTTTCTCTTTCACTTCGCCTGATATTATTTTCAGCGTATCCAGCTCTTCCGATATCACATGAATTTCAATGGGCTTCCCACCCGGCCTCTTGATATTGCTTTCAAAATTTACAGCTGTTGCTCCGGGTATTTCTCCGACCACTTGGCTCCATTTTTCCGCTATCGTAGTCCAAGGCACTAAGCGATTTCTAGAGTTACTTAGTATTAAAAATACTTCACCTTCATGCATACTCACAGTGCTCAAAATTCCCTCAACAGGAGGTTCTTCTTCATTGGCATACATACTATTTATTTGTTCGGCAGCTTGCTCAAGGCGTGTAATAGAGCTCTCTGTTGTGTGAAGAGGAGTTCCTTGGGGAAAAGATACTTTGGCAATAACAAATTGAGCATCGGCATTGGGAAGAAAGACATAGCTGATTGCTCCACTTCTAAATAGACCAAAAGTAAAGATTATAAATAACAACAATATAGTAAAGCTAGCAAAGAGATTCTTTAAACTCCACCCTAAAACAGGTAAATAAACTCTATCTATTACCGCGATAATAAATTTATCTATTCTTTGACGTATGGAGCTTGGTTTGACACTAAATTCAGAGATATGGCGAAGGTGGAAGGGTAAGATAAGTAACGACTCGATCAGTGAAACAATTAATATAATAATGACGATAGTAGGAATTTCATTTGCCCACTTTCCTATCGCTCCAGGAACAAAATACAGAGGTAAAAAAGCAATAATAGTAGTAAGAGAGGCCGCAATAATAGGCAAAGCCATTACATGGGCTCCTTCTACGGCGGCAATTTTCCCTGTTTTTCCCTGAAGTTGCTGAGACCTCACACTTTCTCCCACCACAATAGCATCATCGACAACCATACCTAAAACAACTATTAGGCCAAGCAAACTCAGCAAATTAAGAGTTTGCCCCAATAACCATAATACAGCTATTCCACCGGCAAATGATACTGGTATCCCTAAGGCAACCCAAAATGATAGGCGAAAATCCAGAAATATGGCTAAACAAATCACGACTAAGGCAAAACCCATTAGGCCATTTGAGAGCAGCATATCCTGGCGATCTTGAATTTTTTGAGCGCGATCATTCCAATAAATAAGTTGAACATTTTCGGGGAGAGATTTTTGTTTTTTTGTAACGTAATCTTTAACGGTTTGAGCTGCTTTAACGGAATCTTTATTTTTAGGAGCATAAACAGTAATACGAGAGGCTGGTTGTCTATTGAACCGAGTGATAGTTTTGTTTTCATCAAAAAAATCATAAATCTTTGCAATATCTTTCAAAAACACATTTGTGCCATCGGGGTTGCTTATGGCAACTATCTCTCCATAATCACTCCCTTTATAACGACGTCCTTGAACTTGAATTTTTATATTTTGCTCTTCTGTCCAAAGTGTTCCTCCGGGAAAGTTATTGCTGTTTTCCTTGATAATATTAACAATATCTGAAAAAGTTAACTTGTATTTTTGTAAATTCCACTCACTAAGCTCTATAGCAATCTCATATTTTTGAACCCCATCCCATTCAACCTGTGTAATCTCAGGCAAGGCCGTAATCTCATTTTTAATACTCCTTGCTAGTTCTTTGAGGGTTCTTAAGGGTATATCCCCATATAGATCTACTTCAATAATATCGAGACGAACAAAAACACTAATAATCTTAGGTTTTTCAGCTTGCTCGGGAAAGTTATCAATGCTATCAATAATAATTTTTAACTCATCAAGAACTTCGCTAGAATTTGCTTCTGGTTCCAAGTAAACAGTGACATCCCCCAGGCCTTCCTGGGAAACAGAGCGCATCTCTCTAATGCCGTTGACCCCTTGGATAGCTTCTTCTATTTTGATGCAAATAGCTTCCTCTATTTCTTGGGGCTGAGCATCAGGGTACTCGACTTGAATTTGGATTTTATCTGTAGCAAAGGAAGGGTAAAGTTCTCGGTGAATACGATAGCTGGAAATAATTCCCCCAACAATAATAATTAGCATTAACAAATTAGCGAATATGGGATTGCTAACAGACCACTCAATTATCTTTTTCAAGGTTGATACTCACTAATTTTGACCTTCATATTATTTACGGGATAGCTAATAGGCGAAACAATAAACTCTTCCCCAGCTTCTACTCCTTCTTCTATGATAACTAAATCATCTACGATATCTGTAATCTTAATAGAGCGAATTTGTAGCTGTTGATTTTTAACTACATACAGAGTATTGTCCTCTCTCAAAGCAGAATAAGGAATGGTAAAAGCATTCTCTATTCTCCTTCCTTGAAGAGTAACCTTGACAAACTCACCAGCCTGCAACGCTGGCGACTGAGAATTTTCCCAAGGATTTTCAACCAGGACAATCAAAGGAATACTGTAGGAGCTTGTATCCATTGGCTCAAACCTAATGACTTTACCTAACCAAGTATAGTCTTTTCCTCCTATAACATTAGTCACATTAGCATGAAGCTCATGTTTCTCATTCGAGAAGCGATTTATAAGAGCAGGATGTTGGAAAAGTTTCGCCAAAAGATCTCGGTGAATCATGGTTCGTATTTCTACAGCTTTGCTGTCTTCTAATACACATAGAATTTCACCAGAGTTAACCACTGTCCCTACTTCTATTCGGTTTTCTTGGATACGTGCCGTAAAAGGGCAGAAAATACGTGTTCTTGCTTCTTGGTTTTGAGCATCATTCCAGACCAACTTAGCATCATTAAGAGTGGACTCGCTAGTTGCTATCTGTTGAGGCAAAACAGAGTGTTTGGTTTTTAATTCCGCTAAAGCACTTGCTAAAGAAAGATATGTTTGCCTAGCATCAGCCCATTCTTTTTCACTTAGTCTATTTGCTTGGTAAAGGATTTGCTCACGCTGCATAATTTCTTGAGCAATCTTTACACTTTCTTCAACAAAACGAATTTGATGGGCGAGATTTTCTTGTTGTTTTTTTAGGAGATGAATCTGCGATTGGGCTGACTTAATTTGGGTTTGAGCACGACTGATTGCCAGTTGATAGTCAGAATTGTCTGTCTCTAGTAAAAGCTCCCCCTCTGGGATAAATTTTCCTGCTCGTAAGTGGCTATGAATTTTCACAACTCGTCCATTTACTTGGGAGATAATCTTTACCAAGCGCTGAGGGTGAACTTGTCCATACCCTGAAACCTTTAAGTTCACTGTTTGAGTCTTTACTTTATCTACCTCTACTAAGGGAGCGAGATTGGCGATTTCCACTTCTGGTTGTTCTTTTTTGTGCAGCTTCGAAAATACAAAAAGAGAGGTGAGGAGAAAAAATAGGCATAAACTATTGACTAAAAAACGGTACAATTTAAAATTTAAAAATTCTCCGCAATAAACACAACGTAAAGTTTTTGTTTGATTGTATTCATAACAATTCAGGCATCTTTTGCTTTGAGAGTGTTTCTTTTCTGTCTGAAGAACTTCAGATGAAGGAGAGGGGGTTGCATCAAGGCTACTAGAGCTACTCATTTTTTCAGTGGTTGCTTTTAGACGAAAGCTAAGCATCCGCATGAGATTTTTGGCAAAATCAGGCACTTGACACAGTAGACTATCAAAAACCTCTCGTTGAAGAAAGAAGACAGAAGTTTCTTGATTTGCGACAGCAGAAGCAGAGCGTTTATCCCCGGTTATCACTCCCATTTCCCCCAGGATCTCGCCTTCTTTCAAGGCAGCTACAGTTACCCCAGAAACAGTTATTTTCACTTCCCCCTTATAAATAACAAAAAACTGTTCGCTATTGTCATTTTGATGAAAAAGGAAACTTCCGGTAGAAAACTGTTTGCTACCCATCCTTTTGGCAACCATTTCCAAAAAATGATCAGGGAGATTTTTAAAAATTTCTACCTGGCTTAAAATTTTCTTTTTTTGTTGAAGAGAAATCATATATAGCCGCCAATGAAAGTAGACAAAATCTGTGTAATCGCGACAGAAAAAACCCTAAAGTCCTATTTTTTCTCTTTCTATTTTTAAAATGCTTTGAGTGTTTTTTGTGACATATCTATAGCAATAGACACTCGCCAAAACTAAGGTAGTTATTAATCCCCCGCCTACAAGAATATCATAAGCGAAGACTTTGGTAATTACCATTAGAAGAAAAGCTACTGTTCCAAAGATAGAAAAAAATTGGGCCATACTCTTTAAAAGAACTCCCTTGATAAGAATTTTTTTAAGAATTAAGTACAGTCTGTTCTTCTCTGGTTTTGATAGCTCTAAACTCTGTTGTCCTCGATTGAGAAATATATTAGAGAATAGAGACAAAAACACTGCTGTAAACAAAGAAAAACAGCTAACTCCCATCAAGGTAATTAGCATATCATTGAGAAATTTTGATTGGCCAGCTTCATAAAAAACGAGATGTAAAGAAACAATAGCTCCTAGAACAGTGGATATGGAGCTTAAAACTTGGTTGGTTTCTTTATAACGATCACAGAGTTTTGAGTATAGCTTATAGCGATGTACTGTAGGGTCACTCTCGATTTCTTCTACCTCTAAGTCCAGTTTACTTTCTATCCCAACTTCCTGGGAAGATTTAATGTAGCTTCTGATATCAGAGGATTTTTCTACTTTTGGAGGAAGTTTTCCTTCAAAATCAATGCTTGTTTCACTCTTGGGACTAGTTAAGTTGGTAAAAGTGTTCCCTACCATTGAAAAATTATCGATATGCTCTTTTAGAAACTTCATTCCACTTTGGTCACGGAATAAACGAAGTTCACCATCTTCGACGATCTTAATAAGTTCTTCCGGTTCCAGTTTCAAAATTTTTTGAGTTTGTTCGAAACTATAATATTCTTTCATAGTAGTTTCCTAAACAATCGTTCCCTACCTTTTGAATTTAAAGAAGAAAGGGGTGAAAAAAGTTTATTTTTCACCCCTTTTTAGCACAGAAATTTCTCTGAGATATTAGGGTATAATATAGCATTATTTAAAATAATTAAATAAGTCAATCAAAATAGTAATCAATATAAATCCACTTACTTTATTTTTTAGCTTACAGAACCCCAATTTTAGTTTTTGGTCTTTCTCCATAGTGGAGATTAAATTCTAATAAACCCTCATGGGTATCGGTTTCATTGAAATTAACATATCCCATTGCAAAATGCTGTGAGTTTCCCATGTTAAAGCTATAAGAGTTAGAACCTGGTTGCAAAGAAAGCTCACAGTCATCTACTACCTTACCATCCAAAAGAAAATTTACGGAACAGTTGTGAGAACCAGAGGATTGCCAAGAAACTGTAACAATGTCACTATTCTTATAATTCCATGACTTGCTTCCAGAGTCCCCCACAATATGTCTGCTGTATGATGAGGCCATAGCTTTATTCCTAAAAAGATATATTTTAGTTTGAAATAAACGTTTAGGATTACCAAATGAGCAAGTTTCAAGAAGCTAAATGATTTATTTGGTAATTATTAAATGATTATTATATTATGATAAGAAAGTTTCATAAAGAGTTTTTTTTCTTTTTCCCAGAAAGGAAAGAGTTGAGCCAAGACAAATTGTCCCCAGAAGAGTCGGATCTTGCCTTAGCAAAAACAGCCGTTCTCCTAGATTATATTTCTCCTGAATCAATAGCCACCTGCTTAGAAATTCAAAAAAAAATATCTCAACAGGGATTTCCCGCTTCCTTGATGCAAATTATGAGAAAAAAGAAGCTATTGAGCGACCCTCAGATCCAAAATATAGCAAGTAAGTCTTTTGCTCGCTATAAAATTATTGGAGAGCTAGGCGAAGGAGGAATGGGAAAAGTCTACAAAGCATACGATCCTCGTCTTGACAGAGTAGTTGCTTTAAAGATTTTATTGCAAGAGCAGGAGAAAAACACCCTTAGCATTGAGCGCTTTTTACGAGAAGCCAAAGCAACAGCAACTCTTCATCATCCTCACATTGTAACGCTATATGAAATCGGACAAAATCAAGGAAAACACTATTTCACAATGGATTTTGTGGAAGGACAGTCCTTAAAAGAGTTTCTTCGCAAGAACAAACTTTCCATCAAACAAATTGTCGAAATCATGCTAAAAGTTACCGAGGCTATCCAAGTTGCGCATAGGCAGGGTATTATCC
This sequence comes from Planctomycetota bacterium, assembly GCA_029260735.1. Classification (GTDB taxonomy): domain Bacteria; phylum Planctomycetota; class Uabimicrobiia; order Uabimicrobiales; family Uabimicrobiaceae; genus JAJDCR01. The sequence goes on from JAJDCR010000005.1 coordinate 28,431, forward strand.
ACCGAGATATTAAACCAGCCAATATTATGATCGATAAAGAAGGCCAGCCAAAGGTAATGGACTTTGGGCTTGCTAAAAAAGTAAGGGGAGAGACTAAGCTTTCGCAGACCGGAGCAATTATAGGCACCCCCCACTACATGCCTCCTGAGCAAGCCGAAGGAAAACCCAAAGAAATTGATGCTCGAAGTGATGTTTACTCCTTAGGTGTAGTTCTTTATGAAATGCTCACAGGAAGAACACCTTTTGCAGGACATTCTATCATCCAAATTCTTACTCAAGTTATGAGTAAAGAGCCTCCCGCTCCCTCTTCTATCAAGCCTAAAATCCCCAAAGATATTGAGTGCATATGCCTAAAAGCCCTCGAAAAGAAAAAGAGCAGACGCTACCAAAGCGCGACTTCTTTTTATGATGATTTGCTGAGTTTTTCCCGGGGAGAAATGATCAAAGCTCGTCCTGCCAGTTACAGCAGGCGGATTTATCAAAAAATACGCCGAAGCAAAACGATGTCCTTAACTTTCATTGCTATCCTTCTAATTTTAGGAGGATCTGCAACAAGCCTTTGGATTCAAAATAAGATGGAAAATCAGCGCCAGGCAAAAATTTTGAATGAATCAATTAGAGCAAAGAAAAAAGAAATGAAAAAAGCATTAGAGATTGCTCATAGTTTTCTCTCTCAAGCCCAGAAAGCAAAGAATTTAGACAAAATATCCTCGACAACAAACTTAAATATTCTTAAAAAAGAAAAGGGCAAAGCTCTGATCAAGGAATACCAGAAAGTGGTTAAGGAACTCGAAAACAGAGTTTCTTTTGCTCTCAATAACGACCAAGTAAAAATCTGTCTTTATGAATTGGAAAGAGAAATCGGAAAAATTTCTCTAAAAATCGACAATGAACTTCTTAGTGAACTTTCTTTTGAACGTTGCCATACTTTACTTCCTTCTTCGGAAAGTCATAAGCTTTTAGAACTAGTGGATCAAAAAAGAGAAAAGCAAAAAAAGAAAGAAGAGGCTTTGCTTTCTCAAATCATGGATAGCTTAGAAAAAACTCCACCAGCTGAAGGTATGCACGACGAGTATGTTACTGCTATTTTAAAAATGCCCAGTAGTCATAACATCGCTCATCTCATCAAATATTTGAAAGAAGGAAATTCATGGCAACGTTTTTTAGCGATTGAGTCTCTCGGAAAACTGGGAGAACCCAACGCAAAAGTGGAAGGAAAAGACGTTGTTGAGTGGCTACTAGAGCGTCTAAAACAAGTTGACCTCAGAAGAAACCTCCGAGAAGTGGAATTTCTTGTGTGGGCTCTAGGGAGATTGCGCGATTCTCGGGCAACTCCTTTTGTCGATGAAGTTCGCTGGCAAATCGGATCAGAAAGTCTTTTGTGGCAAAAAACAGAAATTCCCTTTCGGTGGCTTCCTGCAGCCTCAAATTTGGTAAACCGAGATAGCCAAGAGCTTTATTTAGAGGGAACAGTGCAGTACTCTCAAGGCAATTTTAACAAAGCAATTACTTTTTTCAATCAAGCGATTCAAAAAGATCAGAATAATGCCGATTTTTTCTCTCATCGAGGTTTATCATACCAAGCATTAGGAGAGCTTACTTTAGCTTTGAAGGATTTTAACTATAGTATTGAACTACGTCCTGAGTTTAGTGAAGGGTATATTAACCGAGGCTTTTGCCTATACCAACAAAAGAAAGCCCCAGAAGCGATTTCTGATTTCAGTACCGCTCTAAAAATCAAAATCTCACCAGAAGCTTACAATAATAGAGGTTTTATTCTAGCCTCCTTAGGAAAGTTTAGCCAAGCGATTCAAGATTACGATAGAGCATTAAAGCTTGATCGTCAATTTACCGACGCTTACAATAATCGTGGCTCCGCTTACTTGGACACACGCCAATATAAAAAAGCCATCGAAGACTATACAAGGGCTCTTGCTCTTTTACCTAAAAATCCTCTTTTCCTCAACAATCGAGGTCTCGCTTATTTTTATCTAAAAAAATACCCCGAATCTCTAGATAACTTAAGCCAAGCTTTGCAAGAAAATCCTCGTTATGTAACCGCTTACAACAATAGGGGTAATACTCACAAAGCTATAAATAATCTTTCCCAAGCTTTGCAAGATTACAATATAGCAAACCGTTTATCCCCAGAATACCCCACCCCTTACTTAGGCCGAGGATATATTTATCAAAGTATGGGAAAGCACAAAGCAGCAGTAAAAAACTTTAAGAGATTTCTCAGTTTAAATCCCAAGTCCTCTCGAAAAAAAGATCTTCTTGCTTATATTAAAAAGCATGGAGGTGGGTAAGGTTTGACTAGACTGAAACCGCTTTTGAATGAGATTAGCGAAAACCGCGCATATGCGCGGTTTTCAACACAAAGCATACGCCTTAGGGCGTTCCTTAGCCACCATCTTTAGCATGCGTGATCAAGGGCTTTTTCCCCTTCTTTTTGAAGCTGATAATGACCTGTTCCGCTTTGTCAAAAGGCACAGTAACGAAGGAGAATTTCTCCATTACCTGAACATCTTTAATTTGCCGAGGATGGAGGGAAACTCTACTCATAATCATCTCAACGAGTTTTCGAGGATTTATTTTGTCTTTTTTACCTAGAGCAACAAAAAGCCGAGCTTTACCTTGTTGATCCAGCTGTTTTCCCCTAACTAAGTTTTCTTTTGTTTCGCCATAGATTTCAGGGTTTAGTTCTTCCTCAAAACAATAACTGAGTACTACAGCTAACATTTTGCTGACTTCATTTTCTTCGAGTAGTTTATTCGCCCAATTCTGATATTTAGCATCGACCTCTTCTTTTAAAAGGGTATTGAGATCATCTTGTATTTTTTTCTTTTTTGCTTTTATAATATCTTGGACCCGAGGTACTTGTGATCTTTTTATATCCATCTTAGCAACTCGTTGAATAAACATTAATCTCTTATATTCACTGGGAGTAATAAAGGTAATTGCTGTTCCTTCATTTCCCGCTCTCCCTGTTCGTCCAATTCGATGAACATATGATTCAGGATCTTGAGGTAGAGCATAGTTGATCACATGAGAAAGATTGTTAATATCAATACCTCTTGCCGCAACATCTGTTGCGACGAGTATGTTCACTTTTTGTTTTTTGAATTTATCGAGAGTTCTTTCTCTTTGAGCTTGAGATATATCCCCATGAATAGCTTCGGCATCATACCCTCTATCTGTCAAGTGACTGACCACCGAGTCCACATCGCTCTTCGTTCGACAAAAAACTAAGCCATAAAAGTTATCTTCTATATCGATAATTTTACAGAGAGCCTCAAATTTTTCAGAAGCTCTAACTTCAAAATATATTTGTTCTGTCAGGTTTGTTGTAAGTTGCTTTTTCTTGACAGTGAGAAGCTCATAGCCGTCCATGTACTTTCTCGCTAGCTCTTTTATTTTGCTAGGCATCGTAGCCGAAAACAAAAGTGTCCTTTTGTTCGGGTTAGTGTGCTTCATGATCTCTTCCATATCTTCGATGAAACCCATATTGAGCATTTCATCAGCCTCATCCAAGATCAATTGCTCAATATCTCCAAGCTTCATCGTTTTTCGATTAAGATGGTCAATTACTCGACCAGGAGACCCTACGACAATATGAACACCTTTTTTTAACCTACGAAACTGTTGGTCAATAGATTGCCCCCCGTATATGGGAACCGTCTTAATTTTTTTATTCCCTTTTAGGGAGTTAATCTCTTCGGACACTTGGATCGCCAGCTCACGTGTTGGCACGAGAATTATGGCCTGAACTGTTTTGGAGTCAGGGTTAATCATTTCAATTAAGGGTAATCCAAAAGCGGCCGTTTTACCTGTTCCAGTCTGAGCCTGAGCGATAATGTTGGTATCGTTTCTGAGCATAACAGGAATGGTCATAGCTTGAATATCTGTCGGTTCCTCAAAACCTTTTTTGTTGATAGCTTCTAGTACTTCTTCAGAAAGTCCAAGGTCTTGGAATGTTGTTTTATTAGTCATGTATTTCTCTTTTTCTAATTGGCCTCTCTTTTAGAGGCCTTTTTCTGGGCATTTTAAAATTTCTCGAATATCCATTAGGATTCTACCGAGTATGTTTTGGCCGCGGCCACTACCTCCATCGCCCCAGTAATCATCTTTTTCTGTATCTTCCATAATTTTTGCCTCGCCCGTTGATAAAAGTAGCTTTCGCAATTTTCGGTGTTGGGTAAACTTTGCGAATATAGCTTCGCGCATAATATTGACCTTAGCAGAGCCCCAATCCTGACGTAGTTTACTTTTACGATTACGCCCCATTTGAGCAGCAAGCATTGGCAAGTTAATTTTCCTAATAGCTTCCTGATCTTTTTTATCTTTAAACTTTTGCGATTGGAAATAGTGTTCCGTCGTAGGCCACCGTTTCCCTTTGGTTACAATTTTGATTGCAAGAGGGAACTAGGCAAAATTAGAAAATTTACCATATTTATCGGCAACACTATAAAACTTGATCGTTTTGGAGATGGATTTCATTTATTAATTGGGATACTCGTTTAGCTACTTCAAAAAATCATCGTTTTCAACTTAACACGCGGTATTGAGAGGAATGTAGAGCTTGGATGGATGGTTTGCTTTTCAGTGTCTTTTACGAGTTTTGCTAATATGTTAAACAGCTATTTTCTTATTTTTTCTTACAATAGTCAAATGTTTCTTTTACTTTTCATTTTTCATCTGTTTTTCTTTCGGAAGACATTTCCTCCTCTATAAGAATAGTTGAGGCCATGATGGACGCTTCTGTGACCTGAGTAATATTACTCAGAGCCTCAATTTTTTCTGAAGCTTCTTCAATAATTTGGTCAAATAAAGGCAAGACATCAGGAGGAAACTCGGGAGTCTCTTCTGCCGAAAATTTAAATATTTGCATTTGATTTAGAAAATTATTGAGAATATGGTGAGTAGAGGAGAGCATGGCTTGGTATATTTTAGCTTTTTCTAACTCTATATCCTGAACTTTTTTCTTGTTTATATGATCAATGACAACAAACAAAGAAAAAAAACTAAATGAAATAAGCATCTCGTCTAGTTCATACTTTTCGAAAGAATTTAAAAAATGAGTAGTTTTTTCAAAGAGCTCAAAGTTATGACTAACCATAGTCCAGTAAGCAGTGGAGGATAGAACTAGGCCAATTAGGATTAACTTATGTTTTATGATTAAGGCTTTCATTTTCCTACTTTACTACATATTTAAGAGCTTGACGAAGGGAGGTTTTAGCATCTTTTTCTTTGATTTCTCCATGAGCCAGAATAATTCTCTGAAAATCCCAGTTAAGTACTTTTTGGAGAACCTCGCGAGCAGCACTTCGATTGCGCATCAAAGTTTTCACAAGTCGACTGGAGACTAGAGTATTCGTAGGAACTCCAACAAGCAAGAAAAATAATTTTTCGTAAAAAGTTCTTTCGTTTTGAAAATGAAAGACCAAGTCCGTTACGATGAGACTTTGGCTCTCTGAATGAAAAAAAATAGCTTCCTCATATGTTTTACTGCCTTCTAAAAGTTCAAAAGGAATTTCTTTTTGCCAAGAAAAATTATTCGCCGGATCAAGAATTAAAGGAGATTCTAGATCCGGTCGCTTTTTTGGCAAATTGGAAACGCAGTAAAATTTTGCTTGGGGGAAGGCATCCTGAAAACCTCGGGCAAAAAGATGGTGAAAGCTATTGGGAGCAATGATGTATTTGACGGGCCCCATATCTTCGAGTTCTTTTTGTAGATCCATATTCAAACGAACCGGAGAATGAATCCATAAACTTCCATCGCTAAGTCGAATGATAGTCATTCGACAGCCAAAGTTAACTCCTAAAAGCTTTAGTCCCTGAGTGACACACCATACATTGTTCGCAATTTGTTTCATAGTACTCTCTTTCTACTTATACTCTCTCTTTTTGGGGAGAAGAGAGTCTATCGCTTCGAGTTCTTTTCCTGAGTGATTGTAGGCAAATTTTTTCGCTAATTTCCCTGCCTCTTCCGCAAGAAGAAGAAGGGCTTTTTTATTTTCTAAAAGAAGCTTCTCTCCTTTTAGTACATCAATAAGCGCTTCAACTTCGGGTATTTGGACTTTTTTAGTGATGTCTCTAATATTTCTTAGAGCTTTACGAGTGTTCTTATCCATTGACTTGAAATACTTTCCCTTGTCATTTTTGGCCATACAGTAAGCCCTTAAGCTATATTCCAAATTGAGCATAGCTCCTGTAATGTAAATAACCCGGAGTTTTTCCTGGGAAGTCGTTTGGTTAACATGCCCTTGCATAAAATTATGCCCAATACTACCTTGCGAGTATCGAGCGAACTCAAAAAACTCTCCCGAAGTATGTTTCCCTTGATTGATCAATTTTTCATCTGATATGGTATGGCATTGATAGCATTTTCGGCCTAGCTCATAAATATCTGTTGAGGGAATCATTCCTTTGTCTTTAGCTTCCTCCCATCTCTTGGGAAGGGGCACTTCCCAATCGCTATGAGAAATAATCCAGTCTTTTCCTCCTCCATGACAGGATTCACAAGAAATACCTTCTATTGTTTCTTGAACTCCTTTAGTTTCCTGAACTGTATAGTGACAAGATATACATTGCTCCGCTTTGTGAATACGACCGGAAAGACCTAGATTTTTCATAATGGCTTTTGCTCGCGATTTTTTATGGAGTGAATCATATCCTTTCTGATGAGCAGTTTTTTTCCCTATTTTTTCCTCAAGAGCATGGCACATACCACATTTGAGAGTTCCCATTACTTTGCTCGGCACAACTTTACTTTCAGGTTTCCAAGCTCGATAGCGAGGGTGAAATTCTTCCTCTTCTGGTAGCTCTTCTATTTTTGGCTTTTGCGGCTCTTCTTCAAAAATTTTCTCATCGACAGGAGGCCCTTCTTCTTTGCCTTCGGTTTTGTTTGGATCTTCTTCTAAAAGTTTTGTCTCAATCTTAGAGTTTTTTGGCTCCGTCTCTTTTGGAAGCTTGCTTTCTTTTATTTCTTTCTCGCCTATTTTGGACTCTAAATTTTGAGGAATCTCTTTGCCTAATGTTTTTTCTTCTGTCTTCTCATTTTTGGGAAGTTTTTCTCCCTTTTCAGAAGGGTCTTTCCAAGTAAAAATATAGCGAAAAGTTTTTACTTGCCCAAAGGAAATAGTAATCTGTTTGTTTGCTTGTTCTTTATCAAAAACGAGAGTATGAGATCCGATAAGATCATTTTTGGCAATATCTCGGTCATGAATCTGAATATACAACTTCTCTTTACCAGCCACCTTAATTTTTGTGTTAATCACATCTAAAACTCGGTATCGATTTTTAAAGACACCGCTTAGATAAATATTTTCCCTCTTTTGGGCAACTTGCATAGAAATAAGAATAACAACATCAGGTTTCCCTTTAAAGGCATCCCAGGATTTACCATCCGATTTCTTTTTCTCAATAACAATCCTGTCAATAATAAGATTCCCAGATTCGAAGGCGTAACAACTCATAGCCCACAAGAGGAAAAAAAGATATATGTAGCCTCTCATGTATTCCACTCCTTGTTTTTATTTTTGTACATCTAATGGTAAAACTTTTCTATTTCTGTGCTTTTGTACCAGGATAACCGCATTAATCTTCCTTAAAACTACAATCCAAAGTGTAGTCTCCCATAAGCTCTGTTCCTGCACTACTGACAAAAGTGTCGCAAACTAAATAGTAAGTTCCCGGGGTAACTTTGTGCTCAAAGCTCTCATGGTCTCTGACCAAACAGCTACTAGCACTAGGCTTACTTAAGAGATGAATGTCAATATCGGCTTGTCCATCACATTTTACCGAGACCTTCAAAGTGCCTGTTTTTTTTATTCTAATACTATAGACGAGTTCTCGGCCTTTTTCGTTGGCAGAGGAACCTTTATAAGTATCAAAAACATCGCTTCCTAAACTTGTTAGGGTGGTATTTTCGTTGCGATAAGGAAAGCCAGAGATAACAATAGGGTCATCAACAGTCGCTTGGGCAGTAAATTTAGGCGGAGTACTTCTTCCATAAACATAGCAATACACTTTGTTTAGACTAGCATATCCATTATTGTAACCAGGCCAATCGTATTTAACCCCAGCGCCATTAAATTTTCCATAGCCTTCTGTTTTATTGCCATAAGGATCATTTAAAATCACAGTGTGCTGGTTTGAAACATAGCCCACAACTGTCTTGTAATGTCCCGATTGAGTGATTCCTGTCAAAATAACAAAAGGGTTCTTTTTCTTCACTTCATTTTGGAGTTCTCCCCAACTGGGGCTCCAATCTACTCCTGAGGCAACACCATGAAATTGCAAGAAATCCCTCATATGCCCTTTGGTATCAACAGGAGGATGCCAAACATAGCCATGCCCCCCATAAGTAGGTTCGGAAGAACCCGAGCCGAATTTGTCAAAAACATGTTTGCCGTGGCTATACTTCTTGGAAACGTAATTCCCATAGTGGCTGGTATGTTCAAAAGGTCGAGTGGAAGTAAAATTCCAGTGCTTAAGCTTACCATAGTAAGCCAAAATCATAGTGGCACTGGTCGCTCCACAAGAAACCGCCCGTCGAAAATGAGTGGAGTATATTTGGTGCATGTAAGGAACCCCACCAATGACTACTTCCCGAGAACTCAGCTTCACTTGGCCAGAAGAGTTTTTATCGAATATCGGCCCTAAACTCCAAGAGGATTTCAATAAACGAGGGGGATGTATAGGGAGAAGCGAACTCCCTCTATCTTCAATAGTAGTTTCATAATACTCCTGCCCTGAAGCCAGGATGAGTTTATTACTCTTTAGATTTAAGGCAAAAGCATCCACTCGAATACTTTGCTCCTTGAGGAGTATAACCTCCTCGCCTTTTTCGTTAAAGGCAACTAAGGAACCTTTTGCTGCTATTTCGCTCTCGTTTCCTAAACGACGCAAAGCGACAACATTTTCTCCCCTCCAAGTAGCATCATCCAATTGTCCGAGGGAAAACAACTCTTGTCCTTTTGCATCCAAAACAAGGTGCTCTCCTCCTAACTTTTGCACAAGTATTCTTTCGCCGGAGGGAGAAAAGAGAGGTAAGAAATAAGTTTCTTCGCTTATCTGCCGCTCCTCTTCTCGCTGCCAATCATAGGTCCATAACCCTTTATCTTGAGCATAGACCAAACGATTTTCTGCCACAAAAGTTAAGTGATTGATATACTGAGAACAAGTAACTCGCTTCAAGAGATGCAAGTTTTCATCTAAAACCCACAACTCCTGGCCGACCATGAAAGCAATTTTCCCCTTGGGGCTAAAGCAAGGGTTTCCCACCAAGGAAGCAAAAGGAGAAATCTGATGCCCCCGCTCACTTTCTACTTCGTAAAGCATAACCGCTTGTTGCATTTGGCCCAGTTCATCTCTTTGAACTAACTTAAAGCCCACTTTGCGACCATCCTCTGACCACGTTGCCATTCGTCCCGCAGTCAAGCTGTCTGAAATAAAAACTCCCCGGTTATTCTCTAAATCCCAGGAAAACAATTGAGACTTGGACAAATCGCTGACCAAAAGCCTGTCTCCCTGAGGAGACCACCGCAAAATCATCTTTGAAAATTCCATCTGAGCGTAAGTAAAGCCGCTCCAAGAAACAACTAGCAGAAATAAGAAAAATAATTTACTCATACCAAACCTCCCAAAAAATCTAACTGTCTCCCAAGTCAATCTCTGTTTCATTTTCCCGCGGGGACTTCTTTTTTGCTTTACCGCGTAAAAAAGACCGAAAAGCACCTCCCTCTTCTAAAGAAGCGGTTGCTCCCATATCAATAACAGTTTCGTTTAAAGAAGCAGTCGCTCCCATATCCAAAACCGTCTCATCAAGAGAAATAGGAGGAGGAACTGTTCCAATATTAGCCTGCTTATCATCTAATACTGTCGAAGAGGTATCAAAAGCCGTTTGATCAAAAGAAATAGGAGGGGGAACTGTATCCAAAAAAGCTTCCTTATCCTCCAACTGAGTTTGCAAGCAAGAAGGATCAAAAGCGGTCTCTTCTGGCGCAAACTTGGGAGAGCTAACTCTACTATCAGGTAAAAAGACCTCTGTCTCATTCCCAAAGCTAGCCACCGTATCCGATAGTTCCCTGGAAAAATCCATCGGAACAGTTCGCTCCATATCCATAGGAACGGTTTGCCCCATATCCATAGGAACGGTTCGATCGATTTTGTCACCAAAACTTTCTTCGCTCTTCCTTGGACTAGCTTTTTCAAAAAAAGCTTTGTCTTCAAAAGAAAAAATAGCTTTCTGAAACTCCTCCACAACAGGAATCCCTAATTCTCGTAATTTCCCCTGAACGACCCTCGCATCAGCGCAAATACGCACATCAACCCCGGCCTTAGTTAAACGACTAATTTCGCTCGAAATACTACGCACCATACTCAAATCAAGATCACTCACCCCCTCAAAATTAAGAAGGATACGTGCACTGCTCTTTTCTCGCTCCGAATCCACAACGGCCTGAACGGAAAAACGCCGCAAAGAATCGTCATCAAAAGAGATCGTTTGAATTTTTTTACTCATGAAATTTTACCTCGAAAAAATGAGGTTTTTATTTATCGAAACTGTTCTTTCGTTTGATTATAGTTGATAGAGGTAAGATTGGCTAGATTTTTTTTGGTTGTATGCCTTTGAATGTTTTTTTTCGTAGCCTAGGTTTAATCTAGGCTACGAAAAAAATTATTCCAAGACTTGCGCTTTAACAACAGATCTTGCTTAGAATATAGGTTTTATGATATCATAGAATCATAGGGTCATAGATTATAAAGAAATGCTTTTGAAGAGCTTTTGATAGGAGTGGTGGGAAATGAAAAAAGGAATAATCCTATTCGTTTTAAATATATTTGTTATTGGTGGAACGCTACTGTTTTTATCTGCTGAACCCGGGGTATCTATCGATAATTTTTCTCTGATAGATCACCAAGGAAAATTTCATCGTCTTTTTGATTATGCGGATTCTCGGGGTGTTGTTATTTATAGTCATGGAGTGGGCTGTCCGATTGTTCGCCATAATCTAGTTTCACTAAAAAAAATACGCGATGAGTATAATAAAAAAGGCTTTACTTTTTTCCTTCTCAATATGAATCCTCAAGATGATCGCGAGACAATTTTAGAGGAAGCAGAGGAGTTTAAAATAGACATCCCTATTTTGCATGACGAAAGTCAACTTATAGGAGAGATGCTAAAGTTTACTCGAACAGCCGAGGCTCTTTTGATTCGAACCGATAATTGGACAATTAGTTATAGAGGTCCTCTGGACGATCGTTTGGACTATGAAGCGCAAAAAGCCGTTGCCAAGCAAGAGTTTTTAGTGCAAGCTCTCGAGGCTGAATTAACAGGAAAAGAAATATCCTTGGATTCGGTGCCTGTTGTTAAAGGATGTTTGATCAATAAAAACGATGTCTTAGCCAGCCGTGAGAGAAAAATTTCTTATGTCAACGATGTGGTTCCTATTTTACGTACAAGGTGTATTCCTTGCCACCGCAAAAATGGCATCGCTCCGTGGGCGATGAGTAGCCATCGAAGAGTCAAAGGATGGTCGCCCATGATGCGGGAGGTCATTCTGATTAAGCGTATGCCTCCGTGGCATGCCGATCCTGAGTTTGGTGAATTTTCCAATGATCGTTCGTTGTCGGTCTCAGAAATGAGAACTCTCGTTCACTGGATTGATGGAGGAGCCGTTAAGGATGGTGAGGAAGATCCTTTAGCCAATCAACCCAAGAGCTCAGAGGAGTGGCAGCTAGGAAAGCCTGATTTAGTATTAACACTACCGACTCAAAAAATTCCCGCTACCGGCGCACTTAAGTATATTTATGTGGGTGTTGATAACCCCTTAGACAAAGATGTTTGGGTACGAGGAGCGGATATCCAACCGAGCAATCGCAAAGTGATGCACCATGCTCTCACTCTATTAAAGTATCCTAAAGATATACGTAACCAACAGCCTGAATGGGATGGTGGGGGCAATGGTTTCTTTTCCGTTTATGTACCAGGGTACAACTCTCCTTTATTTCCAGGAGAAAGTGGACAATGGCTTCCCAAGGGAGGGCGGTTTGTATTTCAGCTTCATTATACCCCTATAGGAGTTGCCACTACTGACACACCGCAAATGGCTCTCTATTTCCACGATAAAAAGCCAGAGGAAGAGCTCAAAATTATGAGTGCAGTCAACTATGATTTTTTCATACCACCTTATGCCGAGGATCACCCTGTAGAAGCTTCTTATGAATTCGATAAAGATGTTTTTGTCTACTCTTTTCTACCTCATATGCACTTTCGTGGCAAAACTATGAAGTTCACCGCTCTTTATTCCGATGGATCGCAAAAAGTTTTGCTTTCTGTACCAAACTATCAATTCAACTGGCAAACTCCCTATCGTTTTGAAAAACGCACATACCTTCCTGCCGGCACTAAGATTCTTTGCTCTGGATCATTTGATAACTCTGATAAAAATCCCCAAAACCCCGACCCGGCAAAAGAAGTGGACTGGGGAGACCAAAGTTGGGATGAAATGTTCATCGGCTACATTCGCTATACGGAAAAGTAAAAGCGCTTTGGTTGTTCTTCGTAGCCGTAGCCGTGATCGTGATCGTAGTCGTCGCCGTGACCGTTACCGTGCCCGTGACCGATTTTAATCTCGGTCACGGTAACACGGTCACGGTGACGATCACGACTACAGTTTTCAAGGACTTGCCGCTTAAGTTGACAGTTTTAGGTCGTCTCCCTAGTCTTTCACTCCAATTTTATCAATAACCGAAGCCCAAAGAGTCACGGGAAGCCCGTTCTCTCCCTTTAAAGTAGGCAAAAGAATCTTTTCCATACGATCTTTTTCAAAATCAAGATCAGAACAATCTATTGTTAAATGGTAGCCTGAGATTTTCCCCTTCAAGGAATGTTCTTTTCCTTCTTGGATTAGAGTACACAAAACCTCCGATTTTTCTTTCTTTAGAGGAACCGAGAAACTGAGTTTGATTTGCTTAGCTTGAACTCGAAAACCCACGATCCGAGGACGCTCAGGGTATAAATTTCCCCAGAAGCGAAATGTCGGGCCATTAAAACGTTTCTCTCCTTCAAAAGCTCCTATGTCAGGTGCTTTCCCTGTAAATTCACTTTTCCATCCAACTAAAGAAGTGACTCGCCCTTTGTCTATGGCAGCACTTTTCAAATCAAGGCGGAAATCTCCTTCTTTGGGATTGAGAAAATGAGCTGCTCCTTGAATGCCATGTTTTTCTTGGCCATTTTCTCTAAGCCCTGAATCAAAGGGAGAATTAGACAAATCATAATCAAAAGAGTAGCCTTTTTGGTATTTTGTTCTGCCTAAAAAAGTGCATTTAAACAAAGGGGATACAGTTTGAAATTCAATCGCATTATTCCAGTGGCTCAGAGAAGTGGTGTAGTCATGATCGATTAAGTTTTGCCGAAGATACCAGCTGTTATGAAAAACATAGATACTATCGGGAAAAGGCCCTTGGTTGTTGAATTTAAAAACTCGCCCCGCACTATGATCTCCTGGTAAGCCATAGCTCTCATCGTTCCAGCCAATATTAGAGAATATATAGATATCACTCCCTGCCACATTGGTAATAGAAAACCAAGCGTGGGCATTGTGAATCGTATTATGATGTATCCACCAGTTCGTTGCTACTTGCTCCGGTTCAATCGGATTATCGCGGATTCTTTGAAAAAGGTTCTCGTAAATCTCAAAGTTCAAATTACCTTCATCTCGCTTTCGCCCTCGGGCCGTAGGGCGAATCCCGTTATAAGCATGGCGAATAACGTTGCGTCGAAAAATAACACTCCCTAGAATATTTTTTGCGGCAAAGAGGGCTCCATTGTAGTGGCCATACTCTCCATGATGAAGCTCTTCCCAAGATAGTCCATTCCACATTTTTCCACTCGGATCTTGATCCCAAACATTGTCCTCAATGAGAAAGTGATGAGATTTTTCTCCCGAAGCAGAAAAAACCCTTTTTGCCCCCTCGATATAAGATTTGCGAAAAGTAATATAACGACAGTCTTTCGCTCGAATAAAATAAGGCCAATAGTTTTTCACCGAAAAACCCTCTATCTCAATCCACTGGACAGAAGAAAGAAAAAAAGCCGGTTCCCCCGTTTCTCCTCCCTTTAGCTTTCCATTAAAAATAGCCTTTTGGCCAGAGCCCAAAATTCGAATCGGCCGATCCACTTGCCCACTCTTCGAAAGAGAAAAATGACCCGAGTATTCTCCTGGTAAAAAGACGATAGTGGAACCAGGTAAAGCATGATCAAGAGCTTCTTGAGGAGCTAAAGTTTGCCTGTCCTGATAAACTCCCCCTTCAGGAGAAACGTAAATGGTTTCCTCGGCCCATGCCCAAGATAAAATGAAAAAAGAAAGAAAGATCAGATGCTTTTCCACGTTTTTCTCCTTTTTAGTTATTGATAAAATGCCGCTATGTTGTATTCTTTGTTCATTAACCTGCAAAAAACTGAGGTCTACTAGAAAGAAAAACTATGAAAGAAAAATGCTACCAAGAAATTTGTAACTTGCACAAATTGTTTGAAGATTGGTTTATCGGCCGAGTAGAAGAGACTCCCGAAAATTTTGCTTATTTATCCCAAGTATTAGTGCCCAGTTTTGAGATTGTCTTTCCTGACGGTCGCATTTTTTCGCGCGAGATGATCATAGATTTTATGCAAAAAACCCACGGGCGCTATGCTAATATGCCCTTTAAAATAGAAATTAAGAACTACCGAGAACGCGCTCTTTCTTCTGATTTCCACTTAACCACTTATGAAGAGTGGCAAGTAAAAGATGGTAAAAACGAGGTCAAACTCTCCACTGCTATTTTTCAGAAAAAAGACAGCGCACCTTGTGGAGTAGTCTGGCTACATGTCCATGAGTTATATTTACCCTAAACTCTAAAACAAACTCCTACACTAAATTATATCTTCCTGGTGATATAATCTTATTAGGATCAAATACGTCCTTGAGCTCAGCGACAAGTTGCCAGTGGTAATCATTGGGGTCGATAATTTCGCTCATGGCCTGAATTCCTACGCGGTAAGGAATGAAACCACTCGTTACAAATTGTTGATTAAGCTCCTTAATCGCTTGGTGGGCCTTGTCTACTTTGGCTTGATCACTACGGTGAAAAGCTATATTGATGACACTCTCAAAAACTTTATCCTTTGCCATATTCATCGTAATATAGGGAGTGAAACCATACTTCTCTTCTAAGATTTCTTCGGTGAGTTTCACTGCTTCAAAAAAGGACTGTCCGTCCATAGGAACAAGAGGAAGAATATATAGTTTTCCACAGTTTTGCTGGGCCGGATTTATAAGATCCCGAGGTTTCTCTCCTAAGGGCCAAAAGATGCTGTTAAGAGCATCGTTAGAAGGGATACCTTTGCTATGCCCGAGCGGAGCTTCTATTGTTTTGAGCAAAGCTTTTTCTTGGCGATAAGAGGGTAAAAAAGATAAGAGATCGGCTATTTTTTGACGGCGTTTTACTTTTGCTGTCGTGATGAGGCTGACGTGCCCCATACCTTTTAGAGCTTTCTTTGTGCAAGCGTAAGCTTCTTTTATATAAGACTCTGTTCCCAGAAGCCCACAGGAAGCGCTCCAGCACTTTTTGATCTTATTGAAAATTTCAATCGCTTGCTTTTTACTGGCTTCTTCTCCCAGGCCTTCTTTCAAGAAATGTTGATAGAGGAGAGGACAGGCGTTGATTTCAACTCGGTGAGCATTCGAAATATGAAAGGTGGTGTTGACAATTTTTCTTTTCCTCAAGTCGCTCAGAGCATTGACAAAGGGAATCAGTTTATCTTCATCCTCAATAGAGCAGCTCAAGTAAGCATGAGAATCCTTATTGAGAATCAACTCCATCCCCACTTTTGTAACAATACCAAAATTGGATTGGAAAAACAGTCCTTCTAGACTAGGCCCCACCCCATAAGGGTAAAGATACGTACTTTTTGCATTGGGATAATGCCCAAAACCCGTTTCTAAAAGCTTCCCATTTCCAAGAACCACCTCCAAGCCCGACATACTCTCCACCCGCGAGCCATAGTAGCCAATCCCTCGATCCATCGCATTGCCGATAAAGGTAGTGTCCGAGCCCGCTCCTGTAATGTTGATAATAAAAGGAAGATTGTGTTCTTGAAGGTATCCATAGAGCTGTCGCTGGGTTACTCCCGGTTCAATTACAGCATAACCATGCTGAGAATCTACATGGTGAATTTTATTCATCTTTTTAAGATCAACAATGGCAGCCCCGCTCTGAACAGGTAAGCGATCTCCCAAACCCCAGTTTTTACCTGAACTAATAGGATAAAGAGGAGCTCTATGCTCATTGGCAATCGCCACTATTTTTTGAACCTCTGCGGTCGAGGAAGGATACAAAACAGCTCGGATAGTTCGCTCTAATCCGGTAACATTGGCTGTGTATTGGGCCAATGTATCCGCATCATCTAGGACATTTTCACTCCCCAAAATACTTTTCCATTTTGTAAGAGGCATTGTAATCTCCTAGATAGGTTGTTTAAAATGAAGGGTATTTTTTCGCAAAAAGGTTGACTCTTTTTCTGAGGAAACAGATAATAAGAGTCCGTAATCTTCGCCAGAATCCAGTAGGGAAATCCAAAAACCTCCCTGAGATGTTTTTTTCTACTGGCTACTCCTAACTGACTTCAATATTTATAGGAGTTATAGCTCGATTAAAATCGTGACTCGATTCGTAATCTTAATCGTAATCTTTTCTTTTTTTCGATTACGAGTACGATTAAGATTACGAGTACGAACCGAGTCACGAGCTACGAAAAGCCCAAATTTTCTTCCATTTTTTACCCCGAAGCGAAGCCGGGGTTCGATGCTGGCTACTGGATTCTGGGTTTATTTTATGAAAAGACACTCATCAAATCAAGGGACTTTGGGAAATGGCGAAGTATTTAATTGTCAACGCGGATGACCTCGGAATTTCTCCCAGTGTCAGTGAAGGAATTATTACGTCGCACGAAAGAGGAATTGTTACCTCGACAACCGTTATGACCAATGTTCCTTCGGCCAAAGATGGTTTCTTAAAGGCCCAGGAAAGAGCTCCTAAACTGGGACTAGGGTTACATATTACCCTTTCCTATGGTGCCCCCGTTCTACCCGCCAAAGAAGTTCCAAGTCTTGTCGATACCAAGGGGAATTTTTTGTCTTTTCCTCTTTTAGCAGAGTTTTCCTCTAAAGAACTCCAAGCGGAAATATACGCCCAATTTGATCAATTTACCCAACTCTCAGGAAAAATACCAGATCACTTAGACTCCCATCAGTTTATGGCCAATGTTCACCCAGCAGCCTTTGAAACTATGCTAGAGTTAGCAGAAAAGCACAAGATCCCTATCCGAAACCCTTCGATGTTTCTTAGTATTGAAAAACTACACCAGTTTATGAAAAGCCGGGGCACTCTTTCTCAACCAGCTCTAGACCAAAAAATCCCCCTACTGCAAAACATCTGCTCGCGCTATTCCCAAATTCAGTGGCCCCATTTTTTTGAGCACCGCTTTTATGCCAAAGAAGCGAAGGTAAAAAATCTATTATCTATTTTAAAAGAGCTACCAAAGGGGATTACCGAACTAATGTGTCATCCGGGATATATCGTAGACTTAAAAAATGATTACTATAGAGAAGAGCGCGAGTTAGAAATAGCTGTCTTAACCGATCACGAAATTCGCGCTGCCATCTTAGAGTACAATATACAATTAATCACATTTGCCCAAATAGAAAAGGCCCTTTCATGCGACAAACAGTCCTCATTACAGGCGTAAGTGCTGGGCTAGGAAAAAGCCTAGCAGAACTTTACAGCAGACAAAAAGCTAGTGTCTACGGATTGAGCCGCCAAAAGCCCGACGAAATTGCTGAGCTAAATCACCGCAGTGTTGATTTAGCTCAGCTAGAGGATTTACCCCAAGATATCTCTACTCTATTAACTGAGGTAAAACACATCGACGCAGTCATACTCAATGCCGCTCATATGGGAGTAGTAGAAGACTTAAGAGACACATCGACAAAACTACTGAGAGAGATTATGGATATTAACTTATGGAGTAATAAAGTTATCTGCGACACTCTCTTTAATCTCCAGATAAAGGTGTCGCAAGTAGTGGCTATTTCATCGGGTATGTCCCAAGCAAAATGTCGCGGAGCGAATGGTTACGCTCTATCAAAAGCCGCTTTAAATCACTTAATGCAATTGTACGCGATAGAACAACCTGGTACCCATTTTTCCTCTCTCGCTCCAGGTCTTATCGACACAGCAATGCAAACAACTTTAGAGACGCATTCCCAGAAAGACAAATTTCCGATCCTCTTACAGCTAGAGCAAGCCAGAAACGCTGGAGCTATTGCATCTCCCCACGAGGTAGCTCAGCAAGTTATTTATAGTATGCCAAAACTTTTAGGCCTTCCTAGTGGTAGTTATACTACCTTGAAAGAAGTGAGTAAATAGTATGTTCCCAAAAGCCTTAATAGACGATTATAGCCGACAATGTATTCTGAACGAACTTTCCGGAGAAAGAGCCAAGGATTTTATCACCTTGATTTCGCGCTTTGATCGCGTCCAGTGTTCCGCAGAAACACATCAATGCATGAGCATGGTCAAAGACAAGCTGGCTCACTTTGGAATTGATAATACTATCATCGAACGTTTTCCTTGCGATGGACGTAGAAAATACTGGACATGGCCGACTTACTTAGGGTGGACTATCCAAAATGGGGAATTGTGGATGAAAAGTCCCCAGAGAATGAAATTAGCAGACTACGAAGAAATCCCCCTATCAGTAGTAAGGGGAAGTCAATCTGCTGATGCCACGGCAGAGCTTGTTTATGTGGGAACAGGCTTAGAGGACAAAGAATACGAGGGAATAGATGTTCGCGGAAAAATTGTTTTAGCCGGAGGATCTACTTTCAGCATGTATGCCGGCCATGTCCAACGACAAGCTGTCATAAAGCGAGGAGCTTTAGGGGTAGTCTTATACTTAGACCCCGAGTTAGATTCCCGCCCTAACCAAGGCCAACTGATTCCCTACTATGGAATGTGGAACAGTGCCGAAGAAAACGACGACATCACCTTCGGCTTTTGCATTTCCTACAATACCGCCGCCATGTTAAAGAAACTTATGAGGCAAGAAAAAGTCATTCTCCATGCTTCTTTAGATGGGAAAAACCATGAGAGCACAATCGACCAAATGACCTGCACTATTCCTGGCCAAGAACTTCCCCAAGAAGAAATATGGCTAGTCGCCCATATGGACCACTACCAGCCCGGAGCCCACGACAATGCTTCCGGAAGCGCGGCCCTTCTCGAAATAGCCCGCACCCTAAAAAAGCTCATTCTCCGCAAAGAACTCCCCGCTCCCAAACGCACGATCCGCTTTTTATGGCCCACAGAATTTCAAGGCATGGCTCCCTGGTTAGAAAAAAACAAAGATATAGCCCAAAGAGCTTTTGCCGCGATCAATTGCGACATGATCGGAAGCGATTTCTTTAAAACAAAGTCGAGCCTAGAGATCATCCGCACTCCTTCCTCTCAGCCACACTATATCAACGATGTCGTAGAAAATTTTGCCGACCAAGCCGCCCACCAGAAAATAACGAGCCTCCGAGGACGAGACATCCCTCTCAACTACCGTATAGTGCCCTACAGAGGAGGAAGTGATCATATGTTCCTTAACGACAGTTCAGTCTCTATTCCCACAGTTATGCTAGGAGAAAATGATCCTTTCTACCACACCGCACATGATACTCCCGACAATATGGATACCACTCAGCTCAAAAGAGCGATGTACATAGCGCTCGGGTCAGCGTGGTATATCGCAAATGGAGCATCCCGAGAAAGCATAGAATTAACCAATCTAAGCAGTACCTCTAGTTTGCAAGATATCACAAACACAGGATATAACATTATTAGCTCCCTAACAAAAAGCCCTCTTACATCACTGCACAGTGTTTATCATGAAGGCTTAAATCAACTAAAGTGGAAACAAGAACAAGCCCTTCTCTCTCTTAACTCGACCCAAGAAATTGACCCCGAAAACCAAAGAGAATCCCAGCGTCAAAAATCACAAGAGCAAATAAAGCATATTGCCCATACATACCATCAACAAATCGAAGAAACCTATCAGGAGCTTTGCCAACAAAACTCCTGCTCCCCCCAAAAACCTAAGCTTTCCGAAAAAGAAAAGCAAGCCCAACAGCTTATTCCCAGCCGCAGCGCATCTTTCCAGGGGCCTCTCTCCATTGATCTAAACTTTGCCTACAAAATAAATAACGCCCCGCCTGGCGATATGGGATTTTTTGACATCCAATTTGAAATTGTCAGTTTCATCGACGGCAAACGCTCTTTACTTGATATAAGAAACGCTGTTTCGGCAGAATTTGGTCCTCAACCTTTAGAGGTCATCGAAACATTTTTGAGAAATTTGAAAAAAGAAGGACTCGTGAGTTTTAAAGAAAACAAAAAGGAATTATCATGAAAATTCTCATCATTACTTTACAAGTCAGTGACGGAAACTCCAAAGGACACATCCACCCTTTCATCGCCGTAACCAAAAAATTAGTGTCCTTGGGCCACGACGTCTCTTGGCTATCCTTACCAAGAGCCTTGGCCAAAGCAGACTGCCAGCAAGTGGAATCACTAGGAGCTAAAGTAGTTTTCCCTCCTCCCCTAAAAGAAGGAATCATAAAAGACAACCAAGAGCTAGCACGATTAGCAATGGATGCCGAAAACAACTACCAAGCCTATAAGTCTTTTCTCCTAGACCCTGTCCCTCATCAACTAGACGGCATTATTGCCCTAATAAAAGACCTCTCCCCTGATGTCGTTGTCCAAGACAACGTTCTTTACTCTGCCGCCATCGCCTGCACCAAACTCAAAATGCCCTTTGTCTCCATCTGTGTAGGCCCCAAAATCATGGGAAAAGATTTTAACCAATCTTATCTCGGAAACCTAGAGCCCATCATTAAGCCCCGACAAGAGCTTTTTGAGAGCCACGGAATCGAAGGAAACTTCCGACTCTTCGAATACGTTTCTCCCCACGCCAACATCATTTTTGCAACAGAAGACTTTGTCGATAAAGCAGAACTACCCGCAAACACCTACCTAGTAGGCTCAGGAGTCCCTGAAGGAAAAAGAGGAGACGAAATAGATTTCCCCTGGGACAAAGTAGACCCAACAAAACCCATCATCTACGCCGCCTTTGGTTGCGTCTTATCCAAGATGCCCCTAGAAGACGTCATCTCACCCATCTTCAAAGCAGCCGACAAACTAAACGCTCAACTCATTCTAGCCTCCGAATACCTAGCCGCAACTGACCAAGACTTTGGAAATCACATAGTTGTCGCCTACGCTCCCCAACTTGAAATACTCCAAAAGTCCTCTGTCTTCATCACCCACGGCGGAGCCAGCTCCGTTATGGAAACCATCTACCAGGGTATTCCCCCCATCGTTATACCACTATCCAGCGACCAACCTGTCCAAGCCCAACTCGTAGAAAGAGCCGGCGTCGGATTAAACATAGCGAGAGAAGACTGGAACGATGAGCTTTGCCTGAAATCCTTGCAAACACTTCTTGAGCCTGAAAACAAATTTGCCGTAAAATGCAAAAGCCTCCAGGAAAACTATCACAAAAATGATGGTGCAGAGAATGCGGCCAAGATAATATTGGAAATGGCTAGGAGGTAGGTCTTGTTTTTTTGTCTTTCTGAGCCAAGGGAATTTCCTTATGACGCGTACAAATATTATTTTTAGGCTCGTTCGTGACCCAGGGTACCGTTCGCCTTTGGCTCACTATACCCTGGGCTGGGTTGTGTAACACTTTCAGTGTATGGAATTTCGTAGATCATTTTTTTTATAGAATACGTTCTCCAATTTTGGGCTAATGTTTCGGATAAAACCCTCCTACATTACCAAGAAAGGAAGACAAAATATTTTTGCCTTCCTTTCTGGAGCCTAATGGTTTATTTAGTTTGTTATTAGCTAATAAAAATATTGATGCGTGTGCAAAAAGTATCTCTTCATCTTAAGCCTCGGAGAGGCGAAGACACGTAGACAGGGGATTTATCCCCTGGAATGGATATATCCCTAAATTATTGCCCTTTAGGGCAAAGGTAGTTTTTTGCTGCC
>JAJDCR010000041.1 GCA_029260735.1 Planctomycetota bacterium
TAGAAAAAATAAGAAGAAAAAACACGCATTTTCATATTTTTAAGATACAGTGAAAAGAGTGGCCTTAAAGTTGAAGAAAGAAAAGAATTTCACGCAAAGGCGCAAAGACACAAAGGAGAAAAGAATCCAGGCAAAAGATAAATTCGGAGAATTTCATCAAGATCAAGAGAAAGATTTTTTACATCTTCCTTTGCTTTTCTTTGCGCCTTTGCGTGAAATTCTTTATCTACTCAAAATCCACCGAGGAGGGGAAAAAAATACAAAGGCTACAGCTTAACTTAATGCTACTGGAGCCTGGCCCAACTAAACCTTATAAAATATGGGCCTAGATTAAATGCATGTTTTTCAGATATCGTATAAGTAGTGCGTTATAGACAAAGAAAGACCTCTTGAGCGAAACTCTCATTTAATGAAATTCTAAACTCGCAAACCAAAAGTAGACTTCTCCCTATCTCCTCTTCTTTGAATAAACCAACCCAATATATTATCTATGTGAGCAATATGTGACATAGTTATTCCACAACAAACTTGGATATAGTGCATTGTCAGTTTCTATATATAATAGTAGTATGAAAAAAAATATACCTTTCTCATACAATAACAAAAAAACCATCATCCGCCATATATATTTTCATATAAATACCTTATACCTTTTTCTTAATTTCTTAGTCAATCCCTCGGCAAAAGTTCTACCAATTTTTTAGCATTTTTTTTGTACAATTATCGTTTAATCTTCTTGTAATTTGTAGAAATATTGTATAACGTATATTTTATATATAAAAAAACACATACATCGCTTATTGTCCATACAGAAACAATATTTACCTCAAAATCATATATTCATCAAAGACTTACGATTTTTATCTTAATATAGGTAGCTCAAAGAGAAGCTTATTATAACAGCGCTTTAACAAAAAAGTTGGTAGAATTACCAATGTTTTTATACTAGTTAATATATATATTCTATATATAGCAAAAAATATACATCCTTTATTATGAGAATAGAACAATGACATTTCTACAACAAAATATATGGCTAGAGTATGGATTTAAGGCGAATCCTTTTGATACGAATGCCTTGACCACACAAGTGGATTCATTTCTGCCAATTTCTGAGGCAATCGTTGGTAGAAATATGGGGAATGAGGAGTCTCGGGTATTAACAAATATTCTCCGTGCTTCAGGAGGAGCGAGGATTATGTGCGAGGGAGCAATTGGAGTCGGAAAAACTACCTTTGCAAACTATCACCGTTACCTTTGGGAAAATGAAGCCAAGGACAAATTATTTACTCCGATGAACGAGATTCCCGTGCAGCATCACTGGACGACAAGAGAGTTTTTGCTTACGATTCTGTCTAATTTGATAAATAAAATACTAATATCACATGGGGAAAAAGTTATCTCGAAAGATCGTTTGCTAAAGGAGATTCTTCTTCTAACACGAGTTTTCTTTAATAGCGATTACCAAGTGGAGTTGCAACTTTTTGGTCATGGT
This sequence comes from Planctomycetota bacterium, assembly GCA_029260735.1. Classification (GTDB taxonomy): domain Bacteria; phylum Planctomycetota; class Uabimicrobiia; order Uabimicrobiales; family Uabimicrobiaceae; genus JAJDCR01. Next base: position 1,496 of record JAJDCR010000041.1, read on the forward strand.
GCTGGTGTTAGCAAGTCGTCTCAAACCAATACTCCTTTTGTTCCTGAAACTCAACTACTTTTCTATATGCGAGAGTGTATTAAGAAAATTATAAACTTAGGCTATGCAGGGGTTTTCTTACACTTTGACAACTTGGAATTACTCAACAAAGGGGATGTGAAGAAGACAAAGTTGCTTTTTGAGGATATCCGAGATTCTTTACAGATTCCCAATGTCTACTACTTATTTGTGGCTCAAAGGGGGTTCTTTAGTGAAATCATTAGTCCTCTGGAAAGAGTAAGGAGTATCTTTTATGGAATGCCCATTTATATTGCCCCTTTGACCAGGGAAGAAACTTTACAGGCGATAGAAAAGAGATATCAATTGTTAGCAATTCATCCTAAACGTTATATAAAGCCTGTAGAAGATGAGTTCATTGCTTATCTCTATGAGTTGTATGCCGGAAAAATACGTTTTATTATGGATGCCCTATCCCATTTGGTATGCTATTACCATACAGGAATAGCCCAAACCCTGGGACAAAAGCATGCCCACAACTTATTATACAAGCTGGCAAAACAAAGAGCAGAATATCTTCTATCAAAAAAAGAGCTAGAAATTCTGGAGTATGCTAACGAACGTGGTGAATTTAGCCAAAAAATGATCGCAGAGCATTTTTGCATGAAACGACCTAATGTTGTTAGCTACTTAAACCATTTAGTGGAATCTAACTGTATCTACCGTATCCATGATTCAGAAGGGAATATACTTTATTCCGTGAATGAATTTTTCAAAATCTTAAAGAATGCGGGAGATATTAACCTTTCTCTAACCAAGCCTATTAATAGGAAAAAGGAAACTCAGTTTAAGCGATCTAGCTACAATGCTAGACAAGAGAAAATGCTAGAATTCATTGAAAAGGAAATGTCTATAACAAGTAAAAACTATGCAAGAATAGCCCAAGTTTCCCAAAATACGGCTCGCTCTGATCTTAAGCTATTTCAAACGGAAGGCGTTGTAAAAAAATTAGGGAGTACAAGAAATACAGAATATCACTATGCTCGGAAGTAGATTAACTAAGCAAGTACTTTTGTCAAAAGGGAAATGAGATGAATGAACTTTTTTTCCCACACCTTCTAAATACATTATCCAATAACTTTTGATAATCGACTTATGAGTAAAACCGAATTTCATATCGAAAAAATGGCCTTTCTTAATTTTGCCCAGTACTTCTCTGTAAGTCCTCGTTTTCGATACATCTCTCCTCCGACTCGAAAATCGGCAACCCATCCTTTTTGTTTTTTATCATACCATGGCATATCATAATTCCTTTTCCAGCATAAAACCCAGTGGACAATATGTGGAAATTATATAATAAGCCATGGTAAATGTGTCATAAAACACCTTTTATGTACAGCATTCCAAGCAAACAAAATTACATGTAAGATATTAATAGAAAAGGCTTAGCGTGAAAACTGGGCACCGTACAAAACTAAAGTACTATGGTCCACGATCCCATTTCACCTTAGCAAAAACCTGCACAGCGTCTTTATTGTGCTCTCCGAGTTTCCCCAAGTTTAAGGTGTCTTCCTTGAATTCTCCCCAGCTCTTTAGTAGGGATGGTAGGGGAGTTCCTGGTTTGACGGGATATTCGTAGTTGGTTTTGGCGAAAAACTCTTGGGCGGTGGCAGAGGTCAGAAATTCGATGAGTTTGATCGCGTTGGCTTTGTTTTTGGAGTGCTTGGTTACTCCGGCTCCGCTGACGTTGATGTGGGTTCCTCTGTCTTTTTGGTTGGGGAAGAAGATGGCTACTTTTTGGCTGACTTCGCGTTCTATGGGGTTGGAGGAATTGACCATTTTTCCGATGTAGTAGGTGTTTACTATGGCGATGTCTCCGAGTCCGGCGGCGACGGCTTTGACTTGGTCGCGGTCATTTCCTTTGGGGGCTCTGGCCATGTGTTGGCGAATGCTGTTGGCCCAGGTGGTGGCTGCGGGGATGCCATGGTGAGCTATTTTGGAGGCTAGGAGGGATTGGTTGTAGATGTTAGAGGATGAGCGGATGAGGATTTTTCCTTGGTATTTTTTTTGGAGGAGGTCTTCGTAGGTGGAGAGATGAGCGGGATTTACTCTTTCTTTGTGGTAGACGATGACTCGGGCTCTTTTGCTCAGTCCGTGCCAATAGCCCTCGGAATCGGAGAGATGAGTGGGGATATTTTCTTGGAGGGTTTTTGATTGGACGGGTTGGAGTAGATCCATTGATTTGGCTCGGTGTAAACGTCCTGCGTCTACTGTAATGAGAATGTCGGCGGCGGTATTCTCTCCTTCTCGCTGGAGTCTTGTAATTAAGAGATCGGCTTTTCCTTCGATGGATTTTACTTCGATTCCAGTTTCTTTGGTGAACATTCGGAAGAGTTCTTTATCGGTATCATAGTGGCGTGAGGTATAGACGACTACTTCGTTAGCAAAAGATAGGGTGGAAAAAAAGAGTAAGGTGAGGCAAATTAGCTTGGACATCAGGTTCTCCTTTTTAGATGGTTGAGTTTGTAGATGGTTGAGTTTGTCTTTCTCAAAATAAACGAAAAATAAGAGCAAGAGTCAATCTTTAAACGGAAAAGGTTTCTTGAATTAGGGAGAAAACGTTTTTCAAATAGTTAGGTATCTAGAAATTTTCTAGATTTTCAAAGACTTCTTTGCTAGACTTTATAATGGTAATTATAATTTAGAATTGTACCTAATTCTGGTAGAAATTTAAGTGAGAAAGCAAGTTTTTTTTCCCTAGCTTTTTCTCTGAAGTGTTGCCAAGATTGCTTTTCACTCTTCTCATAGAAACTAAAGGATACTGAAATGTTCCATTATTCTATTTTTTGGCTAAGTTTACTTCTCTTTGCTCTGCCTTTGTCAGCAGAGACTCTTTTTTTGATGGACTTTGAAAGTGATGCCATTAACCCTGTGGATTCTTTGGGGGGAGAGTGGACAAACAATAGCACTTATGTCAAACATTCTGAGTCAAGCGGAGTTTTCCCTCATATTTTTGGGTTTGGTGGCTCTCAAGGAAATGTCGCTCGGGCTATTTCTTCGACAGGAGGCAGTGGACGCTCAGAGTGGTTCCGAGGCGGATTAACAAGTGTATTTTCGTCGCACACACAGTTTGTCTTAGAGGCGGATATTCTCTATAATTCGAGTGGAAATTTCATTCAGACTGTCCAACACGATGGACGAGTTTTTGGTTTTGGAGCACAAATTATTGTGACGGCAAATGAGGAAATTGTCATCCGAGAAAATCAGAGTAGCTCCAACTTTACCTTTACAGGCGTTAACTTAAGTAAAGGAGTTTTCCACCAAGCTCGATTTGAGTATGATGGCCTAGATGCTACTGTATTTATTGATGGTATTTCTCTGGGAACATTTACCCAACAAGCTCTTCCTGATCTTTTTATTTCAGGAAATTCTCCTGACCGTGCTCCTGGTGACTACATGATCGACAATGTTCGTATTTTCACAGAAACCATACCTGAACCCAGTAGCTTGATTCTGTCTTCTCTAGCATTGGTATTACTCTTTCTCAGAAAAAAAATCTAATATTCAAATTGTCTACAGTATTCCAATCAATGACCCTACGATAGATTTTTAATCCATCTCAACAGACCAGGCTACTATGAGTGATACAGACAACTCCCACTTTGACCGCCCCAAACGAGTTTTAGCAATATTGGGCATGCACCGTTCAGGAACTAGTTGCTTAACAGGTTCTTTGCAAAAAGCAGGTCTATTCTTAGGCAAGCACCAGACTCAAAATAAACACAACCAACGGGGCAATCGAGAAAATCAAGAAGTGCTGAAACTTCACAAAGCTTTATTAAACTATAATGATGGAAAGTGGCACCAGCCCCCAAAAGTCTCGGAGTGGTCAAAGGAACATATCCTTAGAGCCAAAGAAATACTTAAAGAATATAGTAATGCTGGCATTTGGGGCTTTAAAGACCCTAGATCTTTGTTTTTTATAGAAGGCTGGCAAAATTTAATTCCTGACATAGAATTTATAGGAATCTATCGCCACCCTCTTGCAGTGGCAAAGTCACTATACGAACGAAATGAATTTTCTAAAGAGCTCGCTTTTAATCTATGGCATTATCACAATTCCATTCTAATAAAGTTACACCAACAAAATCCATTCCCTATTCTTTCTTTTGACAACAATGAAGATGAATTTCACGAAAGCTTATCTGCCCTCCAGGATTGTTTAGGTTTAGGCTCCGTACCTATTAAAGAAGATCGTTTTTTCACATCCTCGCTGCGCACTAAAAATCAATTCAAAGGCCAGAAACTTCCCAAAAAAATTCATGAGCTTTACCAACAACTTCGAGATATTCAGTTTTAAGTGGTGAATAGATCAGCAGTACTTCTCTAGTTTTCTACACTGCCCCATCATCTCGTTGACAACTATTGATTCTCTTGATAAGATAGGAACCTTTTCTTAGGTAAGTTACCAAAAGTTTTTGATAACTCACTTCCCTAAAACATCAAGGAAATAATATGCTAAAAACCAACTCAGAAAAATTAGTCCAAATGTCCGTTTCAGGGAAAGCTCACCACCCCGAAGTTGGCTATCCTTATAAAATAGACCGAGAGGGAAAAGCTCACGTTCTTCCCGCAACAGGTGGAATAGTCTATAATGTTCAAATTGGCGATTCTGCAATGGGCTGGGAATCGGATCATACTGAGCCAGGGGTTACTATTAAAAATGAAAATCCTCCTGCCAATATGGCACTCAATATTTATTCATGCATCGGTAATTCTGCCAAAGTAATCAGCGGAGAAGCTAAAGGAGCTAAGGGCTACGTGACAGGAACTCACGGAGGAGTTGAGCATGTTATGGTCTATTTAAAGCCTGATGATTTAGACTTGCTTGCTTTGGGAGATCAAATTCAGATTAAATCTTTTGGAATAGGTTTGAAACTTTTAGATTATCCTAAGATTTCGGTCTTCAATATCGACCCCGCTCTTTTACAGAAACTGGGGATTCAGGAAAAAAACAACAAACTTCATGTTCCTGTAACAAGCGTAGTTCCTGCTCACTTAATGGGATCAGGAGTAGGTGCTCCTACTGTCGCTCGGGGAGACTATGATATCATGACGACCGACCAAGAGGAAATTAAGCGCAATAATTTAGACAAAATGAAAATGGGAGACTTAGTCCTTTTGCAAGATTGTGATAATCGCTATGGACGAGCATACCAAAAGGGAGCTGTTAGTATCGGCGTTGTCATTCATGGAGACTCGATTAAGATGGGCCATGGTCCTGGGGTAGCAACCATTCTGACTTCTATAAGCGGAGACATCGAGGGGGTAATGGACCCTAATGCTAATATTGCTGCTCACTTAGTTGACTAGCAGGAGATCAAAAATGTCCCAAAAATCTTTAGCTCAATGGCGTGACAAGATAAACAAAATCGATAGTGAAATTCTCGATTTACTCCATGAAAGAGCTCTCTGTAGCCAAAAAATAGGGGAAATCAAAAGTCAAAACCAGCAAGAAGTGTATTGCCCTGCACGGGAAGGCCAAGTAATTTCTCGTATGCTAGAGCAAAACAAAACCCTTCGCCCTGAAACCGTGCAGAAACTGTATGCTTTGATTATGGAGGAATCTCGCCATTTACAGAAGCGCCTTAAGAAAACCTAAAGTCGCTTCTTATACCATTTCTCGATTACCTCCTGTGCTTTTTTACCTTGCGGAGTGTAGTCTTTGTTGTAGGGGAATTGAGTGTCTTTTTTGGGATAGGGTTTTGTATACCAGACCCACCAAAAAAATCCTTTGAACCAGGGACGATGAGAAAATACCTCAAAGGCAGCTTCGTAGGCTCGGGCTTGAAGTTCTTCATTTTCAGAATAGCTCTGCATCCCTTCCCAAGGACGATAGGTACACTTATCAACGCTACAGTAGCCTATTTCCGTAAAAATAACTGGCTTTTCGATTTTCTTCTGCCAAGTTTCCAGCGCTTCGACAATGTTTTTAGGCCAATTCCAGCTTTTTTCCCAAGCTTCCTTAATTTCAGCTAGACTGGGATTAGTATTTTCGGAAGCAACCAGATCAAAGTAAACTCCCAGTCCTGCATAATCGAGTAAATCCCAAAAAGCAATTTTTTCGTATTCCCAATAAAAGTCAGCTGAAAAAGTCAATTTACCCGAGTAGTGATGGCGAATTTTTTTGATCAAACCTCTCCATTTTTTGGTGTAGTCTTGGGTAGGGTTTTCTTTTGGGTTACTTGTCATAGAAATTAATTCCGTTCCCCAGCACAACAACTCGACCTTTTCCTCTTGAGCAATTTTGGCATAGTGCAGAGCAAAGGTAGCATATTGCTGAAACCATTTTTCTGGATCAGCCGGTTCAATTTCTCCTGCCCAAACAGGATTCCAGTGAGGAGAAGCTCCTTTTTTGGGACGCTTTACATTGAGATGCATTTTGAGCATCACTTTCATTTTTCGCTGATGGATTTCTCGAATAGCGTGTCGAATATCTGTATCTGTCGGAGTCCATTTTTTATCTCCATCTTTTGTTGTGCTATCGGCAAAAACGAGATTGCTTTGAGGATCATTCATATACCAAGTCACGACCAACCCAACATAATTCGTCTCTGTTTTAGCTAAATTATTCAAAGAAATATTCGCATCCGAAGTTTGGTAATGGCCTTCTTCCCAAGAACCATAGCAAACTCCTTTCATATCCAAATCGGCTTGTAAAAAAGCCGTCCCAAAAAGAAAAACCAATAAGGTCACGACTATTTTCATTTTTGTTTCTCCTAGGTTTCCAAACCAAGTTTACTTTTGAATCTATACTCTCTTTTTGCTATAATTATTATCTTAGTATAACCTCAAGGGGAGGTTAAAAGATTTTTTTTCTAAGTCCAATGATTTAGGATATTTTTATGAATAAAGTCATTTTCCTTTTTGCTACATTTCTCTTCAGCCAAGTTCTTTGGGCTCAAGATATTATTGTTGAACTAGATAGCAATATGGATGCAACTTCCTTGACCACATTAGAGGTCCAAGGAATCACCTTTACCATGGAACCTCTTTTGCAAAATGGCGAAAGAAGTCGATCTAATTGGTTTATTGCTCACCCTCAACAAGATACAGGAATGTCGGGTTGGGATTTAGCCCACCACATGATCAAAAATCAATCGGGAGTTGCTTACGCAGAACCTGACCAAGTTCAAGTACGTCAAATCGAAAAAGAACGTCCTGAACTTAACATAGAAGCAGAAGATGAAACTCGTAGCTATGATGACTACTGGAGTCATCCGAAAAGCAATGTCTTCGCTTGGCACTTAGGCCAAAGTCACTCTCAGCTCCGAACCGCTCGCCAAAATAACTACAAAGGCGGAAAGAAAGTTCGTGTAGCTCAATTTGACACAGGCTACGACCCTTCTCATGTTAGTGCTCCTGAGTACATATGCACAGATCTTCAAAAAAACTTTGTCAAAGGGGAAAACCCTAATTCAGCGGTTGACCCGAACAAAAAAGAATTAGGATCTCAGCCTGGCCACGGAACAGCTACCTTAGCTATTTTAGCGGGAAACAAAGTCAAAAAAGAAGAGTGTAAATTCGAAGATTATTTAGGAGGAGCTCCTGAAGTAGAGGTTGTTCCTATTCGTCTATCCAACACAGTTATTCTTCTGCAAACAAGCAACTTAGTCCAAGCTCTTTACTACGTTATGCAACCTAATGTCAAATGTGATGTCGTTTCGATGTCCATGGGTGGAGTTGCTTCCAAGTACTGGGCTGATGCCGTCAACGATGCCTACGAAAAAGGAATCACTGTTGTCACCGCCGCAGGAAATAACGTGGAAGATTTACCTACTCGCCATTTAGTTTATCCTGCTCGTTTCCACCGCGTTGTCGCAGTATGCGGGGTTACTTTTGGACAAAAGCCTTACCACCGTGCCAATGCTTGGGAATTTAAGATGCAAGGTAATTTTGGTCCTCCTAGTGTTATGGGATCAGCTATCGCTGCTTACACTCCGAACATGCCTTGGGCCAAAATAGGCAAAGGACATGAAGTTAGTTTCCGCGGAGGAGGAACCTCTTCGGCAACACCTCAAGTTGCAGCAACCGCTGCTCTTTGGCTTCAGAAGTACAACGAGCAAAAATACGATCATCCTTGGCAAAAAGTCAATGCTGTTCGTCATGCTCTTTTTAGCTCGGCCGATAAGAGCCTTTCTGAGTCTGGAAAATATTACGGCAATGGTGTTATCAAAGCAGAAAGAGCTTTACAAGTCGCTCCTAAGCTCGACACCAAGCCTTTACCCAAAGACAAGGTTCGTTTTCCTTTCTTAACTCTGCTATTAGGCTGGGATCGCAATACTCAAGATCTACAAATGTACGAAGTTGAGCTACTGCAAATCGAGCATAACCACCCTAATCTGCAAAAAATGTTTGCCGGTTTAGAGGGAAAAAGCAAATTGGAAGAAAACGAGAGACAAAGCATTATAGATGCTATTAGCAATACTCCCGAAGCTTCCAACGCTTTGAAAGAGCTACTTCAAAAGTAGTTTTTTTTAATAGCTAAATAAAAAACGCCTTCATCGTCGATTGACGATGGAGGCGTTTTTTTTGTGGAGTTTTCTAAATTTCAATACCACAAATTAAAATCTTCGGTAAAACAAAAGAAATCCCGCCATGATTCCTAGTAGCATTGTCGATGGCTCGGGAACCGCTCCTGTGATATCCACATCATTTTGCAGTAAAGTAATCTCTGTTTGGTCTAAAGCTCGTCCCCAAATTCCCACTTCGTCGATTGTGCCGTTAAAGAAATGGCTGGATGTCACACCAGCAAAAGTTCCGATAAACGAAGTCGTGGTTAGCTGTAAAGCGGCACTGCTGTAGGTAAATGACCCGAGTAAAACACCATCATAGAATCTCGATAGGGTGGAACCTTGTCGGGAAAAGGCAATGTGGTGCCACTCATCGGTCGGATCTCCTACAGTATCATGAACTTCTGAGGAACCGTCCACGGATATAAAAGTTCCTAGTATGTTGGGGCCGTCGTACCAAAAAGAGGGCCCTTGGCTAGGAGTAAAAAGATCTACAACGTAGGCTCGATTTGCAGGAGGAAAGGGACCGGCAAACTTAGTCCATGCTGTTACTGTAAAATCTCCGACATCGGTGGTTCCAAACCCATCTGTTATTTCAACGTGAGATCCTCCGCTTGTCGCAAGCCCGGAACCATCACGGCCTTCTGCCGTTGTTGTTGCTCCACCAATAAAAGTTCCGTCATTACCATTGCCAGAAGAGTCGTTGGCAGTTCCATCATTAAAAGTGTAAAGAGCAATCAAGTCATCAGACAAAGATGTTGCTTGGGCAGAAAAACTAAGAACAAACAAACTCACTAATGTGATCAAAATAAAGCCATTATTTGTTTTCATTTGACTTTTTCCTAAAATATTCTATTTACTGTATCGATAATTTCGTTGGGAGATAATCTCTAAAAACCGTATTTCCTTAAAATAGCTTAACTCAATTTCTCTGAGCTTGCAAGGAAAATAAATATTAGCGATCAAGCTAAAACCCCGATATACACAGCATTCATTAGTAAGAAATGATTCCCTGCCTTGTTAAAATTACTTTGTAAAGAGTTTGGGAACAGTTTATAATGCATCTTCACTTAAAAAATTCCGTAAAATCCATTCGACAGGAAACTTTCATGAGATTTTTTTTGTCTGCCCAAAAAAGAAAACCTGTCTTTATTATCAGCCTACTTTTTTTAACAAGCTGCAATATCATACAAAATTTTCACTCTTTAAATCCTCCTAACTCTTCCCCCAAATTCTACCGATCTGCCCAGCTAACGGGAACAGAGCTTTCTCAATCTATCCAAGAAAATGATATTCAAGTGGTGGTCAATCTAAGGGGAGAGAAACCAAAAAAACAATGGTACCGAGAAGAAATCCAAGCTTGCCAAAAAGAAGGAATCCTTCACTATGATATTAAGCTATCCGCTTGGAAAGCTCCCAGTCCCCAAAACTTATGGAGACTGGCTAAGATCTTAGAAGAAAGTAAGGAAAAAAAAGCCCATACTTTGGTTCATTGCCGTCGAGGGGCCGACCGAGCAAGTTTTGCCAGTGCCCTCGCTTTAGTCATTGTCTACGATCTTCCTGTTAAAAAAGCCCACCAAGCTTTTTCTTGGCAATATGGACATATTTGCTTTGGCAATTGTCCTTTAGAGCAAATATTACAGGCATACGAAGAACACGCAAAGGAAATGTCTTTTTCTCAGTGGGTCGAGCGAAACTATTTCTCGGAAAGTTTTGAGTAAGAGCGGTGATTTTCAAAATAAATAGAAAGGTATTTTATGCAAATCGGAAACTATCAACTGCACTGTATTGAAACAGGAAGGTTTGGTCTCGATGGAGGGGCCATGTTTGGAGTTGTCCCTAAAGTTTTATGGAATAAAACCAATCCTTCTGATGACGCTAACCGAATAGATCTTGCGATGAGAGCCTTGTTAGTGGTAGGAGAAGGTCGTGTTATATTAATCGACTGTGGTGTCGGTAGCTATTGGCCGGAGAAATTTCATAAAATCTATGCCATTGATCACAAGCATTCTGATTTGAGCTTATCTTTGGAAAAACTGGGCTACCAAAAAGAAGACATCACAGACGTCATTCTCACTCATTTGCACTTTGATCATGTCGGAGGAGCGGTTGAGGAAGTGGGAGAAGAGAAAAAACCAGCCTTTGGAAAAGCTCGGTATCACGTTCAAAAAGAACATTTCCAGTATGCCCAAAACCCGACAGAAAAAGACCGAGCGAGTTTTATTCCTGAAACATTCATGCCCTTATCCAAAAACCTAAACTTGGTAGAAGGAGAAAAAGAGCTTTTCCCGAACATTCACCTCCATTTAGCTCATGGACACACTCCCCACCAGCAGATGGTTCGAATCAGCGACCAAAAAACGAACGTGCTTTACTGTGCGGACTTAATCCCCACCTCCTCTCACATTTCTGTACCTTATGTTATGGCCTATGATGTCAACCCCGTAACCACTATTACCGAGAAAAAGAAAATACTGGCCCAAGCAGAGGAAGAAAACTGGTGGCTCTGCTTTGAACATGACCCCAGTATTGCTTTAGCTCAGGTCAAAAAAACAGAGCGCGGATACTCGGCCGGAGAAACTAAGGGAAATTTTTAACGGTTACTTTCGACAATCTAAATAAAAGTATCGTTTTTAAATTCCATCCTTTAGGATGTGTTCTCATTCAGCCGCTTTGCAATCTATCAATACTGAGTTCAAGATAATTTTCTCACTATTGCTAAAAAATACTGTAAAAAAAGCTGAATGAGAACACCTCCTAGCGGAATTCCATTTTCTGAACAACCTCAGTAGCAACATCTTCAATGGAGTGAGCATCTGTCGCGGAAACTTTAAATCGAGTTTGGATATTTGTCACTTCATTGAAAAAATCCAGTGCGGTAAGATGAGGATTCAAAATCTTTCCTAAAGCGGCTTCATTTACTTTGATAAGTTGTTTTTGCCCTTCTTGGGAAGGAAGAACATCATAGAGGCTGATTAAAGAGTACTGTAAATTGCGATAAGGACGTTGCCCAGCACGATTGGTAAACTTGCGGAGTTCTTCAAAAACATAGGCCAGATAACCATCCATTCTTTTCCAAGAAATCGAAAGAGGTCGCTCAGAGTAGTAAGCTATGCTCTGGTTGTCACTGTAGTTGTGGTTTTTTTCAAAGAAACCTGATCCATCGATAATAATAATTTTAGCTGGTTTTCCAGGGTGCCCATCGAGATATTCCGTAAAAACTTGAATAAGACTTTCTACACCCGAGTTATCATAAACTCCTCCATCACAAATATTTATCAAATAGTTTCCTTGATAGTTTTTCAAAGTAACCGGCCCAATCAAATTGGGAACCGATGCCGAGGCTGCTACAGCCTTAGAAACACGGTAAGGCCGAATATCAGAGTTCAAAGATTGAAAACCTTTTGTTTTAAAACGTCTGTAGCCGCTGAAATCTTCAAATCCATATTTTTCGATTGTCTGAAAAAACTCGGAGTTATTAAAGCGACTTTCTGGCAAAGTGGAAAAAACAAATTTGCGCCCATCACTAAGATCTGTTCCATTAATAATTAAAGTGGGAGCACCTTTGTGTTGGGCTTTTTGCAAGTCCTCAAACGTTAAGTCTCCAAAAAAATTACTTTCCCAAACGGCAGCCAGTAAATCACCTCGATCATAGTAGGTAAAAAAATCTAAAGCCCAATAGCCAAAAAAGACCATGCGCAGTAAAGACCGAACTTCAAAATTCTTTCCCATCGCTTCTCGAAACTCTCGGAGAAATTTCTTTTTATCTCGGGCATAAGCAACCTTCGAGCAATAGTAAGCCGAAGCTAAGCTACCACCAGATACGCTAGAAATGTAATCGACCTCATCCATATAGGTCGGAGAGTTCCCCTTAACTATTTTTTTTTGGGCCAATTCTTCCATAACACAGGACATAAAGTAAGCAGAGCGGCTTCCTCCTCCCGAAACCGCTAAGCCGAGCAAAGTATCACCGTGCTCCTCATCCTCTTCTAGCTCTTGATAAGGAGTTTCCCAAGTATTATCATACTCAAAAGCTCCCCAGAAAACATATTCGCTAAAAGGATAGGCCACCGCTGTTTGGACATTCCCGACAACCGTGCCAACGACCGCTCCACAGCCGACAAAGTAGCTTGTGCTAATTAGCAGTATCATTCCTCGAATTAGTCTACTCATGCTTTAGGTCTCTCAAAAATTATTCCCAGACTTTTTCGATTCCTTGTCTTCCGACACTCGACTTTTTACTGTCCACAACGATCGGACGCTTCAAAAGACGGCCATTCCCAGAAAGCATTTTGATCTGCTCCGCCTCGCTCATACTTTCTCGTTTTTCCTTGATATTCAATTCTCGATATTGAATTCCAGAGGTATTATAAAAGGATTTTAGCTCCTTGCCTGATTTTTTAATAATACCCTTAAGTTCTTTTGCTCCAGGAGGGTTTTCTGTGATATCAATGTAATCATACTCAAACCCTTTTTCTTGCAAATAGTTTTCTACTTTACGACAAGTGCTGCATTTTTTATAGCCATAGATCTTCATTATTTTTCTCCTTTAGGCAAACTACTTTTGTTCTAGATCACTAAAAATACGCAGGGCCATATCCTAACAATTTTTTCTAACCAGAGCAATTCACACCTATGATTTTTTTCCCATAAAAATGGTACCTATTGTCGGCTCACTTCCCTCCTAACGCTTTCGCTTCTTTCATAAAATGAAAACTTATTGGAGATTGCAAGCAATATTTGGTAACATGAAAAGCCTACAAATCTTGCCCTAAACGAAGGTAAGATGCTTTAGGTGTTCTTTGATCGAAAAAAGGAAGGTGGTGAAAGGACTAAGTTAACCTAGGGCCCCCCCTAAGGATTGATTAAAATCGCTGGTTAACATAGCTTTTTTATTGTAAGGAAAGTGACGGATGAAACCTTTACTTGTAGCTAGCTTTATTGTTTTAGTTTTAATTGCAGTTTATCTATACCGTATTTTTCCTTGGATGAGAATTCATTTTCGTAAACCAGATGTTATTTTTGTCCTTGGGTTTGATTCATCTATTGTCGAAATAATTCGCAAGATAACTGGTAAAGAGTACGAACTACGTGTTATTGAAGACTCGGATGATTGCTATCCCTATCACAAAAGACTTTGTTTGTTCATTATCAACCATGAAAGCAAAGCCATTGATGTATATGAAAAATTCAAAAAAGAAACCAAAGAAAAACAAAGCATACCTGTTTTGTTTATGGGAAGAAAAGATGTTGAAAAAGTTCAACTAGAGCAATGGCGTAACCGTGGCCATGATTTTATGTACATGGGGACAGGAGAAGACTCTATCGATGAACAAATGCTTTTCCATCGAGTGTCTTGTTTAATTGGAAAAAGAAGACCTTATCCTCTTCCTCAAGTAGGCAAGAGTTTCCTGGGAAAATACAAGATCCAAGAAGATATCGAACGAAATTCGGTCTATCATAAATTTAAAGGAAGCGCTACCGAAAACAATGTTCCCGTTGGTATCTACTTCCTCCCTTCTGAGTACTGGCTAGATGATATCAAAAAACGTTTACGCGGCTTGGTTGATCTTGCAGAAAAAGAAGACTTTACTCTCTTCACCATCCTAGATAGTGAAAACAACAGTCATCTTCGCTGCTTTGTTATATCTTCTCCCCCAGGAGTTTCCCTCCGCGAAGTAATGGAGAAAGAAGAAAAGCTCTCTCCTGAACAATGCAAAACCATTATTCTTCGTTTAGCCCGAGGCCTTAAAGTCGCTCATAAAATGGACTTGCACCACGGAAGCATCCATCCGAAGAACATTCTTTTTCCTTACAAAGTGGGCTCTCAAGAGCCTGATCTAAGCACCCCTTTGCTTTTTGGTTTTGATTTCTGGCCAAAATACAAAAAATTGGTCGGAGCTGATCTTATTTCGACCACAAAAATTGCGAAAAACACTTGGGAGCTAAAATCTTTCACTCCTGAGCAAATGCAAATCACTCCAACTAAAGCAGGCAATGATCTTTACTCTCTAGGCGCTTTAATTTTAATGATGTTAGAGGGAAAGGGATACAAAGGTAAGTTTCACAATACTTCTCCCAACAAAGAAGAGGTAAAACAAAACTTTGAAGTAGAAGAATTCGAAAAAGTAAGCAATGACAATGAACTCAAAACTTTAGCTCGCAATTTAATGGAGCTAAAGGAAATCGTAATCGTATAAGGATGAACTATGGAATTACCCAATAGTACAAAATTACTGGAAAGAGCAGCTCAAGTGATTCCTGGTGGAGTCAATTCTCCCGTAAGAGCTTTCAAAAGTGTAGAAGGAACCCCTCCTTTTATAGATCGAGCAGAAGGGGCCTATATTTATGACGTTGAGGGAAACCGCTATATTGACTTTGTCAATAGCTGGGGGCCCATGATTTTAGGCCATGCTCCTGAGGGAGTCATTTCCGCCTTACAGAAAGTCATAAGCAAAGGAACTAGCTTTGGTGCCCCGACCGAGTTAGAAATTGTTTTAGCAGAAATGATTGTTGAGCGAGTACCTTCAGCCGATATGGTTCGTTTAGTCAATAGCGGAACTGAGGCAACAATGAGTGCTGTTCGCGTTGCTCGCGGAGCCACAGGACGCAATAAGTTTATTAAGTTCGATGGTTGCTATCATGGACATGGTGATTCTTTTTTGATCGCAGCCGGATCAGGAGCAATGACTTTAGGAATTCCTAACTCTCCTGGTGTCACTCCTGCCAATGCCGCAGATACTTTACTCGCCCAATTTAACGATATAGAGTCTGTCTCTTCTCTATTTAAGGAGCATCCCGAGGATATTGCTTGTATCATTGTCGAACCTGTCGCCGGTAATATGGGCTGTGTTCCCCCTTTGGACAATTTCCTCGGAAAATTACGAGAACTCTGCGACCAGTACGGTGCTCTTCTTATCCTAGATGAGGTCATGACTGGTTTTCGTGTAGCCAGAGGAGGAGCCAACGAGCTATACCAGGTCGAAGCCGACCTACTTTGCTTTGGTAAGGTGATTGGCGGAGGACTCCCCATTGGAGCCTACGGAGGAAAGCGAAAATACATGGAGCAAGTCGCCCCCAGTGGCCCCATCTATCAAGCAGGAACCCTCAGCGGAAATCCTGTCGCCGTAACCGCAGGAATCGAAACCCTCAAGCAACTCACTCCCGAAGTTTACGCTCAGCTGGAAGAACTAGGCCAGCACTGGCAAGAGGAAGTGCAAAAAATAATCGACAAAAACAACTATCCTCTGACTCAGCATAGAGTAGGAAGCATGGTTTCGCTCTTTTTTACCTCCCAAGCCATCCGTAGCTTTGCTGATGTTAAAACCTGTGACATTAATAAGTTTAACCGCTTTTTCCACTTAATGCTGGAAAAAGGCGTTTATCTAGCCCCCAGCCAATACGAAGCAGGTTTTCTCTCCACAGTGCAAAGCAAAGAAATGCTCAGCGAAGTGATTGCCAAGATGGAAGAGTCTTTGGCCGAAGTTTTTGCCGGGTAGCACGTTCCCTGGAGGGCGAGCTCTTGCCGAGCAGGGGATGTGCCTAGATAATAATATCAAAAGCCAAGCACATCTCCTGCTCGGCAGGAGTACGTGCGATATAAAACGTTTTTTCAATATGAAACCTATGATCCTGTGAATGTGCCTCAATACCATCAGGAGCCAATCACATCCCCTGTTCGGCAGGAGCCTCACCCTCCAGGGAACATGGTGCTTAGAACGGTTTTAGATTATCTCATTCTAACCCCTAAGGATACAAAACAACCTTAGTGCAATGATCGCATTTCTGATCAAATATTTGGTAGCCTTTAGCTCCTTCAGCCAAAGATAGTCGATGAGAAAAAACACTAGTCAGATCATATTTTTTTTCTTGGACTAAGGGAAGTAGTTTCGGCATGTAATGGCGTGCGGGACATCGTCCTGCTCGGTAGGTTAAATTCTTATCATAAGCTTGGGCCGGAGAAAAAGAAAAATGAGGAGAAGTGTGTACTCCAACAGAAGAAATGACTCCCCCTGGTCTGACTAAACTCCAAGCAGTAGACATAGCTGCAGGATTTCCAACAACTTCCATCACTCCATCCGCTCCTCTTCCCTCAGTGGCATCCGCAATAATTTCGGAGATATTTTCCTGGGTATAGTCTAAGGCAATAGCTCCCCATTTTTCTGCTTGGGCTAAGCGCTCGGGGACAGAATCTAAAGCGTATATTTTCTCGGCTCCTTGTTCTCTCGCTCCGATGATTGACATCAGACCGACAGGTCCACAACCAATCACAACATAGGTACCTTCGGGAAAAATATCAACCCGATCGGCACAAAAATAACCTGTTGCCAAAATATCTCCCAAAAGAAGTCCCTCTTCCAACTCGACTCCTTCGGGAACAGAGAGAAGAGTCGTATCGGCCAAAGGCACTCGCACATACTCAGCTTGTCCTCCTTGTAGCCCCTCTCCTTTTTCAACCCAGCCATAAAGTTGTCCATGAATACAGCGACAGGTAAGTCCTTGCTGGCAAAAGTAGCAAACTCCGCACGAAGTTGTAAAAGGAGTCATAACCATATCTCCTTTTTTCCATGCTCTGACGTCTTTTCCGACTTCGACAATTTCTCCGACAAACTCATGCCCCATCACCATGCCATAATCAAAACCAAATTCTCTTTCATGATAAACATGTAAATCAGACCCACAAATGGCAGTAGCTTTTACCTCAATAATGACATCTTGCGATTTTTTAATTTCCGGGTCAATGACGGAAGTATATCCAATTTGAGCTTTTCCTTCTAAGGTCAGAGCCTTCATTTTTTCTCCTTCTGAGCTTTTTTGGAAACAAATTTCACTGATTTCTTCTGGTATCTTAACCTAATTATACATTAACTTGCTATCATTTTAGCACTTAGATCAGCAATAAAAAATGATTATACTTGATAAAAGAGAAAAAAGGAGATATAATATAGAAACAACTACTATAAAAAATGAAATTTTTTCAGAAATTCACAATACACATTTCGAGGATCGAAAATGAAAACTAAATTTCTCCTTTGTGGAATTTTGTTTTGCCTTTGCCATTCATCTATCATGGCAGAGAAAAGTGTTTCCTCGCTAGAAAATGAGAGAAACCATTTCCAAGTAGTATTCAACCAAGAATACTACCCTACTCTAAAAAACTTGATTCAAAACTCGCAGAAATCTATCTCTATCGTAGGTCTTTCTATGAGAGCAAAATACGGAAAATGTCAATCTATTGTCCGTAGCCTCAAGAAAGCACAAAAAAGAGGGGTTAAAATACAAGTTTTCTTAGAAGGGGATAGCCACGGCGGTTGGCGTAATAAACAAACTCTCGCTCTTTTAAAAAAGGTTGGAATTGTCGGAAAATATGACTCTAAAAAACGCCTAACTCATGCCAAACTAGTTTTAGTCGACGACCATTATGTTCTCATTGGCTCTACGAACTTAACTCATAATTCCATGAGCAACAATAATGAATCGAATCTTCTAGTTCACTCTTCTCAGGCAGTTTCTTTTTACAGAAAGTACTTTGAGCATCTTTGGCATTTTCCTGAAAGATCTTGGCTTGCTCAAGAAAAAAGCCCAGATGGATCTACTTACTTTACAAGTAGTAATTACTTTGACATTATTGGTAAGCTCATTGACGAAGCAGACGAAGAAATCAACTTAATGACCTATATGATGAAATTGGATAACAAAAATCCCAACCATACCATCAATCTTCTCCTAGAAAAATTGATCGAAGCCAAAAAAAGAGGAGTTGTCGTAAAAATTGTTTTAGAACAATGCACAAAAGGTTCCTTTAATGACCATGTTCATTATTACAATAAGGGCAGTGCTGCTTTTTTACTAGAAAATGGAATCACTGACATAGTCTTTGATGATCCAAAAAAGCTAACTCACAGCAAAATTCTCTGGATAGACGGAAAAGAAGTTGTCATTGGATCGAGTAATTGGTTTCGTAAAGAGGGCATATCACAACATCAGGCAGGAATCGCCACCCAAGCTAAAAACGTGATTAGTGAAACGAAAGACTATTTTGAGTCCATATATCAAGCCGGAGAAAAATACAAAGGACAAGAGTCTTTTGTCCACAACAAGAAACATGCTTGCGAGTAAAAACAATTCCCCTATCCCCCTACGTACCTTTGGGCAAACCGGCCTAAAGGTACCTATCTTGGGTTTCGGTGCCATGCACATTGGCGGCCATGATCAAAATGACAAGGAAGCCAGTTATCTTCTCCATCAAGTTCTTGACCTGGGAGTAACCTTAATCGACACAGCTCGTGGTTATGGTCTTTCTGAAGAAAGAATTGGCAAAGCCCTTTCCTCCAGACGTTCCGATTTCATTCTCTCAACCAAAATTGGCTACGGAGTAGAAGGACATCCTGACTGGACCCCTTCTTGCCTACAAGCGGGCATCGAAAGAGCTCTACGCCAGTTAAAAACAGACGTCATCGACATCGTTCATCTCCACTCTTGCCCCCAAGAAACCTTCCAACAAGATGAAATATTGCAGGTTTTATCTAAAGCAAAAGAATGTGGTAAAGTTAAGGTGATTGCCTATTCTGGAGAAAATAAAGATCTAGAAGCCGCTCTTAAGATAGACCTCTTTGGAAGCATTCAAACCTCTGTCAATATTTGTGATCAAAAAACTCTCCAAACCCATTTAGCAACAGCTCAAGGTCGTAAGGTAGGAATCATTGCAAAGCGCCCTCTGGCCAATGCTCCTTGGCGTTTTTCTGAATGCCCGCATGGGCATGATGGAGAAGAGTACTGGCATCGGTGGCAAAAAATGAAAATAGAGGCAAGGGAAGGAAATTTCTCAGAAATGGCTCTACGTTTTGCTGCTTACCAATCGGGAGTTCATAGTTGTATTGTGGGAACAACAAACATAAAGCATCTAGAAAAAAACATAGAGGCCTTGTCATTAGGGGCTTTGTCAGAGGAAACTCTAAGGTATTTGCAAAATACTTTTACTCAACATGGGGATAATTGGGAAGGAAAAATCTAAAAAAGGTCAGATAAACTCTGACCTTTTTTTAAAGATTGTTTTTTTAAAGATTGAGTGCCGTTTCTTCTGTGCCTGTCAAACAAGATTCTGAGGGGGGAAAAGAAAATTTATCTGCCCAACAACGTAAAAGATCAACCTTGTCTTCTCCAAATCGACTCAATTGCTTTTCGACATCGACAAAACTTTTTTCATCGGTTAATTGGTCTTTCTTCTTCGAAAAGAAATTGTCTGCATAGCAAATGATTTTTTCCTCTATGGACTCTGGCATCATATCTCGATGAGGAATAGGCAAGTCCTGATCGACAATCTCTTCTTTGGTTAGCCCCACTCCTGTATGCCTTTCGCAGACCAAGGCATGCCGAGGCAACCCTTCCTTTTCCAATACCTTTCGACCTAAATACCCATGACAGATATAAGGAAACTCACCATGGCAACCTAAATCAGGAGTATTTGTCAAAACCACTCCGATATCATGAAGCATAGAAGCTTCATAGATAAAATCTAAATCTATATTCTGATCTCCTAAGCTCAAAGCAATTTCGTGTGCTTTCTGGTGCACCATACGGCTATGAGTGACCAAAATAGAGTAGGCTTCAGACTTAGGATCACAATATTTCTCTAAAATTTTTAAAGGGTTCATTGGAAATATTTTCTCGATAGAGTTAAGGGGAATCACCAAAAAACAAGAAGAAATTTTTGTTCTTTAGTATTTGTTTCAGACTTCCATAACGATCGTAGATTTTCTATATAAAAACATTTTCCATAAAAGATTGCAAATATTTTTTAATTTTTTTCAATTATTCTCTAATAATAATATATTTGAATAACTGATAAGAAATATGACCATGACACTATAACCATAATCAAAATTATTCACTTTTGCCACAATGAATCAAAAAATAGTTTTCATTCTCGTCGAACAGCATTGAGAATGTTGTATCTAAACTAATTGTCCTTCTCGAAAAATTTGATTCATTGCCTTAAAACCCGGATGACTTTTGTCTCGTGCCCATTCAAATCCTACCGACTCGTGATTTGTCAAAAAGGCACCCGCTTGAGTCATTCGATCAAAAGCATGTTTTCGGTACTCTTCCCCTCTACCACTAACACAGTCCCAACAAAGATAGACCTCTTGGTCATCTTGGAGCAATTCCAATACAGTTTGCAAAACACAGACATGAGCTTCAATTCCTGCAACAACTATTTGTCTGTCCGATTTAGCAATATCGGGGCAAGATTTTTGCAGCAATGCGGCAAATTGAGAATCCCCGCAACAACCAAAGCTCGTTTTTTCGAGGTAATGTTTTTGTGTTGTCAAACTATTAAAAACTTCTAGAACATCAGGATGAGTCTTTCCTAAGCCTTTAGGATACTGTTCCGTTAAAATAACAGGAACTTGAAAAAGGTCGGCCAGTTTTAAAAGTCGAATGCTCGCTGCAATGACAAGCTCTGGGCGATAGATCATATCCATCAATTTTCCCTGTAAATCAATCACTGTAACAACACTACGCTTGGGATTTAATAGTTCCATTGTAAGATCCTTTCTGGATTGTTTTGAATGTCTAAAGCTCTATTTTGCCAAGATCATGAAAAAAATTCCAAGAAGAAATTTTTTCTTAGGAAAATTCCCAAAGATAGTTACAATTTGCATTCACCTAAAAAATATAACTTATTATTTTTTTCCATATGCAGTCTATTACGTTAGGAAAGATTGATGAAAGAACAACTCCATACACTAAAAAACGCTGCTTTGTCTATGGCCAAAGAAGTGAACTACTGGTGGATTTTACTTCCTTTAGCCAACTTTGTCGTTCTCATTTTTTTAGCTTCCCCCTCTATTCCAATAGGAACTCTAGACATTAAGTTAAAAAAAGTATTGAACGAACAGCAAGTCACCAACCCTGAAATCAAAGAGTTTTTTGCTCAAAAAGGTCTTCCTCTCTCTGAGTTCACTTATGTAAAACCTTTGAAGCGAAGCCCTGGTTGGTCTATGCATGACCATTCCCGAGGCAAATACAGTATCAAAGAAGAAAATGGTGCTCTCCAAGTTTCTCGCAGCCAGTACCAAATATCTAAGCCGCAAATTGAAGATGCTTCTATTGTCCTTTTAGGTATTTTCTTTGCCATTATTTTAGCTCGTTGCTTGCAATTACGACATCATTTTTTGATTTGGCTCACCTTATTTGTCGGAACATTTCTTTGCCGAGAAATTCACTTCGCAGGTACATCAAAAGGTGTTTACATCGCTGCAATTGTTCTTCTTCTTGTTCTTCTAAAAAATTACGAAGCGTGGCAAGAGTACACAAAAACTCCTATGTTCCGTAATTTACTATTTTTATCTCTTTTTACCTATGTGCTTTCACAAACAGTTGCTAGAAGAGCTTGGAAGATAATTCCAGGAGAGGAGTTTTTTGCCAGTGCGACAGAGGAGTACTTGGAATTTTTAGGACATTGCTTTTTGTCGATGATTCCTGTTTTTGTGCGGAAGAAAAAAGAGGAGGAAGGGTAGGCTAGTGTAAATCCCTTAGTAGGATTAGGTTATCTAAAACCGTTCTTTTGCAATATGTTCCCTGGAGGGCTTTGGCTCCTGCCGAGCAGGGGATGTGATTGGCTGCTGATATGGTGGTCTGATCACATCCCCTGCTCGGCAGGAGCCAAAGCCTCCAACCTTGCATGGCACTAGGATTAATTCTATTTTTTTCTCTGCAAAAACAACCCCAAACCACCCATAATCATCAAGACAATACTATTCACTTCGGGAACACTAGCTTCTTGGACTTGGAAAGTTAAATCATCCCAAGCGTCCGAGCCGCTAAAAAGACTGATCAGATCAACACGGCGAATATTATCCGCTTCTACTGATAACAAATCAAACTGAACCGAGGTATTGACAAAGTCTTCGGCAACTTTTGTTCCTGAAATATCAAAGGCTTCAATCCTCATCCCTGCGGTAAGGTTATCCGCTCCTGGCCCAGAGAGAGCAATAATGGAAAAAAAGTTTATGTCAAAGTCAAAAGTGACACTACCGATTTGTCCTCCACAGTTTCCAACACAGATACTATTGGGAGCAGAGGCACTACCATTATTAGGATCATCAAAAACGGAACCAGCGAGGGGTGTGATGGCAATATTTGGCGTAAAATGAATCCCTAGTGCATCTAGCTCTGCTAAGTTTTGGTCTTCAAAATTAACAAAAGTACTCGCCCAAAGAGAGCTACAAAAGAGACACAGCGTAAGTAAGAGAAAATGGCGCATGAGAATACTCCTGATGGAATTCATAAAAATAACTATTTTTCTGCTTTCATAATACCCTATTTACTTGAAAAATTTCAAGTAAAATTAAAAATCAAGTCATTAATAAGTGCAAGGGAAAAATATCCTCTCGGGTATATGCTTTAAGAGCTCCTTTGTGCAAAAATTGATCATTTCTTCTTGTTTATCTTCTTCATAAGAAATCATCTTATTTCTTTCTTCCATGGCAACAGCAAAGAGTTTTTCGTCAGGATAAAGTTGATGCATTCTTTGATAGATCGGCTTAGGTAAGCGAAAGGGGCCCAAACTGACAGAGTGAATAGACTCCACTTCCAAGCGTGAAAAAACAAGGGCAAATAGCTCCTCATAATTTTTTTGGAAGTTGCTATGGAAAATTAAAGGATCAAACCGAAGTCCAATGGGCCATCCTTGCTTTTGCAGTTTTTCGACTGCAGCAAGACGGCTTTTCAAAGGCGGAACTTTCGCTTCCCACTCCTGACTAATCTCTTGGGGAGTAAAACTGAAAGCAACAATGCAATTGGGCATTGCCTCTCGCGAAAGAAGAGATTTTGTTTGAACGCTTTTTGTTCTTAACTCCAAATAAGCTTGAGGATGCTCGGCAAAAAAATCTAGAAATTCAGAAATAAAATGGGTAACGGAATCTAAAGCTAGACTATCACAGTCATAGCCAGAAAAAAAGTAAAGAGGTTTCCCTTCTTCTTCCTTTATTTTTTCCGTAATGGCTCCTTGAAAATCTTCAAAATTAACAAACAAAAGATAGTGAGCCGAGCGGTACATACCTTGCAAAAAACAATAGCGACAATCATAAATACAGTTGAGCATGTGAGAAAAATAATAGTTTTGATCTCCTCCAATACCATACCCCTCTGGAGTTACGTGGAGAAAGCGATTATTTTTTCGAGCAAGAATGAGAGCGGGATTTTTCTTTTGTAAACGAAAATTCTGATTATGGCGATTAAAAACTTCGCCATAATGGTGGCAAGGAATAGTGCGGGCTTTCTGAAATCTTTGACAAATCTCTTGAACCCGAGGATGTTCCTGAATATCTTCTTCGATATAAATAGTGTCTATCATAAATTCTCATTAGGATGAACGAGCTGACCTAGAAAAAAAATTGTTTTTGTGTTACTGTCTCCAATAACATAAAAAAAGGGCCGATTCAAGATCATTTCAAAGATATTCATTTGCTGAGGAGGTCCTAATTCTTCTTGAGAGACAATATGGGCCTCTCCTTTTTCTTCAACAAAAAAAATATTATTTTGCTGAAACTGATTTGGCAAAACCAGTTTATTTTGATCTAAGGGTAGCGGTTTTGTTTTACTTAAGCTCAAGTTAGAAGAGAACATCGGCTTCATAATATCATCGATGAACACGTTACATTTTTGTTGAAAACGGGGAAGAACCACGTGTCCGACCATAGGTTGGAATTTCTTCAGCCAATATCCCCACTTTTCGTAATTAAGTTTTTCATAGAAAGAAGAAAGCCCTTCCTGTTCATCAGGAAGAAAAAGATAAAGAAACATATCTCCTCCGGCGTAAGGCAGAGCTACGGCCTGAAAACCATCTTCTTGGTGGTATAAATAATAACCGAGCTGAGACATCATCGGAAAGTCTATACTTTTTCTCTTAGAAAGAAAAAATGCTCGCTTTCTCGTACTATCCGAGCCAAAGGACAAAAGCCAAGATCCTTGATAAGTATTTTCATTCAAAAAAGTTATTCGAGTAGAATTTTGATGAGATCGGATCTGTGCAGTGTAGTTATTTTTAATATCAACTGTAGGATAAAGATTCCGAAAATAATTTTCCAACATAGTACTATTGTCTTTAATCCGAGAAGCGCTTATTTGAGCAAAAGCTGTATCTTGAAATATTTTGGAAGAAACTATTCCTTCTCCCAGTCCATCATTTACCCCTGTGATCATAAAGGTAGGTGAAATGAGAATATTCTCTTGAGGAAATCCTTTAGCTAGTTCAAGAAAAGCGTGAATCGAGAGATTTCCCTGAGCTTCAATAACTTCTGGGTCAATAGTGTCGCTGCTTTTCCAAACTAAAACTTTTCGAGAAGTACTCCCGTATGCATTCAAGGCTACGATTTCAATCGTATTTGCTCCAGGTAGCAAATCAACCTTCCAAGACAAAGTAATCCCTTGAGAGTATTGATTCTTCTCTGCGATTGCCATAATTTTTTGCCTTTTTAGCTTGACCCTAACATCTTCCTCATTATCAATATTCAAAAAAGAAGCGGAAAGAAGTAAAGTATCACTAAAAGTAGCAAAAGGAACTGTTAGAGGGTGTAAAACATCTATTTTAGGATATACTTCAGGAGCAATAGAGGGCAATCTTTCTGTTTCTGAAATTTGCCACAGATAAAGAGAGGAGTCATCACCGGCACTGGCCAAAGTATTGCTAGTTTCATCAAAAGTAACCCCCCAAACCCAGTCAGAGTGACGATTCAAGGTGCTTATAAGAGTACCTGTTTGGATCGACCACAATCGAACAGATTGATCCCAACTACTACTTGCCAAAATTCTTCCAGAAGGATGAAAAGCAAGCTCTGTAACATTTTCTTGATGTCCCTTTAATGCAGCAAACTCTTCTCCTGTCTTAATAAACCAAAGACGAATAGCCTTATCAATGCCTGCACTCGCAATAACCTCTCCTGTAGGACTAAAGCAAAGCGACCAAACTCCTCCCTTGTGGCCATCTAGCACTTTCAGAAGGCTTTTGCGAGAAAAAGACCAGAGTTTAATTTTGTCGCTTTCTCCTCCGCAGCCAAAAGTTTCTCCATCGGGACTAAAAGCAACCGAAAATATAGGTCCCATCTCGGGACTAAAAACATCTACTTCATCTTCCTCTAAATTCCACAGACGCATAGTTTCGTCGTCACTACCGCTGAGTAAATATTTTCCATCGGGACTAAAGGCAAGACTAGAAACTACTCCCTCATGCCCGCTTAAAGTAGACAATCTATTACCATCAGGAAAAGACCATAAGGTTACTTGCCCATTTCCACCAGCCAAAGCAATGCTCTTTCCATCAGGATGAAAAGCCAAATCTCTAATAAAACCTTGATCTTGGGCAAAGGAGTAGAGAAGCTTTCCACTTTTTGTCTCCCAGACTTGCGCCTCTTCAGATCCTCCACAAACTAAATACGTACCAGAGGGGTGGAAGTCTGTCGAATAAATATCTTGTTGCTTTGAGGGTAAACTTTTCCAAAAGGAACCTTGTAAAAACTCTGTTGACCGCAGCTCTATCTGTAACTTTTGTGCTTGAGTTCCATGATTGTTAATGGCAACTATCTCAAAATCATTCTCTTTTTCTAAAAGATCAACATCCCAACTAACAACAAAACCATCCTCTAGTTGATGTTCTTTCAGAGGAAAAAAACGTTTTTCCTGATAATTTAGTCTTACCTCATCTAGTTTTTCAACATTTGTTATTTGAGCAACAATCCGAAAAATACTACTCGAGGTTTTATGTAGCCTTGCCCCAGGCGAAAGCAAGTGAATTTCAGGAACGAACCGATTTCCTTCTTGAGATGGCTCTGCTCCCTCCACTCTCCAAACTTTTAAACTACAATCATCTCCACTACTAGCAAGAAGATCTTGGTTGCGAGAAAAGGCAAGAGTATGTATCCCCTCAGAGTGTCCTTTAATTGTGGCAAGTAAAATAGAGGTAATCGATGACCAAACTTGAATATCTCCCCCTGCCCCTCCCCCAGCAAAGAAATTTCCAGAGCGATGAAAAGAAAGTGCTTCTATGGGTAGCTCCGTTGGAATCGTTTTTAAAATTTCTCCGGTTTTCATCGACCAAAGATAAATTTTTTGATCTCTTCCTGCGCTCGCCAAAATTTTTCCATCAGGAGAAAAGCAAATTGCCTGAACCCAGTCTTGGTGGCCTTGTAAAGAAGTAATTTTTTTTCCTTCTATCCAAGACCAAAGCACTATTAGGTGATCATCACTAGCGCTAACCAAAGTCTCTCCGTCGGGACTGAAAGCAAGACTATTAACACTTCCTTGATGGTCAGTTAGCGTTGCCACCTCTACTCTCTCAGAAACAGACCATACCTTAATCATTCGATCATTTCCCGCACTTGCTAGGAATTTACCATCAGGACTAAAACTTACTGACCATATATAGTCTTGGTGTCCCAAAAAAGTAGTCAATAGCTTTCCTTCGGAAAGCGACCAAAGTTTTATCGTCTTGTCAAAACTAGCGCTCGCAAGAATTTTTCCATCTGGGCTAAAGCATACCTGACTAATGCCATTTCCATGTCCCTCTAGGGAAAGAAGTAAACTTTGGTTTTCCACTAACCACACATCAATAGTTTTACTCTCTCCTGCCGTCGCCAAAAATTTACCATCGGGGCTAAAGTTTACTGACCATACTGTATCGGAGCGGTTAGTAAAAGTGCGGTCTAAAGAAGTTTTAACAAACTCCTCTGGGATATAGGAGATGTTGATCTCTTTGGTGCTATTTCCATATTTGTTCCGAGCAAATAGAGAAAATTTATTTTGACCAGGGATCAAATCCAAATCCCAAATGAAAGAGTTTTTATCACCTTCTAAGGAAATTATATCTTGAGCTCTTCTTTTTTCTTGATTAGCTCCCACCAGATAGACATTATCTGAATCTACATTTTTTACATTTACTCGAACTCTTAATGAACTAATGGAAGTATGTTCCCGTCCTACCTGCGGAGAAATAATATCCAGTTGAGGGAGCAACTTAAAAACAGCCTGCTCTTCAACCTCCTCTAAGTTTTTTATTTCCCATAACTTAAGAGTTTTATCCCAACCTCCGCTGGCCAATATATTTTTTTTAGGATGGTAGCAGACAGTCCATACCCTTTCACTGTGTCCTTGCCATTTTTCTAAAACAACTCCTAGTTTTATCGACCACAGATGAATCGTTTTATCATTGCTACCACTCGCTAAAATACGACTATCCGGACTAAAAGAAAGAGTATAGACTTTTCCTTTATGGCCCTTTAGTGTCTTGATCAGCTTGCCATTTCTTGTAGACCACACTTTAATCGTTTTATCTCGACTTGCGCTTGCTAAAAGCTTCCCATCGGGACTAAAACGAAGACACTCAATAGAGCTTTGGTGTCCTCGCCAACTTCTCTTAAACCTTTTTTCTTTAATAGACCAAAGTTTAATTTTTCCTTCCCAACCTGCACTGGCTAGAATTTCTCCGTCTGGAGAAAATTCTGTGGTATAAACTCCTCCTTGGTGGGAAAAAGTATGAGTATTCTCACCACTGGGCAAAGACCAAACCTTTACTTTGCGGTCAGAGCTTCCACTCGCTAGTAATTTTCCATCAGGACTAAAAGAAACGGTCTCAACAGATCCAAAATGTCCGAGTAAAGTTTTACGGAGAGTCCCTGTAGTAACATCCCACAAACATACTTTATTATTACCGCTCCCGCTCGCTAAAAGATCCCCCTTGGGGCTAAAGGCAACCGTGTTGACAACCCAGGAGTCCACTGGTAAGCTAACGTACTCTCTTCCTTCGGGAAGAGACCAAATTTTGATGGTTTTATGAGTTCCCGCACTAGCTAAGAGTTTTCCATTCGGGCTAAAAGCGACAGAGTTAATGCTCCAAAATTTACCTGTAATTTCTTTCCACTCACTAACGGAAGAGGAAACTTGAGAAGATAGAAAGGGAGATAGGATGAAAAAAATGCAGATGGTGTAGATAGCGTGTTTGATATGTAGCATCAAAAACTCATGGGTAATGAATTAGGTTTGTGAAAAAATTAAGTCTATATTTAGAGCCTGTTACAAAATT
Source organism: Planctomycetota bacterium (assembly GCA_029260735.1). GTDB lineage: Bacteria > Planctomycetota > Uabimicrobiia > Uabimicrobiales > Uabimicrobiaceae > JAJDCR01. The sequence continues at coordinate 30,146 of JAJDCR010000041.1, forward strand.
AGCTTGCTAGAAAACTTTCTGAAATTTTTCTGAAATTTTTCTGACAAGAAGCTAGTTTCATAACAGGCTCTCAGAAGGGCAAATTCGCCCTTCTAAATAAACTTAGGTCACACAACAAAAAAGCGTTTTTAGGTAAACATTCTCCAAACAAGCCGGGTTGGCCGGATGATCTGGCCCTGGTCCCGCAGAATGAAAAACTTTAACCTGACGACCAACATCAATGGCTGCTTTATTAAGCAGAGCAAGAAACTTATGAGAGCTAATATCTCCTGAGCAATCACAAGTTATCAATATCCCATTACGAGGAAGCATCTTCATCGCAGACATATTCAATTTTTTTAAGGCTTGCATACCATTTTCTAAACTCTTTTTATCGGGAGCCACTTTTGGAGGGTCCAAAACAATTAGATCGAATTTGTTACCAGCTTCTTGCATTTCAGGTATCTTTTTGAAGGCATCGGCTTTAATAAAGTTGGCTTTTTTACAATGGTTCACCGAAACATTTGTCTCTGCCATACTCAACGCTAAAGGAGAGCTATCTAAAAACGTAACTTCTTTTGCTCCTCCCTTACCTGATAAATATACTCCGAAACCTCCGGTATAGCAAAAGGCATCCAAAACTTTTTTTCCTTGGCCAAAAGAAGCTGCTTCTAAGCGGTTTTCTCGTTGGTCTAAGTAAAATCCTGTTTTTTGGCCTTTGACCAAATTCACCAAAAATGTCGCTCCATACTCGTGTACCTCAAAAATTTGAGGTGGTTCAGGGCCGTAGATGCTGTGATCTATCTCCTTCATTCCTTCGAGTTTTCGATAGCCTGCCGTGTAACGTTCGATGACAGTATCAACCCCTAACATGTCGCAAAGGGTATTCATAATCATTTCTTTTCTCTGGTCCATCCCCAAAGAGGTGAACTGCATAGAAAGAAATTCTCCATAAACATCGACAGTCAAACCAGGTAGTCCATCGGCCTCACTATGAATGAGACGATAGCTATTGGTTCTCTTAGGTAAATTTAAAACTTCATGACGCAAGACTATTGCGTTTTTTATTTTTTCATGAAAAAAATTATTATCAATCTTCTCATGGAGATCCCATGAGAGAAGACGGACACGTATCTGGGAGTGTTCATTATAAAACCCTTTCCCAATAAACCGTCTTTGATCATCTAAGACATCAACCACGTCACCATTCTCTGGTTTTCCTTTGACATCTTTAATTGCTCCTGAGAAAACCCAAGGATGCTGATGCCAAAATGGTTTTGCTTTTCCCTTTTTAAGGGTTATTTCACTTTTTTTAGTAAAAGAAAATGCCATTCTCTAAATCCTAATTCCTAGCGTTTGCCTAAAGTTACTTCTACCTGCAAGGTTTTGTTTTGGCGTTGAAACTGAACATTTACTTTATCTCCCACTTTGTGCTCACGAAGAGCATGGGCTAACTGAGCTAGGTCGTCAGTTGGAAAACTTCCCACTTTCTGTATAATATCTCCCTTTTTTAAACCCGCTTTAGCGGCGGGAGAATCCGGGACTACACCAGTCAATCGGACTCCTTTCCCTACATAGGTAAAATCAGGGACACTTCCTAAACTAGCTCTTTTTTTGCTAGAAGGAGAAGAGGGGGTGGGGTTTGTTTTTGATAATTGAGATGTCAATGGTTGAGGACGAGAGGCCAAGTACTCTAATGCTTCTGATGTAATCAGAGTCACTTTAATCAATCCATCTAGGGAAATCTTATCTGTAGTATCTTGGGGCGTATGTAAATCAATATGAGCCCCGGAAAAAATTTGTACAGAAGGAATTCCTTTTTCCTGAAAACTAACATGATCACTACTAGAGATCGTTTTAGGAACAGATTGGACAGGCACATTCGTAACAGCTCCGCAACCGAAAAACAAAAAGGGCCACTCGCGCGCCGAGTTAGTTCCCAGTATCATTAAGGGCTGTTTTTCTAAACGTCCTACCGTATCAAGGTTAATCATTGCCAAAACTTTAGAGTAGTCTTTTGCAGGCCACTGAGAAACAAAATAACGCGATCCCAAGAGTCCAGCCTCTTCTCCACTAAAAGAAATAAAGAGAATAGGCCGAGGGACAGATTTACTTTTAAAAATATTTGCCAGCTCTAAAAGAACTGATACCCCGCTTGCATTATCGTCTGCTCCAGAGTGGACTTTTCCCTGGTTGTTTGCTTTGACATCAGGCCATCCCAAGCCTAAATGGTCATAATGAGCAGCTATAATCACCGGAGAGTCTTGGTACTTAGGATCACTTCCCGGCAATCTACCGACAACGTTTTTCAGGGTCATAAAACGCAAGGGATTTCCCGTTTTGACTTGCCAACTTTGGAAAAAGCTGTTGGCATCTCCTGCAGGTTCTAATCCAATGCTCTGAAATTGCTCAGCAATATATTGAGCAACTTGGTCAAGTTCGGGACTTCCTAGCCCTCTTCCTTTTTTGTTAGAGTCGCCAATGTACTCAAGATGTTTTTTTAAACGTTCTCGATTAACAGGAGAAGGTAACTCAGCTAAAGCGTGACGGGGAGGAAAAGGTTTTGGCGCCACTAAAGTGTTTGTAAAAAAATGAGTCATTTGGGAATGAACAATCGGCCACTGGCCTTTTTCAATATTGTCCGCCTTGGTACCAGTAAAAGCCAAATAGCTGTATTTGCCATAGTGAGGGAGTTTTCTAGCCAGGTGAGTTAAAGCTTCCTGGGGGCCCCCCACAATCCAGCCTAAAGCAAGGTCTTCATCCTTGGGATGAGCGGCGGTAAGAACAACTATGTTCTCGGACAAGTCTATGCTTTTTTCTTGAATACGTATTTTCTTTGTGCTAATCAATCCACCGCGGTCTTTCAACCACGGGCCAAAAGAAGAGGCAAAACGATTGTTTTTTCCGACAAGCCAAACCGATGCTTTTTCAGGAAGCTTATCTATCTCATTATCCCGAATAAATTTGATTGGGAGAACTCGGCCTCGGTTCCAAGCTTGCAAAGCTCTCTCGCTTTCTTTTATCCACTCTTTATTCTCTTCACTTGAAAGAATAACACACAAACGAGGACTTCCAAAAACCTGCCCCATTGAAGAAGGTATCTCACTGCGATCAACTCGCCGAAAAAGATCAAAATAAGGATCAATATCTAAACGAAGTGCTTTCTCTGGTAAATCAAGAGAAACAGTAGCTTTCTTCTCTGATAAAGAAACTTTTTGGATTTGAGCTTTCTCAGCCTTTGAAAAAGTGATCGCTATCGGAATTTCCATTTCAAGAGGGTCTGTCGTGCCGCTTTGCTCTAAGGTAAACTCCAGTTTGTTTTGTCCCGCTTGCTTTTTCTGAGAAATTTCTGACACTCGAATTTGAGGAGCACCTTCTCGCTCAACCCTTTCCGAGAAAAATCGTTTAAGATCTTGTCCAGAAACCTCACTAAAAACACGTTCTATATCAAAAAAAGTAGCTTTTTGAAACCGGTGGTCTAGAAAAAACTTACGCAAAGCTTTGATAAAAAGACGATCTCCTACTCTCATCCTAAGTTCATGAAAAAGCATCAGTGATTTTCCGTAGCCGACCGCTTCTGTGGCCGGAGAATGTCTTGCTCGAAACGCCAATAAGGCAAAATCTTCTTGGTCTCGAACAAAATCGCGATACTTTTGCAAAACATTACGACGGTAAAGATGGCCTTGTCCCCCTTGTTCTTTGAAGAGATGATCGGCCAAATAAGCAGTTAGTCCTTCGCACCAGTTGCCTTTTTCATAATCGACAAAGACTCCATTTCCCCACCAGTTGTGCAATATTTCATGAGGATAAGAAGACCTCAAAATAAAAGGAAAACGAATAATTCTTTGTCCCAACAAGGTAAAGGAAGGCATTCCATAGCCACTTTCCCAGAAATTTTCCACTAAAGCAAATTTCTGGTAAGGATATTCTCCTAAAAGTTGCTCATACATCAAAAGATACTGATGGGTTGCTGTAAGATACTTTTGGGCTAAAGCTTTATCTTTTTCATGCAAATACACTAAAGCAGTAACGTCATTCTGGGTATCTTCATAGCGAACAAGAGGCCCTCCGACAATATAGATTTCCTCCATCGGAATAGAGCAATCCCAGACGACCGTACGAGTTTCCTCTTGCTTTTCTTGTCTCAAGACTTCCTTTCCTTGGGAGATAATTTCCCAGTTAGCTGGGCCAGTAACCTCCAAACGAAAAGAAACCATTTCATCTTTCCCTTGAGGATACCAAAAACTAGAACTCGAAAGATAAACTCCCTCAGTTGAAATAATCCCGGCTGTTTCCTGAAAGCTGCGGGTATACTCCTGCTTTTGTTGCTTCAGAGGTGCCTTAACCGTACCTCGATAACGAAGGGATATATCACATTGACGAGTAGATATTTCCTGGAGGGGTGTCAGTAGATAGGCCTTTACAGGAACCAGAGTTTTTGGATCAATAATGTAGGAGTTTATTCCCATTTTGCTTTTTTGAATCGCTCCTAAATCATCTAATTTCCACTCAGGGGAAAGGACTTCGACAGTAAAATTCCCATGAAGAAAAAACATTAAAGAATCTTGAGGATGGGACAAGCGACAAGTCATTATGTCTTGAGCTTCTAAAGTTTGATTCTCAGGAGAAAGATCTACAGTGATACTATGAGCAGCAATCTCTGCCCCTGATACACTGCTAAAGGAAGGGACAATAAAAAAAAAGAGGATGGTGAAGAAAGCAAGTCGTGTAAGCATATTCGGTACCCAAAAGTTTCTAAAATGATACCTTAACTAGTATCTTGGTTGTATCAAATCTAGACAATGATATTAAATTCTATTTATATATGTCAAATCCTTTTTAAGACAAGTGATAAATAGTTAGTGGTGTTCGTCATTTCTTTTCCAAAAAATTCTTTTTTCAAGAACTCTTTTTTGTTGAAGTTTTCTCTATTTTACCTAAAATATCTTAAGGGATTCAAGGAACTGACACCAGTTCCTTAGACTAAGTATGGGGAAAAAAGTTATTCAAACCAAATATTTCTTTAAATTTTGCTTTGGGACTTTATTTATCAAGATATTTATCAAGGGCCTGTTATAAAACTAGCTTTCGTCAGAAAAATTTCATAACAGGCTCTAAAATGCTACTTTACAGCTTCGTCTGGAGTAAACTATGGCCAATTTAATCTATTATATCGACAAAGAACAAGTATACACCCAAAAAATAGATGACTCTATTGATAAAATCAAAGTAGGAAAAAACGACCAATGCCATCACGTTCTACCAGGCAATGAAAAAATTAAAAATCTTCACTTTATTTTACACCACGAGGGAAGATATGAAATTTATCCTCTCGGACCTTGTCAAATTGCAGGAAAAGTATTGCCAATCAAGGAATGGTTTCCTTTAGGCTATGATCAGCCTTGTTACTTAAATCACAAATGCTATATAATGTTGGAGTCCGATGGAGACACCGACCGCATTAGCACTCATAATATTCGAAATTTTTCTGCTTTTCTCACCGAACATGGCATTGCCAATGTAGATTTCGACAAAAAAACTTCCCCAGAAGCAGCTCCTGAAGAAAAAGGTAATCTCTTAGAAAACGCCTTTTCCCAGGATGACACTTCCTCCAAACCACCTCTGCAAAAATCTCCTCCTCCCAAAAAGAGAGTATCCAAAGAAGTTCCTACTCCTCCCAAAAAGAAAGTCTCTAAAAAGATTTCTCCTCCTGCAGTTCCCCAAAGTACCATTCCTAGCGAAAAAGAAATACAGGCGAAGTATGACCAAAAACGGGAGAGAATAGAAGAGGCTTTTCAGAAGAAAGAAAACCGTTGGTGGAAAAGCCCCTACCTATGGATAGGGGCAATTCTTCTTATACTTTTCCAAGTCTTAACAAGTAATCCATCCGAAGAAATACAAATTGAAACGGAACCCCAACTCAGCTTTGCTCAAAAAAAATTCTTAGAACTAGAAGAACACTTAAAAAAAACGCAGAACCAAGAAAAAGGATGGGAAACCGCTATCCAAGAAGCTCAAGACTACTGTAAACAATTCCCTGATAGCGAAGAAAGTGCAAAAGTCAAAGTCTACATTGCCAAAATGTTCCAAAACCAAGAAGAGAAAAAAGCCAAAAAAGACTACGATGATATTTTTAATCAGTTAAAACCATTTTTAGAAAAAAATGACTTCCAAAAAGCTTATGAAATATTAAATTTGGCCGAGCAAAACAAAAACCTGAAGTCTAAACAAAAAGAAATCCATCAGCAAAAACAAGATATCCAAACCCTTGCCCAAGCTAGCTTTGAAAAACTCCTAAAAGAAAGTGAGCAAATGGTAAAAGAAGGAGATCTGCTTGGTGCTCTTACTCTACTACAAGCTGAGCATGAACGCCAACTCGAAAGCAACCATCTTCCTCTAGAGAAAAAAATTAGTGCCGTGCAAACCCTCCAGAAAAAAAGCAAACTCTTCTGGCAATTTTGCGAACTTCAAGATAATCTCTATGCTCTCCTAAAAAAACGGGAGTTTTCTCAAGCCCAAGAGAAAGTCCAAGAATACGCCAGTCAGTTTGAAAACCCGACCCCTTTTATCAAAGACTACCAGAGCGATATCCAAATCGTCCAAAAATGTGACAATCTTTTCTGGAAAACCCTAGAGCAAAAAATTAAAGGAAAAACTTTTAAACTTTATCTCAAATCGCGAAAAACGGTTTCCGGAAAAATAGCAACAGTTTCTTCGAAAAAACAAAGCCTTATCCTCTTTGATCCGAAAAAAAGGGCAACCACTAACTACACTATTGCTGATCTCAGCTGGAAAACTCGTAAACAAATATTTTCTATAGGCATGGATCTAAAGAAAGAGCTAAACCGAATAGACTTAGCTTTGTATCTCCTGGTTCACACACGTCTTCTCGATGCTGCCGAGCAATTAGAAGGACTCTCCCCCCAAAAAAGCAATATTATAAAAGAAAAAATTGCCCGCACAGTCATCAATCTTGTTCGGCACTACGCCCAAGAAAGCGACTATGAAAAACTGCAGTCTATTATGGCCAATTTACGCAACTGTGGTCAAAGTGAAACCTTTCAAACCCTACAAGAACAATTGGCAATGAAGCTGTGGAACTTGGCTCAAAAAAGCGAAAAAAGAGAGCAACGCACTTTTCTCTACCAATCGATCATCAATTACTTCACCTATAGCGCAGGAGCTGAGAAGGTAAGAGCATTGATTCAGAAGGGGGACTTTTGACCGCGACCGCTGATTAAGCTGATTGATCGGATTACGCTGATTTTTGACCGCTGATTTAGCTGATTGATCGTATTAAAACGGATTTTTGACCGCTGATTTAGCTGATTGATCGGATTAAAACGAATTTTTGACCGCAGATTTAGCTGATTGATCGGATTAAAACGGATTTTTCTTTGCTTGTTTCTATTGGATGAGTGCGCTTCGCTTTTGGTTGGTTGGGTTAGTTGTCTGAACCGCTGATTTAACGGATTTCTCTGATTAAAACGAATTTTTGACCGCTGATTCAACGGATTGATCGGATTAAAACGGATTTTTCTTTGCTTGTTTCTGTTGGTTGGGTGCGCTTCGCTTTTGATGGGGTTTGCTCAATTGTCTGAACCGCTGATTTAACGGATTTCTCTGATTAAAACGGATTTTTGTTTGCTTCTTTCTATTGGTTGGGTGCGCTTCGCTTTTGATGGGTTTTCTCAATTGTCTGAACCGCTGATTTAACGGATTTCTCTGATTAAAACGGATTTTCAAGAAAACACTGTCGTAATAAGACATAAAAATGGTTCTTGGGCAGATTGGGTAGAGTTTCAAGTTAGCGTAGATGCACTAAAGCAGGCAGTAGAACAAGCACAGAAAGCTAGAAATAGTTTTAAGAAAAAACTTCTCTATCGAGTCCAGGAACTAATCACTGATCCTCTTCTGGCAAATAAAGTTACTTCTCAACTCATGTAGATCACAGATTAAACGGATTGATTGGATTATGCTAATTTTTGTTTTCTGTATGGTGAGATTTTGTCTTTGCTAGGCGTATAATGCTATTTGAGCTGCTTATTTTCTGTTGGTAGGGTGCGCTTCGCTTTTGGTGGGATCTTGCTATTGATAAGTCTTTTGAACTCCAAGCTTTTTGCTCCAAAATTGATTAGTAAAGCAATTTTAAAATGATATGCTTCTAGATAGTTAATCGTTTGAGCTAGATGAACATCTTCAAGTACAGTAATAGCTTTTAGCTCGACTATGACAGAGTTTTCAACTAAAAAATCAACTCTTCTAGAACCAATCTCTTTGTCACGGTAAAGAATAGACATTTGTAGTTCACGAGCGTAATTCAGCATTGAATTTTCAAATTCGATTGCCAAGGCACGTTGGTAAATAATTTCCTGAAAACCATTCCCTAAAACACTATGCACATTCATAGCGCATCCAATAATCCTACCTGTTAAATCGCAGTGCATATAATTTTTTTTCACCATTTTCAACTCCACTCATTCCAATCTCCTCGCGACACAAACAAAAATCAACACAATCCAATCCATCCACTTAATCTGCGGTTCAGACAATTGAGCAAAACCATCAAAAGCGAAGCGCACCCAAACAACAGAAACAAGTAAACAAAAATCCGTTTTAATCCGATCCATCCGCTTAATCTGCGGTTCAGACAATTGAGCAAACCCATCAAAAGCGAAGCGCACCCAAACAACAGAAAATTTCCAACTCAGATAGCATTATAGACCAAGCAAAGACAAAACCCTTGCTATAGAGCAAACAAAAATCCGTTTTAATCAGCGTAATCCGTTAAATCTGCGGTTCAGACAATTGAGCAAACCCATCAAAAGCGAAGCGCACCCAAACAACAGAAAATTTCCAACTCAGATAGCATTATAGACCAAGCAGAGACAAAACCTTGCTATAGCACAAACAAAAATCCGTTTTAATCCGATCCATCCGCTTAATCTGCGGTTCAGACAATAGAGCAAACCCATCAAAAGCGAAGCGCACTCATCCAATAGAAACAAGCAAAGAAAAATCCGTTTTAATCCGATCAATCAGCTTAATCTGCGGTCAAAAATCCGTTTTAATCCGATCCATCCGTTTAATCTGCGGTCAAAATCAGCGAAAGCGAGAAAAAAGTAGACATTCACCAATTAAAAACGTATAATATATTCCACACAAAAAATAAAAAGAAAAAAATATTATACAAGAAGAGACTCTAATGACAAAAAGTAACCGCGAAAAAAACATCACCATCCACTGGTTTCGACAAGACTTAAGACTTTCTGATAACCCTAGCCTTTATGAGGCAGCCCAGGAAGGCGATGTATTACCTATTTATATATTAGACAACAAAAACTCTGGAGAGCATGCTCTGGGAGCTGCCAGCCGTTGGTGGTTACATTATTCATTAAATGCTTTGCAAAAATCTCTAGGGGGAAAGCTATCTCTTTACCAGGGAAATCCTCAAGAAATATTGAGTAGTCTTATTCAAAGATATCCGGTCAAAGGCGTTTATTGGAATCGTTGTTACGAACCTTGGCGCATAAAAAGAGATCAAAAAATCAAGGAATGTCTAAAATTAGTGGGAATAAAAACAGCTAACTTTAATGGTTCTCTTCTTTGGGAACCTTGGCAGATACACAAAAAAGATGGCACTCCTTATAAGGTTTTTACACCTTACTACAAAAGAGGATGCTTGCTTGCTCCTCCCCCTCGCCTTCCTCTTGCTGCACCTAAGAATTTAGATCTTGTTTATGATAGTGCAGGATCTTTTCTCAACGAACTTGACTTATTGCCTTCTATACATTGGGATAAAAAAATGGAGGCTTATTGGCAAATGGGAGAAGAAAAAGCTCAGGCAAGACTTGATATTTTTTTGAAAAATGGTTTAGCCGACTACAAAGAAGGACGTAATTTTCCCGCGAAAAAAAATGTTTCTCGACTATCTCCGCATTTACATTTTGGTGAAATCTCTCCCCACCAAGTATGGTATAGAGCCAAAAAAGAGTGTTCAGGGGAAAATTTAGATCATTTTCTGAGCGAACTAGGTTGGCGGGAATTTTCTCATAGCCTACTCTATTACTTTCCTGGTTTGCCTCGTCAAAATTGGCAAAATAAATTTGATGCTTTTCCCTGGCAAAACAACAGAGAGTTTTTAGAGTGTTGGCAAAAAGGACAAACGGGTTATCCGATTGTTGATGCGGGAATGCGCGAACTGTGGCAGACAGGTTACATCCATAATCGAGTGCGCATGATCGTAGGTTCTTTTTTGGTGAAGAACCTTCTTCTTCACTGGAATCACGGAGAACGTTGGTTTTGGGATTGTCTTGTCGATGCAGATTTGGCAAATAATAGTGCTAGCTGGCAGTGGGTTGCGGGCTGTGGGGCCGATGCGGCTCCTTATTTTCGTGTCTTTAATCCTATTACGCAAGGAAGTAAGTTTGATTCTTCGGGAGAGTATACCCGATGTTTTGTGCCGGAGCTAAAACGGCTGCCAGATAAATATCTTTTTCGTCCTTGGGAAGCTCCTCTTGATGTTTTAAAAGAAGCGGGAGTTACTCTGGGAAAAGAGTACCCTCGACCGATCGTTGATGTTAAGATTTCTCGGGAAAAAGCCCTTGAAGCTTTTGCTTCTTTGAAGAAAGCGAATTTATAAAAGGACAACTTCATCAAGTTCGTCCAGTAAATAATCTTTTAGAACCTTAACAGACTGAGGTCGTCCCTTGGGCTCTTTCTGTAAACATTTCATAATAATCTGTCCCAGTCTTTCAGGAATAGCAGCGTTTCTCTCCCTGATAGGTACGGGTTCTTCGGCAATGATTTTAAGGCTCATGCTTTTATTATTTTCCTTATAGATACCTTTCAGTGTAAGCATATTATATATCAAAACACCTATAGAGTAGATATCTACTTGCTCAGTGACGTTTTCTGTATCAGAAAGCTCTTCGGGAGACAAATAGTCCATTTCCTTCATGCTATCTGCACTTAAAGTTAAGCCGCTAAATCCTTCATTTTCATATTTTTTAGCTACACCAAAGTCAGTAAGTTTAACACATATCTTATTGTTCTTTTTGACGAGTAAAACATTCGCTGATTTAAGATCTCGATGAATGACTCGGTTATAATGTAGGTACTCTAATCCTCCTAGAATTTGCTCAATAATATTCTTGCTTTCGGTCAAAGAAAGAGGAGAGGACTGTTTTTTCAGGTAACTATTTAAGCTTTCCCCCTCAATATACTCCATCGGAATATAGAAGTATCCTTCCTTACAGTAGCCTCCATTTTGATATTTAACCAGATTAGGGTGATTTAACTCCGAGCACAGCTTAACTTTTTGAAGAAAGGATTTGATTTGCTCTTCTCTTGGCGCCACTCTTGGATAAGCAATTTTTAAAGCTACCTGCTTTTGGCTAGACTGATCCTCTGCCAAATGTACAGTTCCGATATTTCCTTCGCCGATTTTTCCTAGAATTTTAAACTTATCCCAAGAAGAAAAGGTCTCTTTCTTCGAATTAAAATCTGCTTCTTTCACCCCTTTGAAATATACTCGAACAATGGTTTTACCCACACGTAGAAAATCCCCACTAGCCAAATTCTTCTCGTCAAACTTTTTAAAAGAAAGTTTTTCATTCTCTACCGCGGAAGGAGCATAGTAAGTACCATTGCGACTTCCCATATCTTTCACAAAAACATTGCTCGGAGGAAGCAGTTCTATCAAACAGTGCACCCGAGAAATTTTAGGGTCATCAGGAAAAGAGAAGTAGCACTTGGCCGACCGTCCGATAGATATTTTTTTATATTCCTTGAAGGAAAATGTTTCTCCCTTCAAAGGACCCGAGATTACCTTAAGAATTAGTTTCATGCCACTGTCCTAAAACTTTACATTAAATTAACTTACTTGAAGTTTTTTTTGAAAATCTAAATGAATCCTGGTATTATACATTATAATAGCTTCCTTCGGGAAGAAAATTTAAGAAAAATAAGATATTTCAACCAAAAGGATCTATCATGTACAAACTATATTTAATGCTCGCTATAGCAATGCTTGCTTCTCCTTTGCAAGCAGGAATCGTTACTTTTATTGGTAACGCCGAGCAAGCCAATTGGGAATCAGCGATCGGCGGAGTCGGAGCCATTACTGGCACAGAAGATTTTAACAGCTTTACCAGTGACGTTTTCGGTAACAACACCGTTTTAGATTTACCACTATTCACGATTACATCTGCCTCAAGTAACGGCAATTTTAATATAATAGATGTTCCCGCTCAAAATGCACAAGCAAATCAAGATGGAACCCCTTCTTTCTTAGGTTTACAGAACGTTACTATCGACTTCAAAGAGGATTTAACAGCTCTAGCTTTTGGTTATATCGATAGCGGAGCAGATACTCAAAACTATGGTCTACGAGTTAATTTCTCTGGCGGTGGTAGCGATACTTTTCTTCTAGGAAACCCGAACCCCGTCGAATTCCGAGGAATAACCACAAATAATGGAACTCTCATCGATTCCATTACCTGGATTCTACCTGCTTCCCCGAGTCCTTTCTCCATTGATAATGTTCGCGTTCTTAGTGTAAATGGTGGTGGTGGAGCAGTTCCAGAGCCTACGAGCATCGGACTTATGGTAATGGCCTTGGTATTTTTTTATCTGAGGAATAAAAAATGAAAATGAGCTATTTACCAAGAATAAGCTTTGTTGTAATAATAATGCTCTTTACCAGTGTTGCTACAGCAATCCCTTTTACTCTTCAGGGAACCATTGGTAGTTTTCAAGATACAGGAGTTGACGTTGCAGTTGGAGATACTTTAAACATCAACGCTTCTGGGCAAATTTTCTTTGCCAACAGATCTAGCGGTTTTACTAACCCTGACGGATTAGGACCTGAGCTATCTAACCCGACATTCTTTGGAGGTAATCTTTTGCCTTCTGCCGTAAATGTATCCCTTGTTGGAAAAATAGGAACTTCACCCGTCCCTGAATCTGGTCCAGGGTTAGGTGCAGGTAGCATAGGCAGTAACTACAGCCAAGTAATGACCACCGCGGGTCGCCTTTTCCTTGCCTATAACGATGGCGTTGGTAGCTTTGGTGATAACAGTGGTTTTTTTGACACGGAAATCGAAGTTTCCTCCTCGGTACCAGAACCAAAAACTTGGATAATACTGCTATTCACCATACCACTGCTACTTTGTTTTCATAAGTAAAACGCACTATTTATACGATACCTGAAAAACATGCATTTAATCTAGGTTCATATTTTATAAGGTTTAGTCGCGCCAGGCGCCAATAGCATTAAGTTAAGCTCTAGCCTTTGTATTTTTTTCCCCCCCGCGGTGGATTTTGAGTAGAAAAGAATTTCACGCAAAGGCGCAAAGAAAAGCAAAGGAAAATGTAAAAAATCTTTCTGTTCATGAAGTTCTCCGAATTTATCTCTTGCCTAGATTCTTTTTCTCCTTGGCGTCTTTGCGTGAAATTCTTTTCTTTCTTCAACTTTAAGCCGTACTCTTTTCACTGTGCCTTAAAAATATGCAAATCCAAATGCGTGTTTTTTTCTTCTTATTTTTTCTATCCTTTAGCCCTTTTTTGTTTCCGTGTGTGAGAAGCCTGTAAAACGCTCAGAATATTCTAGAAACTTGTCCATTCCCGAGCAATACTTACTTTCCCCTTACAGCACAAAACAAAAAAAGCGTAGCATGAATTACTTAACAGTATCACACTACGCCTTTTTGGGATTCTCTTTGAGAATTTGATTTTCTATATATATTTGCCAAAGAATGCTCTTATTTTTAGCGATGAACCTATCTTATTTCAAAGCTAATTTGTTTTAGCTCTATTGCAAAATTATTGCTTTGTTTCATCTCCAATATACTACCGTATAAAAGCCGAAAGTTCAAGAAATTTTTATTTATTTTTTCAAAAAATCCTCTAAGGCTATAAGTAAAAACACTTTATAACTATTATTATTTTTACTTAAAACATTTACCTTAGAACTTTGATTATAAAACTGTTTTCATGGGAAAAAACTTGTATTCTTGATAAGAATAGAATAATATCAAATGTCTTAAGAAACCAAATTTATATAAGAAAAAATAAAAGCAAATTAGGATCCCTATCTACATTACAAAAAAATAATTAGCTTTTACAAAGGAGTGCCAAGTGCCAAAGTTAGTTCAACGTATTTTTATGTTATCCTTTGTATTCCTGTTACCTTCTGCTTTTTCGGGTACAATCACAGAAAATTTCGATGGCGGAGTTTTTGACAGCAATCTTTTTGAAGTATCTGAAGGAACAGGTTCAGCCGCTAGTGGTCGCTGGATTAGTCCTGATAGGGCTACTTTCAGAACTGTAGCAACAGATTTAAAACCCACCGCTAGCAATGTTTTAGTCGTTGAAGCCGATTTAACCTTTGCTCCAACAAGCGACATTGCTTTTTTAGGCTTTCGTTCTGCTGGAACTCGTACTAATTCTAATGAACCCGGCAATGGCCTCCTTCTGCGTATGCACAATTTTTCTGGGGGACTAACCCATGTTAGTACAGATGGACCTAATGCCCTTATCGGTACTTTTAACCCTCCGCAAGGAGATTCTTTCTACGCTTTATCTACAGTGAGAATCAAAGTAACCGACAATGGCTCGTTAGTTAATGTCGAAATGCAAAACCTAAATACCTTAGCAACCCACCAGTTCCAAATAAACACAGGCTTTAACAATGCCATTAACCACGTAATCTTCTCAGGAAATAGCTCTGTAGCTTGGGATAATATCTCCATCACTCACTCCACTTTCGCTGATCCAGTGCCTGAGCCAAACACTATATTACTCCTGTTTTTAGGTGTTTTGTTTTTAAGTAAAAAACGAGCTTAATCAAACCCATTTTTTGCTTACATCTTTTGTTTTGATCAATAAAGCAAAACGTCAATCCTCCGACAAATATTTCGGCGACAAAGCAAGATATCTCTTGCTTGTCGCCCAATACCTGATCCCCAATAATTACCATCACTTTAGCAAAATTAACTCCCGCCATAAACCATACGGTGAAAGATATTTCTTTCAACACCTCCTTAAACCATTACAAAAAAGACCTCTAACCCTAGCTTTCTCTCCCTCTACTTCAAAAATAGAGTACATTTTTTAAGTTCGACATTAGCCAACTCGCTAGTCAGTTTTCATTTGACAAGCAATGAGTAAATGTAATAACCTGAGAGTTATCTTGTCTGTAAGTGAACTTAACAGTTAAGTATGGGTCAAAAAAAAGACATGCCAGCTACTCCTTTGTGCTTATAGCCAAGACACTAAACTTTAGTAGCAAAACTTCGAGAACAAAATCTAAAGTAAAAATGTGTTTTATAAGGCACATTCTCAAGGCAAACATAATTTTTTTTACAAAAAGGGAAAATAATGAAAATTAAAATACTACTGGTTCTTTTATCTATTTTTGGTGCTAACGTATGGGCAGATTTTTATGAATTTCTTTCCGCGATCAAAGCCGGAGATAAAGAGAAAGTCGTAAAACTAGTAGAGGCAGGGCAAGATGTTAACCAAGCATTTACAAACGATTGGCCACACGGATTAACTCCTCTCCACCAAGCCGCGAGGAATAACAAAATAGAAGTCGCCAAATTTCTCATCAGCAAAGGAGCAAAGGTCGATGCTGTCTTGAATGGCGATGGAGATCAAGGCACAACACCTCTTCATATGGCTGCGGAAAAAGGCTACGATGATATGGCACGCTTGCTTTTAGAAAACAAAGCAAACATACATGCCACCATGGATGCTGGTACAATACTACATGCTGCATGCAGTGGAGGTAGTTTATGGCTAGCAAAAGAAGCGCTGAAAAACAAGATAGATATTAACGCCTTAAACAAGGATGGACGTGTTGCTTTACATTACGCTGCCAGAATGGGGCATGATAAATTAGTACGACTTCTAGTAGACAACAAAGCAAAAATTATTGATTCGCCAGACGGTACAATGCTTCACCAAGCTTGCCGCGGTGGAGTAGAGTGGTTCATTAAAGATCTCATCGCTGGTGGGGCTAACATCAATGCAAAGGTGGGAATAGATAAGATTGGTGTTGTATGGGAAGCTTGTTGTTCCAAAAATCCCAATTCACTAAAAATATTACTAGCACATAAAGTTGAGACAAAAGATCTTGATTTGAATATGTTTATTACCTATGGAAATGCTGCACAACAAGAAAATTTATGTACTCTTGCCGCTCATGGTTTCGACTTCTTCACCGTAGCTACCTCCGGAGATTCAGAAGGTCTGTCTCTCTTTCATACCGCAATCATGTCTGGACGTAGCACAAAGCTCATCAAAATATTGCTCGAAAAAGGCGGAAATGTCGATGAACCTATTACTGCGGGAGCACACAAAGGCAAAACCGCCCGCGATTTAGCCAAAAAAGAAAAAGTGATCGCACTTTTCCCCAAAAAGAAAGAGAAAAAATAGTTAAATTCATCTCAATAGTCTATAGTAATTAAGAAAAGACAATGGATACAGTATCTTCGTTATTCATTGTCTTTTTTCTTCGAAGGAAATTGTAGTTTTGAATGGAGTCGAAAGTGAATGTACAAAAAATGGAATTGCTTTCTAAAAAAGTAAAAGCAATGGGCTTCTCAAATGAGCCCGGGCCAATTGTAGCTGTTTCACTCGAAGATTTTTTTGATGGCAATGATGATGAAGGGTCGCTTGCTTGTAATCTAACCGAACACCCTGGCATTGATTTTTTCTATTCCGAATTGATGAGCTTTAGAAACACAAATCAAGTGGATGTTTTCGTGGAGATATACGAGATTGAAGAGGAAATGTGGCCTTACTCAGAGAGAGTTTATATCATAGGAAACGTCTCTGCCGAAAATATCGCCAATCTTTGTAGTAAACTTCAGGCCTCTGAAATAGAATCGCCTGATGAGAAACAAATTAACAGGATATTATATAAAAACGTACTTTCACTTTGGTGGGATTAAATTCTAGTTGTCAGATTTTACACAATATTAGAACGGAATCTTCGTAAATCTACAGTCAAATTCACAGACCTTTACTCTTACTATCCTCTAACTCCAGTGTGCAAAATGATAAGCAAGATAAGCGGTGTAAGTAATTCCTGATTTTAAGAATCTACGAGGTATGTTTTCATTAAGACTAATTGCGAGAGGTCCCTTGTTATCTATTGCTCCACGGCCATAAAACCGCCCATCTATTCTTTGAGTTTCCAAGGTGAGGAATCCCAAAGTTCAATTGTAGTCGCAAGGGGGGTTTTATTTTTCAATAAAAGGCTCTTTGTTTGTATAATAAAGAGAATTTTATTCTTATAGGAAAAAGCTAGCTAGCAAGAAAGGTATGGATGTCCATGGCTAACGAAGAAAAACAGAGACGATATTTCCTCATCGCTTGTTTTTATCTATTTTTGTCCTTAGGATATTCCCAAGACAATGAGGATCTGGAGCAACTTAATGCTCAGGTTCTAAAAGCATACCAAGAAGGCAAGTATAAAGAGGGGATTGCTTTAGCAGAGAAAGCTTATCGTATGAGTACTTCTTCTTTAGGAGAAAAGCATCTATCTACGATAATATCAATGAACAGCTTGGCCGCATTGTATTGTGCGCAAGGAAAATACAGTAAATCCAAACCACTGTTTGTAAAGATTCTAAAGCTGACAAGAGAAGTCTTGGGCGAAAAACATCCATTCACTCTAAAATCGATGAACAATCTGGCATCATTCTATTCTTCTCAAGGAGAATATAGCAAAGCTGAATCACTGCTTATAAAAACTTTTCTCCTAATGAAAGAAGCATTAGGAGAAAAGCATTCTTCTACCCTAACTTCCATGAACAACCTGGCAGAGTTATATAAATCACAAGGACAATACAATAAAGCCGAACCACTGCTTGTAAAGACTTTACTCCTAATGAAAGAAGGGCTGGGAGAAAAGCATCCCGATACCCTAATTTCCATGAACAATCTAGCAGGATTATATGAGTCACAAGGACAATACAGTAAAGCCGAACCAATCTATATAAAAACTTTACACTTAAGAAGAGAAGTATTAGGAGAAAAGCATCCCTCTACCTTAACTTCCATGAACAATCTGGCAGGATTATATGAGTCACAAGGACAATACAGTAAAGCCGAACCAATCTATGTAAAAACTTTACTCCTAATGAAAGAGGTATTAGGAGAAAAGCATCCCTCTACCTTAACTTCCATGAACAATCTGGCACAGTTGTATTCTTCTCAGGGAGAATACACCAAAGCTGAGCCTATCTATGTAAGAACTTTGTTACTAACAAAAGAAGCATTGGGAGAAAAACATCCCTCTACCCTAACTTCAATGACCAATCTGGCACAGTTGTATTTTTCTCAGGGAGAATACACTAAAGCTGAGCCTATCGGTGTAAGAACTCTGCTACTAATGACAAAAATATTGGGGGAAAAACATCCCCATACTCTGGTTTCGATGAACAGTCTAGCCCAATTATATAGATTACAAGGAAAATACAGTAAAGCTGAGGCAATCTATATAAAGACTTTGCAGCTAAGAGTAGAAGTATTGGGCGAAAAACATCCCCATACTCTAATTTCCATGAGTAATCTGGCTGGAGTATATGAGTCACAGGGAGAATATACGAAAGCAGAGCCTTTGTTTCAAAAGGTTTTGTTACTAACAAAAGAAATATTGGGGGAAAAACATCCCTCCACTCTAGTTTCCATGAACAACTTGGCACAAATGTACAGATCACAAGGAGAATACAGTAGAACCGAGCCCTTGCTTATAAAGGCTCTATCCCTAATGAAAGAAGTATTGGGCGAAAAACATCCCCATACCCTAAATTCCATGAGCAATCTAGCACAATTGTATTTTTCACAGGGAGAATACACGAAAGCTAAACCAATAATGGTAAAGGCTTTGAGGCTAAAAAGAGAAGTTTTAGGAGAAAAACATCCCGATACTCTAACTTCAATGAACAATCTCGTCGGACTGCATGATTCGCAAAAAGAATATACAAAAGCCGAACCACTGCTTGTAAAGATTTTGCTGCTAACAAGAGAAAAATTGGGCGAAAAACATCCCGATACTCTAAGAGCTATGAACAACTTGGCGGCATTGTATCAATCACAAGGAAAATATACGAAAGCCAAACTACTGTTTGCAAAGACTTTTCTTCAGATAAAAGAAGTTTTAGGAGAAAAACATCCCGATACTCTAAGAACTATGAACAATCTGGCCCAATTGTATTCTTTTCATGGAGAATACACTAAAGCCGAACCACTGCTTGTAAAGACCTTGCTACTAACAAAAGAACTGCTCGGAGAAAAACACCCCGACACTCTAAATTCAATGAACAACCTAGCAGCATTATATAGGTCTTTGGGAAAGTACAATAGTGCATTATCTATTTTAAAAGAGCATTTAGAAAAAAAATGTCTATTTCTAAAGGGAGAGCTGCGAGGAAACTCGGAAAAAACTAGATTGAGAATGTTAGAGCAGTTTAATCTTGCCTATGATAAGAATAGTTTATTTTCCATTTTAAAGGAATATAGAAAAGAAGATTTTGATAGCTTAGCCCTTTATTTTTCAGCGAATTACAAAGGGATACTTTTGCAAATTTCTCGAGAGTTAAAGCAAATATTCACCGACATTGCGGACCAGGAGTTACTAAAAGAGTTATCAGAGAAGAGATCGGCTTACTCTAGTTTGTCTTTGGATTATGAAAAACGAAAAAAGAACAGATTTTTAGTTGAGAAATTGGAAAAAGAAATAGATGAGCTAGAAAAGAAACTAATTTGGAAAAGCAGTGATTTCAAGGACTTAGTCTCAGATGTAAAAACGGAAGAGATTAAAAAAGCTCTTTTGAAAGATGAGTTAATTATAGACTTTGTCATTTATAAGTCCGTTATCATACAAAAAAATGAGTTAGTGGCAATTATCGTAAGTCAAAGTGGTATAAAACTAGTTAACCTCGGAGAGTTTGAAGATATTTTAAATTTGATAAAAAACTACCGAAGTAAACTTCAAAAGAAAGAAGAAGCAAAAGAATTGTCCCAGAAAATCTATGAAAGAATATTTTCTCCTCTAGGAAAATCCCTGCAAGGAAAAAATAAAGTATACATAGTACCCGATGGAATTTTGCACCTACTACCGTTCAGATCTTTAATCGAAAAAGATGGGGAATATCTAGCCAAGAACAAAAACGTAGTGATACTTTCTTCGAGCAGAGATCTGGTAAGAAAGAGCATGAAGAAAAGCAATAAATTAGCAATGATTTTTGCTTTTCCGAATTATGGAAGGGGAGAAGGTAAGCAAATCATAGAGGATAGAACAATTCAATTTTCCTCCTTAGGAGGAACCTTAGGGGAAGCTCAGGCCATCTCCTCTATCCTAAATATCCCCACCAAAGTTTATACACAAGATCAAGCAAGCGAAAAAAACATTTCAAAAGTCGATTCTCCCCAAATTTTACACATCGCCACTCATGGGTATTTTCTAGATGCACCAGAAGAAATTCGAGAAGATCAAGCAAGTTTTTCAATGAAGAAAGTTATGTCAAATAAAGATTTCTTCGAGAAAAAACTAAGCAACCCCCTAGTTTACTCAGGGTTGGCCTTTGCAGGAGCGAATAATCAGGGAGAAGATGGAATATTAACAGCTCTGGAAGTATTAGGGTTAGATCTTTCCGGCACGGATTTAGTAGTTCTCTCCGCCTGTGAAACAGGTGTAGGAGAAATTCGCCAAGGAGAAGGGGTCTATAGCCTACAAAGAGCTTTTCGAGAAGCAGGCGCTAAGTCCGTTCTGGCAACCTTGTGGAAAGTAGATGACAGGGCAACTCAGCTCTTCATGAAGAAGTTCTATCAACGATACATGAGAGGAATGTCGGCTCAGAAAGCGGTAAGAGATACCCAACTAGAGTTTTTAATGAGCAAAAGATACTCTCACCCTTTCTATTGGTCTTCCTTTGTCGTAATTGGTGGCCCATCAGATGATATGGACCAAAAAAATGTAGTTGTTGCCAAAAAGCAAAAAAATGGCTTCCTTATTCCCTTCGTTTTACTTAGCATAGCAATTGTGCTAACCGTTTTTTTGGTATTAGCGTACAGAAAAAAAGAGAAAAGACTTCTGCAAGAAAGAATCGCTAGGCGAAAAAAACGTAGGGAAAGAAAAGAGTAGTCCGCGGGAAGGATTGTTTTCTCTAGGTGTTGTCCGCAGAAAAAAATCCTCCACGCACAACACCTAGAAAAAATAAAGAACCCAACACAGAGTTCTGAAAGAACAAAGAATTTGTTGTGTTTCTTCCATAATCCCGTCGTGCATTTTTCGTGCATCAACATCACAGCAACAACTTACCCAATTTCGCTTCAAAATTGTATTTTGTTCTTCGCCGTTGTAGAATAAATAGGTCTTTTGATAAGAAAAAGGAAAACTATGAAAACAATTGAAATACCAGATTCTATCCTTCTCTCCCTAAAAATTCCTGAGGGAGAAGTAACAGAGCGTCTCCAGATAGAGCTAGCAATTCGTCTTTACCAAAAAGGAATTTTAGGTTTTGGTAAGGCAAGAGAGTTGGCTAAGCTAAAGAAATGGCAATTCCAGGAAATTCTGGCAAAGGAGGGTATTGCTCTTAACTATGATGTAGAGGAATTGGAGAAAGACTTAGAAGCTATAAAGGATTTGTAGACTTGATCGTAGTAAATAATTCTTCTCCGATTATGAACTTAGCTACCGAAAGAATTGGACATAGCCTCTCATAGATCAGTATATTGCTTGCGTGCCATCAAACGTTCTCTAATTTTATCAGAAGAAAATCGTTTTTTGTTTTCATTGCGAATATCTAAGGCTTCTTTTGCACGCTCGCTCAAATAATGATCCACCTCTTGTTGATTCCCCAGATAATATCCTATCACCAAATAAACATCAGATAAATTTAAAGAAGTAAATTGTTGGACGATTTCTTCTGCTGTTTTTCCTTCATTGAAAGCATACACAACTGTTCCCAAAGGAACTCTTGTGCCCTTGATTAGAATATCACTATCTTGGTTTGTTTCTAGTGGAGTTGTATATATAAATTGCATAGTTTCCATCTTCTATTTCAGATATTACCTTTACAATACATAACTCCAAAGAGTTCTTCAATATCTCTAGAATTACTAAAAAAGAAAAAGATGTTCTGCCTTATTTGATAGGGAATGAATATTTTGGAGTAAATCTCGGGTTTTGAAAGCCCGAAATTTTACATCACGTAGTTAAATCCAAGAACTAAAATATGTTAGACAGAACTACTGGAGTTGCTATTTTCAACATCATCAGGAGAAATATAAGAAGAAATTGTGCTTTTAATCACTCCAGCTTGAGTGTACATCTCACTAAGGTTTTCAATCTTCACTTTTTCTTCTTTTTTGTCTCTAAAAATCCCTATATAACTATTGGAAGTTTTGAAATGAAGTCGGCATATTGTTTTACGATTGCTATCATCAAGTAGTATAGCACAATATCTTTTTCCATTTCGAAGGAACACTCTTTCTGGAGAAATTACTTCTGCAGAAATAGCTTTAATAATGTTGAGTCCTTGTGTTTCTTCTTCACTTACAACTAAATCAATATCTGCATCAGAAGAATCATCTAACTCAAGTTCCTTTTCTATTTCTTCTTCTTTTTCAGACTCTAAAGCAGATTTCAGTCTAGCGTTTATTTTCTCCCGAATAAATTGAGCTAAAGCTTGTTTTACTATGCCAGAAAATTGATCTTTCACCGATTGAGTCATACGACCTGAGTAAACTTTTGAAACAAAAAATTTGATAAAGTCTTCTGAAGGGTCTACCATTTCGTTATCAAGAACTCTTTTTATTGAATTAGTGTATTTTAGTTCACTTGCAGCGGGAAGAATATTTTCAAGATCAAAAATATCTTTTGTAAATTTTTTTAATTCTTCAAGCTGTTGTTCCTCAAAACTAAGCATGTTAAATTCAAAAAAAGGTTTTGAATCCATTTTATTTGGCTCTTCGATATCAGAAAAAAACTTATACAAAATACCATTTGTTAAGATACCAAACCTTGCCTCTGTTACTGAAAAATAGCGATACAATTGAGAAGTATGTCCTTCCTCTAGCTTTTGCTTGCACCACTTGCACTCCATTAACATAACAATTTTGCCATCTTTTTTTATCGCGTAGTCTACTTTTTCTCCTTTTTTTGCACCAACATCAGCAGTAAACTCAGGAGTAACTTCTGATGGATTAAAAACATCATAGCCTAAGGCATTTATCAACGGCATGATGAATGCATTTTTTGTTGCCTCTTCTGTTTCAATCTGGTCGATTAATTTTGGTATTCTCCCTGAAATTTCTTTTATTCTATCAATCAAATCCATTTTATTTCCCTAAACTCAAAGTAAACATATTTTAACCTATACATGCGATTAGCCATAAAAAATACCAAAGCTATTTAGATTTGTCTACTAGAAAATTAAGTACAATTAAATTTTAAAACAGTAAAAACATCATTATAGCTTAATATCTTTGTCATGTTCTCGTAAACAGAATACTCTACTTAATGTAAACCAAACTTGTCTTTCTTCATGCTAAAATTTATCCAAATGGAGGGATTTTTCCCTGAAAGGGAAACACAACCCAGCCCTAGGCAACAATGATCACAGCATATACAAGCCCTAAAAGAGCGAAAGAAAGGCAAAAATGGCACAGTCGTTAGCAAAGATTTATGTCCACATCGTGTTTAGTACAAAAAACCGAACACCCTGGATAACCGAGTTAATCGAAAAAGAATTATACGCCTACATGTCAGGCGTATTGAAGGCATTACAGTCTCCATCCTTGATAATTAATGGGATGCCTGACCATTGCCATATATTTGCTAGGCAATCGAAAAATATCGCTACGTCCAAATTGATTCAAGAACTAAAAGGGACATCTTCGGGATGGATAAAAAACCAAGGAAAAGAGTTTCGGAATTTTAAATGGCAAAATGGCTATGGAGTATTTTCGGTTAGTCAATCTCAGGAAGAACGGTTAAGAAGGTATATTCTTAACCAAAAAGAACATCATCGGAAAATATCTTTTAAGGAGGAGTTTAGGATGTTGCTGCATAAATACAAGGTTGTCTATGATGAAAAATATGTCTGGGATTGATTTTGTTACGCCCTTTCAGGGCATTTTGTGCGTGGGGGAGGATTGGTTTCCCCAATTCATTTTGCACGAAGAGGATTGTTTTCTCTGGCGTTATTCGTGGGGAGGATGGTTTTCTCTAGGCGTTATATTTTCTCAGGGCGTTGCCCTGAGCTGGGTTGTGTCGTTCTTTCAGAACTCTGCGTTGGTTCTTTATTTTCTCTAGGTGTTGTGCGTGAAGAATGGGTTTCTCTGGGCGTTATCTGCATTGTCCGCAGGAAGGATTGTTTTCTTTGGGCCTTGTCCACGAGGAAAATTGGTTTCTCAAATCATTTTGCGTGTTGTCCGCGGAGAGGAATGTTTTCTCTGTGTTGTGTGCAGAGAGAATTTTTTTCTATTGGCGTTGTCCGTGGAGGATTGTTTTCTCTTAGAAAATATAGTGCTGAGAGGTAAAGTAAATATAAAGTAACTTTTTTGACTTGGAAAAATAAAGAACCCAATGCAAAGTTCTGAAAGAACGACACAACCCAGCTCAGGGCAACGCCCTGAGAAAACATAACGCCTAGAGAAACCTTTCTTTTTCACGGACAACGCCAGAGAAAATAATCCTCTTCGTGCAAAATGAATTAGGGAAACCAATTCTCCCGTGGACAACGCCAGAGAAAACAATTCTCCTGCGCACAACGCCAGAGAAAACAATCCTTCCTGCGCACAATGCAGATAACGCCCAGAGAAACCCATTCTTCACGCACAACACCTAGAGAAAATAAAGAACCAACGCAGAGTTCTGAAAGAACGACACAACCCAGCCTAGGATGAAGTCCTAGGGAAACCAAGCCCAAGGAAGAACATACGTATTCGTCCTATTCAGCGCAAAAGAACATTATGGGAAAATATCATTTCAAGATGAATTTCGAATGTTATTGAATAGGCATGGGGTTGTGTATGATGCGAGGTATGTTTTGGGATTGATTTTTGTTGCGCCCCTTCAGGGCCCGTTTTGTTCTGGGCTTGGGTTTTCCTAGGACTTCGTCCTAGGCTGGGTTGTCTTGTCCCTTCAGGACAAAGAATTTGTTGCGCCCCTTCAGGGCCCGTTTTGTTCTGGGCATGGGTTTTCCTAGGACTTCGTCCTAGGCTGGGTTGTCTTGTCCCTTCAGGACAAAGAATTCTAGTCGTTCCCCCAAAAAATCCCGTCGTGCATTTTTCGTGCACTTCCCCCCAAACCAGCCCATCTCTCTCCAAATTCCCCGTTGTTTCCCCGTAACCTAAGTCCACGAAAAAAGCCCGAAGTCTGAACAACTCCGGGCTTTTGCGTGGTAGTGGCGGAGGGACTTGAACCCCCGACTAATGGATTATGATTCCTTTGGTGTGAGTGCTAAGATATTGATTTTTGCTTGGTAATAGAGCTGTAGTAGAAAGCTGTCGTGCATTTTTCGTGCATTAACATAGGAACATCAATTATCCAACTTCGCATCAAGATTGTATTTTGTCCTTTGTCATTGTAGAATAAATAGGTCTTTTCATAAGAAAGAGGAAAACTATGAAAACAATTGAAATACCAGATTCTATCCTTCTCTCCCTAAAAATTCCTGAGGGAGAAGTAACAGAGCGCCTCCAGATAGAGCTAGCAATTCGTCTTTACCAAAAAGGAATTTTAGGTTTTGGTAAGGCAAGAGAGTTGGCTAAGCTAAAGAAATGGCAATTCCAGGAAATTCTGGCAAAGGAGGGGATTGCTCTTAACTATGATGTAGAGGAATTGGAAAGAGATTTGGACGTTATAAAGGATTTGTAGATTTGATTAGCAGAATAATAGCTGGTTTTTTAAAATTATTTCAAAGGTAAATACTGCACTTGCCCTTCCGATTCTCCATCTTCACTACATTCTGCCAAGAGCAAGAGATCTTCTATCAGCTGCCCAGCGTGAATATGCCGATTTACTTCAAAAACTCCAGGCATAAACTTATTTGTAGAAACTCGCTCATAAGCATACTTCGTAATCGTTTTCACATCGTGGGTAAGAAGTACACGGTTTTCTTGAGCAGCCCACTCTAGAACAGCAGGATCATCTTCGCCAGATAACCCTACATCCTGAACTCTTAAAATATCAATGCTAGGATTACGACGAAGTAAACCTCTGACTATATTGTTGTTGAAATTTTCATCTGCAAGAAACTTTATCATTTAGAAAACTTTTTCTCGCTTGCGCGCCATTAATCGTTCCCTGATTTTATCAGAAGGAAATCGTTTTTCGTTTTCTTTACGAATTTCTAAGGCTTCTTTTTCTCGCTCGCTCAAATAATGATCCACTTCTTGTTGATTACTCAGATAATATCCTATTACCAAGTAAACATCAGATAAATTTAAAGAAGTAAACTGCTGTACGATTTCTTCTGCTGTTTTACCCTCA
Source organism: Planctomycetota bacterium (assembly GCA_029260735.1). Lineage (GTDB taxonomy): Bacteria > Planctomycetota > Uabimicrobiia > Uabimicrobiales > Uabimicrobiaceae > JAJDCR01. Next base: position 56,637 of record JAJDCR010000041.1, read on the forward strand.
TTAAAGGCACATACGACTGTTCCCAAAGGAACTCTTGTGCCTCGGATTAAAACATCACCATCTTGGTTTGTTTCCAGAGGAGCTGGTCTTGGAGGCATGGTAAGTAGCATTTTGTTCTCACTTATTTGATATAGGTTTTTGAATTGAGTTATATCTTAATTGTACAAGAGGTATTAGGTCTGAGCAAATGGAAATGAAAAATAAAATAAGTGAATGTTTATTTTCATTGGACAGAGGATGCTCTAAAAACAAAAAATAGAAAGAGTATCGATAAAACAATCAAAATAATAGCTAAATACAAGTTTTCCCAAGAACTGTATACCGCTATACATGTTATCCCAGAAGCCATAGATCCGCAGCTAAGAAAAAATCCCAAAATAAGTCGAGAGCACCACTTGTCCAGTAGTTCTTCTGTCGTATACGAAATTGTTAAACCTCTAAATAAACTTTTTTTCATGAGAATTAGTTCAGCTCCCAGTAAACAGGTAACAAAACCAATAGCAGCTGTTAGCCAAGAAGCATTAGATACTAGATAAAAATAATATATATCTGATGAATTTTCTGATTTAGATCCCGATAACTCAATTAAGCCAGCAGAACAAAACCCCAATAAAATAGATGATATAGTCCGATAACTTTGGAGAAAATCTTTAAAAACTTCTGATGGAGAACGATAACTGCATCTTGGACAGTAAGTACTATTCTTATGAAGCTCTTTCTGACAACATGGACATTTTTGTATTTTAACTGTTACATTCATTAACTTGATTCTTTTAAAAATTCTTCAATACGTTTTTTATAAAAATTAATAAGCTTTAAACAAAAATCATCGCTGACTTTCTCCCCCCTCTCTAGTTTTGAAATTTGCGAAGGATGACATTTGAGTTTTTTTCCAATATATTTTTGTTGAAAACCTTTTTTTATTCGGAAATTTTTTATTTTGTCTCTGTTAATATACAAGTATAGAGGGGACGGTACACTAAAAAGGGAATTGCCCCGCTTTGGTATTTCTCTCTCAGTATTATCATCTTTTTCTAAATCTTTCTCATCGAGATTCTCCTCTAAAAGTTCACTTTTTCCATTTCTGATATGCCTTAGTTGACTCTCATATTTTTGTCTTACCTTGCGGAGAAATATATATACTGCATTACTATTTTCCCAAACTTCTTTTATTTGTTGTTCTAGGAGGGGATAATAAGGGTTTTCTTGAGGCGGAGAAATCTTAATTTTTTTCCATAGATAAACGTTTAAACGCTCTTTTACTAGTTTTTGAGCATCCCTTAAGGAAAAATCATCAATACTACAGATCCCTCCCTCAGACATTCTTCGAAAAAGATGAGCATCTATTGTCTCTGAAATTTTTATCCATACTACCTCTTGTACACAGAAAAGAAAGCAAATATTGGGTAAGCGGTCTAATTCTCTTAAAACTGATGTTATTCTTAAAATAGCTTCATTAGCATTTGCTTCATCGTATCCTTGTGTTGAATGGTAAATATCTTCTAATTCGTCAAATACAAAAGCAATGCTACACCCTACAATATTACTTAGAGTCCAAACCCAGTCTTTAATTCTCAGTATCCAACTTGAGTTTCTTATCCCCATGAGTTCCAGCGTCTCTTGAGGTAGGGGCTTTCCATCAAGCCACTCTTCTATATAGCCTTGACAAGATTCTTCTAACAAAAAAAAGCAAATCGCTCGGAAAGTATCGTAATCATATCGCCCTTTTCCTTCGTTAGGGAACTCTTCATGATGAACAGTTTTTGCTGCTAGTCTTTCCAATGCCTTCTTGCAAAACACTTGGCTTTTTAGTGCATTTTTTAGCTCCTTCAGTTGTACTTTGGAGCTCTTATTAGATATGATGGGGAATGTATCACTGACTATTTGCCAGAGGGTTCTTTTCGCTGATAATTCTTTTCTACCTTCTTTTGTTCTTATAAATTCATCATAGGTTTGTAGTAAGACTTCTTTTACTCGGTCCGTAGTCCTTTTTATTAAACGATTGCTGTGACGAAATATCGAATCAAAAATGCTTGAGGCTAGATGCTGGCGAAAGCAACCATATTCGACTCTGTAAGGTGGTACATATACAAAAGCAATATTAGGAAAAGATTTCTCTATTTGATTTTGAGTCCATGCAATTAAATGACTTTTTCCCATCCCAGGAGGAGCAGTAATAACTAAACTTTGTGGAGAATGAGCTTGATAGATTCCCTCTAGTAATTGTGAAATCTTTTTTTTGATTTCTCCATGTAAAGTATCCACATCTACAATTGGTTGCCAAGGAAGCCGAACAACTTCGCTTGCAAACGGTTGAGAACCTATTTTTAAGATACTTTCAATATCTTGCTGATCCATACTCTTCTCCCACAAATCCTTTTACTCTAACATAAAATAAAATCCCATACTCTGATTTAATTCCTTCTTTTGACCGGGGCTCTAAACGTGGACTATTGCAAACACGTAAGCTAAGTTTTTGTTCTTTTTTCCATTTTATCAACATCTTATGAAAGTCTTTTAAACTTAGATTTTTACTCTCTTTGATAAGCTCATCAAAAAGATTGGGAATCGGCATACTACCAGCATAAGCAGGATTCTTTTTGCAGTAACTTTGGTAGCTTTTTTTTAATAGTTCGAAGAGACTATTTTCATCGAAATGATTAGCATTTCTCTGTTCTTGGACATTTTCTGTTTTTAGTTTTTTTTGCAAACTCTGTATGTCTGCGAGTATTTCATTTTGTTTACTTAGGGAAGTTTCCTTGCAATTAGAAAGGTTCTCTTCTAAAGCTTGACAGCTTTGGGTAAATTCTTGTTTTGTTTCTTCAATTTTTTCTGCGGTTCTTTGGTAGTATTCTTCTGCTTGTTCAATTGCTTTTAAGTTTGCTTCCTGAACTTCTTTTTGTAAAGTTTCACTAATCATAGAAAACAAAGCTGTAGACCTTATCTCTTTCATAGTATCGACAAAAGTCTCTTTAAACTTTTGCACTTGCTTCTCAAGGTGACTAGCAACCTCTGTGTTAAGTTTTGTTATTTCGGCAGATTGAGGTAAGTTGTCAGTTGCCATTTTTTTTAGGCTATTGAGCTGAGTAAAAAAAGTTTTTTGCTGCTTTTCTATCGAATCAAACTCTTCTTCAAGTTTTTCTTGCTTTATTACTGCTTGTTTATCTATAGGTAAGCGTTCGAATAAAAATTTTTCTCCTTTAGGCTCTAAAAGAAAAGTGTTAGTTGTCTTTTTCTTTATTAGCTTTGTTTCTTCTGCTTCTTTTCGCCATATAGGTAAAATGTTTCGACTCTCTGTTGCATTTAGCTTTTTCCCTTCTTTCTTTTTTAATATTTGAAAGAAGTCTTCCCAAACTTGTTCTTTGATTTTTTCATATCGAGAGTGTCCGACCTCTTTTTTCCAAAACTCTAATCCTTTAGATGTCACATCATATTTATTTTTAGCCGATTCTTTTAGCAACTGTTTTTGACAAAGTTCATTAAATAAAAGCTGTGCTTTTTTCGCACTCAGTCCTATTGCTTTCTTTGTAAGAGAAGTTCCTCCTAAAATTATGGCTTTTTCTAGAGGCTCCAAGATTTCTTGCATTGTAAATTCCCTTGCAAAAATTAGGTTTTAAGTATTCTTATTGTTGTATACTTTTCTTTTGTTGGACTAAAATCTTTGAACAGATATTTTAAGTACCAGAATGCCTGTATCTATATTTCCTGGAGAAAAGCACAAAATGTTTTGAACTCCCTCTTTCTTGAGTAAGTCCCCTAGCTCTATTTGATAGGAACCAACATTGTCATTATTACTAAGGTCGGAATCATAGATTGATATATCAACGATTCGATTATCTAGTTTACTGACATTATAGGCATCTATAGCGAGATTCCAGTTAGGTAAATAATCGTCTTGGTCTTTGTAACCTTCTCCTCCAACTCTTTGCCCCTCTACAGAAATAATGGGATAGCAGTCTGGAGCAGCTGTCCCACGGTTTGCCATTGTTAGTATTTCGTTACTAATTTCCGCAACAATAGCATTAGCAGGACCTGACACCTTGGCTAAATATGCAATAAAAGCTCCTGCCCCTGATACTCTTCCTCCCGCCAGTCCGTCCCAAGGGGTTTGAGCAATGGGTTTAAAAGGTAAAATTACAGCACCATGCAAAGTAATTCGGTAATTACTTTTCTGATTCAAAGCTTGCTGACACTCCGTTAGTCCTTGCTCGGCTAAAGTATAGTCTGACCATAGCCTGAGTGTTGCTTGGTAAAATTCGATTGCACTTTCCCACTCCTGGTTTTCTTTGGCTTGATTAGCTTTCAAAAAGTATATGTTTGCTTTTTTTTGCTGGCCTAATATCTCTTCTTTTAATCTAGAGGCTTCTGTATTTTGCGGATTGAAAGATATTGCTTGATGAGCATACTCTTCTGCACTTGTTAATTTGCTTTCTTGCAAAGAGTCTTTTGTTTTTTTTACAAACCTTATAGATTTAACATAAGGCAGACAAATGTTTATTTTTTCTTTTACCTCAGGTGTTTCAATTCTGTTGGAAGCTTCTGTAAAAGCAAAAAAAGCTTTTTCCCAGTGCAATAGAGCTAATTCTTTTTCTCCCATTTCGAAATATTTTTCGTAGTCTAAATGACGATCAACAACCTTGCGTCCTTCAATAGCTACTGAGTTGTCACTCCATGTGCTCAGAACTTCATCATATTTACTTCCTGCTTTTTGCCACTTCTGATCAACTAGAAGGCTCTCTGCCTCTGAAAGAGTTTCTGTAACTGACTCTTGTTTTTGCTTTACCTCTGATAATTTATTTTGGGCTAGTTCGTTATCAGGTATATAGTTGAGGGCTTGCAGTAGAGAAGTGTAGGCTTCTGTTAGTCTACTTTGATTAAGAAGATTGATTCCCTTTTGAGTTAACAATTGCGACTTTTGTTTCGTTCTTCCTTTTTTAGCCTTATCTAGCTCTAGTCTTGTTTTTTCATCTGGGCGAAGCTGTAAGGAAAGAGAAAAAAACTCAATTGCTTCACTATAGTTATCCATTGCTGCTGATCGATATCCATGAGAGTAATAGTAATCAGCACCTTGCTCTTTAGCTAAGCTTAGTTTTTTTGCTACGATCACATTTTCTGGATCTTCTGTAGATGCTAATTGATACATTTTTACAGCTTTTATCCAGTTATTTTTTGCAGCTAATTTATCAGCTTTCTTCTCGTAAGAAGAGCATCCCACTAACATCACACAGATAAAGCACACTACCCATTGAGTATATTTTTGATTCATAACAAACCTTTCTACCATTACTATACTAATATTAGACCTTTTTCCTTCTCTTGAAGCTAAACTATCTTAACTAGATTAGATCAATTGTCCAGAATCTTTTGTAGGTTCTAAGATTGAAAATATGCTTTTGGTAATATTATCATAAGTCGGCATTAGGTGTGCTTTTGATATGCGCTTTTTCCAAAGAAGCTCTCTCAAGTTATTGATTTCTTTAGTTGGTAAAGTTATTTTGCGTAGAGGTTTGCTTGGTAAATTCACTTTTTTTAAGACTTCTGGACAATTGCGGTTTATACAGTTTTCTATTGTCTCTTCAAAACAAGGCCAGTAACCTTTATTGATGAAAACTGAGTGTGCTCGACTATCGTAAGAGAATAGACCATCTTGAGCGTGTAAAAAATGATTATCTGATCGAGGACACGTAAGTTCTGTTAAAACATGATGATCTAAAACATCTCTGTGCATAGCCCATACTGCTATTTTTTTGGCATTTTTTTGTTGATCTTCAAAGCTAGAAGCGAAAAAAGCAGCTATTTCGGGTTTTCGAGTCCAATCTAATAAACGCGTTGGAATTCCGTGATGTTGCGCTAAAGCAGAAATTGCTGGAGAAGGGACTAATAACTGAGCTGGGGTCTTGGTAAGAAACCTTTCTATAAAACAATATTTTTTACCATCATTTGGTACAAAGAAACCTAACTCGTCACTAAGACGAGAAAATTGACAGAGCAAGTATCCTTCACTGGCTTCTTGAAAAAGATAATTTGCAGCAAATTCTTTATTTATTGCTTTTTTTACTTCCCCATTAGCATGTTGACTAGTGTCCATCATGCTTTGATAACGCTTTCTCAATTGCTTTTCAACTAATTCTATTGATTTATTATTACGCCAAGCACTGGGTATCAATTTCCAATCAGAATTCGTATGCCCTCGAAAAACCCAATTACAGTCGAGCCCATCAAACCATTTGTCATCTGTTCGAGTTAAGTATTCGAGAAATTTTTCCGCTTTTTTACAATCTCTAACTTCAATGCAACTAAATTCATCCATCACCCTTTACCAACCAGCGAAGATACACTAGACAATTCCTTCTCAACCCGAGTCAAACGCTCCTCAATTCGCTCAATCCGCCGATCATCTCCCTGATCGTTGCTAACCCCTTGTCCAAAATCTTCACGCTTAACATACCCCGGAAACAAATCGCTGATAATATCCAGCATATCCGCTAGCTTAAACAAATCGTCTACAGAGGGACGCTTCCTATTGTTAATCCACTCCGAAATCGAAGATTGAGATTTGCCCATAGTCTCGGCTAATTCTTGTTGGGTAATTTTTTTCTTTTTCAATCCTTGTCGGATGGCTTCGCCAATATTTATATTCACAATTTTTCCTCCTTTTTTTATCGCTTATGGCGATAGTTATTCTTTAGTTTATCACAGTCTTAGAAGTTCAACCAGTTTTTTTTCAAAGAGTTGGGGAAATTTCTGCTTGACAATATCGCCAAAAGAGATATTATTCTACTGTGCTATAAAAATAGCTTTTAGTAATAATTTTATTTGTTTTGTCGTGTACCGATTGTGAACGTGTGACGTCCCTTGTTTTTTTGGGAGTTTTAGGGGCACAGTTGGGCGTGACGTTTTTGAGAGGAGTTTTTATGAACCCTATTGATATTCTTTACCAACGTTTTTTTGTTCGTTTGGATGCTTATGGCTCTTATCGTCGAAATCCTTCGGGGAAGGCTTCGGCAATGTGTCGTAAGAGTGCAGTTACTAGGAAAGTTTTGTGGCGGCATCTTCGAGGAGAGAGTGTTGTCGGTAGTTTTGCGATTTCGTTGGAGAATGAGACAAAGTGGCTTTGCTTTGATTTTGATGTGAGTAAAGAGGCCAAGGAGGTTTTTTTACAGGGAGATGAAGGAAGCTTAGTGCAGGAGAAAAAGAGTTTGGCTTTGGAGGTTTTGTCTTTGGTTAAGAAATTGGATAAGGTTGGAATTCGTTGTGTTTGGGAAGATTCTGTCGGAGGTTTTCATCTTTGGATTTTGTTTGATCAAGTTGTGTCTAGTGATTTGGCCTTTCGTTTGGGAAAGGTTTTGGGCGGATGTCGGGAGATTTTTCCGAAGCAAGCGGGAATTGAAGCGAATGGTTTTGGGAATTGGATGAGATTGCCGGGGCGATATCATTCGAGTAATGATTGGAGTCAGGTTTGGGATGGGCATAGTTGGCTTTCTTTGAGGGAGGAAAAGGGATGGAAGCTTTTTTCGGAGAGGGTTAATTCCAGTGCAGAGATGGAGAAGTGGATTCGTTTTTTTGAGGAGGAGAAGTTGCCTGCGGTTCCTTCTCAGGGACAATCTTCTTTTTCGGGATGGAAGTCTCAAGTGATTGAGAAAATGATTGGTCAATGGCGACGGTTTTATGAGAAGGAGGGAATTTCTGGGGTTCAGGAAAAAGAGGGCTGGTTTCGGGGTTTTGTTCCGGGAGTTCACAAGAATGCCACTCCTGGGTTTTGTTTTCGGCCAGAGAATGGTTATTTTTATTCGTTTTACAATCAAGAAAAGGGGTTTCCTCAGGATTTTTTGACCAAGAAAGGCTTTTCGGAAGAGGAGGCTTGGAAGAAATTGGCTGAGGAAGCTGGGGTTGAGATTTTAGAAAAAGAGGAGGATTCTGTTGATGAAGAGCAGATGAGAGTGTTGGAGAGGGATGGAAAAACTTGGGTTTTGATTAAAGGAAAGGAGAGAGAGCTTTGTAATTTTACGATGCGAGTGCTTTGTCGAATTCGCAATGACGAAAACGAAGTGGTTTGGCAGCTTGTCTTAGAGCAGAAAGGAGTTAAAGAGGAGTTGGAAATTTTTGGTGATGAGTTGAGTTTGGTTAATCGCTTTCGGGAGAAAATTGCTAAGCGTGGGCCTTTTCTGATTGGTATTCCTCGATTTCACAATTTGTTGCTGCGACATGTTTGGGAAAACTCTCGGATGTTGGAAAAGAGGAAAACGAAGTATTTGGGACGTTTTCCAGGAAAATCTTTGTTTATCTACTCCAATGCTTTGGCTTCTCCTCGGGGAAAAGAACCACTTTCCTCTTTGATTCCTCCGAAGTCTTCTATGCGCTTAGAGGTTCCCAGTAGTTTGCTTCCTTTTTGGCAAGGTATTGTCGAGCAGTTTTATCGAGCTTATGGAGAGCAAGCTTGGAAAATATTTGGCTTTATTTATGGTTCGGTTTGGGTGGATGAGTTGGCTGATTCCCTGGGGTTCTTTCCTCTTTTGATGGTGAATGGTCAAAAAGGAACGGGGAAGAGCACTCTTGGGATGAATATTTTGGCTTGCTTTGGAGCTCATCGTGAGGTTCGTCCCTTTAATTTCAATAGTACGATTAAAGCTTGGTACCGACTTTCGGAAAAATATCGGAGTATCCCTTTGATTTTGAATGAGTACCAAAGTTCTAAGTACCACAATGCTACTTTAACTCAGTTGTTTGACCGAGAAGGCTACCAGCGTGCCCAAAGATCGAATGATTTAGAAACGCATTGCTCAGTGATCAACAGTACTTTTATTGTTATTAGCACTCGCAATATCACGGGATATGAAGCCGATGCGGTTCAGTCTCGGATGATTTCGATTGATTTGGATAGCGAAGAAGAACAAGAAAAACGGATGCAAGCGATTCAGGAAATCAAAAAGCAGAGGCGTTATCTTTCTTCTTTTGCTTGTTTGGCTTTGAGAGCAAATGTTGATGAACTGTGGAGTCAAGTTCAAGCGGAGATAGATAGTCATGTCGAAGTGGCAGCAGACCAAAGATTAATCGATATCTACTCTTTGATCAAAGTTTGTGCCGAGAATTTTTATGAGGCTTTGGAGCTGAAAGATAAATACCCCATTACAAATTTTACGGAGGAAATTGAGAAACAACAGAGAATGACCCAAAGCAGTAATGTCGGAGAAATTTTTTTGAACTTACTTGCGGCCATGATGGAGAAAGGAGAATTAAACGGAAGTCTTGCTCGGCCGGAAAACGAGGGGGAAACCATCTACTTTTCTTTGCAAGATTCTTTTCCTTACGTCGTAAGACTCGCTAAGCAACTCGGAGAAGAAATACCTGACCAAAAGACGGTGGAGAAGAGTCTCAAAATCTTAGGAGTGGAAAACGTTGGGGTAAGTAGAAAATTGGGGATACGAAAGAGAACTTGGAAATGGAACCGCAATTTAACCCCGTGTTCATCGTGAACAGGGCGTGAACTTTCTAAGTTTGAAAAAACCTAATCTAGAACGATGTTCACAGGTGTCACATGGAAAGGAGTGTTATGCCGAAAAAAACTAGTCTTTTAAGAAAAGAAGCCTCCTCTTCTAAAGCCAAGAAGAAGAGGAAGCCGAATACAAATCGAATTGTCATTTCTCAAGGAAACGACAAAGAAAAGAATAGCAAAATAGACTCAATTTTACAAGTCCGAACTCTATTCTTTCTTTGCTTGAAAATAAAAGGAACTTGCCATGAACCGAGAAGTTGAAGAACTCAAAGAACAAGTGCAAAAAATGGCCGATCAAGTCCATTCTCTAGAAAGCAAAATGCACAATCTTTTGCTCATTCGGAATGCTCCGAACAAAGATTTTCTGACAGTGGAGGAAGTTGCTCAATGGTTAGGCTGCTCCACCTCTAAGGTTCGTAAGCACGAACGAGAAGGATTAATTCCTGCTCGTTTCCCCAATGCCAAAAGACGTTTTGCCAGCGATGAAGTCAATCGTTTTATGAGGGGCTTTGTTATCTCTCAAAAAATACGCTCGCACTAAAACCATAAGCGAAGGAGTCTTCTGGACTCCTTCCTAAAAACACAGGCAAAGAAAGAAAACACATGGTCTATTTTGAAAAGAAAACCAAATCATGGCGAGCGCAATGGCAAGTAGAAGGAAAACGCCGCAGCAAAAGCGGTTTCACTTCTAAAAGAAACGCTTTCCTCTATGAATCTAGCCAAAAAATCAAGCACGAGCAAAAGCTACTGGGGCTACCAGTAGATTCAGAGGTAGAAATAGAAAATCTCTTCGATCGCTATCTTCAATGGGGCCAAGCCTGTAAGAAAGAGAGCACAAATAAGAGAGACAAAATTGCCCTGCGGCAATGGAGGCAATTTTTCCATCTAAAACACTTAATTACAGTAGAAGAAATCTCCAAAAAGCACAGCTTTGATTTTATCGAGTGGAGACAACAACAAATCAATCCGAGAGGTAATACTCCCTCGCAAAGAACAATTAACTTAGATCTTCATACCCTAAAGCATTGCTTCAACTGGGCACTAGAAAGAGAAATCATCACGGAAAACCCTTTCGAAAAAATATCTTTCTTCAAAAACAGAAAAGGAGACCTACCCCGCTACCTCACAACAACAGAAATTGAAATCATTGAAGAAGCAGCCAAAAAAGAAACCCGCATGACCTGCCTCTACGAAGTCTTCGTCATCCTCGTAAGAACAGGACTACGCTCAGGAGAACTCTGCCAGCTTCAACTCGATAACATCGACCTAGAGAAAAACCAAATCACTCTCAAATCATCCCAAACCAAAGCCCATCGTTCACGAACGGTCTTCATTTCACCCAAGGTAAAGGATGTTTTGGAGAAGCTTGCCGAAAAAGCAAAAGCAGAGGGGAGAACGCATTTGATTTATACCCGAAGCGGAAAAAAGCAAACTCCCGAGCATATCAATCGACGACTTCGCAATCTTTTAAATAGGCTGGAGAAAGAAGGAAAGATTGAGAATTCGCGGGAAATTCATGTTCATACGCTGAGGCGAACTTTTATCTCGCATATGATTATGCAAGGGATTCCGCCGATTAAGGTTATGTCTTGGGTCGGGCACCAGCAGTGGAATACCATCAAAAGGTACTTGGTGCTCTCGCCGGATTATGTTTCTCAAGGGTGGGATGTTTTGCCTTATTGATTAGGGTGTTTTATTTTATAAAGTCTCGGACAAAAAAACGAGACTTTATAAAATATATACTATTATGTGTCTTTTTGCGTGGCATCACAAATATAATGAGATTTCCCTGTCAATATGGTTTTGTAAATTGCCTTCAGAGCTATTTTCTTCACACCTTCATCCAATCTTTTCTTTGCCTTTTTTCTTACAAAATCTCTACCACCGATATCTTCAATAAATCCTTCATCAAACCAAGAGAAACGGCCTTTAACATCTTGTCCTCCTCCCTTAAAAATTAAAAAAAACAGATCCATATCTTTACTTTTTTTCAAATAAATAGCTATCAAATCTTTAGCTTTCTCTTTATTAATCCTTCTTAATAAATATACAATAGAAGCTGGATCTGCTAGCTTAAATAAATCCCTATTTTGGAAAAGTTTACTCATGGAATCAATCCACAACACTTTTAATTCCTCTAGTTGCTTGGCTCCACATAAGCGAATACTTTCTGGGCAAATATCACCTTTTGAGTATAGGCCATGTTGCTTACAACAATATGTAAGAATATCAGTTGAAAACGTATGGTAAGAGTCAACTAAAATCAACTCTTTCAAAACCTCAAATACCTTATCTTTACTCCACCGTTCTAATATATTTTTTGCTATTAAAAAAATAGATCGAAGTGGACCAAAAGAAGGTGCTAGTTTTCTATTGTCTTCTTCTATAGCGATGACCATACTACCTAACGAAAAAAGAAACTCTTTTTCATACAAAAGAGTTACAAAATTTAGCTCTCGCAATAAAAGTTCTAGAAATCTATCGAGCTTCTTCTCTTTTATCATTTTTTCATGAATAGAGTTTCTTTCATGTGGTTGCTCAATGTACAAACTAATATAACTGTTTGAAACTTCATCTGAAGGCAATCCGTAACTAATGGCTATTAATAAACGATCAGAAATAGCTACTTTCTTATGTTCGGAATAATAGCTATTCATCAAGGTAGGCATATCTTGTGTAAGGGGGAATATCTTAGATAATATTTTTTTTACATATCGTTGCTCTAAAGAATCTATTTCTTTTAAAATAGATTCTCTTTCTTCTGTATATTCTTTTACTGTTTCTTTTGGAGACTCAATCGTACTAAAATCTTGAGGTCTTCCTATATACTTTTCAGGATAACTACAAATATCTTCATAAACGGAAGGGACCTTTATTGCCAAAACCTGTAAAACAAAAAGGTCTGTAAATGATACCTCCCCAAGAGTAAGGTTTATCAACAGCTTAAATCTATTAAGAATACGTTTAATCTCTCTTGGAGACTTTACAAGTGGTCCAATACAAAGGTAACAAATATTAATAAACTCTTCTTTTTCTTTTTCAAAAAACTTCATTATATTTTCATCTAATAAATATTTTTCAAGCTCATTACTAAAAATAGCAAGTAAATCAGTTTCGTTTATTTTAGGAAGAGGTAATCGAAGTTGAATTATTTTATCAAGAAATTTGTTGGCATCTGCAACTTTACATGAAGCTAAAGCATTTTCTAGATAATTTGGATCAAATGCTAAAATATAAGTGGTATTTGGAAAATCAGCGACTGCTTTTATTAATCTTAGCATACAGTAGCATTCCTCTGGTAACAGGCGATCCAAGTCATCAATAAACACAACAATCGGTTTTTCTAATTTTTTAATTTCTGCTATAACAGATTTTAGTCTGGCTTCATGATTTAGTTCCTTCAGCTTTCCTACACCCTGAAAAGCTTCTCCCGTATTTTCCAAAGCTCCTTTTACAAGAGAAGCATACGGCTCGGCACCAGGTATAAATTTAACTACATCAAAAACCTTTGAATATGCTAAAAGTTCTTTTCCTACTTTTTTCCCATCTATTTTTTGGGGTTTTTGTACATATGAGGCAAATTGTATAAGAAACTCTTGTATCAAATTTTCTGCATTTCCTATTAACCAAGGATTGAAGTTTACGATTATAGGCTTCTCATCTGCTTTCAAATCATCGTAATATTTTCTTACCAAATTCATTAAAGAAGTTTTTCCATAGCCCCAAGCACCTTCTATCGAAACCATTAGACCCTCTGCAGGAGGTGATAATTTTATTAGTTCTGCAATTTTTTTAGCATATTCTCTTCGACATAAGGAGTCTTTACTTTTTGTACTTATAGGTTGATCTGAAAAAAAACTGTTGCCATCCATAACCCTTCTCCATTCCATATTTACAATTGGCTTATTACCTAAAAACAAACAAAACTTACCATTTAGTATTTTTCTAATTTGTTTATTGTTGTTTCAATTAAGAAAGAGGCCATTGATCCTGCAAGATTTATAGCCAAGTGTGCATGACGTCTTTCAAGCTTTACTTTCCTCCGATCTTTTCCATGAGCATCTCCATAGAGATTTCTTAGCTCACCAATCCCTGTAACAACAGAATTACACCCTGATAGAATTTTTTTGATTAGTTTTTCATTATGATTTTGAGGAGACAAATTTAACTGCTGTGCTACCTTGGTGTATAGTTCTGGAAGACCTGGATTTTTCTTTTCTATTTTTAGATCTAAATCCTCAGCAACATGTTTTAAAACTGTTTCTAAAAGTGTCTTTGCTGCAGTAACAGCTCCCTCTGGATCACTAGTAGATCGAGCTAAGCATCTTTGCCAAGATTCATTAACCGACTCTAATGTAGGTTTTTCTAAAAGGAGTTCTAGCGAGTTTTCAATGGGAGTAATACATCCTACTTCGGTTGCTTCAAGTAAAGGCGAAAATTCTTTATAAATAAACTCTCTTCGATCAGCATACTTTGAGAACTTTGGTTTAATGAATGACCAAAATTGATCCAAACTGTGCACTGCTCGGAGCCATATAGGTATATGGTGAGAATACATTGATTTGATAAAATATAATCTTAAGTCTACAAATTCGGAATCAGAATAAGGTTCCCCTGTTGCCCTCGCAATTAATAGCCGTTGTAAGTGATGTGAACGATCATAGTCTGTTTGTTTTTGCTCTACCGACATCTTTAACCTCTTTGATTAATTATAAAACTTCACAAAAGCAATATACAGAACGTAAAAATATCTTTGCTGTTTGCTAATATACATAAAAAATAGTCCTTTTCCCAGCAAAACCAAACCTGTCTTTCTCCATGATAAAATTTATCCAAAGAGAATCAAATTCTCATATCAAAAGAATCATCATTACCAGAGAAAGGCAAAACCATGTCAAAATCATCATTATCCCAAATATACATCCATATAGTTTTTAGCACAAAAAATAGAATTCCCTGGATAACATCATCAATCGAAAAAGAGCTTTATTCCTACATGGCCAAAATTCTCAAAACGATGAAATCTCCAGCCTTAGCAATAGGAGGAACATCAAATCATTGCCATCTACTGGTTATGCAGTCCAAAAATATTGCCCCCTACGAGTTGATAAAAGAGCTTAAGAGATGTTCTTCGCATTGGGTAAAAACAAAAGGAGAGGAATTCAAAAATTTTCAATGGCAAAGTGGATACGCGGTATTTTCCGTTAGTCAATCTAAAAAGGAACGAGTTCAACGATATATCCTGAATCAAAAAGAACACCATCGTTATAAATCATTTGAAGAGGAGTTGAAAGTATTACTCCACAAACACGAAATCCCAATACCATGAAACAATATTTATGGAATTGTTTTAGTGTCCTGCGCCAAATGCATAACAAAACCAAACGTAAACGCGATTATTACCACTATCCCCCAACGTTAATGCTATTTGCTTGGAACTGAAATTCACCTATCTTAATGCGCAATTGGTATCCCGGCAGGGATGTAATATGTCAGGCCCGGATAACATCCGGGTATCCTACGTTCACACAAACCCGACGTAATCATGTCAAGGTTCGGGGAAAAATCCGTCTATGTTTTACCCGAATTTGTAATTCATTATTTTTTATTATTTTTGTGAAATTTTGTTTAATTAGGTATTTGATAGGTGATGATGTTTGGTGCCATTGTGGAATATTTTAATTTAACACGAATACCGTTTATGTTGGAGAGCCTTGATCATAACTTAGGCCACTTAGATTATCAAAAACCGTTCGAAAGCTTATGTTCCCGGGAGGAGCCTCGTCCAACTACTGTTGAATTAAGAATGGAGAAGGTATTCACTGCGGAGCAGTGGTGGAACGTAGCCAGGGGTTTCAACCCCTGGAAATAAAGGCATCCAAAAGATTTTGGTGCGGTAGGTATCAAGGAGATTACTTGCCTGCGTACCTCCGGCACGCTATTGTTCGTTGCTCTTGTTCCAGGGCATAAATGCCCTGGCTACGTGCCTCAGTCGCTACGCGACCATAAAACAAAGAAAATTTCCTTATTTCAATAGTAGTCGAGCCAAAGCCCTCCCTCACATTGTTTTATCTGAAACATTGGCCGAAGATATGATCAACACCTGTTGGAGTATAGTGGTAATAATCACATACATTGGGGTTTGATTATTCGTTTTGCGTGGTTACACCAGGTTTATTCTGGCGTTGAACCGTTATCGCCGTGGTGCCCCCGGGCATTGACATGATTACGTCGGGTTTGTGTAAACGTAGGAAACCCGGATGTTATCCGGGCCTTTCATATTACATCCCTGCCGGGATACCCATTTCGCATTAAGATAGATGAATTTCATTTCCAAGCAAATAGTATTTACGTTGGGATATAGTGGTAATTATCGCATACATTAGATTTTATCATGCATTTGGTGTGGTTACGCCAGGTTTGTTCTGGCGTTGAAACCATGATCGTTATGGTATCCCCTGGGCATTGTTATCATTACGCCGGTTTTGTGGAAACGTTGGATACCCGGATGTTATCCGGGCCTTTCATATTACATCCCTGCCGGGATACCAATTTCGCATTAAGATAGGTGAATTTCAGTTCCAAGCAAATAGCATTAACGATAGACCATAGTAGTAATAATCGCATTTACGTTAGATTTTATCATACATCCACGATAAACCACCGTCGTGCATTTTTCGTGCACCTCCCTCCCAGCCAACGCAAAACTCCCCGTCACTTCCCCGTATCCCCAGCACATAAAAAAAGCCCGAAGTCATAACAACTCCGGGCTTTCGTCTAATAGTGGCGGAGGGACTTGAACCCCCGACTAATGGATTATGATTCCACTGCTCTACCAACTGAGCTACGCCACCTTAAAGGTGTGATTAATATATATTTTTTTTTGCGTTTGTCAACAAAAATCTTGGAAAAATCTTAGGTTTTTTGGTCTAGGTAGCATTGTAGGATTACTGCGGCGGCGATGGCATCTATGTTTTGGGCGATTTTTTGGTGGGTCTTTTTTCGTTTATTGCTGCTTTGGCGGATGATTTTTTCGGCTTCCCAGGAGCTGAGTCTTTCGTCCCATAGGGTAATGGGTAGTTGGCACTTTTTTTCTAGGGCATGGGCAAAGGCGGTGGCTTCTTGGGCCATTTCTCCTTGGGTGTTGTCCATGTTTTTGGGGAGTCCTATGACTATTTCTTCTATGTCGTTTTCTTCGATGTAGGTTTGGAGTTCTTCGAGATCATTTTTGAGTTCGGTTCTTTTGAGGACTTGTTGGGGATGGGCAATTTTTAGGTAGCCGGCGGTCGCTAGTCCAATGCGTTTGCGTCCGTAGTCTAGGGCTAGTATTTTCATTTTTGGCTTCTTCTATTAATAAGAATCATAAAATTGTTCTTCTTCTTCCCATTTTTTCATTAGTTTTTGGGATTTTCTTTTTTGTCTTAGAAATGCCCAGATGGCTAGAAAGGCAAGTATGCTAAAGAGGGAGAAGAGGCGAATAATTCGCCAGAACCATAGGTTACCGGGGGTGATCGATGCTAACCAACGGGCTTCGATTCGATAAAAATTTTCTTTTGTCAGGTTAAAGATACTTTGGTCAAAGTCTTTGGTTTGGGCAAGATCTTGAAAAAGACGGACGAGAAAGTTGGAGCCGTATTGCTCTATGAGATATTCTACCATGCTTCTGGATTGGAGATAGGCTCGGGCGGCTCGCTCTATTTCATCGGGAAAGCCTTCTTCTATTTGGACGAAGGGAATGGCTGTTTTCCAAACGGCTATTTCAAAAATTTTATCTTGGTAGTCTAGATGAAGTCGGTCGGAAATCCACTCACAAATTCCTTCGTTTAGCCATTGGGGAATTTGGTAGCGGTTCTCTCTCTCCCACTGGGCAATGTATAGATGGCAAACCTCGTGTTTAAGAACCGGGGTTAAGCTATTGCCAAAGAAGGAGAGACGCTCTCCATTGATACCAATGGTATTGCGGTAAGGAAGAGCAACTCCTAAGGTCCAGGTAGGAATGCGATTTTTTGCTAAGGCCGAAAGCTCTTTCCCATCTTTGCATACAATAATTTCTACTTTGTTCGGGTTGGGAAGATGAAGGTCTTTTTTTAGGCGCAGGGAAATTTCAGTGTATGCTTTTTGAATAGTTTGGATAATCTCTTGGGGGTAGTCGGGGGGAATTGTCAGAGTTATTTCCTCTTCGGCAAAAAGGATTCCCCCCGCCCCAAAAAAAATTGCGACTAAAATAATGAAATTGCGGTACATAATGGAGTTGGAGATCCCCTACTCTCTCAACTTAAGATCTTTTCCATAGCGAATTTCTTTCGCTAGACGATCAGCTGTGTCCGCATGTTCTTTGCGCCAATTGTCAATCGGAAATAAGAAAAGGGAGCCATCTTCTTTTTTCACAATGGACACATCCACTGCAATTTCCCATTTGCCATATATATAGAGGACTTCTGCTTTAAGAACAACGCGTCCTTCGTATTGACTTAAAACTTGATAAAAACTATTAGCTTCGCCTTTTGTGTAACTAGGATTTCGGGGAAAAGCAGTGTAGTTGCGGCTAGAGAGCCACTTTTTTTTGATTGCATCCAGAATAATTTTTCTATCGTCATTGGAGTCAATTCGCTCATTGACACTAAAAATTAAAATAATGTCTTTCTCTTGTCCTCCACCAAGTTGCCTTTCAAGATCTTCTCCTGTAATAACATCATCAAAACCTGCGGCGATCTCTTCTTCTAAAGCGAGCTCTTCTCCTGACTCATACTCTTTTCCCATAGCCTCTTCTTCAATGAACATTTCTGATTCTGAAGGATTGTACTCATTGCTTACTTCTTCTAAGTCTGAAGAATATTCTTCAGACTCTCGGAGAGCTTTTTGTCTGAGTACTTCTTCATAGTCGATCTTCTCATGATCTACTTCTTCTTCCCATTCTTCATGAGTCTCTTGGTAAGTTGTTTCCTGGTCAATCGGTTCATTATTTTCTGGTTCAGAACTACAACCAACTAATAAAGTGATAGTGGTAAGAAAGAGTAAAATTGTGTTATTGAGCATATTTGTCTCCCTAGTGGTTGAGAGCTTCCCTAAAGTTTACAAAAAAAGAGAGGGAAGGCTAACAAGCTATTCAAGAAATTTGGTCAGAATCATAACGGGGTGTACTATGTTTTAAACTTTAGCGGTAAAAAAAATAAATATCCATCAATATACAGTCTTTCCATAAGCAAAAAAAGTATTTTCTCTTTTTTTTGAATGTAAAATTCGTCCTAAACGACATTAGACAGTTATACTGGAAGCTTTTTCTATATAAGTTTGATTCATAGAGCAAAGAGAAGATGTATTTTTTTTGACTTTTTTTAGGAAAGTTGTTAAGATTTTGAGGGAAAATCACTTCTGTATTCTGAAGGACGAAGAGCTGATTGCATAAGCATTTTAAAAGAGATCAAAAACTCTAGAAAGTCCTAAACTTTTAACTTTGCAAAGTGTGTGATATGAAACTGACAACATTTGATGACTTGCCTGATCTTCCTGATGACGAGGAACCAAAGCCTCAGGGGCCACGTCCTTATCTAGAAGACACCCGAAGCTTAAAACAGTATATTGTTCCTATTTATCCTATGTTTATTGGGAGAGAAAAGAAGGGTAGTGTCTGTATACCAGTTCCGGCTGTTTCTCGGAGGCATGCAAAAGTCTTTGAGCGCGAAGGTTCTTTTTACATTCAAGACGATGGCAGTTTAAACGGAACCTTTGTTAATGATAAGCGGATTATTGACCCGGCAGAAATTGTCGAGGGAGATCGTATTATTATTGGCAAAAATAAAGAGTATCCCCGAGGGGTTCGGGAGTATGTCTTTAAATACGATATATCCGAAGAAGAACGAGAAGCAGAACGAGTGCGAGAAGAAGAAGCTCGAAAAAGAGCTGAGGGACAACAGCTTCTTGAAGATGCTGGTATCAGCAAAACAGAAGATAAAAAAATCCTTCTTCGCCATTGCACTTTCCATATTTCAAAGAAAGATTTTATGTCGGTTTTGACATCCGATCAACCACGACGTGTTCCGATTGAGAAAATAGATTTAAAAAATGGAACTTTAGAGTTTCTTTCTTTGACTCCTTATCGCGTAAAAGAAAATGTAACTTTGACTATCAAGCATCCTAGATTAAGTTCTCCTTTGGTAATTTTTTTAAGAATTGCCGAAGTCACGGACTATCCCCATTACAATATTTCTTTAAATAAAGCCACCATCGTGCGAACAGCTGATACGGCAAAGCAAATTTTGGATGACAGAATGGAGCTTAATCCTCTAATTTGCTATGTAACTTGTAAATTGAAGGAGTAAACTTTGGCATTTAATGGAGCAATTCACTCATTTCAAATTTCTTCTCCCAAAGAGAAGCAACAGCACTTCTTCACTTCACCAGAAAATAGGAAAGAGTTGGCTGCAGAAATCAAACGTCAGCTAAAATGGGAGAAGGGAAATATTTTTGTTGGAAATGAAAAAAATACTTCCTGTGTCTCTCATGTTCAAATTGCAAAAAATAATTTTTTGAACGACATACAAGAGTATGCTGCCTCCCAAGAAGGCATTCTTCTCGATGATGTTTATATGGGGCAAAAACAGTCTTGCTATAATCATCTCATTGAAATTCGCAATAGTATTGGAATTTATCTTCCGGTTTATTTTTTCTTTCCGATGATGATTTCTATTAAGCAGCATGCTCTCCCTATTTTTGTAGGTAGCTCCATTAAGCTGTATACAGAGCTTAAGCAATTGAATAAAAAATTGGAAGCGGATAAGAAAGTTGATATCGACATAACAGCTTTTTTGGATGCAAGTGACGAAGATGTTGAAGACTACGAAACCAGCTACGACGAAGTGGAGAATTTTTGGCCTTGTTTTAGCTACTTGACCATGATGTCATTGGTAAAAAGAGGAGTTCAAAGTAAATTGCCTATTTTTGTTTTCTAAGGCTAACCTAAACTTCCTTCTGCACACAGATAGAGCGAGACTTATCTTAGGGGCGTGTCCCTTTAAAATACTTTTTCAAGAAGATAAGCCTCGCCCTACTCATCATTCTAAAACCATTCTTGCCATCTATTCCGACAAAAAAGCCATACCCCTCCACTAAGAAACAGTACCAAAAGAATTAAAAGCAAAGAACAACTGCTCACATCAGCCCGAACTCCGTAATGGAGCAGTGTAAAAATCCGAATACTGAGTGTGGTTGGTCCTGGAGGAACGATCAAAACAGAAGTAGCCACTTCTCCTAAGGAAAAGACAAACACGATCAGGAAACTAAGAAATAAAGCTTTTTTGCTCAGAGGGAGAATGAGCCAGAAAAACTTTTGAACCGGAGAAAAGCCTTCGAGGGTCGCAGTTTCCTCGTATTCGATAGGAATTTTACTCATCAGAACTAGACTAGTCAAAATGCCCAAAGGGAGAAAACGCAAGATCATTCCCAAACATAATATATAAACACTATCCTGGAAGGCAAAAAAAGATTCCCCTAAAACGGGAACTTGTACTAGGTATTTCCAAGTGCGTAGCATTCCCACTCCTAAAAGAGGAGGAGGCTGAAGGGCTAGACAAAAAAGTCCCAGCAGCAAAAAAAGAGAAAAAGAAAAACGCCGCAGAATTGCCCAAGCGAAAAATACAGAAAAAAAAGCAGCGACAAAAGCACTTACCCCAGAAATATAAATACTTCCCCAAAACTCTGTTTTCACAGCAAGATAAACAGATAGCCATTTCGACCAACTTTCGCTCATGTAAATTAGAGTAGGAAGAGGGAGCCAAACTAAAGTAGCCACAAAAAAGCAAAATGGCAAAGACCAGCAAGAAGAACATTTGTAAGTATAACTCGCTTTGGGAATAGAAAAGGAAACTTGGAGATGATGACGGCAGACGACAAGAAAAAAAAGTACTCCGGCAAAGCTTAGCAAAAGGAGGGGAATAGTTAGAAACATCGCTTGGGCTGGTTGGTAGTAAATAGTAAAAAGGAGATACATCTTCTCAACGAGGGTATTCACTCCAAGAAGATCTGTTACTGTCATTTCTCCTAAAGCCAAGAGAGCAATCCCTAGTCCTGTCAGAAATAACCCAAGATAAGATTGTGGTAGAGTGCCTCTCCAAAAAACTTCTTGCGGAGAGCCATACATTGCGACTTCTTCTTCAATCGCTCGGTTGCTACTCAAAAATGTCATTCCTGATCCAATTGTTGCCAAAGGGATATAAGCAACTCCCATAATCCAAGAACATCCCCACTTGTTATAAAGAGAAAATCCTTCTCCCAAGTTTGAAAGAAAAGGAGTAAGAAGGCCGCCACGTCCAAAAAGCCCGATCCAAGTAGAAGCTTGAACGTGCATAGGGATAGCAAGAGCACTAAAAGAGGCCAGAAAAAAAATACTTCTAAAGGCGAGATTAGAACGAAAAACAAAAAAACCAAGGGGAACACCAAAAATAAGAGCCCAAAAAGAACTAAGCAAACAGACTAATATGGTCTCTCCACAAAGA
This sequence comes from Planctomycetota bacterium, assembly GCA_029260735.1. GTDB lineage: Bacteria > Planctomycetota > Uabimicrobiia > Uabimicrobiales > Uabimicrobiaceae > JAJDCR01. The sequence goes on from JAJDCR010000041.1 coordinate 78,621, forward strand.
TCGAGAAAAGAACTGTCTTCACTAAAAAGATAGGACAATGCACTTTTTTCTGAGCTTGTTAAAATATTTTCTGCTAAAAGGACTCCTAAAGGAGCCAAAAACAAAATCGCAGATAAAAAAAGAATGAAAGCAAATAGAAAAGAAGGCTTATACTTTGGCATGGAGAAGAACTCTTTGTGTTAATTTTTTCGGAAAAGCAATTCTTTTTCTTGGAGAAATTGAGCTAAAACCTTAGCTACTAATTCATGCCCTGTGTGGGATAAATGCCCTCCTACTTTTTCTGGGCGATAAATCGGAGGATGAGGACTTTCTTTATGGTATTTACGAAAGGGGGCAGTTAAGTCCAGAAACGGTAGAGAAAGATTTTTTGCTCTAGCTTCTGACATAGCTACAATTCCGTCATAGTCTCCCACATCTTCTAAGGAATCGCGCGAAGGGAGAATTAACCAAAGAGGACTAGCTCCGGTTTCTTTAACAGCTTTTGTAAAGCGATCCATCAGATAGGAGAGTATTTTCCAACCGGGAGCATTCCTGGTTCTACGTTTTAAAATTTTTTCATAGGGACGAGTAAAAAGGAAATTAGTGAGATAGCTATAATAGCCCGAGTAGATTTTTTTCTGCCCTTTGAAATATTCATCATAGATTTCTTGGGGAGAAGGGACAGGATAGTTTATAAGTTTCCCTTCTCCATCATCATTCAAAACAAAGCGTGGTTTACTGTAACCTTTGAAGGTAACTAGATTACGGGTGAAGTCCCTAACATAGAAGCCTAAAATAACCACATGCGGTCGATATTTTTTTCCATATAACTCCCACATTAGAACTTGTTGATCTGTCCCAGTTCCTGGTACCGCGAGATTAAGAACCTCACTATTCTGAAGATACTGTTTATTTAAAATATCAGAAAATATTCTGTGATTGGCAACTTCAACTCCAAAGGAGTAGCTGTCACCAACCAAAAGTAAGCGAGTTTTATTATGAGGAGGCTCCAAAGAGTATTCTTGATCTGAGCGAATGTGTTGGGAGTTAATTTGAATGTAGCCGGTCTTCTGAGCCGTTTTTTTCCCATCGTACTCCCAAACTTCTCTCTTATAATTAGCTGTATTTGTCCAACCAAGCTGAGAGTCGTACTCATACATATTAGGAATATAGCTCGTTTTTTCCTCTAAGTGCCTTGCCGCCCACTTCCATTCATGCGCTAGCGACTTATCAAAAGGAGCAGGGTACTGGTTAGTTATAAAACAAACTAAACGAGTACCTAGTTCGCTTAAGGCAAACATGCAAAGAAATAAAACTACTACGTAAACTACTTTCCTAAATTTACTAATCGTGAGTTCATTCTTTTTGTTTTTCATAACTATTCATCCATATTTTGACCAATATAACTACTATCATCTAGTATTTTCCAATCGGCGAAAATAGCAAAAAAAAATAATGAAAACAAGATAAAATTTTTCTCTGAAATCAAGAAAGCAGAGGCGTCAACCTTGACATCTGCAGATCCATGATGTATAGTGTAGCATAAGAAAATTACAAACTTTTGCTTTCTTTTCTCTCGCTAAGACTTAATTCTACAAACGCATTCATAGTAAAAAGATGAGGCTCTTTAAAGCTTCATTCTATAGGAGCTTAGAGTATTTACTCGCCTACAACAAACCTGAGCACTCAACTACCTTTTCATATTATTGGTACCATGACAGGAACCTCTGTTGACGGTGTCGATATTGCTTTGGTTAAGTATGACCAGGGAAATTATCACTTAGAAGATTTTTGCTGTCGTCCTTTTCCGAAAGACATGAGACAAAGCCTCCTCCTTTTAACTCAGGATACACTGGTTTCAATGTCAGAGATTGCTCGTTTACATTTTGATTTTGCTCGTTTTGTGGCCCATGAAGTTATTTCTTTTTTAGGAACAAGAGAAGCGAGCTTAATCAGTTTTCCTGGACAAACGGTTTATCACTCTCCTGAAAATGCCTTTAGTTTTCAACTGGGCTCACCAGGAGTTGTTGCCTCTTTGACAGGAACTACAACTGTAGGAGATTTCCGCTCTCAAGATATTGCATTAGGAGGAGAAGGGGCTCCTTTAGTTCCTTTTGTTGATGCTTTGTTGTGGCAAGCAGAAAAACCTCGAATTTTACTCAATATCGGAGGAATTGCCAACTTGACCTATCTTCCCGCCAAAAATCATCTGGGAGAGATAGTTGCCTTTGATACAGGACCTGGTAACATGTTACTGGATGAAGTTTGCGAGCAATTCTACCAAAAAAGCTTTGATTATGATGGAAAAATAGCTTCCTCTGGCCAAGTCCAGAATTTGCTTCTAGAGAAGTTTTTAAGTCATCCGTATTTACAAACTCTTCCTCCTAAATCAACAGGGAGAGAAATTTTCGGAAAATCTTATCTTCGAAAAATCATGGATGAATTTTCTCATATAAAACCTGAGGATTTTTTGGCGACAGTGTGCCATTTTACAGTGGAGTCTATTGCCCAGTCTATTGAGAAAACTATCCCTACTACTCAGGGAGAAATTATTGTGAGTGGAGGAGGAGCATATAACAGCTACTTAATCCACTGCTTAAAATCTCGATTGGAGCATTGGCATTTTGTAACCCCCTCAGAATCCTCTTTTACAGCAGAATCGAAAGAAGCATTTGCATTTGCTATTTTAGCTCACTACACTTTAAAGGGAGAGATCAATCATCTTCCAAAAACAACAGGGTGTCCCTTTCCTCTCGTTCTAGGTTCCATCTATCAAGGAAGAAAAAAAATTGGTAACAAAGCCAGTATTGCCAGCTAAGGAAGTTGTTCCAGAAACAGAAGCCTCATTAACGGCAAGCCGAGGTCTTGAGCATATGAGTAACTGTGAGATCATGACCTTGATGCGCAACGAAGAACAATTTGTCCTTATGGCTTTAGAGCAAGCTGAGGAAGAAGTATCATGGGTAATTGATCGTGTAGTTGAAAGCTTTCAAGCCGGAGGGCGCTTAATTTACGTAGGTGCCGGAACAAGTGGAAGATTAGGAGTCCTTGATGCCAGCGAATGCCCTCCTACTTTTAGTGTTTCTCCTCATATGGTGGAGGGAATCATTGCTGGAGGAGACAAGGCATTAAGAAGTGCAGTCGAAGGGGCAGAAGACGATCACGTAGCCGGAGAAATGGAAATAGAAAAACGCCAGGTTAACAAACTTGATGTTGTTGTCGGAATTGCTGCCAGCGGAGGAACTCCTTTTGTTCATGGAGCTCTCCAAAGAGCAAAGAAAAATCAGGCCATCACCTCTCTGATTACTTGCGTATCCGCTCCTTGCGCAGAGGCAGAATATATTGATAGAATTATTCGTTTAGTGGTTGGCCCAGAAATTTTAAGTGGCTCAACTAGACTAAAAGCAGGAACAGCTACAAAACTCGCTTTAAACATGATATCAACTATCGCCATGGTTAGACTAGGAAAAGTGTATGACAATCTTATGGTCGATTTACAGGCTTCTAATGAAAAGTTAAAAAAGAGAGCCTTGCGCATCTTTAAAGAACTGGGAAAACATCCCCAACAAGCGCAAGAATTTTTGGCTCAGGCCCATTGGGAATTAAAAACTGCGATTGTCATGTCACATAAGGAAATAGATTACTCCAAAGCCAAGAAAACTCTCTCTGAAAAGAATGGCGTTCTTTCTTTGGTTTTAAACGGTGAATAGAGATTGAGGATACAGCACAATGTCCACTGAAGATAAGCAAAATATTCGAAAAACAGTAGTCATCCAAGCAGATGAAATTGATCGCAGAAGAAAGCTAGGAAAAGATGGCAGCATAGTTCCTATCTTCACTGTAATCGAAGGAAAAAATGTCGGAACTAGGCTAAAAATTAACAGTAAAAATGAGAAAAGCTATATTATTGGAAGAGCCAAAAGCTGTGAACTTTCCTTAGATGACGATTCTGTTTCTCGTCAACATGCGCAAATTTTAGTAGAAGAGATCGCTGATCCTGAAACAGGAACAAAGAAAGAAGTTCTCCGACTTCAAGATTTGGGAAGTACGAACAAAACACTCGTCAACGGGCGTGAAATCGGAGTAGAACCTTTGGCTCCTGGAAGTAAAATTTTTCTAGGCGATACTATTCTTTTGTTTGAGCTACTAGATCCTTTAACCGACCGCTTTTACGAAAGTATCCTCCGTAAGGCTGAAAAAGCCAATATCGATCCTTTGACTCAATTACTTTCTAAGCAATTTTTTCTCGAAGCTCTCCCAGAGATTTTTAATGACGCAGTAGAAAATAGCCAAGATTTTTCTCTAATGATCATTGATATCGACTACTTCAAACAAGTTAACGACAAATATGGTCATGATGTGGGAGACGAGGCTTTAAAAATACTTGCCAACATTATTAAGTCTGCTATTCGCAAAGAAGACATGGCCATCCGTTATGGAGGAGATGAAATCGTTTTAGCTTTGCCAGGAGCTAGACTCAAAAACGCTATGGAAGTAGCCGAGCGTATTCGAGTAAGTTTACAGCACCACGACTGCAGTCATTTATCAGCAGATTTAAGCTTCAGCATTAGTGTTGGAGTTAGCAGTCGTAACGAGGAAACTAGCTTAAGTGAATTAATGAAAATGGCCGATCAAGCCCTATACAAATCAAAGGAAAAAGGACGTAACCAAGTAGAGACTCTCCATTATGACAAACAAACTGGTAATTGATGGCTCCTTTGGAGAAGGCGGAGGTCAAATCCTACGAACCTCTTTATCTCTCTCTATTATAACAAAAATGCCTTTTATTTTAAAAAACATCCGCGCCGGTCGCCCTAAACCAGGTTTGGCAGCACAACACTTAGTTGCTTTGGAAGCCGCCGCTGAAATTTCTCAAGCTCAAGTAAAAGAGGGATACGTCGGCTCGACTAAAATAGAGTTCTCTCCTCAAACCTGTCGAGAGGGAAGCTATAAGTTTGTCGTTCCTACAGCTGGCTGTATGCCTCTCGTATTACAAACGGTGATGCCCCCTCTCGCTCTTACCCCAAAAAAATCGAATATTTCCTTACACGGCGGAACCCATGTTTCTTGGTCCCCTTGCTATGATTATTTAGCCGATGTCTGGGGAAATACTTTAGAAAAGATAGGGTTTCCTCTTGATTTCAAGATAGAACGTGCAGGTTACTATCCCCGGGGAGGAGGAGCTTTCCAAGTAAGTATTTCTCCGATGGAGGAGAAGAATTTTGAGAATCTGTTTACAGCGTCCTCTTCTCCTAAAAGTATCTCTGTTTATTGTATTTTAAGCGACCTTCCTGAGCATATAGTAGAAAGAGAAAAAGAAACTATAGAGAAGTTTTTTCGGAAAAAGAAAGTGCCCTTTCCCTTAGATTTTCAGACAAAGTTTTATCCCAGCAATGGCCGAGGAAATGCTCTTTTTTTGAAATTAGATCAGGGAAATATTTGTGCTGGTTTTTCCTCTCTTGGTGAAAAACGCAAGTCTGCCGAAAAAGTCGCTCAAGAGCTTTGTCGAAAATTTTTTCGCTTTTACTCACAAGAAGCTTTGGTCGAAGAACATTTAGCAGACCAAATTATGTTGCCTCTTGTTTTGAGAAAAAAAAATTGCTCTTATGAAGTTGCAACAGTTACTCAACATCTCCTGACAAATGCCCATACAATTTCTCTTTTTCTCGGCGATTGTGTTGCTATAGAAGGAGAAGAAGGAAAGCCAGGAAAAGTTGTCATTAAAACATATAGTTAATAACCCAAGAGTATGAACGGGTTCTAAGAATCTAGTAAAGAAACATTATGAATACAAAAACCAAAAGAGTTAGCATTTTTTTAGCCCTTGTTTTAATATTAGGTGTTTTTGATATTTACACAAAACACTTAGTCTTTGAGCATTTTTCTGTCGTTATTTTAACTAGCGCCGAACAAAAACTAGAGCAAAGCATGCAAGAGCTTTCTCCTGGAGTATTTGTTCCTTGGGCTCCCCCTTATCGTCCTATTAAAATTATCCCCTCTCTTTTTAACATCCATATCGTTTTGAATCGGGGAGCTGTTTGGGGGATAATGCAAGGACAAAAAATTTTCCTAACGGTTGTTTCTTTAATTGCGATTCTTTTTATTTTTTATCTCCTCCTTTTTAAGCCTGAAATGGAAAAATTCTGGTTTCCTTTAGCTCTAATTATGTCTGGTGCTATAGGAAATCTATGGGATCGCTTTTATTTTGGAGGAGTTCGTGATTTTTTAGATTTCTATTGGGGCAAACACCACTGGCCTACTTTTAATTTCGCTGATGTTTTTATCGTCGTGGGAGTTTCCACTTTTTTATTGATTGAATTTGTCACCAGTGCAAAAGAAAAAAAAGAAACTGTCTGAAAAAATGACAAATAGAAAAAAAATTGTCTGCTTTCCTGTCAATATTTCTGATTCATAGTGGACTAAAAAAGAGTTTTTTTCTCCCCTAAACCAATGCTATGTTTAGAGTAAAGTTTTTTTTCAAAAAAGATTACCAAGTGGATCTTAATTTGCATAAGAATATTATATGAATATTTTACAAGTTTAAACTTGCCAGTTTGTAACCCTAGGAATTATAATTTACATTGTAGAGAAAAATACAAGAGGTGAAAGTATTGTTTATTCACTCTCTTTGCATACGGGTATCATAACTCTATTTTTCAGATCAACCATACACAACTCACACTAGGTAGGAAGAAAAATGAACCCATATTTGCAGTTGGAACTAGGAGACAACGAGAAACCTCGAGGACGTACTCTAATTTGTGTTCTTAATCCCGATCAAGAGACTATCCACGAAGTAAAACAGTTCGACATTAATGGATCTAAGCTGAAAGAAGCGATTTTTGATGAGATACTTCAAGGCCGTCTCATTGCTTTGGATATTTTTGACCCTATTTATGTTAAACTGCGTCCGCGAGAATTTTCCCTAGAAGAAGGGGAAACTTTGGTCGATTTAGCAGAAAAAGAATCTAAAGATTTGATCGTTATTTGTGCTCCTGAAAATGAGGAGTTTATGGCGGAAATGGCGATTGAGCAAATAGTTGTTCGCTACGCAAATGTCTACAAAGAGAATATTTATAGACGAGTACTGGAAGACCTCATTCGAGAAACTTTTCGCTGCCGCAAAAACAACTGGGCAACAAAGTACTATGTAGGCCTATTTCGAGTAGCTCAGACTATTTGTTCGGTTTCTAAATCCATTCGTGAAAAAGACCAAATCAACATAGATTTTTATACAAATTTACTAAATTCTTATCAAGATGGAATTCCTTTTCTATCCATTGAGCAAATTCAAGATAAGTTACTAGCAGGAGATGGCCAAAAATGGCAAGAAATGGCTGACTACATAGACAGCTTTTTCCTAAGCATAAAAAAAGATTTCCCTCTTGCTCTTAGTGAACTTGTTGAACTATCTAACAATGAGAATAGTGAAAAACTTCTAAAAGAAGAATTATTTGCTCTATACTATGATTTCTTTCATCATCTTTTTGAAGAGGATTATGAAAGAGCTACAACAGTAAAAGAGCAAGTTAAGCACTATTACAGTTCTCGAGCACTTAAAGAATTTAGCTAATAAAAATTTCATTTGAAGTCTTAAGGGACGTGAAGTCTTAAGGGACGTGCTACGATTAAGGTGGTACGTCCCTTAATTTTTTTAGTGAGAACTTTCTAAAAAACAGAGCGGAATATTTTCTATGCTGCTTACCATTCTTAGTTTCTCTGCTATTCTCTCGGCTCTAATGTGGTTAGGGCTTTTGCTCCATCCTGATCAACCTCATAATTATAAACAAGACCTCCCTGATGTAGAAAAAACACCTCAAAAAACTCCCTTTGTCAGTGTTGTCATTCCAGCCCGCAATGAAGAGGAAATTCTCCCGCAAACTCTCCCTTCCATATTTCAACAGAGCTATCCTTGTATGGAAATTATTCTAGTTGATGATCACTCTTCTGACCAAACAGCTCAAATTGCTCAAACTATAGGAAAAAATTATCCCGAAAAAAATTTCCATTTAGTAAAAGGTAAACCTTTAGCAAAAGGTTGGGCAGGGAAAATGTGGGCCTTACACCAAGGTCTGGATCAAGCAAAAGGAGAATGGATTCTTCTCACGGATGCAGATATTTTGTACCCCTCTTACATGCTTTCCTCTCTCATTAGAACAACAGAAGAACAAAACAATCGAATGATTTCAGTTATGGCCCGATTACGAACCAAATCTTTTTGGGAGCGGCTTTTAATTCCAGCTTTTGTTTATTTTTTCAAAGTTCTCTACCCTTTTCGAGCAATAAATTCTCCCCATCGAAAAACAGCAGGAGCGGCAGGAGGTTGTATTCTTGTAGAACGAAAAGCTCTTGATCAAATTGGAGGAATCGCTGCTATTGGAGAAGAACTAATTGATGATGTTTCTCTCGGAAAAAAATTAAAAAAAGTGGGCTCCATTTCTCTTTGGACTAGCCAAAGCTTACTTAGTATAAGACCTTATAATAGCTTATCAAGCATTTGGCAGATGGTTTCTCGTTCTGCCTTTACTCAGCTTAAATACTCCTATACATTGCTCCTTATCTGTTGTATTCTTATGGTAAGCGCTTTTTTAATACCTCTTGGTAGTCTTTTTCTATGGGGAAACGAAGAATATTTTAGGGTAGCATTAGTAGGAACTATCTCTTACAGTTTTTTGAGTTTAAGCTATTGGCCTAGTGTTCATTATTTTCGACTTCCTTTTATCTATGTTCTATTTTTGCCTTTGATTGGGATACTTTACTTAGCCATGACTATTGACTCTGCTTGGAAATACACCTTTGGAGTCAAGGCTTCCTGGAAAGGACGCGACTATAAAACGTAATCTCCTAAGTGTTTGAAAAAAATATTTCTATTGGGAAAAATAAAAATTTTAGTTGACAATCTTGTTCTGCAAGATAAACTTATTTCTAATCTGGGAAGGTTTTATACATTTAATTGTCTAACTATATAGACGTAAATTAGAATGGATACTCAAGCACTCGAAAAAATCACCATCCCTGTTTTTTGTTTATGCGCTTTGGATACTATATTTTTTTGCGCTAAATCAAAAAACAAAAAAATCTATTGCACAGCGGGAAGAATTTTTTTCAAGTGCTAAAAGAATGGATTATGTAAAGAAATCGCAAACATCATAAGTTGCAAAACCTCATCTATTCATTCACACTTTTCTCATCCGACCTGCAATCTAACATTCCCGCAGTATGATCAAAAACAAATATGCTATTCTAATCCTTTAGCAATTGTTTCTCTAGCATATAGAAAAAAACGTATTTAATTTGTAATTACAACTCGTTATTTTATTAAACTTATCAATTGAGATAACCATAATTAACGGAGGTTTCCACTTTTGTCAATTATTTCAGTTAAGAATCTTCTAGAAGCAGGAGTGCATTTTGGACACCGTGCTAGCCGCTGGAACCCCAAAATGGCCCCTTATATATACGGTAAACGAAATCTTATTCATATTATTAACCTTCGCGAAACCGTTAAGGGGATAATTAAGGCTTACCACTTCTTGTCAAAAGTTACCGCAGAAGGACACGAAATTCTTTTTGTTGGAACTAAGCGACAAGCAAAAAAAGTTGTCCGAGAAGAAGCCTTGCAATGCAAGATGCACTATGTTTCTGAAAGATGGCTCGGGGGAACTCTCACCAACTTTGAAACCATTCGTAAGCGTCTAGCCCGTCTAGAAGAATTAGAAAGAATGGAAGAAGACGGGTCCATGGAGGCGCTGAGCAAGAAAATGATGTCTTCTTTACGCAGAGAAAAAAAGAAGATTCAAAGAAACTTGGATGGTATTCGTAACATGAGCAGTCTTCCGAGTGCTCTTGTAGTTGTTGACCCTCTCAAGGAAAGAATCGCTGTTCTTGAAGCGATTAAGCTCAACATTCCAACCATAGCACTAATGGACACCGACAGTGATCCCCATATTATAGATATTCCTATTCCTTGCAACGATGATGCTATGCGTTCTATTGAAGTCATTTGTTCCAAACTGACAGAAGCTATTTGTCAGGGAAGTGCTATTTGGGAAGAAAAGAAACGCATCGAACAAAAGAAGCAAGAAGCTGCTGCCAAAGAAAAAGAGGACTCTCCTCGCGATCCTCGTACCGGTAGAAGAACCGATAATAAGCCTCGCCCTAGCAGAAGCAAAGACCCAAGAAAAAAAGGTGGTCAACGCGACCCTCAGAGAAAACGCGAAGACAGACCAGAAAGAGCCTCAGAACCAACTGCTAAAAAAGAAGTCAAAGCAGAGACTAAAGATGTCAAAGCAGAAGAGGCTAAAAGTGCAAAAACAAGCGAGGAAGTCAAGGTAGTTGATACTCCCGCTAAGTAAGAGAAAAAATAAGCCAAAATACCGATAAATTCATCGGTTGGTATATATAGGGCAATCCTTTTAGGATTGCCCTTATTTCATGATAGAAAGGATTTTTCATGAGTGTTAATACTTCTTTGATCTCAGATCTGAGAAAACGCACAGGGTGCGGAATCAAAGATTGTAAAAAAGCCCTTACAGAATGTGATGGTGATCTAGAAAAAGCAGTTGAATTTCTTCGCAAAAAAGGATTAGCTGCTGCTGACTCCAAAAGCGGAAGAAGCACAGATGCTGGTAAAGTTTTCTCTTACATCCATGCTGGCGGTCAGGTCGGCGTTTTACTAGAGCTCGGATGCGAAACTGATTTTGTTGCCAATACCGAACAATTCGAAACTCTAGGAAAAGATATTTGCATGCACATTTGTGCAGCTTCTCCTGTCGCTGTTACACGAGAAAACATGCCTGCAGATGTAGTTGAAACAGAAAAAGGCATATATCGTGAGCAAATGAAAGATCAACTAGAAGGCAAGCCAGAAAACATCCAAGATAAAATTCTTACCGGAAAAATGGATAAGTTTTTCAAAGATTCTGTTTTGATGGAGCAGCTGTTTGTAAAAGACGATAGTCAAACTATCGAAGACCTGATTAAACTTCAGATCTCCACTTTAAAAGAGAATATAAACTTAAAAAGATTCTCTCGCTTTGGAATAGGCGGCTAATAAATTTCCTAGAAAAGGCTGTGACAAAAAGTTACAGCCTTTTTCATTCCTCTCTCCAAAAATCGCTCTAAATCATTTATATATATAACTTTAAATTTACCCCTGCCATGTTTTTATAAAATTTTCCTCAGTTTCTTAAAAAAAGACAAAATTTCTCTCACTCCCCAAGCATTTATTTCCTATAATACTCTCTTCGGTATTTCTGGAAATGTTATTTAAGTAGTTAGGAAATTTTATGTCCACTTCCATATCATCTTACAAAAGAATTCTCCTCAAGATTAGCGGCGAAAGCTTCGGAACCCAGCAGCCTTTTGAAATGACTGTAATTGAAAATATTGCTGGAGAGATTGTAGAAGCTCACCGCGCTGGAACAGAAATAGGTATTGTTATTGGGGGAGGAAATATTGTTCGAGGAGCCAGTTTACAGAAGCATGGTATTCATCGTACAGTAGCAGACTATATGGGAATGCTCGGAACAGTCATCAATGCATTAGCCCTCCAAGATATTCTTTGTAATTTAGGTTTAGAAGCCCGTATTATGACAGCAAGACGCTTTGAAGACATAGGAGAGCCATACCACTACCAACGATGCTACAAGCATCTGGCAAAAAAACGGGTAGTGATTTTTGCTGGAGGGACAGGGAGCCCTTATTTTACAACAGACACTGCGGCAGCTTTAAAATCTGTAGAAATGAATGCTCAAATTTTTTTTAAAGCGACAAAAGTAAATGGGGTTTATGATGGAGACCCTCAGACAATGGCAAATGCCCAAAGATATAGTTTTATTTCCTATGAAAAAATTTTAGAAAAACAATTTGGAGTAATGGACTCCACTGCAGTGGCTTTTTGTCGGGAAAACAATATGCCCATCCGAGTTTTTAACTTAATGTTACCAGGAAATCTTTTACGAGCGGTTTCTGGTGAAGAAGTAGGAACTTTAGTTCATAGAACTGAAAGCGGAGCTACTTCTTCGATGTATACCAGCTAATTATTTCTTTCGCAATGTACATTTACAACAAGAAACACCCCATAAACTTCCTGAACTTTATCAGGCGACCACAAAATTGGGAATGCTTTCTTCTATGATGAGAAAGGCCAAATATTATGTCCTACGAAGAGGTATTATTAGAAACAGAAGAAAAAATGGATAAAGCCGTTCAGGTATTTGTTGATGAACTCAAAGGGATTCGAACCGGACGGGCAACTCCTGGTTTAATTGAAAATGTCAGAGTAGAGTACTACGGTGCTCCTACTCCCCTAAAACAACTATCCAATATCTCTGTTCCCGAACCTCAGCTTATTGTAATCAAGCCCTTTGATGCAACTTCTATCAAAAATATTGAAAAGGCTATATTAAAAAGCGATTTAGGGATGACTCCCAGTGTCGATGGCAAACTCCTTCGTCTAAAAGTTCCTGCTCTATCAGAGGAACGACGCAAGCAACTGGCTAACCAAGTTAAAGACATGGGAGAAAAAGCGAAAATAGCAATTCGCAATATTCGACGCGAACAAAATAAAAACTCAGATCAACTTGAAAAAGATTCTGTTATTAGTGAAGATGATTGCAAATCTCTCAAAGAAGAGATTCAAGATCAAACTAAAAATCACGAAAGCAAAGTAAATGAACTGTTTGAGGCCAAGAAAAAAGAAATTATGGAAATTTAAAAAAAGGTCTTGACATTTCTATATAATTTTGTATAATCGACCTCGCTTTAACAGTAAAGCACTATTCAATCAATTATAAGTAAATTCATTCAAGACTTTATCTTATGAAATAAAAAATTGGATAGAGGGGGCGTAGCTCAGTTGGTAGAGCAGCAGCCTTTTAAGCTGTCGGTCGAAGGTTCGAATCCTTCCGCCCTCAAAAAAAACCCTCCACAAAAAATAACTACAATAAAATGAAACACTTACTTCTCCTATCCTTCCTCATTATTTTTACTAATGCTTGCGTGGAAAGACGTATGAGAATAGTGTCCGACCCTCCTGAAGCAACTGTTTACATCGACGGGGAAAAAATAGGAAAAACTCCTACAGAGCACTCTTTTGATTTTTATGGCACCAGAGAAGTTACCTTAGTAAAAAAAGGTTATTACATTTCTTCTCATAAAGAAGCCATTATTGCTCCCGCTTTTCAAACATTCCCTTTAGACTTTTTTGTCGATATAATCTATCCATTCACAGTAGAAGATAATCACAATTTCTACTATACCTTAAAGCCACATATCCCTCTTCCTAAACAAGAGAAAGAATCCTTACTAGAGCGAGCTGAGGACTATCGAAAAGAAAGCCCTTAACTTTATTTTCTAAGGCTACGGCTTACCATTTCATTATGAGGAAAATATAATGAAAAATCCATTTTCCTTTCTTCTTGTAATCCTGACTCTCTTAACCTTAAGTTGCCAGTCTGAAAAAGATGAAAAATTTTCCGACAAAAAAAAGGAAAAAGAGGAAAAAGAACAACCTGTTTATGTAATTCCTGTGACCAAAGGCCCCATTTCTCACTATATATACTCTAGCGGAACAATCCGAGCCGCCGAATCAGTAGATCTCTATCCAAAAAGCTCAGGTTACGTTGCCAAAATTCTAAAAGACCAAGGGGACTATGTTGAGCAAGGGGCTCCTCTCATGAAACTAGAAGAGAGAGAGTGGCAACTAGGAGTCATCGAAGCTCGTATGCAAGTAGAGGAGTTTTCTCAAAAAGTCCAACAAGGAAAACTACTCATCTCTTCCTTAGAAAACCAAATAGAGCAAGCCGATTTGAACATTCAAGAACTAGATGCTCTTGTTGGACAAATGGAATTAGATTTAACCCAAGCAGAAAAAGAAGAGGAGCGTAGCAGTCGAAGCTACCAAAAACAATTGATTCCAGAAGGAGAATATGAAACAGCTCGTTATAACTATGAAAAAAGTAAACTAGCTAAAAATACGACCTTGCTCCAAAAAAACAAAGCAAAGGTAGCCAAACAAGATTTAATTCTCTCCTTAGAAAGATCAAAAATTGACCTAAGAGCTCTCATTCTGCAAAGAGAGAAAGCTAGCCAAGTTACTCTTGCTCAAGCTGATTTACTGCTAAAAAATGCTACGATAGGGGCTCCTTTCTCAGGAGTTATTACCTTCAAGGGAGTGAATCTTGGAGAATTAGTAGGGCCTTCTCACCATGCTTTTTCCCTGATGAACTTAGAAAAACTAGAAATAACTCTGAACATTCCCGAAAAAGAACTCCCTCTCCTCAAAAACAAACAACAAGTCCTTATCCAAAGCGATAATTTTCTGGACCTAAAAACATACGGAGAAATCCGCAGTATTTCCCCCATTGTCGATAGCACAAGCGGCACTACCGAAATCATTGTCGCATTCCATAGCGATCATAAACTTCTTCGGCCCGGAATCTTTGTCCAGTCGTCCATTCAAGTCGAACATCGCCCTTCTGTGGTCTTAATTCCTCGCTCTTGCCTTCTTTACGAAAAAAACCGCCGCTTTGTTTTTATCATTGTGGACAATAAAGCAGAAAAACGTTTTATCGAAACAGGTATTAGCGAAATCGACCAAATAGAAATACTCAGCGGAATAGAAGAAAACGACCTTCTTGTTACGGGCGGACATCATTTACTCGAAGACGAGCAAGACGTCAAGATTATAGAGAATGAGGACGATGAGGATGATGAAAATGAGGATGAGGATAATAAAGAGAAGAGTGAAGAAGAAATGAACACTTCTCGCTAGGCTTTAAACTGTCCTTTAGGCAATATATGACAGGGAGGGCTTTGGCTCGACTGCTATTGGTTTATGGTCGCGTAGCGACTAAGGCACGTAGCCAGGGCATTTATGCCCTGGAACAAAAGGAATAAATAATAGCGTGCCGTAGGTACGCAGGATATAATTTCCTTGGTACCTACGGCACCAGTTTCTTTGTATACCTTTATTTCCAGGGGTTAAAACCCTTACTTTTATACACATAATCTCGCTTCGTTGGATAAAACATAGATATTAAAATGTGCCTACCGCAAAGCGGTAGGCACATTTTAATATCTACGTTTGTCCCGCAAAGCCCATTAAACTTTATGCTTGTTATGTTAAAAAATACCAATTTCAGTTTTGCAAATTATGTGTATAAAAGTTAGGCATTTATGCCCTGGAACAAGAGTCGGGCGGCCAAAGCCTCCCTTGATAATTCCAATTTCATAGAACAACCAAACAAACTATCCCAAAACAAACCATCAAACCGAGACACAAAATTATGGAAGCTCACAATTTTGCTAAGAAGTTTGCTAAATTCAACGACTATTGGTC
>JAJDCR010000042.1 GCA_029260735.1 Planctomycetota bacterium
GGAGAAGCGAGGTACTTTGCTGAGGGGGGACACGCCTTAGCAATTTCCTATGTTTATTTTAATTACATAACTTAAATTAGGACAAGTCCTAGAGAGTAACGGAGTATTTCTATGTCAGAAGAAAGAGTTGTCATTGGGATAGATCTCGGAACTACTTACACTGCAATGGCATATTGTGATGAGGTGGGAGCAAAAATCATTGAAAATGATGAGGGACAACGAACAACTCCCACCGTAGTCTTTTTTGAAGATAGTGGCAACGTTATGGTTGGCCGCGAAGCTAAAAACTCTCTGGTTATTGAGCCTATGAATGGAGTGGAGTTAGCCAAGAGAGAAATTGCTAATTTAAGTAGTGCTCGAGAAAAAAGAGTTTGGGAAATTTATGACAAGAAATACACTCCAGAGGATATTTCTTCCTTAATATTGAAAAAATTGAAAAAAGATGCTTCTCAAAGACTGGGTACAGAGGTCGTTGATGCTGTCATCACTGTTCCTGCTTACTTTGATCTAGCAGCCCGAGAAGCTACTAGAAACTCTGGTATTCTTGCGGGATTTAATGTTTTAGCCCTTTTAAACGAGCCAGAAGCCGCAGCTATTGCTTTTACTCACGGGAAAGCTCGTAAGCCAGAAACAATTTTTGTTTATGACTTAGGAGGAGGAACTTTTGATGTGAGCATTTTGAAATTTGATGGAGAGAGATGCGAAGTTCTTGCCACAGACGGAGATCACCAGTTAGGGGGAGCTGACTTTGACCGACAAATTCTCGATTACATAACAAATGCGGCATCCGAAAACGGAACAGATGTCAAATGTGAAATCGAAGAGCTTCAGAGGCTGAAAGATTCTGTTGAAATTACAAAGATGGCTCTTTCAAGCGCTCAAAAGAAAAGAATCATTGTCGATAAAAAGACTTACGAATTAACAAGAGAGAAGTACCAAGAATTAATCGAAGAAAAACTTTCTGAGACTGAAGCCACGATGAATAAGGCATTAGAAGCAGCAAAAGAAAAAGGGGTTAATGGATGGGAAGATATTGATAGAGTTCTTTTAGTGGGAGGATCTTCTAAGATCCCTGCTGTACGTTCCTTAGTTGCTCGAATAACAGGAAAAGAACCAGATGTTAGTCTTAATCCTGATGAAGCCATCTCCCTAGGAGCGGCTATTTATGGTTCTATTTACAAGGAAATCGAACGTCGAGTTGAAAAAGAACAAGAAGAAGAGAACTTTACTCCAGAAGAAGCTGAAGAGAAAAAAATTCTTTACTTGGATGGAAAAGTCAGCAGTGTTTGTTCTCACTCTATCGGTATTATGGCTATAACCGAAAAAGGGGTTCGGAAAAATGCTATGATTATCCGTAAAAATACAAAAATCCCTTGTGAAGGAGAGCATCTCTTTGGAACTAAAGATGCCCATCAGGAAACAGCTTGTATTCGCATTATGCTAGGAGAGTCAGAAGACCCCGAAGAATGTCGAGAAGCTGGTAAAGTGACTCTAAGATTAAAAGGGGATCTACCTAAGGAATCTCCTATCCGAGTGAAATTACAATACGACTTAGAGGGACGTCTCAAAGTATATAGTGAAGCCATCAAAGATGGAAGTAAAATCGAAACTACTCTTGACTTGAAAGAACAGCTTAGTGCAGAAGAAATTGCAAGTCAGAAAGAAGAGTTAGATAAAATAGAAGTTCAGTAGGCATTTGCCTGAGAGCCTAATTTCATAATTGGGCTCTCAAACGTCGGCAAGGATAAAACGAATGTTTTCCATCTTTCCAATGGCTTTTTTAGATATTTTTAGAGATCTTCCTTTTCTACAGCTGGAGATATGGAAACTCTTTTTTATTGCAGTTTTACTTTTCTGGGTTCTTATTGACCTTATTGATATTTATTACTTTCCTCAGTATTTTCTAAAAAAAGAGATGAAGGAGATGAGGGAGAGTAGTCAAGAGCGTATAGAAAAAGAAATTAACCAGTGTTTAGCAGATTTTCCCCTAACTGAATTTTCTGTTGAACTACAAAAACTACCGAATTTTCAAGGCTTGAGAGAGCTGATAAAAAAAGAATTAAGTAAACCTAGAGAAGAGCTTCGAAAAAAACATTTATTTCCTATTTATGAAAAATATTCTAAAGAAGTGCCGCAAATTCTCTTCAAAGGATTAAATCCTCCTCAATGTGAAGAAGATTTGGCGATGATAGAATACAAAATAAATCATAAGGAAAGAGAGCTTGATTTTACCTTTCATCAATTGAAAGCTAAGTTACGCAAAAGTTTAGCTCAAGATTTAGTTCCTTTTATTGAAGATATTTTAGAAGATCAGCAAAAGCAAGTTGAACTAGTCCGAAAAGCCATTCAAAAAGATCAAGATACCTTACCGATCTTAGGAATGGAAATACCCCTCGAAAAAGCTGCTCAAATTATCATAAATAGTGGAGGGGTTTTTAATGTTAATGGTATTCGCCCAAAATCTTTAAGTGTTATAGCGGGAACTGCTCCTGCTAAACATTGGGACATATTTTGCCGACTAATTTGGAACACATCTTCTTTACAAACTTCAAAAACGGAGAACTTTTTGGAAATATTCTCTCTCGAAGTAGCAAAAGGAGAGTCTGTTCCTTATGATTTTCTAAAATTTGCCGCTAAATGGTTAGAGAGGAATAGTCCAGATCTTACTACTCGGCAGGTCAAAACCGTGGATCACTCTCTGGATAAATTAAAGCCTCTGGAATCTCTTAGTCAAGTCGGGCAGATGGTTTTTCAAGACGATGAAGCCCGGAGTATTCTTGATACTCTAAAAAAAGAACATATGTCTTCTCGAGAAAAAGCTTTAGCTTATCTAAACCTCTCTCAAAAAGCGAACGAAGAGTCTATAAAAAAAGAAATTGGGGTTAAGCGAAAAAATCTCAATCAAAACCTTTCTTTTGTGAAACGAGAAAAAAGAAAAAAAGTACTTGTTGAAATTCATTTTCTAAAACACGATTTACAAAAATATCTCTTACCTGGCGGGGCTTAGGTGTAGTATGGTGTTGTCTCAGTTCTTCATCTTTTTTATTATGACTCTGGCAATCATCATTGTTAGTCTGATAATTTGGAAAAAAATCTTTTCATCAAAAATAGATAGACAAGCGTTGCAGCAAAGAAATGCGATGTATCGCTTTCGTCTTTTTCAACAAGCCTTTGAAAACGATGACTTGAAAAGCTTTTTACCTGAACTTGCCGAAGAATGCATTTATCTTCTTTTTGGTTCAGGAGAATTCAGTAATATAGGTAATCTTTCGGCTCAAGATATTGAAAAAATATGCGTTGAACATAGTAAACACTTCTTGCACCTAAAAGAGTTGTCTCCAGAAACCTTAGATAAAAGAAAGTCCAAAGATTGGCATCTGTTAGAAACATCTAAAATTTCTGGAAGTCGCCGTTTAGCGTTTTCTTATTTGGCCCAACAATATGCTAAGGGAATGCTAGGAAAAGAAGGAGAGCGATTTTTTCTCAATTTCTTACAAAAACATAAAGCAAAGGCCTATAACTTATTGTTAGTAGGAGAGCCTCGGAGCTATGAAGAATTAAGACGTATTTATACCAACGATTTCTTTCGTGAGATCAAAAATTCCTCAGATCTTTCAGAATACTCACAGGCAACAGAGTATTTGCTTAGTAGCTATTTGAAGCAACAGCTTCCTCCCTCTGGAAAAAAACTCTTAGATAAATTCTTACAAGAAAATGATGCCACCATTTATCAAAAGTTAGTTCAGAAGCTACCTAAGATAAATCGCGAAAATTTAGCTAAGGTTTACAGTGAAAGTTTTTTTGAGAGAATAGTAGAACTAAAAAAAATGGAAGAATATCCCTATGCTTTTGATTTCCTTCTCCAATCTTATCTAGAAAAAAAAACTGGCTCGACGGCAACTCCTCTCATAGAAAAACTTATGGGAAAAAACTCTGACTATGTTTATCCTAAGATGTTTGCTCTAGTTTTCCAAGGAAACACTAAAGAGTTTGCTCTACAAATGATCCAAGACTATGATCATTTACCAACAAAAAGTAAAATTGCCCTTTTGCAGTTTAAAAAAGATGATCGCTATGTCCAAGCTAGCATTAAAAAGCTTTGTGAGCAAAATGAAGACAATCAATGGAGTCCTTTATTTGAAAGTATAAGCAAAGTTCTAGGCTCTCGAATGAAGATTCCAGAAAATGTGAATGAAGTGAAAAAAATAAAGAAACTCTTAGAATTTCACCGAGATAATGCAAATTCCGCTGGAAATATGATCAAGGTTTTAGATATAGAAAAAATTTTAGAAAATATGGATAGTTTTCACGAATCCTTAAGTGTTTCCTAGGATGGCCCTTGGTTTATCAATTTAAGAAAAATCAATTTAAGAAAAATATTGGTCAGTTGCAATATGACTTTAAGAAAAAGAAAAAAACTCAAAAAATTATCTCTTATAGGGAAACTAATCTTGATCGCGGTTCTAATAGGAATTGCTCAGAGAAAAGAATTAGATAAAGTTTCTCATTCTCAGAGTAAAGAAAATCTACCTTCGCAAGTAACCAGTAATACTTTGATTCCCGTCGTAGAAGACTTAAAGACAAAATCACAAGAAAACTACTCGCTTCTTTCTTACTATGAAAAAGCGGAGAAAGCACTCATTGAAAAGAATGCTTTAGAAGCACTAGCCACTTATCAAGAAATAGTGGGGAAAAATTTTTCCGAAGAGAACTCTACTCAAAAAATTTCTGAGCTAAGAAAGAAGGTGTATGAAGAAGCTTTTCGACATCACTGGAAAGAGGGAAAGAAATTTTCGGAAAAAGAACTTTGGGAAGAGGCAACAAGCCACTACAATCAAGCTAAGAATTATCTGGCAGAAGGGAACTTCAAAGAAGATAAGTTATTTAGACAAGAAATCTTACAGGTGGCGACTCTTGCACACGACTTTTATATAAATAAGGGGGATTCTCTTCTTCCAGAATTTTCCGAAGCCCTTCCCTTTTACAGTAAGGCCCTTGAGTATCAAAAAAGCTCTCTCGGACAAGAAAAAAAGAATACTTGTCTTCTCAATTTATATTTTAAATGCGAATTTCAAATCAAAGACTCTACTCCAGATGGCTATTCTATTTTAGAATCGACATTTCATAATAATTCTGTGGAAACTATAAATGACATTCAAATTGGATTTTCTCTGCCTGCTGAAATAGAGGTTCTCGAAACTGGGGGATACAAAAAGACAAAAAATGGAAAAAGACAAAATTTTTTCTACCTAAAAATAGAAGAAATAAAAGAGCAAAGTTCTCGCTCAGAAAAATGTCTGATAAAAACTTCTTTAGCAAATTTTACGATCAAAGCAAAGGTAAAAAACTTTACTCCTTTAATTAGCCAAAAACTTGATATTCTAGAGGGGAATAAATTTGAATAAAATTAATTTATTAGAAGAAACTCTTGATAAATTGAAGGAAAGCAATAAGTCAAGCACGGATGTGCTTTGGGTGGGGTCTCAAGACGGTCACTATGCTGTTCATTGGGACGAGTTTACTAAAATGGCTAATCGAGAATATGATCGTGATTCCAAAGGGCAATTAGTTGCAAAGGATCTAGTCATTGTTGGAAAAAATTGGTGGTTGGAAAGAAAAGGCTACGAAGAGTCTGAATGGTGGAGCTATGTGCAACTACCGGAAAAAAAAGAGGGAAAAGAGTTTAATTGTATTTTTACTTCCGATACGGATCAGTCAGGTTGGCTTAGAGTCAAAGAAATAATGGAATACCAACAGAAGTTATCTGAAAAATAATTTAGGTGCTTGTACCTAAAATAGGGTGTGTCCTAATGAAAAAGGGTTTTTCCGATAGCCTCAGTGTAATATAGAAAGCGAAGGAAAGTTATGAGAGGTCGATTTTTACTTTACTTCATCATTTTTGTTCAGATTACAAGTGTTTACGCTCAAAGTGCAGTTCCTGAGGAATCTAATTTTTGGTTTAAGTTACTTGTTATGGTTTTGGGAGCTCTAGTTCTCTTAGTTACTTATTTTATGACAAACACTAAAAGTGAGCTAAGAAAAATAGCAGAAGAAAAAGAGAAGCTAGATGCCCAATCAGAAAAGTTAACTGAAAATATCAAAGCTCATGAAGAAGAATCTCGAGAGCTTGCTGAAGAAGTTAAGAAGCAAGAGGCAGAGAAAACAAGATTAGCGCAAGTGCAAAAAGAACAAGAGGACGATGCTAAAGAGTTAGCGGAGAAAAAACAGGAACAAGAGAGTATCGATCGAGAACTTGAATCTAAAACAAATGAGTTGAAAGAAGCAGAAAAAAAACAAGAAGAAAAAACTGCTGAGTTGGAAAAGGGGGAACAAGAATATCAAAAAAAGACAGCAGAGCTGGCTCAGAAAGAGGAAGAGCAAAAAGAAAAAATTACTGAGCTAGAAAGAAAAGAGCAAGAGCAATTAGAAAAGGAAGAAGAGCTAGTTAAAGTAAGAGCAAAACATGAAGCTGAAGCTGAAAGACTTGGTGAAATAGCGAAAAAACAAGACGATGATTCTCTTGTTTTTGTAGAACAAAAAATCAAAATAGAAGAAGAAAGTCGTAAGCTTGCCAAAGGCAGAAAAAAACACGAAGAAACAGCAAAAAAATTAGCTCAAATCAGGAAAAAGCAAAAGGAAGAAGTAGAGAGACTAGCCGAGCAAAAAATTCAACAAGAAGAAAAATCTTACCTTCTTGATGAAAGAGAAACAAAGCTCGAAAGCGAAGTGAAAGAATTTAATGAAGAAAAAAGCCGACAGGAGAAAGAAGCTCTTCGCTTAGAAGAGTGGGAAAAAGAACTCGAAGAAGAATCTATTCGCTTAGAAGGGGTTAAAAAAGAGAAAATTGAAGAGGCAGATAAGCGACGTGTTCTCCAAGAGCAAGAAGAGGAAGAGGCTCGTAAATACAAGGAAATGCGAGCGATACAAGAAAAAGAGTCTCAAAGATACATTGATGCAGTGAAACAACAAGACAAAGATGTAGAAAGACTCCTTGAGGAGAAAAAGAAAAAATCTGTTACAGAGGAAACAAAAGTTGTTGAGACCAAAAAAGAAAAACCTACTCCTGTAAAAGCAGAAGAATCTAAGAAACCGCAAGAAGTAGAGCAAAAGCGTCGAGAGGAAGAACAAAAACAGAAAGAAGACGAGAAAAAGCAACGAGAAGATAAGCGACGAGAAGAAGAAAAACGACGCTATGAAGAAACGCGCAAACGTCAAGAAGAGGAAAGGCGTAGAGAAGAAGAGTTTCGCCGATCTCAAGAATTGGCTGCGATCTCTCTCAAGCCGAAAAAAAGTCTTACTGAAAAACCGAAACCAAAGCCAACAATAGAGCGAAAAAAACCACTAGCCCAAAAAGAAGTAGTTTCAAGCTCTAAGTCAGCGAAATCTTTTCCAGATCCTTCCGAAAGTGCTATATTTTTTCATCGTTCTTTGATTGACAAAGATGGATTATCTCAACGAGAAGAAAGAGAGTCCAAGCTAATTATAGATGCCATTCAGTCTCAAGACACAGAAAAAAAAGGAGTTCTTAACCTAAACTCTAGTGCTGTAACGGATGTGGGACTGGCTCTTCTTTATCAGTACAGTTTTGTCTCGGATTTGAAGTTAGATTCGACGGATGTAAGTGATGAAGGACTTAAGCATCTTAGACACCTTTCTAACTTGAGCTACCTTTCTTTAAAGAATACTCCTATCGGAGACTCTGGAATATCACATTTACAACTTTGCCCTCGATTGACTGTCTTAAATTTAGATGGAACGCAAGTAACAAGTAAGGGCTTAGAGGCCATTAAGAAACTAAAAAACCTACTTTGGCTCTATCTAAACGACACTCGAGTTGATGATGTCGGCCTATCTTATCTTTCTAACTTAATTGGCCTGACTCATTTGGAGCTAGGAAATACAAATGTTAGTGATTTGGGAGTAGAAAGTTTAAAAAACCTCTTCAATTTAACCAAGCTAAACTTGTATCGCACAAATATTAGCTTTAGTGGTCTTAAAGAACTAAAAGAGAATTTTCCGCAATGCCAAATTGAAGCCTAGGAGTTTTCCGATGAAAAATTTCTTTCTTTATCTTTGTTTTTCCCTTTGTTTTTCGATGGGCACTTGCTATGGACAAGACATAGAAAAAGCAGACAGACAACTTAGCCAAGAAGAAGCTCTTGATGAGGTTTTTTCTGAAGAAAGTCGTTTTGAAGCAAGAGCCCATAAGCCATATATTCCCCAAAATCCTAGTGGCAATCCCCAAAAGATCTTAAAACAAAAGTGGGATCGTTGGAGTTGGGTAGACTGGGTTAAATTTGAGTATCGCTACCAGAATGGTAAAGTTGTTTTCCAAGAAAACAAAATCAATAAGGAAGGAAACTGGGAAAATCTTAGCCGCTATTATTTAAAATATGATGAGGCGGGGAGGCTAACTGAACAGCTCTATCAGACTTGGCGAGAAAACAAATGGCAAAACTTTTATCGCTATGTTTTTCAGTACGATGGGCAAGGAAATTTAGTTTATAAACTCTATGAAAATCACCCGGGAAAGTGGCAGGGCTCGTTTCGCTTTTACTATAGCTACAAAAATGGTATTTGGACAAAGGAATATAGCCAGCGCTTTAGTAAATACCAAGGGTGGGTAAACAACCGGACTATTTTCTATAGCTACCGCGAAGATAAAGTTATCGAAAGCTACCAGGAAGGTTGGAACGGGAGCTCTTGGGCTCCTCTTTCTAAGCGAGATATTCAGTACGATGCTAAATTTGAGCACCGGACAAAAGAGCTCATTTATGTTCCCGTGGGAACTTTGGCTGAAGAATACTCCTATTTTCTCAACTCCAGCAAAAGTGTTCACACCATTCGTAAGCTGTATAATGGTAGTCTGCATAACTCCAAACGATCCACCTCTCTGCTTTCTCAAGGAAAATCTCACGATTTTCTCCAAGAAGTATGGCGCTACGGAAGTTGGCAAAAATCTTATCGTTGGGATATAGAGCACAAAGGTGATAAACTGAAGCGGATGACCAAGCAAACTTGGAAAGACTACCAGTGGGTAAATGAAGAGCAGCGGCTTTGGATTCATTAGAGCTTGGGAGAATTTAAGTTTTGTTTAGCATCCCCGGCCCTTATAAATTTTACTTTGTGGTATCAAGTTTATTTTAAGGTTTAGTGGGGTTCATTCCGTGAGTTATTTGTTTCCGTTCTGAAGATCGTGAAACAAATAACATTCCTAAGCAAATAAAGGTAAGTGACTAATGCTTTAGTCACTCATAGTCTAAAGGCCCGATCTAGTCACTCCACCAAATAACTCACTCCATTCACATTTCGCTTCGCGACACTCTCTTTTTTGCAAATCCTTTTGCAGATCCTGATTTTCACCATGAATGATAGCTAAAAATGTTTGTCCATTTTTTTTGCATAACAAAACCTAACGTAAATCTGAAAAACCTGATAAAACGATGACTAAAGATCGCCATCCGGCAATTTTATTGAAACTTAGCCCGAACTTTAATAAGTTATTTTGAAGTAAAATAATGATGCAGACTTTGATTTTTTTAGCCCAGGTACATTTTTAGTATAAAGACAGCATGTTTTTTAGACTGCATTGTCTTATGAATTTTCTTATAGCATGGAGAAAAGAATGTCGGAAAAAAATGGAATGCCCGTCTGGATGGTAATTTTTATAACAGCTTCCCTTGCTGGACTTCTAACGCTGTGGGGGATTTATGTGGCCGCGGAATATGGAATTGCTCTTTTTCTTTTAGTTCCCTTTTTTATAGGATTTTGCCCTACTGTTCTTTACTCACGTAACGGAAAGATAAGTGAACAGGAATCTTTTGGTCTTGCCTTCTCAGCTCTTTTTGTGTTTATCATTGGGTTAATGCTTTTTTCCATTGAAGGACTCATTTGTATTGCCATGGCTGCCCCTATTGGGTTTATTATGACAGGACTCGGTTGCATTATTGGTTTGATTATCGTAAAGAAAACGCATCAAAAAGGCCCTATGATCATGCTTGTCTTAATCTTGGTTATTCCTTTAACCGCATTTATGGAAAAATCTGATTCTCCTCCCGATATAATAGAAATAACAACCTCCATAAAAATTGATGCTGAAATCGAAGTTGTCTGGAAAAATGTTATTGAGTTTCCTAAACTTAGCGAACCAAAAGAGTTTCTTTTTCAAATCGGCATTTCTTACCCCATTAGTGCGCAAATTAAAGGAAAAGGATTAGGGGCCATTCGCTACTGTAACTTTTCCACAGGTAGCTTTATTGAGCCGATAACTCGCTGGGAGAAACCCCATATTCTTAGCTTTGATGTATCGGAAAACCCTCCTCCGATGAAAGAACTAAGCTTTTGGGATCTCGACTCTCCTCACCTACATGACTACTTTGTCTCTAAAAAAGGAGAATTCAAATTAACTAAATTGTCTGAGGAGAAAACACTTTTAACAGGAACTACCTGGTATACTAATAAGATCAAGCCGGCAATCTATTGGCAAGCATGGAGTGATTATATCATCCACGCTATTCACAATAGAGTATTACGCCATATCAAAGCTCATTCCGAAAAAAGGAAGTGACTAAAATGAAAAGCCCTATCTTATTGATGTTTTTTTGTTTAATCGTTCATCTTTCTTGTAAAGCGGTCGAGTATGAAAGCTACGACAACCTAAAATTAGAGGAATTTGTCGAGCTCTTCTCGAAGAAAATCCAAAAGAAAATTACCTTTAACAAATTCCAAAAATCAAAAAATGACATTAGTTTTTCTATCCCCAAGAATCTCTCCCGAGAACATTTAACTCAAATATTTGCCGAAATGATGTTACGGTATCATTATAACTTAGTCAAAAAAAACAAATCAGAGTTAAAGTTTGAACTTTTAGAGTTTAGTCCTTTTATTTGCATCCGTATTATCTCATCTCCAGATAAACTGGGGGAAACAATATGGGGATTAGGTTTCTCTGTCTGGGAGCTAAAACATCCTCGAGCAAAAGAACTTAAATCTGTTTTGCTCGACCTAAAGTTAGTGAATCCAACAGGAGCAGACTGTATAGTGATAGACAAAAAAATACTACTGTTTACATCTTGCAGTCCCATTCCTTCATTCTTAAAAAAAATGATCTGCGTTCTTGATACCAAGGAAAAGAGATATATTAAAATGTTTCGGCTAAAACAAGAATCTGCCAACAGAGTATGGGAAAAAATGAAAGAAGAGAATAGATTTATCCAAAGAATCTCCGTTCCTCGAAATGAATCCGTTTTTTTGATTGTTTCCAATCTATCAGATCAAAAAATGGTAGAAGAGATGATTGCTTTCAATGGAGATTCAAAACAAAAGAATCACTAGCATTCCTCTTTGAATTCTGTTGAAAATAAGTACGAATTCTAGTTACTGGCGAGATAAGTTCTTAACATCCTATGGATTTATGATTACACTCGGGATTTAATAAAAGAATTGTCGGAGTCCTTACATAACAGATTTAGCTTGGGATAAAATGTCGCGAAAGCGAAATCTGAATGGAGTGAACTCTTTGTTGGAGCGACTAGATCGGGCCTAAAAACTGTGATTCTCTCAAAAAAGAAGGCACTTATGTCCATTTGCTCAGTTAAGTCATTTGTTTCCCGATCTTCGGAGAGGAAATAAACGAGTTCACGGAATGAAGCCTCCAACCTTTGATAAACAATCTGATTTGGACGAACTAGATGAGCTTATTTGTTGAGAAGATAGTAAACTTTGCGCATCATTTGTAGGCGAATATAATCAAAGCTATTTCTCTGAAGATACTAACTACTCAAAAAATGGTTTCATATAAACCTTGCCCTCTCTCACATTGTTTTATCTGAAACATTGGCCAAAGATGTGTCCCCCCTAAATTCATTAGGCCCGCCCCTCTAATCGCGAGGAAAAATGATTGTTTTGGGACTTTTCTCCAAGGCCATAAAATCATATTCCAAGACTCTCTTTTCTGAATAGTATTTCCACAAATTCCAGCCCAAATGATTTTTTTCTTTCAAGGAAGAGTGCTCCTCAAGTTCATTGATTAAGCAAGGATAAGAGAGAGCTGTAGTGGCAAATTGGGGAATGGTTTTCCCATTGCTATGCTTTAGAGAATTTCCCCAGCCAAAATGGGTATGCCCACAGAAATAGGCATCGCAGTTTCCTTTTATCAAGGTATCAATAATCTCTATTCTTAGCTTTCTTTCATTAATAGCACAACTGTAGTCTCTGTCTTCTAAGCTTGTTAAATAAATGGGGAAATGACCAAAGACAAAGCGCGCTTTACATTTATCTGCCTTTTTTAACTCCTGAAGTAACCACGCCAAAGTTTTTCTTCTTACAATCTGCTGCTCGTCGTATTTCTCCCAGTCAAATTGCCAAAAAGGAGTCAAGTCGATTCCGATAATGGCCAAATCAGAAAAGATAAAAGAAAACTTTTCTTCCCCCATATGTTTTTGCCATAAAGCTAGACTCTTTATATTAGGGAAAGAGCCTGTGTCATGGTTTCCTGGAATAGTGTAAAGAGGAACTTGAAGGCTTTGGAAAACTTCTCGGAATTTTTCCCATTCAGGAACATAGTCAAAATGAGCGATATCGCCTGTATGAATGACAAAACTAGGCTTTATTTTGTTAATTTGAGCGATTAACTTCAGAAGTTCTTCTTCAGAAGTATCAGGGTAGCCAAAATGAGTATCAGAGATTTGAGCGAAAAGGATAGGAGGCCCAAGAGAACTCTTTCTTTTTTCTTGTAAGGGGATAGCTTTTTGGCAACCAAGGAAAAATAAAGCACTTGAGCCTAAGAGCTTAAACATTTCCCGCCTTGAAATGCTAGAGTCTTGAAACATATTCCTTATCGTTCTCTTCTCTTTCATTTGTTAACACTCGCCAACACAGCTTCCAAAGTATCGCGGAAAAATCGTCTTTGTAAATAACGGGCAAAAGGATACCCGCACCAAACCAAAAAATGACCAGGCCGAGAAAAGGCCTTTACCTCGTACCACACGCTGTCATCGTGATGAAACCATTCCACCACAAATCGCTCTTCCCCGCTTTCGGGATGATCTTTGACTGTACCAAAAGCAAAGCCAAAGCGAGTTACTTCATCGTCAGTAGAGTCTATGGTGTAAATGATACGACAGGGGTTAGCGGTAAGGTGAAGGCCAAGCAACTTCAAATAAGTAACGCTGATTTCGCCTTCCTTGATGGGCACTTCATCGCTATGAAGACCAATCCATCCAACGTCATACATTTTCCAATTTTCGATAGCAGACCTGCCTCGAAGAAATATCTTTTCCCCACAGCCTAGCTGTATACGGCGCGAATCGTGATGGAAGCCTTTAGGCATAGGGTCTTCTCTTGTACAGCCTACTTCTTTGTAGCTAAAAGGGTTATCTTGCCATTTTTGCAATAAAGTCTCTATACGCTTTTGTGATGGTTTGAGTATGTATAACACTTTGGTTCTTTCTTTTTTTTCTTTACCTTACTGATCTTGGGAAATTTCCTCATTGTACGTAGAAGAAACGGGAAACTCTAGGAAAAATGAACTCCCTACGTTTAATTCCGATTTTACCCAAATCTTTGCGTCATGGTACTTCAAAATACGTTGTACGATATTTAGTCCTAGTCCATCCCCCGTCTCTTTAGAATTACTTTCTCTGAAAAATAATTCAAAAATTTTCTCCTGATTTTTTGTCGCAATGCCAATTCCATTATCTTCTATACAATAAACCACACTAGATTCTTGCATCTCGCTTGAAATTTGAATATGCAGTGGTCTACTTTCTGAACGATACTTCAAAGAGTTTTCAATTATATTAGAGAAAACTTGATTTATTAGCACTTCATCGCCATGTATGTTGATCGCACTTCTTATCTCTACGACGGCACCCATTTTTTTTCTTTGAAAATGGATACTATCCAAAACGCTGTGGAGTAGCTTCTTCATATCAAGGTGTTCTTTGGCCAGAGTGAGTCTGTCCAGTTTGGATAGTTGTAGCATCCCTTCTAAAAGTTTATCCATCTTTTTAATCGCTATATCTATATAGTGCAAAGAATCTTTAATATCTTCTTCTAAAAGATCATCCAGCTCTTTTTTCACATCAAGAGGAAGGGAGGTTTCTGTAATGATCGCCTCTAGTTTTTGGCTCGCGAGAACCAACTCTCCACTATACCCTATGATATTCACAAGAGGACTTCGTAAATCATGAGAAATCAGATGGACTATGTTGTGTAAATCTTCGTTAGCTAGCTTTAATTTTTGAGTGCGCTTTTCTATCTTAACGAGTAACTCTTCGTTCATATTTTTAATTTGCAATTTGATATTTTTTTCTTGTAAAGCGTTGACAAACATAGAAGTGACTAGCTTAATGAAATTTATTTCGGAGCTTGTACTTTCCTTTTTTTGAGGATTTAAAAAACTTATGATGGCCACTATTTTATCCTCTTTTTGAACGGAGACATCTAAGACAGAGTCTATCTTGCTCGGCAAAATGAACTTTTGGAATGTTTCATTAAGCTCTCCTAACTCCTCTTGAGGATTCCACCTCAGTGCTTCTTGTTCTTTTAGTTTTTTGACCCAGTGCTCGCTAAGGGGCATATCAGAAATCCAGCTTTTATCTATATCTAAACTGTTCTTGCAGACCATGTGTTCTATGCTTATGCTCGTTTGGTTGTCACTAACGATAAAGAAACAAGCCCCCTGCGCTCCTATGTAGTAAAGAACTTCCTCTAAAGATTGCTCAATTCTTTTATCGATGTCCTCTAGCCGAGCTCCGACAAAACGGGTTGATATCTTCACCAAGGTATGTTCTGCTAATAGTTGTTCTTCCAGTTTTTGTTGAAGGGATATATGATAAGAGTTATCTAAAATAATAACAGCTACTCCCAGGCACATAAATAAAAAAGATGTATGCATTGCCATGTGGAGAAGAGATCCTCCAAGATAGGCTGTTCCTAGGCCACTCACGTATCCGAGAAAGGTAATACTCCCAATTCCTAAAAGGATAGAGCCTAGTAGCGCTGTATAAATAGAATAGATCGAGAAATATCGGAAAATCAAAACCAGCCCAATTAAAGTAAAACAAAAAGCGGTACTAGGGGCCATTCTTCCCGGATGAGGGGTGTGGACAAAAATGTAATGTTTCATAAAAAGTTCATCAATGTGCAGATTTAGATCAAATATATACTGCAATAAAGTCAAAGATCCTACAGCAAAAAGAGTAACTCCACAGAAAAAAATTATTTTTTGTTTTTTTTGTTTTAAATCTAAAGAAACAGTAAAAATTCCTATAGCACAAAGTACAAAAGATAAAGCTGTGTTATATTGCATAGGCATGAATGTAGGGGACAATTGAACTAGTCTTGAGCTACCAATGTACCATCCTATAATGACTACAGATCCTAGGAAGAAAGAAAGCAAACAGATTTGTTGAACAATGTTTTGCATTCGTTTACTTTTTAACATTTTTTTTCCTTGTTCGCTTTAAAAAGAGATTTATCCTAAAATTTCTATGACTTTTGCCACCTAGCAATTAGGATAAGCTATATTTACTTATAAAACAAAAATAATTCTTTCGAGCTTGATTTGACTAATAATCCCTTACAAAAATAGGATATGAGATTGGAATAGCCGCTATAAAAATGAAACATCTCAAACTTGTTTTCTAAGAAAGATAAAGCATATTTATGCATATTAAAAACCATAACTTGCTCAATAATAAGTCAAACACTTTTATGATTTTTGTCACCTAGTAATTAAGATTAAGTTATATTTACTTATAAAACAGAGATACCTCCACTGAATTACATGTTACTATTAGTAGTTTAATAAAAAAGAAAATGAAATTGGAATAGCTGTCATCAAAAAAGGAAATTTTAACTTTTTTGACAAAAAAGGTAAAGTATATTTAGATTCCAACTAGAGATATTTTCGAGTTTTTTAATGAATTTTATAAAAAAAGAGAATATTTCTTGGCATAGAGAATATAATTATAGTATTATAAATATAGTAAAAACTAACAGAAAATATAAAACAACACAACTAGAATTAAACTTTACTTAGTTTTATATGGTGGGTAGAAAAATTTTATGTGAGGATTTTACGATGAAAGAAGAGGTAGTTATTCTTCTCGCGGAAGATGATCCTGGGCATGCAAGGCTCATTAAAAAAAACTTATCCCGCGTTGGAGTCCAAAATGAAATTGTGCATTTTGCAAATGGAGAGGAAACTCTAGAGTTTTTTAACAAGAATAAAAAAAAACAGAAATCATCAGCTAGGTCTTATGTGCTCTTGCTTGATATTAAAATGCCTAAAGTTAGCGGTATAGAAGTTCTAAGAAATCTGAAACAGAGTAATACTTTGAAAAACATTCCCGTCATCATGATAACAACTTCTGCTAATCCTGATGAAGTGCAACAATGTTACGATTTCGGATGTATTTGTTATATCAAAAAACCTCTTGATTACCAAAAACTTAAACAAACAGTGGAATATTTAGGATTGTTTTTGAAGGCGATAGAAATTCCTCTTTATTGAGGAATATGAGATTGTAGAAAGCGATAGGATGGACACAAATGAAACTTTAGAAGAAGAGATCAGTATCATTGTTATCGAAGATGATCCTTCTCTGAGCAGACTCATGCGCAGAAAATTGCTTCAATATGGAAGGCCTGTGGAGAGAGCCTATACTGGCCAAGAAGGTATTGCTATAGCCAAAAAAATTCCAAAAGCACTTTTAATTTTAGATTATTCCTTACCTGATATGACAGCAAAAGAAGTGATTGATACTCTCACAGAAAAAAAATGCTTCCATCCATTTATTATAGTAACAGGAGACGGAGATGAGATAGTTGCAGTAAACATGATGAAAATGGGAGCAAAAGACTATCTGTTAAAAGATAGCCATCTTTTAGGAAATTTACCTCGGGTAGTTGAACGAGCAGTCAAAGACTACATCCGAGAAGAAAAATTGCAACGAACAGAGGAAGCGCTCCGAGAAAGCGAAAGAACTTTACAGGAATTTCTAGAGGCTATTCCTTTGGGGTTATTCGTAGTAAAATCTAATGGGCAACCACACTATGCTAATAGCAATGCCCAGAGTTTGTTAGGTAAAGGGATTGTTGACAACAATGAGAAAACTTATAGCACATACTTAGCAGAATCTGATGAACTCTACCCAAAATCCAAGCTGCCTATTAATTTTGCTCTGAAAGGGCAAAAAACAACGGTAGACAATGTAATTGTTCAGCATCCCGACAGAAAAATTCCCATCGAGGTTTGGGGAGCTCCCGTTTATGATAAAAATCGTCAACTAAAGTACGCTATTTCTACTTTTATGGACATTACGGATCGAAAAAAGAAAGAAAGAGAAATTTATTTACTAAATGAGCAGCTCGAAAAACGGGTAATATCACGCACCGCACAGCTCTTAGAAATGAATAGGACACTAAAGAACAGCGAAAGCAAAGCCCAACTTCTTAAAGAAATAGCCATTGGCTCTAATGATTTAGATGATTTTGATGAAGTATTTTTACAAGCTCTAAAAGGTATCACAGACTATATCAATTGGCCACTAGGACATGTCACTCTCTTAGATCAAACTTTAGATCTTATTTCCGCTAACCTTTGGTATTCAAAATATCCTGAGAATTTTAAAGAGCTAGAAAAGTTAAGCTCAAAGGTAAGCTTGCTAGGTAAAATGATGATTGCTCAAGTTATTTCCCATAAAAAACCTATGTGGATTTCAGATATTACAGAATATAAAAATGCCATAGATAATCAATGTTTAATAAACTTGAACGTTCGAACGGTTTTTGCAGTTCCTCTCTTGATTAACGATAGAGTAGTCGCTCTACTCGAAATTTTTTCCACTCAAGTAGAGCCATATCGCGATGGAGTTATAGAGCTTGTAAGTCAAGTTGTAACTCTACTAGAAATTATTCTAAACCGTAAACAAGTGGAAAGAGAAATTCTAACTGCGCGTAAAGCTGCCGAAGAGGCCAATCAGGCAAAAAGTGATTTTTTAGCCAATATCAGTCATGAAATTAGAACACCGATGAATGCAGTTATAGGTATGACTCATCTACTAGAATATACAAATCTTAGTGAAAAACAAAAGGATTATCAGAATAAAATCAATCAAGCCGCTCATCATTTACTGAGTATTATCAATAAAGTTCTTGATTTTTCTAAAATAGAAGCAGGGAAACTAAGTCTTGAATCAATAGATTTCCATTTAGAAAAAGTGCTCAGAAAACTTTTTGATTTCACTTTGCTAAAAGCTCAAGAGAAAAACCTTAAGGTTTTGCTTTTTTTAGACCCGAAGGTGCCATTGTTTCTTAAAGGTGATCCTTTACGTTTGAATCAAATACTGACGAATCTAGTCGGCAATGCCATTAAATACACAAATAAAGGCCATATTGAAATTTCCATCGAAGTTGTCGAAACGACAGCTTCGGAACTTACTCTATCTTTTACAGTTCAAGACACAGGGATCGGACTTACTTCTCAGGAAATTACCAAACTGTTTAAACCTTTTTCTCAAGCAGATACTTCTATTTCTCGGAAGTATGGAGGAACAGGGTTAGGATTGACTATTTGCAGACAACTCGTTCATATGATGGAAGGAGAGATTCACATAGAAAGTGAAAAAGGAAAAGGAAGCGCTTTCCGTTTTATAGCAAAATTTCTCCTCCAAAATGAAAATGAAAAAAAATTACAAATACCGGAAAACTTAAATTCTATCAAAGTTTTAATCATAGATAAATATGAGCCTACTCGGAACAATCTAACTAAACTTTTCCAATCCTTTGGTCTTGAGACATTCAGTAGGAACTGTGAGATAGAACATTTAGAAAGCAGGAGGGAAGATAAGTTTCCCTATGATCTTATTGTGATGAACTGGGATATCAATGAAAAAAATAATACCAAGCTAATAAATCAAATTAGAAAAAATATTCCATCCCAAAACCAACCAGCAATAATACTTTATAATGACTGTAACTTAGAAGATTTCAATAAAGAAAAAAAAGATATTCCCGAAGAAGCCTTTCTCGCAGTGCCTTTTTTTCCTTCAGCTCTCAGAGAAATGATTATCACTCTTTTTAGTAACTCTAAAGTTTTTTTGAAAAAATCGCGTGAGAGTTCAAGTAAGAAGCTAAGTAAGAAAAATCTACTCCATAAAGCTAAAATATTAGTAGTGGAAGACAATAAACTAAATCAAGAAGTCATCGAAGAGCTTATTAAAACCATTGGAGGAATTACAACTCTTGTCAATAACGGTAAAGAGGCTGTTGAAACTTTGAAAGTGTCTCAATTTGATTGCATTTTGATGGACATTCAAATGCCAGGACTAAACGGATATGAAACAACAGAGCTAATACGAAAAAATGGTCTTTGCCAAAAGACCCCTATCATAGCTTTAACAGCCAATATAATGGAAGGGGATCGAGAAAAATGTTTAGCCTGTGGCATGAACGACTATATTAGTAAGCCTCTTGACATTAAGAAATTATATTTAGTCATTTCAAAACAGATTCAGGTTCAAAATGAGGCTAAACTAACACTACCTGGACAACTCAAATCTTCCAGCTCTCATTCTAGCCAGCCAGAGTTAGAAACAAAAGCTGCCATTAAAAGAGTTGGAAATAATCACAAGCTATACCAGAGGCTACTGACAAGGTTTATCCAACATTATTCCGGTTATATAACAGAAATTAACGATGCTTTTGATGAAAATAACTTGGAGGCTGCTGAAAATATGCTGCACTCTCTTAAAGGAGTAGCTGGAAATATAGGAGCAACAGAGCTTTATAACAAAATAAATGACTTGGAAGTTGCTCTTAAGACAAAGAGTGAATCCTACATACCTTACAAGGAAGCTCTCACCGATGCCTTTGAGCGTTTGCTCGTTTCCATTAGAATTGCTATAAAAGAAAATAAAATTGTCGAGTCATCTTTGCCTGTACAACTAAGGATACAAGAAACACAAGCCGCCCCTCTCTTGGCCAAGATAGCTGAGTTATTAGAAAACTATGACACCGAAGTTCGAGATCATGTCGAAAAACTAAAAGGAGTGGTCACTACAGGTAAAGTTCTAAAAGAGTTGATTGTTTTCGAAAAAAAGGTTGCAGAGTATAATTTTGAAGAAGCTTTGGTCTATCTTTATAAGATGGCAGAAGGATTAAATATTTCCTTGGTCAAAGTAGAAAATGTCAGAAAGGATGTTTTATGATAGGTCAGAAGAAAAGCGTTCTCATTGTTGATGATATTCCCGATAATATTGAAGTGCTAGATGGTATTCTTAAATCAGACTATCAGATAAAAATATCAACAAGTGGTCGCATGGCACTAAAAGTTATCTTCTCGCAAACTCCGCCTGACCTGATCTTGCTTGATGTTATGATGCCAGATATGAATGGCTATGAGGTGCTGGAAAAAATTAGAGGCGACGACAAATACAATGATATTCCGATTATTTTTGTAACGGCCAAAGGAGAAGTCGAAGATGAAACAAAAGGGCTAGCTCTGGGAGCTGTTGATTATATCGTAAAGCCGATAGATCCTCAAATTGTCAAGGCTCGAATAAAAACTCATTTAGAGATTAAACATATGCGCCAGGAACTCAAAGAAAAAAATGAGATTCTGGAAGCTACCATGCAATTACGAGAAGATATGGTTCATATGGTGGTGCATGATATGAGAAATCCTTTGCATCGTATTAAAGGATTTTCTGAGCTACTTCAGATAATGAATGTCCTCCCCCTAGAGTGCGAGTCGTATCTCGAAAAAATTGCTACAGCAACACTAGAGTTAGAAGACTTTGTCAACAACATGCTGACATTAGCTAAGACAAAAAATAAACAATTGCAGTTAAATTCTACTCCGACTAATGTTAGCGACTTGTTTGACAAGGTAGAAAAAATGCATAGCTATAGTCTAGAATCTAAACAAATTTCTCTGGTTAAAGAAGTTCCAGAAGAGAACTCTTCAATCTTAATAGATAAGACCTTGTTTGAAAGAATTATAGATAATTTATTAAGCAACGCAATCAAATTTTCTCCGGCTCATAGTACTATTACTTTAAGACTAGAATACCCCCACTCGACCTCATCTTCTTTTGACTCTATCTGTGTTCAAGTTATCGATGAAGGAATTGGAATTTCTGAAGAGCAAAAAGAATACATATTTGAAAAGTATGCAACCCTAGAACAAAGCAATAAGAATATTCCCCAGGTAGGACTGGGATTAGCTTTTTGCAAAATGGTTACAAAAGCCCATGGGGGATGCATTTCTGTTATGCAAAATGAACCTCAAGGCTCTATCTTTACCATAGAAATCTAGGAAAAGGATTTTATTGGCCATTAAGGTTTTTGATGGCTGAGTGGGGTAGGTTTTTGTTTTTAGCCTGAAAGGCTTATAGAACCTAGCCCAGGGCGTTACCCTGCATGTGCCAACTTAAGCCGTAAGTTAGAAGGCGTAGCGGACAACCACAAGGGCCCTGCAGGCAGGCCCTTGCTGTTGTCCCTACAGGGATATCTACTTGACAGGAAATAATTTACCGCTTGTATTGGCTAGTATATTGATCGATTTCATTTACCTGAATTTGTTCCTGCGATGATCTGTAGGGACAACTACGAGGGCCGCCTGCAAAGGCCCTTGTGGTTGTCCGCTACGCCTTCTAAAACCTGACTTTTAAGAAAACCATCCCTCCCCTTGCATCTTATTTAATTATTTAAATAAGATTCCTTCTTTATTCTTCATCCTTTAATTCTGTTGAAAACGAGCATAAATTCTAGTAAATTACCATAAATACTCCTGTAAAGATTAACCCTCTACTAAACATGGTTTCTTCTATGAAAAAAATCAGTTTTGTTATTGGCACTCGGCCCGAAGCCATCAAGATGGCGCCTGTTATCTGGGAATTACAACATCTAGATCAGTTTGAAACGGAGCTGGTTTTAACCGGACAGCATGAAGATTTAGGAGAAACCATCCTAAAAGACTTCAATATAAAAGCGGATATACAACTCAAATTAAATAGAGCATCTAGTCGTCTTAATGTGTTGACGGAAGAGTTTTTTAAGGAGTTTATGAAGTTTACCCAGCAAGCCAGCCCTCCTAATCTGGTTCTTGTTCATGGAGACACGGCCACAGCCTACTTGACCAGTATGTACTGCTTTCATGAAAAGCTCAAAATAGCACATGTCGAAGCAGGGCTCAGAAGTGGTAACCTCTACTCGCCATTTCCAGAGGAGTTTTACCGCAGATCCATTAGTAGTGTGGCTTCTTTGCACTTTGCTCCTAACCAACAGGCTATAGATAATCTTTTAGCAGAAAACATATCACCTGAAAAAATATTTCTGACGGGAAATACAATTCGCGATGCTGTTTATCTTAGTTTGCGTGGCAAGACAGAGATGGAAGTGAAAAAGCAAGTCTTGTTTACTTGCCACCGAAGAGAAAATATTGATCATTTAGAAGGCTATTTTAAAGTCCTTGCCAAAATTGCCTTAGCTTTTCCCGACTATAACTTTTTCTATCCCGTGCACCCCAATCCTGCTATTTTAAAAATTTTAGAAGAAATCGGGGAACTACCTCAGAATATCAAAAAAATTGATCCTCTAAGCCACCATGACCTCATAGATCTTTTGGGACATTCGGCCTTGGTCATTACCGATTCTGGAGGTATCCAAGAAGAAGCCGAAATACTCTCCGTTCCTTCCATTATTATTCGAGATAACACAGAGAGAGAAATTGAAGACGAGGACTCTGCTTTGGTCGGTGGTAATTTAGATTTAATGGAAGAGAAAGCAAATCTCATATTAGAAAAAACTACCATTGGGACTCGCAAACTAGGACAGACATTGCATGGGCCATCTGCTCTAATCCGCGATGTCGTTAAAAATTATCTTTCCTAGAAAAGGCTATATCTATGCAACAGTGTGATATTTTAGCGATAGGCGCTCATCCAGATGATGTTGAAATTGGATGCGGCGGAACCCTTGCAAAAATGATCAAAGCTCAGTTTTCTTGTCAATTGTTAGTCGTAACTTCAGGGGAAGCGGGAGGACATGGAGTAGAGCCCGCAGAGCTAGCAAAAGTAAGAGAAGAAGAGGCAGTTAAAGCTTCTAAAGTTTTAGGAGCAAAGGACATTCACTTTTGTCGGTACCCTGACGGACTTACCGGATATACTCATGAAATGAAATTACAAATCATTCGCTTTATCCGCGAATTGCGCCCTAAGTACGTTTTTACCCATTCTGCCTACGATCATTTTCCAGACCATAAGGTGGTCAATGAACTTACCCTAAGTGCCATTACGGCAGCATCTGGCCCGTGGTATCCTCAAGTTGATCTTCCTCCTCATTCTGTCCCCAATATTTTTGGCTATGAAGTTTGGAACCCGATCAATAAGTTCCAGCAAGTAGTGGATATTTCTGATTATATGGATCTCAAGTTAAAAGCACTCGGCTGCCATGTCTCTCAGATTAAAAAAATCGATTACACCCAAGCGGTCATAGGACTGGGAAATTACCGAGGAGTTATGGCCGGAGGAAGTAAATACGCCGAAGTATTTGATGTTATTAAGGTTTCTTCTGCCTTAGTCTAATAGTGATAAAAGGTACAAATATTATTTTTAGTCTAATAGTGACCCAAGGTAGCGTTCACCTTTGGCTCACTATTAGACTAAGGCTTAGAAAGGCAAAAAAAACAAAAACCAACGCCTTAACTTAATAACAGTGATCTTTGCCTTACAGGAATGACATATATGGCCCAAGAAGTGATCAACCCGGTTAAGATTATCAACAAAAACCTGCAAATTAATGCTTAGACTAGGATCTACGGAGATCCGGTATTGAGAATGTGCTTGATTTAAAATCGTTGCCATAGCTCAATCAGGAATAATTACGAAGGTACTTCATGCTCATCCAAGAAAGGAATAGCAAACCAAGTTCCATAGTAATGGCGAGTCCAAAAATGACCCAACAAGGGCTAAGGAAAGACCCCCGCCACCACATAGAGCCGAAAGTCAAAAACATAGTAAATACAATAGCCGGGATGACTAGCATAATATGAAATATTAAAAGGAAGACTCTACAGGCCTTTAGTTCGCGGAGATTCCAGGCGTAAAGTATAGATATTCCTATTGCTAGAGGTAAGAGGGCAATAAAGGTCCCCGGACTAGAAAAACGTCCACTAACACTCGCATCTATTACTATCCACAAGGTAATCACAAATGGTAGTATGCCAATAGCCCAGTGGGAAAACGCAATCCAAAAACTTTTATTAAATTTTTGAAGTTTAGTTTTTACTTTTATTTTTATTCTTTTTGGACGTTCAGGTTTATCTTCAATAGCACATATTGATTTAATTTCTTCAATTTCTTGCCTTGTGAAAATTGTATTTTCTACTTCTGATTCTCTCATTCCTTTGTTTCTCAGTGATATGTCTTTACCTGTCTTTATAATAACATGGCATGGAAAAAACTTTAACAAAAATTTACTATAAGCTGTTTGCCGAAATGATTCTCCCTCAAATAAGAGTAAACTTCAATTTTATTGAAACTCAGCCTGAATTTTAGTAAATTATCAAGATATGAAAATAAAAGAATGCTTATCCTCAGTTGGCGTTGTCTATAATAGCAAAAAACAAATTCTCATAACTCAACGAAATACAGAGCCTTTCTACCAAAAATGGGTTATGCCGGGAGGAAAAGTTGACCAAGGAGAGACTCCTGAGAAGGCCGTTTTGAGAGAAGTTAAAGAAGAGGTCGGACTAGAAGGAACCGTGGGAGAGCTTTTAGCGAAAAAGGAATTTCCTTTATCCGTTTCGGGTGAAATTCGGCAATATAGGGTCTATTTTTTTGAGGTGTTTCTAGAAAAAGAATTTGAGATTCAGCCGAATTTCGCGGAAGTGTCAGACTATGCTTGGGTAAGTAGGGATAGCTATGAAAGCTATGATATCGCTCCTCGAAACAAGGAAGTTTTGGACGCAATTTTCCTTAAGACACAGTGAGTAAATAATATGTGTGGGATTGTTGGCTACTGGGACACTAAAGAGAGAAAAAAGCTAGAGTTGCCTCTTTTGAAAAAAATGCTCTCTCGGCTTGTTCATCGGGGGCCTGACTCTGAAGGTTACTATGAGAAAGGTTTCTTCTCTTTGGGGTTTCGTCGCTTAAAAATAGTGGATTTAGAAACGGGCGATCAGCCTCTTTTTAATGAAGATGCCTCCTTGGCTTTGGTCTGCAACGGAGAAATTTTTAATGCGCCCTTGCTTCGCCAAGAGATGGAAGATAAGGGACA
Organism: Planctomycetota bacterium; assembly: GCA_029260735.1. Lineage (GTDB taxonomy): Bacteria > Planctomycetota > Uabimicrobiia > Uabimicrobiales > Uabimicrobiaceae > JAJDCR01. Next base: position 25,288 of record JAJDCR010000042.1, read on the forward strand.
CGTTTTTTCTAGCCATAGCGACAGCGAAGTTTTGCTTCATTTGTATGAAGAATATGGCCGAGATTTGCTCTCGAAGCTCAATGGACAATTCGCTTTTGCCCTTTTTGACGTTCGAGAACAATCTCTTTTTTTAGCCCGAGACCATTTTGGAATTATTCCTCTTTTCTACTATTGGCTAGATGGAATTTTGATTTTTGCCTCCGAGATCAAAGCGATTTTAGAATGCCCCTGGGTGGAGCGAAAAGTCGATTTGACGGGACTAGACCAAGTTCTTTCTTTTCCGGGATTAGTTAGCCCAAGAACAATGTTCTCAGGGATATCTAGTATGGAGAGTGGACATAGTCTATTTATTTCTCGCTCTCTTTTCTCCAAGCGAATGTACTGGGATCTTTGCTATCCTTTGCCCGGTGAGCTTCCTGAAAAATCCGAAGTTTACTACCAAGAAAATCTAGAGCATCTTCTCAATCTATCTATTCAGCGCCGCTTGCAAGCGGATGTTCCCCTCGGGTCTTATCTCAGCGGAGGGTTAGATTCTTCTTTGATTACAGTGCTAATGGAGAGACTAGCTTCTCGTTCCCAAGATACCTTTTCGATCCGTTTTCCTCAAAGAGAGATGGATGAATCTTTTTACCAAGCCTTAATCGAAAAAAAGCACAAAGGAAAACACCACTCTCATCTATTTTCTCCCTCCGAAATCGTTGACATCTTGCCTCAAATGATTTGGCACTGCGAATGTCCAGTCAAGGAAACCTACAATGTTTGCTCGTGGCAACTGGCCGCGATGGCTAGAAAACAAGGAATTCCGGTGATTCTTTCGGGAGAAGGAGCAGACGAGCTATTTGCCGGTTACGTCGGCTATCGCTTTGATGTTCTCAGAGAAAAGCAAGATCCCGAGTATGGCCTGGAGGCTATTTTAGAGGAAGAGGTGAGGGAAGCCCTCTGGGGAGACCCTAGTTTTTTTTATGAGAAAAATCAATATGCTTGGCAAGAAGTTAAACGCTCCTTGTATTCCTCTTCGTTATTAGAGAATCTTTCCTCTTTTTCTTCTCTTCTTTTTCCTCTGGTCAAGAAAGAAGCTCTTCAAGGGCAAAATGTTTTACACAAAAGATCTTACCTGGATTTTAAGCTACGTTTAGCCGATCATTTACTGGGCGATCATGGAGATCGCATGGCAATGGCCCATGCTGTTGAGATGCGCTATCCTTTTTTAGATATCGACTTAGTGGAGTTTGCCGCCCAAATTCCTCCTCGTTTTAAGCTAAACCAGTACCGCGAGAAGCATATCTTAAAAAGTGTTGCTCAGGGAATTCTTCCTTCTGAAATTATTGAGCGGGAAAAATTTGGCTTCCGGGCTCCTGGCACTCCTTACCTTTTGCAAGAAAAAAATGAGTGGGTTGAGGATATGCTTTCCTGGGAGAGAATAAAGCGCCAGGGTTATTGGAATCCTATCACCATTGAGCGTCTTAAAAAGAAATATGCCCAGCCCGGGTTTCAACTCAATACCCCTTTTGAAGACGATCTTTTAATGATCGTTTTGAGTTTCAACATTTTACTGGAGCAATTCACTTTACCCTGCTTTAGATAGAAAGAAAAAAATGTCCCAGCCTTGCGTTCATGAAGTTTTTTCCCAGAAAGCACAATTGTATCCTGAAAAAACAGCTGTATCCACGAGTCACGGTCCAAAAAACTATCGAGAATTAGAAGAGGAGAGCAACCGCTGTGCTCACTTCCTTTTAAAAAAAGGAGTGCGCCGGGAAGACTTAGTTCTTGTCTTCGGAGCTAGCTCTGAGGAGATGGTCATTGCCCTTCTCGCCATTTTCAAAGCGGGAGCTTGCTTTGTTCCCTGGGATTGCACCGTTCCCCTCGCCAAAACAAAAGAGATGATCTCTCGCTTCTCCCCACGTTTTCTCCTCGTGAATTCTGATTCTGTCATAAGGGAGCAGGATGCTAGTGCTTTAGGTATAGAAAACGTTTTTTCCCTTCCCCAAGCACTAGCAGAAGAAACCCAAGCTGACTTCCCTGCTGTTAGCTGGTCTTCTGATGGCACTTGCTATCTCTATTTTACATCAGGGTCAACTGGAGAGCCAAAAGCCATTGCGGGAAGAATGTCGGCTTTAAATAACTTTATCGCTTGGGAACAGTCTTCTTTTGCCCTGAAAGAGGGAGAAAAGGTGAGTCAGCTAACCCACCCAACTTTTGATGCCTATCTCCGGGATGTTTTTTTTCCTTTATGTAACGGGGGAACTATTTCTATTCCTAAAACCCCTGAGCTTGTCGGAGAAAGCAAAAGATTTCTCGGCTGGTTAGAGAAAGAGGAGATTTCTTTTCTTCATTGCGTTCCCTCTCTTTTTCGCATTCTTCTCCAAGCAAACTTGACCTCTCATTCTTTACTCAATCTACGCTATGTTCTAACTTCAGGGGAAGCTCTTTTCCCCCAAGACACCAAAACTTGGTACGAACTTTTTGGAGAACGTATTTCTTTGGTCAATCTCTATGGGCCTTCCGAAGCTACTATGATTAAATTCTCTCACCCAGTGCGTTCTGTCGATACGAAGGCACGTTCTATTCCTATTGGAAAACCTCTACCAGGCACCGAAGCTTTTTTACTAGACTCTCACGGCCAAGCTTGTTCCCCTGGTAAGGTCGGAGAAATCTATCTCAAAACTTTGGACTTGAGCAAAGGGTACTATCAGAATGAAGAAGCGAGTAAGAGAGTTTTTCTTTGTGATCCTCGGGAAAAAAACTCTTCTTTTTCTTCTACTCTCGTCTATAAAACGGGAGACTATGGCCGTATTTTACTGGATGGCAACTGGGAGTTTCTCGGGCGACAAGACCGGCAAGTCAAAATTCGAGGAGTGCGAATAGAATTAGAAGCGATTGAGAAAAGCTTACAAGAAATCAAAGGAGTAGAAGAAGTTGCGGTCGCCGAGCAAAAAGATAAGCAAGGTAATAAGTATCTGGGAGCCTACTTGGTTATCTCCGAAAAACAGACCTTAGAGAGTATTCGAAAGATCATAAACGAAAAATTACCCGAAAGTATGCACCCCTCTGCTTTTGCTTTTCTTCCTTCTTTACCTCGAACTTTGAGTGGAAAGATAGATTACAAAAGCTTGCCCGCATTAGGACAATCGCGCGAACATTTGACCAGTCCCTTTGTTCCTCCCCAAACCGAAAGTGAAAAATCATTGCTCTCTATCTGGGAAGAATTATTGGCCCTATCCCCCATTGGCATCGAAGATTCGTTTTTAGATTTGGGAGGGCACTCTCTTTTGGCGACCCAAGTTTTATCGAGGATTTTTCAGCACTTCTCCGTTGAAATTCCCCTGGGAGTTTTCTTAGAAAAAAATACCATCTCTGAGTTGGCTTTAGAGATCACTCATCGTCAATTAAACCAAACAGAGGAGGCGGAGGCACTTCTGGCCGAGATCGAAAGTCTTTCCGAAGAAGAACTCGATCGGCTTTTGGAGGAAGAGGTATGAGCGGCGTGGAAAAAAAACTGGCTAATCTTTCGTTGAAGCAAAGAAAACTTTTAGAGAAACGTCTCCAGCTCTCCCAAAATAAACCCGAGAAAGGAGACGATAACCGTGTCTTGCTTTCTCCTGGTGAAGGAGCGGAAGAACTTCTTGCTCACTTTTATGGTAAATACCCTTGGCCTTGGCGTCCTTTGCGCTTTGAGTTTTTAAGCGATCCTCTTTTTGAAACCACTATGTTAAACCAAGATGTCGGAGATTGGGAGCATCAAACCGTTCCTCCTGATGCTCAAGTTTGGGTCGCAGGTTGTGGAACGAACCAAGCAATCATCACTGCTTTGCGTTTTCCCCAAGCCCAAATTATTGCTTCGGATATATCTCGCTCTTCTTTGGATTTAGCGAAAAAAACAGCGGATCAGCTTCAGTTGAAAAATTTAGAACTCAGAGAAGAGAGCATTAATGAAGTTTCTTACAAAGAGGAATTTCATTATATTATTTGCACCGGAGTAATCCACCATAACGCCGATCCTCAAAAGACTCTTGCTATGCTATCGAAAGCTCTTCGGCCAGAAGGTATTCTAGAGCTAATGGTCTACAACCGCTTTCATCGTTTGGTCACAAGTGCCTTCCAGAAAGCGATGCGAATTTTTAGTGAGGATAAACAGGTTGATTTTGAGGAGCAGCTAAGAACAGCCAAGCAGATCATTGCCCAAGAAGAGATCAAAAACGGCCTAGAAAAAGCTTTTGTTCAGTTTATGGAGTGGTCGGATGTAGACTTAGCCGATTTGTTAATTCAGCCGGTAGAGCATAGCTACACCGTAGAGAGTTTAGCTTCCCTTGTGGACGATTGTGATTTATACCTTTCGGCTCCTTGCTTGAGTCCTTATGCGAAGTTTCTTGCCAAAAACTCTTGGGAAATGGAGTTTGATAATCTTGAGCTGGAAAAACGCTATTGGTTCTTACCTGATATCAAGCGCTGGCAGATGACAAATCTTTTGTGGCACGAAAAATCTCCTCTCTTGTGGTTCTACCTACGCAAAAAAGGACAAGGGAAAAACTACTCTGAAATTTGTCGCAGCATGCTCAAGCAAAAATTTTGTCTTGCTCAAACAGAGCAAAGAATGTATCTGCAAAAAGAAGAGGACTATATTTTAGCTCCCCAAAAGATCCCCTACCCTACTGGACGACAAGAGAAGGAGAAAAGTATTCTGAGCCAAATTAATCCGACCCTTTCTTTGGGAGATATCTTGGAAAAAGAGGGAACTTCTTTAAATCTATCCTCTTTGCATAAAATACGTTTACACCTAACCAGCTCTGCTTTTCCTTATCTTCAATCTACTTCATCATGAAACCACCTATCGACTTAAGTAAGCTCTCTCCGAAGCAAAGAGCTCTTCTCGAAAAAAAGCTCGCCCAAAAAACACGAGACTTTCCTTCTCTCAATTCTCTCAAGCCTTTTCCTCGAAAGGAAAGTCACCCCCTTTCTTATGCTCAGAGACGACTCTGGTTTTTGCACCAGATGGATTTGGAAACTTGGGCCTACCATGTTTTTTTAGTCTACAGAGTAAAAGGGCCCCTAAGAGTAGAAAAACTTCGAAATGCCTTGGGGAAAATCCAAGAACGTCACGAAATTTTCCGAACTATTTTTCCCTCCTCTGAGGGCACAGAACCTCAACAGGTCGTTTTATCTTCCCCTAGTTTGCCCTTCCAAGAAACAGATTTATTTCCTCTTTCTTTTTCTAATGATAAAAAAAAAGAAGATAAAAAAGAAAAAATTTTAGATCTTGTGCGAGAAGAAATCCAACGTCCCTTTCCGTGGAAAATCTCTCCTCCTTGGCGTATTCACTTAGTCCATTTAGGAGAAAATGAACATCTTTTTATCGGTGTCTGGCACCATATTCTAACGGACGGTTGGTCGCTCTCTCTCTTTCTCCGTGAGTTAGAACATTTTTACTTTGACAAGGAGTTACCTTCGCCCTCTCTTCACTATATCGATTTTGCTCTTTGGCAACGCCAACAACTGCAAGGGGAAAAACTCCAAAACTTGCTCCTTTACTGGAAGAAAGAGATGAAGAAAGCCTCTCCTTTAATTGAGCTTCCTTATGATTTTCCTCGGCCACCTACTCAGAGCTACGAAGGAGCCACTTATTCCTGGGCAATATCCTCCTCTGAAAGGTCTGCCTTAGTCCAGTTAGGAAAAGAAGAAAAGGCTACTCTCTTCATGGTTTTACTCACTTCTCTTTACGCTCTTCTTTGCCGCTACCAAACCTCTGGCCAAGACCCCGTTTTAGGAATCAGTGTGGCTAACCGTAACCCCCAAGAGTTGGAAAATATCTCGGGTCTTTTTGTCAATACCCTACCTTTACATACATCCATTTATTCCGAGATAAGTGGGAGAGCTCTTTTAGAGAAAATACGTCAAAAATATTTAGATCTACACAATCATCAGGATTTGCCTTTTGAAAAACTCGTAGAAAATCTCCAGCCCGAAAGAAATCTCAGTTACCATCCGCTCTATCAAGTGATGTTTACTTTTCAAAGCTACCAAAATTTTGCTCTGGATTTAGAAGGACTATCTTGGAAGCGTTTGCGAGTTGATCCTCAAGTGGCCATGCTAGATCTCAGTTTCTCTGTCGAAGAAATCGAGGAAGGGCTTTACGTTCAAGTAGAGTATTGTAAAGACCTTTTCACCCTTGAGACGATTAAGCGAATTTCTGAGCATTGGCAAAATATTATCCACTCTATGCTAACAGAATTGAATACTTCTTTTTTTCGCTGGTCTCTTTTAAGCGAAAAAGAAAGAGAAGTAATTGGCAATAACTCAAAGAACTTTTCTTTCTCCATTTTTTCCAAGGAAGCGAGCATCCCTCTTTTGTGGGAAAAACAAGCCCAACAATTTCCGAAGCGAGTTATCCTCGAAAATCCCGATGGAAAAATATTTACCTACGAACAGATAAATATCCAAGCTAATTGCTGGGCCCACTATCTCCAAACATTGATTGCTCCGGGAGAGCCCGTCGCTATTTATTCAGAGCGAGATAACCTTGCTCTGGTTGCTGCTCTGGCTATTTTAAAAGCAGGAGGAACTTGTCTTCCTTTAGACCAAGAATCTCCGCCGAATTATCTTTCTTATATTCTCGAAGATAGTCAAGTTCGTTTTATTTTTACGAAAACAATTTATTCCAAAAGCTGGAGCAAGGACATTCAGGAGATTTTTCTCGACCAAGATCCTCCCCTTGCTTTCCGAGATTCCTCGGATAACATGAATACTTCTATCTCTCCGACAAATAGAGCCTATTTAATCTATACTTCCGGCTCTACGGGGATTCCAAAAGGAGTTTTGCTCCATCATCAGAGCATTGTTCATCGTGTCCAGTGGATGGCTGAGGCTTTTCCTTTTTCTCCCGAAGAGACTTGCGCGCAAAAAACTTCTTGGAGTTTTGCCGATGCCATTGCCGAAATCCTCACTCCCCTTTTGCACGGGATTAAGTTGATTATGGTGCCAGACGACGTTTTGAAAGACCCTTCTCTATTTCTTTCTCTTTTAGAAGAAAAAAAAATCACTCGGATTCTCTTAGTCCCTTCTTTACTCCGCACTCTCTTGGCCAGGCAAACTCACCAAATAAGCCAGCTCTCTTCGCTTAAACTATGGATGCTCAGCGGAGAAGAACTCACAAGAAATCTTGCCCAAAAATTTTTCCAGGCTCAACCCCAAGCGAGCTTGGTCAATTTTTATGGATCGACCGAAGTGACCGGAGATATTTTATTCTATGAACTGACCAAAGAGACCTTGCCCTTAGATCGCTCATCTATCCCTTTAGGATACCCCTTGAGCAACACTCAAGTTCATATTTTAGACCCCAGAGGAGAGCCCTGTCCTTGGGGAGTGGTCGGAGAAATCTATGCCAGCGGAATTCCCCTTGCTCTGGGCTACTGGAATAGGCCCGAGCTAACCCAAAAAAGTTTCTCCCATTCTCTAAGAGAAGAGCGTCTATACAAAATGGGAGACTGGGGAGCTTATAACTCTCGTGGAGAAATTCTTTTTTATGGTCGACACGACCGGCAGGTTAAGCTTCGGGGCTATCGAATAGAGCTAGAAGCTATCGAAGTTATTATAGAGCGACATCCTAGAGTAGAAAAAACGGTCGTTCTTTATAATGCTAGTGAAGAGCGTTTGCTTGCTTATATAGAAGCCTCGGAGAAAAATCTCACTCAGGAACTACAAGAGCTTGTTCAAAAATCTCTTCCTTCTTATATGCTTCCTGCAAAGTGGTTTATTTTTTCTTGTTTTCCTCGCACGACAAATGGAAAAATAGACCTTCTTGCTTTGAAAAAAATGAAAGAAAAGGGAGTTTCTCTTTCTCCAGAGCCACCTTCTACTACCACCGAAAAAAAGTTAGCTTATCTTTGGAGTCAGCTTTTAAGAAAAAAAGAATGGGGAAGAGAAGATGGATTTTTTTCTTCTGGAGGGCACTCTCTTCTCGCCATGCACCTCGCTATGGAAATCCAAAAGAATTTTGGAGTTTCTTTGCCGGTTAAGATGATCTTTCAATTTCCTCTTCTGAAACAACTCGCGGTGGTTATCGATAAGAAAAGGGGAGAGCAGGAAGAAAAATTTACCTCAACTATTCTTCCTGCCCCTAGAAGAGAGTACTATGATCTTTCTCCGGCCCAAAAACGAATGTTTATTTTGCATCATCTCGAAAAGGACTGTACGGCCTATAATATCACCTATGCTAAATGGGTCAAAGGTCCCTTGAGCATTCCTCGCTTAGAAAAAGCCTTTGCCAATTTAATTGCTCGGCATGAATCTTTACGGACTTCTTTTCCTCTAATCCACTCTGAGCCCCAACAAAAAATTCATGACCAAGTGACTTTTTTGATCTCTACGAAAAAGACTACCCAAGAAGAACTCCCTTTTCTGATCGATTCCTTCATTCGTCCTTTTGATTTAAACAAAGCCCCTCTTCTTCGGGTTTGTCTTTGCGAGCTCAATAAGGAGGAACATATTCTTCTCTGGGATATCCACCACATCATTGCCGATGGAGTTTCCATGGGAATTATGACCCGAGAACTAGGTTCCCTTTATGAGAGAGAAAAGCTTGCTCCCTTATCTTTGCAGTATAAAGACTTTAGTGTCTGGCAAAACCATTTTTTGGCTCAGAAAAAAGATTGTCCTCACCGCGAGTATTGGTGGGAACGCTTTTCAAAAAATCTTCCCCAACTAGAAATTCCCACGGATTATCCTCGAAAAGATGTTCCAAACTATAAGGGGGATCAAATCCAATTTAGTCTAGGCGAATCTCTTACCAAAAAAATAAAAGCTCTCTTTTCCGAGAATATGACCTTACAAATGAAGTTGCTTGCGCTTTACAAAATTCTTCTTTATCGCTATACGGGAGAGAAAGATATTACGGTGGGGCTTGTTATTGCAGGACGACGTTTTTCCGAGTTAAAAGGGATTGTCGGGATGTTTGTCAATGCACTCGCTCTTCGAAGCGAGCTCGAAAAAGACCTTTCTTTTTTTGAGTTTCTTGGACAAGTGCAAAAAAATTCCTTAGCGGCTTACGAACACCAAGACTATCCTTTTGATCGCTTGGTCGAAGAGCTGGAGCTAACCCGAGGCCGAAGTCCGCTTTTTGACACCGCTTTTGTCGTTCAAAACATGGATATACCCGAAATTAAAGCGGAGGGATTGAACTTTTCTCCTTATGAGTTTGTTCCGAAGCAAGCTATCTTTGATCTCGTTTTTCAGGTGAAAGAGTCCGAGAATCAAATTCAATTTACTTTGAACTACAGCACCTCTCTCTTTCGTCAAAAAACGATCCAAAGAATGATCTCTCATTACCAAAATTTACTAGCCGATACCGTTAAATATCCCCATAAGAAAATCTCCGAACTTCGGTTTCTTTCTCCCTCGGAGGAGCAGCAAGTATATAAAGAATTTCCTTCTTCCTCTAGCTATTTTCCAGATAGCCATCTTATAGAGCTTTTCCAAGAGCAAGCTAAGAAAAAAGGTTCTCAGCTTGCCCTTTCCTTTGAAGAAAGCTCTCTCTCCTTTGAAGAAAGCTCTCTTTCTTATGACAAACTTGATCAAGAATCAAATAGATTGGCTCACTATCTAAGAGGACGAGGTTTACAGAAAGGAGAGCGGGTCTTTCTTTATCTGCCCCGCTCTCCTGAGTTAATTCAGGCTACTTTGGGAGTGCTCAAAGCAGGAGGTATATCTGTCCCTGTTGAACCAAAACTCCCCCTTGTCCGAATGAGAACAATGCTCGAAGAAGTTTCTCCCCAAATTGTTCTTTCCTTCTCTCACTATCTCCCAGAACTTTATCCGCTTCAATGGGAAAAAAGAGGATTTACGACATTATGTTGTTTAGACACAGATAATGTCTATGCTTCTATCGAAAAAAGAAAAGACAACGACCTTTCCAGCTTAGAGCTATGGGAGTATGTCGCTGAGAATGCAAAAGATGATATCCAAGCGGGAGGTTGGCGAAGTAGCTACACCAATGAGCCCTTTTCTTTTGCGGAAATGGAAGAGTATAGTGAAAATGCTTACCAAAAATTAAAGCCTCGGCTTCACTCCCAGAGTAAAGTTTTGGAAATTGGTTGTGGCTCGGGCTTGACCATGAAAAAAATTGCTCCTTTAGTGAAAGAGTATTGGGGAAGTGACTTGTCGCCTTCTTTGATCAAGCGCAACCAAGTCTTTATTAGCGAACACAGCTGGAAAAATGTTAGGCTCCTTACTTTAGCCGCTCATGAAATAGATCAGGTTTTAGAGCAAGATTTTGACCTAGTCATTCTCAATAGTGTTGTCCAAACTTTTCCCGGCCACAACTATTTGCGCCAAGTTCTCCAAAAGATTTGTCAGATCCTCACTCCCCAAGGAGATATCTTTATCGGGGACGTTATGGACCAAGAGAAAAAAGAATCCCTTTTAGAAGACATAAAAATCTTCCAGAAAAAACACCCTGAGCACAGAAGTAAGACAGATTTCTCGGCGGAGCTTTTTTTACCTCGTATTTTTTTTGAGGATCTCGCCCAAGACCTCGGGTCTAAATTTGAGTTCAGTGAGAAGATAGGTGCCATTTCCAACGAGCTCACTCGATTTCGCTATGATCTAGTGTTGTCTCTGAGGCCAGAGTTAGCTCAAAAAGAAACTTCCCGAACTTACCATCGGCAGCAAAATGACCAAAGTACTTTAGCTTCCTGCCCTAGTTCCGATTTTCCTTGTTATCTTTCTCCTGAAGATACTGCCACTTTAATCTTTACTTCGGGGTCAACGGGAAAACCAAAAGCGGTTCAGGTAACTCATCGTAATATTGTGCGCTTGGTTAAAGATGATGATTTCTTCAGGTGCTCTTCTGGGGGTAGAATTTTACACGCTGCTTCTCCCTCTTTTGATGCCTCTCTTTTCGAAATTTGGCTGGCTTTGACTAACGGGTTTTCTCTCCACTTTGTTTCCCGAGAAACTCTCCTCGATTCTAAAAAGTTCGACTTGTTTCTAAAGCGCGAAAAGATAAGTCTTGCTCTCTTAACTACTCCTCTTTTTCATCGCTTAGCCCAAAGTCGTCCCCAAATTTTTCAATCTCTGCGGACTCTTCTGGTCGGAGGAGATGCTCTTTCGGCCTATCATGCTCAAAAGGTTCGCCAAGCTTGTCCAGATCTTAAGCTAATCAATGCTTATGGGCCAACAGAGAACGGAATTATTTCAAGTGTTTATGTTATAGATAAAATCTGTCCAAAAAATCCTCCTCTCGGCCGCCCCATTGCTTGCTCCCAAGTTCACGTGATCAACCAAGAAGGACAGCTTGTTCCTGTGGGAGTGGTCGGAGAGATTTGCTTAGGAGGGAAGGGGCTTACTCCTGGTTATTGGAATCAACCCAGTTTAAATGAGAAGAAATTTTTCTTTCCGAGCTGGGCTCCTCGAGAACGTTTCTACAAGACAGGAGATTACGCTCGTTGGCTTGAAGACGGTAACCTTCAATTTGAAGGACGCAAAGACGAGCAAATAAAAATCCGAGGATTTCGAGTAGAGCTTAGGGAGATTGAGGAGGTTTTACGTCAGCACAAAAAAACTCAGGAAGTAGCTATTATCGTTCTCTCTTATGGGGAAACAAAATACCTTTGTGCCTGTATTACTTCCCAAGAAGAGCTAGAACGTTGTGAACTTCTCTTGTATCTAGAAAATTTTCTTCCTGAGTATATGATTCCTTCTCAGTTCTTTTTTGGGGATGAGCTCCCAAAGACAGCGAGAGGAAAAATAGACAAGGAAAAACTCTCTGCTCTTATTAAAAAAAAGAAAAAAGAAGAAAAAACTGCGAAATCAAAAAACAGGGAAGCGCAAAATTCCCTCCATAATTCTTTACGAGAAATTTGGCAAGACCTTCTTTGTCGAACAGATATAAAACCCGACGATGATTTTTTTGCTTTGGGCGGACATTCTCTTTTAGCTGTTTCTCTCTTGAATAAAATCGAAAAAAGATGGAACTGCTCTCTCTCTTTGGGTCTTCTTTTTCAGAACACAACTTTAGAGAAACAAAGTGCTCTTCTCCATTCCCAAAAGTCCTACTCTCCTCTAGTTAATTTATCTCCTTCTAACCTTAAAAAGAAACCTATTCTTTTTTGCATTCATCCTCCTGGGGGAAATGTTTTATGTTACCAACCTTTGGCAAAACACTTAGCTAATACTATGCTTGTTTATGCTTTGGAAGAGCCGAAAAACTGTTCCTCTTCTTCTCTTGTTGAAAAAGCTTCTTCTTACCTAAAATACATTCGAGAAACTCAGCTTGAAGGCCCTTACTTTTTAGGAGGATGGTCAGGGGGAGGAGTGATTGCCTTTGAGATGGCACAGCAGCTTAAAAATTCAGGAGAGGAAATCGCTCTGCTTGCGGTTTTAGAAAGTACTATCACGGCACCTAAAGCTTCGTCTTCTTACTCTTCTAATGATTTTGCTTTTGCTCAAGTTTGGAGTGAGCATCTCTACCACTTAATCACGAGTCGCTTCCAAAGCAAGACAAAGCCTGGACAAAAGAAAGAACTAGGAAAATATCTACAACAGATTCTTTTCTTTTTCTTTTGGAAGCGTTTTTATAAAAAAATTATTCCTTCTTTTATCCGAATTTTTGGCCCTCTCTTGGAAATCAAAGACTACCAAGGAGAGCTGAGTCAAAAGGATATAGATGTTCTTCACAAACAAGGAGAGAGAATCGCCCGATTTATAGGAAAAGAGTTTCCCTTTCTTTCTTCCGAAATCATTTTAGAACAAAATCCAGAAGCTCTCCTTAGTTACTTAATCCAATTGGTTATTTGGTCTGGCCATCTAAGTCAAGGAAATAGTGAAGAAGACTTACGTTATCTGTTTGCCATATACCAAAAAAATCTTCGCTTACTCAAAAATTATGGACCAGAAAAGAGTTATCTCGGAGAGATCCATCTTTTTTGGACAGGAAAAAGAGAGAGAAACTCTGCCCAGGAATTCTTGGGTTGGGATTGCTTTGTCGAAGGGAAAATCCATCTCCATCATGCTCAGGGAAACCACTTTGATATGCTGAAAGAGCCAAATGTTAAAGGAGTAGCTGAGGAATTAAAAGCAATTATTCAATACGTTTTGCAATAAAAATAGGAGTTGATGAGAGTAAGAAGATCTGCAGAAAACAAAAGAAGTGCAATAGTTTAATTTTTCCGCTATAATAAAATAAACTAATAGCAAAAAAACAGATTATTAGAGGATGCAAAACATATGAGAAAAAATATGAGACTAAAACACTTATGGACATTAGTAGTTCTGTTCATCTTTTTAGCCGGTAGCCTAAATGCGACTATTCTTATTGCTAATAGAGGAGTTCCTGCTATTCAAAGTGCGGATGATCAAGGAAATAATCTGAGTAACATCGTTACAGGCTTAAGTCAGCCAACTTTTCTTTCTGTCGATAACATCAATCAGAAAGTTTATTGGAGCGATTTTAGTCAAAACAATATCAAGAGAGCTAACTTTGATGGATCAGATATAGAGTTATTAATCTCTGTTGTTAGACCAACGGATATAGCTCTTGATCCTTCATCTAACACCATGTACTACTCTAGCATTACCGAAGGAAAAATCTTCAAATCTAATTTAGACGGAAGCAATTCATCTGTTCTTCTTAGCTCGGGAGTACCCAATGTCGATGGTATTGCCTTGGATTTGACCAATGACAAGCTTTATTTTACAGACGCTGCCCTTGGGACTGTAAAAAGAGCTAATTTGGATGGTACGGGAATAGAGACACTAGTGGATTCAGGGCTAATAAGTGCTATAGGTATTGAGCTAGATGTTGCCAATGGAAAAATGTACTGGGCCGATCAAAGTACCGAGTCGATAAAAATAGCTAACCTAGACGGAAGCAACATCCAAACGATACTCTCTAGTGCTGATGGACTAGATGCCCCTTTTGATACAGATATTGATTTAGCCAATGGCAAGCTATATTGGGCTGATCACCAAGCTAGAACGGTTAACCGAGCCAATCTGGATGGATCTGGGATGGAAGTGGTTATTTCTGGTATCGATGCTTTTGGAGTGGCTATTTTTAGTGAGAATGCTATTCCTGAACCCAGTACATATTTTTTGATGATGGTGGGACTAGGTTTCTTTTTTCGAAGGAAAGCTTCTTAAATTCTACAGTTTAGCTGGGAACAAAAATAGAGCTATCTCTTGGGATATAGAGATAGCTCTATTTTTTTGAGAAAAAGCTGCTTTTTATCAATTTTTTCTGGAGACAAAAGAAAAAAAGATTCCACTCAGGGCTATAAGGAGATAAGTACCTGGCTCGGGAACACTCGCTTCATTTAAAACCGTTCCAAAGGTGGGACGAAACAAACCGCATTTCAAATCTCCATTAAAGTCGCAGGTAAATATTACAGAACGAATGGCTTCCGTAGAAACAAAACCTCCAAAGAGAGCAGGAGAGCCAAAATTTGCTTGCTCTACTAAATTACCTGTCCCGTTTAATCCGCTAAAACCTAAAACACGCCCTCCATCTGCCGGATTTGATGTAACTCCCACCCCAAAGACATCCGAGTCAAAATTCATTCCGACATGAGGATTAGCTGCCCCATGAAACCCCTGTCCATTTTCGATTAATCCATCAGAACGAATAACTGCGTTTGGACCAAAAAAAGATCCTCCGACAAAGCTAAGTTGAGATATTTGACTAAAGCCTTGGCCATCGACTTCGGTGAAACCACCTGTAAGGGCATCTCGAAAGGTAGTTTCGTTAGTAAAAGAAGTCGCCCAGAGGGAAGTGGACAAAAAAACAAAAAGAGAGAGTATTGTTATCCTCATTAGAACATCCCTTTATTCCCAAAGTAAGTGTATTTTCTCTTAATCATATGTTTATTTTAAAAGAAATAAGGGGGATAATCAAATAAAATTTATCTAAATCGTTAAATATTACTATAGCATTTTTAAACTACTTACCTTGAGAACATTCCACTCACTCTTTCCTCTTCATCGAGAGCCGGTGGTTTAGAGTTTGTTATCGTAGAAGAAAACTGCTATAGTAAGCTCATCCAAAGAAAATTTTCTAAACTTAGGGAGTTCCCAATGGAAAAAACAATCACAGGACTTATGCTTATCATAGGAATCATTCACTTGTTGCCCCTGAGTGGAGTCATTAGCAGTAGCCGTTTAGAATCACTCTATGGAGTTAGCATACAAGACAATAATTTAGAAATTCTCATGCGCCATAGAGCTGTTCTTTTTGGAATCCTAGGTAGTTTCTTTGTTTACGCTGCCTTCAAACCAAGTGTCCAACCTCTCGCTTTCGTAGCCGCTTTTTTAAGCATAGCTTCTTTTTTTTGGCTATCTGCTTCTGTCGGTGAATTTAATGCCTCCATTCGTAAGGTAGTTATTGCGGATGTTGTCGCAGCACTTAGTTTAGTAGGGGCTGTTGCTTTACATTACTTTAAAGATCTTGCAGGTAAATAGAATCCCTTTCCCCTTTACCCAGAAAAACCTAAAATATGGTAGAAGCCCCCAAAAAAATCGCCCTTTTTGTTGATGTCCAGAATATCTATTACACCGTAAAAGAGGCCTATAATTGCCACTTTAACTACTCTGTTTTTTGGGATCAAATTTGCTCCCGGGGAGAAATTGTTAAGGCAAACGCTTATGCCGTTAATAGAGGAGACCGAAAGCAATTGCAGTTCCAGCAAATTCTCAAAAATATAGGGTTTGAAGTAAAACTAAAACCCTTTATCCAAAGAAGCGACGGCTCAGCCAAAGCAGACTGGGATGTGGGAATAACCATTGATGTTATTGATTGTGCTCCCGAGGTAGACATTGTTATTCTAGCCTCAGGGGATGGTGATTTTGATATTCTTGTGGAAAAAATTCAAGATAGGTATGGAGTCCAAGTCGAGGTTTACGGAGTTCCTAATCTAACAGCTAACTCTCTTATCCAAGCAGCAGATCAATATAATCCGATTGAAGGAAACTTACTTTTGGGCTATCAAAAATAGAATAGAATTTAGAAGACAACGGTAAATATCTCACCACATTTTTATAAAAATCGTAACTCGATTCGTAATCGTAATCTTACTCGTAATCGTAATCTTTTACTCTTTTGTTACTCGATTAAGATTACGATTAAGAGCACGATAACGAACCGAATTACGAGATGATAATAGCCATTTTTCATTTTTCCCCCGAAGCGAAGCCGGGGTTCTATTCTAACTACTACTCATTCCTACTCACCTAACTTAAGGCTAGCTCATAGCTGAATTGCTCTTGGCAGAGAGCATGGTACTGCCCTTCTTGCTCCAAGAGCTCTTCATGTGTTCCCTCTTCCAAGATATCTCCTTGGTCGATGACCAAAATACGATTGGCCGACTTGATGGTGGACAGACGATGAGCGATAATAAAAGCTGTTCTTCCTTTTAAGATTCTACGAATGGCCTTTTGGATCATTTGCTCGGTGTATAAATCCACCGAAGAGGTCGCTTCGTCCATTATTAAAATCTTTGGATCAGAAAGAATAGCTCGGGCAAAGGATATCAGTTGCTTTTGTCCTGTCGAAAGAGAACTTCCTCCTTCTCCTACTTCTGTATTGTAACCTTTATCGAGTTTCTCAATAAAGTCATGAGCAAAAACAATCCGAGAAACTTCTTCTATCTCCTCTTGGGTCGCATCTAGTTTCCCATAGCGGATATTTTCTGCGATGGTGCCACTAAACAGATGAGGCTTTTGTAATACCACTCCAATATTGGATTGAAGTTCCTGCAGAGGTATCTCTCGGTAATCTTTTCCATCAATGAAAATTTTTCCGTGAGTAGGCTCGTAAAAACGACAGACTAAACTGGTTAGAGTGGTTTTTCCGCTTCCCGTTTCGCCAACTAAGGCCAAGGTTTGTCCTGCAGGAACTTCTAAGTTAAACTTTCGAAAAATACTCTCTCCTTTTTGGTAAGAAAAATCGACATCAACAAACTCAATTTTTCCCTCTAGAAGATATTCTGATGATAATGAAGTTTTTTCTTGCGAAGAATTGTCCAAGATTTCAATTTCTGTTTCCAAAAGACCAAAAATCCTCTCCGCAGCTGCTTGGGCATTTTGAAGCTCGGAGAAAATTCTAGCCAACTCATGCAAAGGTTCAAAAAAGTATTTTGTATAGGCAATAAAAGCAACTAAAACTCCATAGGTAATAGCTCCTGTAATAACACCATCACCTCCTGCCCAAACGGCCAAAGCGCATCCAACCATTCCAATGACCTGGACAATAGGACGGTAAAGAGAAGATTGAACCGCAGCCAAGAAAGAAGAGCGAAACATGGTGCCCGTTAATCCTTCAAATTCTCCTTGGTTGGCTTTCTCTCGCACTAGTGTTTTAGTTGCTTCTACTCCCATAATTCCTTCGTTAAACGAGCTAGTAATCTGAGAGTTCGTTTGGCGCACTTTACGAAAACTCTTTAAAATGAGAACTTGGAATTTGTGGCTTACCCAAGCTAAAAGCGGAACGACTGTCAGAACCAAAAGAGCTAAACTCGTGTTTAAGTAGAGCATTACGGCAGCAATTAAGAACATACTGCCCAGCCCCCAGATCAGGTCAACTACTCCCCAAGCAATAGTAAAGCCCAAACGTTCACAATCCGAAGTCATCCGAGCCATAATCCAGCCGATGGGAGTTCGATCAAAGTAAGAAAAAGATAAAGCTTGGAGTTTTGCAAAACAGGCCTTACGAATATTATAGCTCATACCCACTTCGACTTTACCTGCGAGGCGAATAAAAATAAAAATTTGTACGGCTTGGATGGCAACTAAACTTAAATAAATTATGGCAAAGTTGGTTAAGCTTTCCATTTTTCCAGGAATGACATAGTTATCGATAGCGTACAAAGTCATCAAAGGGAAAACAGTGTCGATTCCAGCCACTCCCATCATCAAAAAAACAACAAAAGCAAGATCACGCCGAAAAGGAGAGGCCTCTTTCCAGACTTTTCTCCAAACCGCTTGATCCAATTTTTTAGACTGATTATCTTCTTCAATATCCAACAAGTTTTTATCCTTTCTCATAGGTGAATATTCTTGGGTTTTAACCCACGAATATTCACCTTGATCCAAATTAGCCTAAACGAGCAGAACATTGGATATTCCAAAGCTCTCGATAAAGCCCAGGCTTTCGCAAAAGCTCTTGGTGAGTTCCTTTTTGAATTAACTTTCCTTGGTCTAAAACCAAAATAAGGTCGGCTTGGACTACTGTACTAAGACGATGAGCAATAACCAGCGTCGTGGCACTTCCTCGTCTCGCTTTCAGACCTTCTAAAATTTTCCCTTCCGTTTGGCTATCTACCGCACTTAAGGAGTCATCAAAAATTAAAATAGCAGGGTTAATCAGCAATGTTCGAGCAATAGCTAAACGTTGCTTCTGTCCTCCCGAAAGAGTAATCCCTTGCTCTCCGACAGGAGTATCATAACCTTTCTCAAATTTTTTGATTGTGTCGTGAAGAGAAGCAATTTCGGTTGCTTCCTGGACTTCTCTCTCATTTGCTTGGCTATTGCCCAAAGTAAGGTTTTCTTTTACACTACGAGAAAACAAGAAAGGCTCTTGCAAAACCAAACCAACTTGACGCCGAACAGATTTTCGATCCAAGCCGAGCAGTTCATTTTTGTCCACTTTGATCGAACCTTGGCTATAGTCATAGAGACGAGCAATTAAGTGAACGAGGGTTGTTTTTCCTGCTCCTGTCGGACCAACCAAGGCAACCGTTTGGCCTGCTTTAATAGAAAAGCTAATATCTTCGAGAACCCAATTTTTTTGATCGTAAGAAAAACTAACTCGATCAAACTCTATTTCTCCTCTCAAAGGAGATTTCTGAGCATTGTTGGTTTGTTCTTCTTCTGCTGGCTCCTCCAGTATTTCAGAAATCCTTCCAATCGCAATGAGGGCTTTTCCTAAATCGGCAAGGATTCTACCGAAATACCGAATCGGCCAAAGTAGCATGCCTTCGTAAGAGATAAAAGCAACAAGCGTTCCTAAGCTGATATGACCTGCAATTGTCCACTTTGTTCCTATAACTAAGAGCAAAGCGATTTGGCTAAAGCAAACCAAGTCGGATATCGACCAGTAGTAAGACATTAAGCGCACTAGTCGCCGGCAACATTGCTGATGAACTTTGTTTTTCTCGTTAAACTTTTTTTCTTCATACTCTTGCCGAGAAAAAGCTCGCACCACTCGAATTCCATTGAGGTTTTCTTGAAGCACCGTTGTCATTTTTGCTTCTGCTTCATCAGCTTCTTGAAAAGCTCGGCGGATTTTGACAAAGAAAATCCAAGCAAAACCTATCAAGAAAGGAATACTTGCAGTTGCAACCAAGGTCATATCTGGATCTAAATACCACATAATAGGCAACATGCAAGAGAGCATTAAAATCGTACGGCCAATCTCTACAAGCTGAACAGCCAGAAAGCGCCGAATTGTCTCAACATCAGACGTACATCTCTGAATCAAGTCTCCCGTTTCTGCGCGATGAAAATAAGAGCAGGGGAGCGATTGAATATGTTGGTACACTCGATTACGTAAACGGGCTGTAATCGATTCTGTGGCAAGAGAACTGTATTTTCCTCGTAAATAGGAGAAAATGCCCTGTAGTAAAGCTGTCGCAAATAGGAGCAAACTAATTATCCACAGACTCCGGCGGAGGGTTTCTATTCCTCCGCCGTACATAACAACTCTCTCCCAGAAAGAATTTTCTAGCGATTTCTCTCCTATCAGAAAATCTAAGGTAAATTTGATGAGCAAAGGCGCTAAGTAAGCAAAGATAGTTTCCAATGCGACAGCACCAATTGCGGCCATGTATAGCCAGCGTTTCCCTCGCATCCAAAGCCAGAGAATCTTTAACTTATCCATAAAATCTCCCCTGTGAGGCAATTATAAAACTACTTTCATAATGACCTCTAGTACTACAAATACTACAAAATAAAAAAGCCGCAAATACCTAAGTATCTGCGGCTTTTTTTCGAAATGTTTTCTTATTGAAAATATATTTCTTATATTTCTTATAAAAAAGAAATAATGAAACGAAAAAAGCCACGGATTCTCAAATGAAAGTCCGTGGCTTTTTTATTTCGCTGGTCAAAGGCTTTACCTTTTAGATATCAGCGCATACGAACTCCTTTTGAGCACTCACAATAGACCCGAGGGATAAAACCAAGGGACATATTCATTTTTTGCAAATATGTATTGATGCTCATAAGGTACTCCCATGTTTTGGAATGTTTATTTTATAAAATATAAAATTCTGTCCCACAGAAAAACTATGAGACAGATTTCTCGATACCGATGGATTAAAGGGCTTAGTCGGGTTAGGATCTCGATACAAGGTAATATTTCAGGAGTTAAAAATTGTAAACAATTTCTGCTGAGTCTGCCTGAAGTGTTCGCGTTCAGAATAGATATACAAGTTCGAAAATGCCATCTCAATCCACTGTTATTCATTATATCGAAAGAACTATTTCTTTCAACTTATTTTTATCGAGAAGGTTCGTTTTTTCTTCTTAAAAAGAAAATAAATTTTTTTTACTAAAAAAAACTACCAACAACCTCGATGATAACTATGAAGCATAGCTCGTCCTAAAGGCTTATTTTCGCAGTTCGGGTAATGAGAATAGGAATGAGAAAATGGATCATAGGCTCCCACGGGACCATGGATAGTGGGATGAAAGGGAATATCTCCAAAGCGAACGACTTCTCCCTCTTCATAAAGAACAAACTTGACCGCATATTCAAACCAGACAAAATTCACTTGAGTGTGATAATGCGCTTTTTTATGCTTACGGTCGTAGGTTTTAATATTGTGGTATACGGGCTCTCCATAGGATTGAGTATAGATCCACAGTTCTAACTCTCCTTTCGCAAAAGGGTAAGAGTCTACTTGGTTAGGAGCTCCCCAAGCTAAATAAACCATATCCGTAGAGAACTCTTTTTCGATTTGCTCTGCTCGAATAGTCGAGCGCTCTTGAGGCGAAAGAGATTGATAAAAATCCCAATTATCTCGAATCCTTGTTTCCACGGAATGGCAACCTGAGAATAGAAGAGAGCAAAAGATCAGCATTCCCGAAGTTATTTGGAAGAAAAGATTTGTTTGCATATCAAGGTTTCTCAAAATTTGGGGGACAAAAAAATAGAACTATACTTATATTTTGTCCCATAAAAAAGGATTTGTCAATCTGTTCTCAAGAAATTTTTTCTGCTAGTATATAGCGAGTATATGGCGACTGATGGCCTTTTTTTACTCCAATATAGATATATTCAGAGCCTATTCCAAAAAATTCAATGATTTTTCGCAAGCGGTTAAAACCGAAGCGATAACCCGAAGAGAAAGGAGATGTTTTAATGGCAACTAGTTCAAATCCATTTTGCTGAAACAGATTTCGCCAGCGTTTTTGAGAAAAAGCCCAAAATTCTTTCCAGTTATTCGCAGAAACCCCATGAGGATAAGGCCAAAGTATACGTTGAAGGGGAGATATTTGCTTTTCTTTCGCCACTTTAAGGTTATTTCCTTTATAGGACTCCCCCTTAAACATATTCAGGTCGTCTGATTTTTGCCGAAACTTTTTCAACCACTTAGGGTCAGTTAAACTTTCAAAGATACGTACCATTAAGTTAGGATAAAAAAACATCAAATGAGAGGTTTTCCAAAAGCAATTAGGCATAGCATGGATCGTAATCCCATTTTCTTTGAGAACATGATGAACCGCTTTTAGAGCATTATCGATATTCGGTAAATGCTCCAAAAGGTTAGAAGAAAAAACCAAGTCAAACTGCTCTTTGGAAAATTCCTGATCGATCTTTTCGGCATCACAAACTCGGTATTCAACGCCTGGTAAATCGATTCTTTGCAAAGCTTCCTCGTTGAGTTCTGTACAAACCAGATTCTTGACACAAGCTTTGAGAAGCCGAGATTGAAAGCCATCTCCCGCTCCGATTTCTAATCCTTGAGAAAATAGATCATCGGGACAATTTTGAAATATAAGTTGAAACTCTCGTTCTCTAAAACGATGGAGTTGCTCTGTGCTGTTTGTCTTAATTTTCATGCTATGTCCTCCTGATCAATAAACATACGATGCCAAAGCTCAAAGTTTAAAAGAGCCCAAATCCTAAGGTCATGATTCTGGGTTTGAGCACTATGCTCCTGTAATAGTTTTTCGAGAGCGGCTTTCTTAAAATAACCCCGAGAAGTTGTTTTGGGATCAAGAAGAACTTGGTAGATATAATCTTTCAATTCATTTCGAAACCAATGGCTCGTCGGAACCTGAAAACCCATTTTTTTTCGGTGCAGGATTTCTTTAGGTAAAATGCGGGCCAAAGTTTTCTTCAGAATATATTTTTTACAGAGACCTTTTAGCTTTAACTGAGGAGGAAGCTGAGCAGCAAACTCTACCAAACGATGGTCTAAAAAGGGAGAGCGCACTTCTAAAGAGTTGGCCATGCTGGCAATATCCACTTTGACGAGAATATCATCGGTGAGATAGTATTGTAAATCTACATCCAGAAGTTTATCGAGTAAGTTATCGGCCTTTGAATTTCGGAAGGTTGAAGCCATAACTTCTGCCGGGTCCCATTTCTCACTTTGCGATTTCATTTTTTGAGTATAGAGTTGTTCTTTAAACTCGCTTGTAAAAACACTGTTGCGATGGGCAAACCTTTGTTCTTGAGGAAGAGAAGCGCCTTTAATAAAGACCTTCAATTGGCTAATGATATTTTGCCGAAATGACCAGTTGGGGATAAGTTGAACAAGGCGAGTAATGACTTGATTGCGTATGGTGGCAGGAAGAAACTGGTATAGCTCGACCAATTTGCTTGTAACATAACGATCATAGCCAGCAAAATTTTCATCTCCAGCGTCTCCACTGAGAGCGACAGTGACAAACTCCCTCGCCATTTTGGAAACATAGTAGGTGGGAATGGAGGAAGCATCTGCAAAAGGTTCACTATAGTGCCAAATCAGCTTCGGTAAAATCTCCATAGCCTTAGGTTCTACAATAAACTCGGTATGATCGGTTGCAAACATTTTTGCGACTTCACGAGCATAGGGCAATTCGTTAAAAGTGTCATTTTTGTAACCGATAGAAAAAGTTTTTACAGGTTGGTCGACCAGTTCACTCATAATTCCGACAACGGCACTGGAGTCGATCCCTCCGCTTAGAAATGCTCCTAACGGAACATCGCTCATTAAACGTAAGCGAGTGCTTTCTCTCAGTAGCTCCCAGAGTTGCTCTTGAATCTCTTCTTCGCTTCCTTGATTTTTGGGCAAAAAAGGAATTTTCCAGTAGCGGTGGAGAGAAGTTTTTCCTTTTTCCCAAAGGAGATAATGAGCGGGAGGAAGTTTAGAGACAGAAGCAAAAGCTGTTTTCGGAGCAGGAATGTAGAGGTAAGTCAAATACGAATGGATGGCTTCATCATCGACTTTTCTAACTACGCCTGGATCTTCTAAAAGAGCTTTTGCTTCGGAAGCAAAAAGAAGCGAGTTCTTTGTTTGAGTGTAAACAAGAGGTTTTTGTCCCATCCTGTCGCGAGCTAAAAAGAGCCGTTCTCTTTTACTGTCCCAAATCGCAAAAGCAAACATCCCTCGAAGTTTCTCTAAACAATCCACTCCCCACTCTTCATAGAGATGAACAATTACTTCCGTATCGCTTTTACTTCGAAAAAAATGGCCCCTCTTCTCTAAGTCTGGCCGAAGTTCCTCATGGTTGTATATCTCTCCATTGAATACTATCCAAATGCTTTCATCTTCGTTGCTCATTGGTTGAACTCCCGAGGAAAGATCAACAATACTCAAGCGGCGGTGGGCTAATCCCACTTGTTCTCCAAAATAGTACCCCTCGTCATCAGGTCCTCGGTGCGTAATTGTCTTGTTCATTTTTTGAAGAAGCTCACGCTCAATAGGTTCTTTAGTGAAATTTAACTTTCCACAGATGCCACACATCTTTCTCTTCTTTCCAGTTCAGAACCGATAAAAATCAATTCTTAAAATATTTTAAAATGCCTGTGATTTATCTTTTCTCTTGCTATGTTACAAAGAGTCGGTAAAATATCCAACGAAATTCAAAAGGTTTTTTCTCCTAAACAATACTTGGAACAAAAATAATTTAGAACCCATGATTAAATTTAGCTTACAGTTCCCCATCACTCAAAAAACATACGAACAAGTCGAAAAATTTTCCAATAGCACGATTTATCATAGCCAAAGATGGCATGAGTTTATGGAAAAGGCTTTGGGGTGGAAAGTAAGTGCTATTCTAGGATATAATCACTTAGAAGAGTTCATTTGGTTTTTACCTTTTATCCAGAAGAGAACCCTAAGGGGACGCAAGAAACAAATTTCTTTACCTCTTAGCCACTACGTCACAGCCGCTTTTGATCGGAATAAAAAAGAAAATTTTGAGCAAACGAACTTACCTCTCTTCTTAGAGAAAAAGAAATTAACCAACTTTGAAATTCATGGGCCAATAGAAGGGTTGCAAGAGAAACACTACAACGATATTACAGTTTTAGATCTAGAAAATTTTGCTTCTCTAGAAGAGTTTTATCAATCTTTTGATTACAAAAGTATCCGCTACATGATCAATCGGGCTAAAAAAAATAATGTAGAAATCATAGAGGGAAAAGAAAAGGAGCATTTCGAGGAGTTTTATTCTCTCTTGGCCGAAACTCGGCATCGTCAAGGGGCTCCCATTTATCCTCGAAATTACTTTTCTTGGATGAGAGAAGTGTTTAAAGAGACCGACTCAATCTCTCTTTTACTGGGATATTATGAAAAAAAGCTGGTTTCAGGATCGATTTTTTTCTACTATAAAGAAGAAGCGACCTATGGATACTCTGCTTCTGTTAATAACAAAGC
Organism: Planctomycetota bacterium; assembly: GCA_029260735.1. GTDB lineage: Bacteria > Planctomycetota > Uabimicrobiia > Uabimicrobiales > Uabimicrobiaceae > JAJDCR01. The sequence goes on from JAJDCR010000042.1 coordinate 50,139, forward strand.
GGTAAAAAAACTGGGAGCAAACGAACTGCTTCTGTGGAAAGGGATGGAAAAGGCTTACGAGAAGCAGATGAAGGTGTTTGATTTTGGAACAACACCTTGTCATCTTCCTCAATTGAAGCGATATAAGGAAAAATGGGGTAGCCAAAGTACAGCTCTCCCATATTCTTTTTATTGCCAAAGGGAAAAAGGAAATACTATAAATAGAGATGGTTTTATTGTAAAAATGGTAGAAAGTGTTCTACGCAAACTTCCTCGTCCACTTTTTATTCAACTATCTCCCCAACTATTAAAAATAGCTTTATGATGCAACTGTAAATTATGAATATTTTATTTGATCTTACTCACCCTGCTCATCTTCATCTCTTCAAGAATGCCATCGCTAGTTTGGAAAAATCTCAGCACAAAGTTTTTTTGACAGTCCGAGACAAAGACGTTCTTTTTCAGCTCTTGGAGCGAATGGGATATGATTACCAGGTTCTCGCTAAAAGTGGAAAAAACCTATGGTCTATGGCATGGGAACTCCTGTACCGAGATTTTTCCTTAAAAAGATTTGTCTCTCGAAACAAAATAGAGCTTATGATAGGCTGTTCTCCTAACATTTGCCACGTCTCCAAAGTTTCTAGTGCAAAATCCATTATTTTTGCTGAAGACGATAAGAGCTACACCCAACTTTACGCATGGGTAACGTATCCTTTTGCCGACTGTATTTGTACACCAGATGCTCTAAGTGATGAGCTAGGAAAAAAACATATCAAATACAATAGTTATCATGAGTTGGCTTATCTGCATCCGGAGAATTTTACTCCTAACCCTCAAGTTCTGGAGGATCTGGGGGTTTCTCCTGGAGAACGCTTTTTTATTATGCGTTTAGTTTTACTCAAAGCACACCATGATGTTGGTCATCAAGGCATGAGTCAAACTATGAAAATTAGAATTGCCCAGGAGTTGAGTAAGCATGGTAAAGTCTTTATATCTTGTGAGGGAGAGCTTCCTCCAGAGCTAAAAGACTTTCCTCGTTTTCTCCCGATTGAGAAAATGCACGATGCTCTGGCTTTTTCTACTTTCTATATTGGAGATAGCCAGAGTATGGCAATGGAAGCGGCTGTCTTAGGAACCCCTTCTTTTCGTTGTAATACATTTGTTGGACGTATTTCTGTTTTAAATGAATTAGAAGATAAATATGGCCTTACCTATGGTTTTTTACCTGAAGATGAAGAACAAATGTTTACGAAAATCCAAGAACTTTTACAAAAGAAAAACCTAAAAGAAGAGTGGAGTAAAAAAAGAGAAGCTCTTTTGCAAGATAAAATGGACCTTAACCACTGGATGCTAAATCTTATTGAAAACTACTTGGATAGAGGGCAATGATGTTGAAGCCTTTGATCACAATTATTATAGGGGCACGTCCTCAGTTTATTAAGCACCAGCCCTTGCAGGAAGCATTAGAAAAATCGTCGCAAATAAGAGTTTTACATACAGGTCAGCACTACGACGAAAAAATGTCCAAGGTATTTTTCCAAGAACTGGGCATTCGAACACCTGACGTTGAGCTCTCTGTGGGCTCTTCTTCTCATGGGCAGCAAACGGGAAAGATGTTGGAGCTAATTGAAAAAGATCTTCAACAAGAGCGTCCTTGCCTGGTTATTGTTTACGGGGACACAAACTCGACTTTGGCAGGCGCTCTTGCCGCGAGTAAACTCCAAATTCCTGTTGCCCATGTTGAGGCAGGCCTGAGAAGTTTCAACCGAGCAATGCCGGAAGAAATTAATCGCATTTTAACAGACCATTGTAGTGAGCTTCTCTTTGTTCCTTCAGATACAGGAAGAGCCCACCTCAGCCAAGAAGGGATTAAAAAAGGAGTTTTTTTTGTCGGAGATATTATGTTCGATGCCGTTTTACATTTCCGCGAGAAAGCCCATCAAGAGTCCCGGCTCCAAAAGACATTAAAATTAGAAACAGAGGCTTACTACTACGCGACCATTCATCGCCCTGCAAACACGGACTCCCGAAGTAACTTGCAAAATATTATATCTGCCTTCGGGGCTTTAGATTTTCCTGTGGTCTTTCCTGTCCATCCTCGAACAGCAAAAATGTTACAACAATACCAAATTTCTTTTCCCAAAAATGTTCTTCCCCAAGACCCCCTAGGGTATCTTGATAACATTGTTTTACTTGAAAATGCCAAGGCAGTTCTTACCGATAGCGGAGGTTTACAAAAGGAAGCGTTCTACCTAAAAACACCTTGCTTAACTATACGTCCAGAGACCGAGTGGCCAGAGACGATTGACCAAGGGTGGAATCAACTAATCAGCCCTGAAAGAGATAGTATTATTCAAGCCCTTTCTAACTTAGAGGTGCCTTCCGAGCAAAGGCCCGTTTATGGAAAAGGAAATAGTGCTATCCAAATCACGGAAATCATTATGAACTGGTACCGGACTTGCAACTCTCAGCAAGGAATCGCCTAGTGTCATCAAGTAAAAAAAATCATCCGACATTCCTAATTCCCTTGGCAAAGTGGTGGAGCAATAGCTCGCAGGAAAAATCTCCTGAGACCAAACACGCAGCTTTCTCAAATGAATTTTTTCCTTCAGAGCTTTCTCCTTCTTGGCTTTCTAATAACAAAAAAGAGCTGGCTGCTTTAAAACTCTCTTGGTCGTGGAAAGAATTTTTTCTTCGTCGAGTAGTAGGCCCCATTTTAAACGCGCTACCTTATTTTCTTTACCGCCAAGTAACCGATCAGATAAAAAAACGTCGGCACAAAAAATCTAAAAGAGAAACTCTCTATTTTAACTATCAGCTAATGGAAGAGCTAAGAGAAGTTTTTCCCAAAGAAAAAACATTTTCCCGAAACTTTACTACAGTATGTCTTACTCATGATATTGATACTTCTCACTGTGCAGCATTTAGCCCTGAGGTCGCTTCCTTAGAAAAATCATTTTCTCTTCGCTCTACTTTTAATCTTCTAACAGAAGGTCCTTATCCTCTAGATTTGAAATGGCTGGATCACTTAGAAGAAGAAGGATTTGAAGTTGGATTACACGGAGATTACCACGACCTTGCCTTTGGCTTTCGCTCCTCCACTCAAATTAGAAAACGTCTAGAAAAATGTTTAGCAAAACTAGCACGTCCTATCTCAGGGTATAGAGCCCCGGCTCTGTGTATTTCCGATAAACTTTTACAGGAGCTAGATAAATTAGGATTTATCTACGACAGTAGCATAAAATTTCAAGGATTCTACCCAAAAGGAATAAATCTGTGCCTTCCTTATAATTATCCAAGCACAAGTTTGTGGGAGTTTCCTCTGACAATTCAAGATGATGGACTCTTTAGGGACCGCTCTCTCAGTGATGAAGAAGCTCTCTCTCTCGTGCAAGAAGTAGTTCAAAAAATTTCTCCCTTTTCTGGGCTGGTTATTATCAATACTCATCCTTGTCATCTAGCAAAGCACTTATCTTTTTATCAAAATCTTCTCCAATTTCTTCAAGAAGACGATGGAGTTCAAGTAAAACTGGCCAGAGAAGTGGCCATTGATCTTTCTCTTTGAGGTACTTTTTTTAATTATGCCTAAGTTAAAAAGAGCTTTACGTGCTCTCGCTCGTCTTTGTGCTAACCATTGTATTATTCCCCAAATACGCCACTCTCTTTTCCGTTTATCAGGAATTGAAGTGGGAGAAAAAGCTTTCGTCAATATGGGGTTAACCGCAATAGATGATTACCAAGGAGGAAGAATAAAAATTGGACCGGAAGTAGCCTTAGCTCCTCATGTTACTTTAGTTTCTTCCTCTTCCCCTAACCATTCTTTCATTGGTAAAGAGTATGATGTCTCTCTAGATTCTCCTGTTGTCATTCAGCGAGGTGCTTGGCTTGGAGTCAACGTAGTTGTTATGCCGGGAGTTACTATTGGGGAAGGAGCTATTATTGGTTCTGGGTCTATTGTGACCAAAGATGTCCCTAATTTTGCTATCATGGTAGGAAACCCTGCTCGGCAAATGGGAGACGTAAGAGATAAGAAAAGAAAAGAGGAACAGGAATGAGTCAGAAAAATAAAATTTCTCTTTCTTGGAAGAAAAAACTGTTTTTTAGTTTGTTTATTTTAGGAATACTTTTCCTTTTTACAGAGTGGATTTCTCAAAGAATTTGCCACGCCCGCTTTACTCTTCATCATACAAAAATTGGGATTCAAGGCAATTCGCGATGGATCGATGACCCTGTTCTTATTTGGAGTAATCGCCCCTTTTACTTGGAGTTTGACCAGAGTTCCCAGTACAATGATCATGGAATGAGAGTTGCTACGGGAGATGTCTTTATGCCTCCCAAAACAAAGGAAGACTTCTGGGTTTTCCTTTTAGGTGGTTCTGCTATGGCAGGTATGGGATCAGCTCAGGGAGGAGATTGGCTAAAAATAACAGGTATTAGTACTCACTCCATCGAAAACTCGATAGATGGCCAGCTCGAAGAGATACTACAAAAAGCTCTTCCCCAAAAAAAAGTACGCGTTTTTAATGCTAGTGTAGCCAGCTCTACTCTTATTCAAAGCAAGCTTCGCTATGAGTATATCCTTCGGCATCTTAAGCCTGACTGGGTTATTTCGATGGATGGAATGAATGATTTGGGATCTTTGCCAGAGGGAGAAACATCCTATCAATGGCATCGTAAAAACTGGGCTGCGAATAAAGTTCATCACTTCCCTTTTGCTCAAGGTCGATTTCTTATGCGCAACTCCGCTCTTTTTTATTTATTGGGAGAATATCTTTTTTTTCGGAGTGGAATCATACGAACCCCTTTGAATAGTGATCAAGATAAAGATATATTCAAATATTGGCTAAACCAAAAAACTCCTACTGTTAATCCTTCTTCCTCTTCTCCTAATCCTGTTAGAGAAAGAGCCGTGCAAGACTTTTTGAGAAACCTGGAGCTTTTCCACCAAACATTAAAATACGATAAACAAAAGCACCTTTTACTTGTCCAGCCTTGTTTAAACCTGAGAAATCCAAAAAAAGTAAAGGGAGTAGAAAAAGCGCTTTACAACTATCTCAATTCTAACTCCCATCCTTTTTTGGATTCTGTTCACCAATTTGTCCAAAAGAAATACGCAAACACTCCTCAAGTTCAATCGATGGATCAAGTTCATCAATGGGAAGAATGGGTTTTTGTTGATTACTGTCACTTTACAAAGCAAGCTAACCAGCGAATAGCTGAAGAGTTAAAAGCTTTTATTTTAAGCAAAGAGGAAATTTATCCTTTTTCTCCTCAATTTCATAAAAACTGAACAAAGGACATGTTTTCAGGAAGACCACCTCCTGGGTTTATAATTTTTTTGTCCTAAGCAAAAAACTATCTCCCAATCACATTTGTTCTTCTAGGAAAGTTCTTGTATTCAAAGTAACATCTCGTATAATTTTTATAGAGGTGGTGTCTTTTTGGAATTCCAGGCTACTATATAAAACGGAGGTGCTGTTGATGACCCCTTCCCAAGTTTTGATTTTTGCTTGTCCTTGCTGTGCACACAAAACAGGTTATTCTTTAGAGCAGTATCCAATGGGCAAAGAAAAAAAATGCAAAAGCTGTGGAGAAAATTTTAAACTAACTCGACAAAATTTAGTTAATCATCCCGCGGCCCAAGAGATTGCAAAGTCAGAAGCTCTTTCTCCTCCTGTCAACTCTCCTTCTCCTCAGGAAAACATACTCAACTTTTATTGTCCCAATTGCCAACGAAAAACAAGCTATCTCAAAGCACAAAATCCATTTGGACAAGAAAAAATTTGTAAAAGCTGCGGAAAACCTTTTATTCTTTCTCTAGAAACTCAGAATCCTTTTCCTAGTTCCCCTAAGCAAGCTTCTTCCGATTTTGATCAAAACTATCGAGTAAAAACACCTCCAACAGAAAGAGAAAGCGGTTTTGCCCAGATGCTTCAAAAAGAGGATATTGAAAAACTCTTTCAAGTCTCTCCCGAAGTGGCAGCAGAGGAAGCGCCTCCTTCAACTAAAGACTGGGGAGATTTTGCTCATTTAGCCCAAAAAGGAAAAGAACCTCGCCTGGAAAAAATGTTTGAGGAAGAGGCGAGGGGAAGTGAAAAATTTCCTCCCACCTCTAAAGAAGAGACCGTAAAGATCGAAGAAGGGGATGATATTCCTGATTTCCCGGAGCAGAGTTCTCCTCAGAAATTTGGAGAAGAGAAAAAGTCCGAGCTTCAATTAACTCAGAATCTTGACTACATGGTCTGTTTTTCCTGTGAGAAAAGCATCCATTTGGATATTTGGGAGAAGCATCTCCAAGATTGCCAAGGTAGCGAAGAAAAAGAAATTAAAGAAAAGGGGTTTTATTCCGAGCTGGAAGCATCCCCCCAGAGTCCCTCTTTTGCAAATAGCTCTCCTGAAAAACCTTCTCAACTCCAAAAAAGCTCCTCGAAGAAAGTATTTGTTGCCGCTTTTTTAGTTTTTCTCGCAGTGGGAGCAGGCTTGTGGCATTCTAACCTTTGGAAAGGATTTTTCTCGAAGGACGGAGGATTTAAACATCTCGTAACAACTGATTCAACTGAAAACAGTAGTGAATCAGTGCCAGAAAAAGACAATGAAGAATCAAATGAAGAATCATCAGAAGGCGGATTTTTTGATTCTTTAAAAAAATTGGTAGATCCTGATATTGTCACTCCCATAGATAATTGGAAAATACCCCCCAATAGTTATCTTTTAGTTTCAAAGCCCTATAAAGAAAGCTCTTATCCTAAGTCTTTTAAAAAAGATGGGTTCTCGACTTCTACCCAACCTCTTTTGGTTATGATGTATGATTATGATGAAAAAGTCCCCACCTATGTTCAAAAAAGTTTTTCTGCTTTGGAGAAAAATCCTCAGGACCTAGAAGTGCTCAAAGAAGTCTCCCTTCAATTAACATATGACAGGTATGCGACTCGCGCTGTCCCCTACTTGGAAAGATATTTTGCTGCAGGCGGTGCTATATATGATTTAGGAGATTATACCCCCCATGTCATGACCTATTTCATCAACGGATTAAACCATTTGGGTCGATGGGAAGAGGCAATCAAATATTTTAAACTCTGCCAGGAGTTATGGCCAGGTCATACTTTTACGGACACTCTTGGCATTTATATGAGCTATGAACGTCTATTGATCACTTGGACAAAAGATCAAGATTTCGCAAAAAATATTGAAGCAATACAATTTCCTCTCGATCAAGGCTGGGTTGATATAGACTACTATTACTTAATGCAAGGTATTCTTGAGCAAAATGTAAATAGTGCTGCTCATGCTGGTAAGCTGCCTCTTATTATTCCTCAAATGGAAAAAGGTTGGGCTTTATTTTCTCACCGTAATGCAGAGAAAATGAAGAAATTACTGAAAGATGCGAATATTCCTGTCCCCGAAGCTTTAAATCAAGCTTGCGATCCTCTTGTCAGAGGAGGAGAAATTTCGCCCTTGGCCTTATCATGTCGAGGATTATATAGTCTACAAATGGAAAGTGACTACCAATCAGCAGTAATTCAGTGTGAGCAAGCCCACCGACGAGCAAAAACGAAAAGAGAACGTTTTTATACTATGCATAACCTAATTGATGTCCATCGAGAGGCAGGCAATGTCGAAAAGGCGAGCAGGTTAACTCAGGATTATGCAGAAATGAGTAAAGAAGCAAATTCGGGATACAAGCGCAAGGCTCGTTTTTTAAAAGGGAAAATGCATGAAGCTTTCGGAAATTATAGTGCTGCCGCTGCTGTTTATTTAGAAATTGCAAAGGAAGAGAAAAAAGAGATGCGAACTGCGGACTCTTCATTTGTAGCCTATCATACTTATTTTCAAGCAGTTGCTCAAACAGGAGACGTTCCAGATGAAACCAGAAGTTACTTTCAAAACCGAGTTAATTATCTCAAAAGAACAGATCATGTCTTTCTTTTGGTTCCAGCCTACTATGACTTAGGAGTTTGTTTAAGCCGTCAAAAAAAATATGAGGATGCAGTTGAAGCCTTTAAGAAAGGCCTTCAGACCATTACTAAAAGAAAAGGGAAGAAGGCTGCTTTTGCAGAATACCAAATAAAGCCTTCTCTAAAAATTAAGCTTTATCTCGAAATGGCAGAAGCTTACATGCAAAATCAAGATCGTTTTGGAGCAGAAGATGCTTATAATGCTGCCGCAGTTATATCCAAAAAAACTCAGAAACCATCTAGTTGGTGGCCTTGGCAACTAGGACTAGCAAGAGTACATTATATAAGAGAAAAGAAAGAGAAGAGTAAAGAATTAATTAAAGAAGTACTAAAGTCCATTCAAAAGCAAAGAACGGGAATCCAAGGAAACCAAGTGAGCAGTAGTGCTTTTAATGGCACATCAAAAGCTTTCGAATTAGCAATAAATTTTGCCTTAGAAGAAAAAAATAAAGAAAAGGCTTTTGACCTTGCAGAGTCAGCGAGGGCTCGCTCTATTCTTAATATGTTAGGAAATAAACTAAAATCCAAAAAACAAAAAACGCGGCCAGCAAAGATTAAAGAAATTAGAAAGGCCGCCTCCAACTACAAAGTGGTGATTTATTTTCAACTGGAGAAAAAACTTCTCGTTTGGATAATCGGTCGTCGTTATGTAAAAATGTTTACCCTTCCCGTTTCCCAAAAAGAAATCAAAACAAGTATTACTAAGTTTCGCGAATCAATTTTTTGGGACGGAGTCGAAGAAAAAATAGAAGATGATACTGGCTACTACGAGAACAAAAAGCCAAAAGATCTTCTTGCTCCTGAAGTGCACGCCCAAGAAATATATAAAAAAATATGGTCCCCTCTTTCGTACTGGCTCACTTCAGGAGAAAATGTTTGTGTTATTCCCCACCAAGACTTACACATGCTTCCTTTTCAGGCCCTTCACGATGGAAAAAGATTTCTCGTTCAAAAATATAACATATTCTATAGCCCTAGTGCTAGCTCCCTAACTTTGCTTAGCAAACATCAATTTCACTCTCTCAAAAATCTGACAGTTTTTGAAGCACTTTTAGACAAAGATCCAAATTCCCCCTTTGGTGTGACAGAAACTCCTACTATTCAAAAAATGTATCCTCAAGGGCGTTTTTTTATCCGCGAAGAAGCAACGCCTAATGCTCTTCGTAAAGAAGCTCCTAAAGCAGGAATTATCCACCTCTCTTGCCACGGCTACTTTGATACTTGGATTCCTCTTTTTTCAGGGCTAGCACTAAGTGGAACCCCAGAGGATCATGAGGGAATTATAAGAGCTAAAGAAATCTACGGGATGGATTTACGTAAAACTCAACTCGTTGTCATGAGTTCTTGTTTAACAAGTCTAGGAGATATCAACGGAGGCGATGAAATGACAGGCTTAACCCGGGCTTTTCAAGCGGCAGGTGTCCCCAATGTAATAGGCAGCTTATGGAGTGTGCCAAATGATGGAACAACTCGAATGATGATCCGGTTTTATGAAGAGTTACGTCACAAATCGTTTCATCCTGTACGATCTTTGGCTCTTGCACAACGAGCGATGATTCGCAACAGTAAAATTTATGAGTGGGCTGCTTTTCAAGTAACTGGAGTGGGTTTCATTGTTAAGTCAAAACCATAAATCCAATTTATTTTTAGATAAAGAAAGCTATGAAGCTTTTAAGCCTTATTTTTGTTTTGTAAGTGAGGAATTTTGAGCCAAGGATCAAAAAAGCAAAGTTAAAATGGGTAAAAACTATTACTCGGCTACTTAGGATGGGGAGAAGGTAAGTTGGCTAGATAATGCTGTTAGAGGGGACAAAAACTGCGAAGCAACGACGTGTTCCAAAAATGCCCTTTTCCCGAATCAATCCGATAGGCCATAAACCCATGCGATATATTTCCATAAGAGGCTCAAAAGGGTTTTCATGTCCTCTGGTCTTCATTTCATCTTCAGCAATGTACCAGACTGAATTGCGGGCGGCGTCATAGGCGATTGCCCATGAAACATCAAACATAATTCCCCGAAGATCTTCTTGGAGCATTTCAAGAGCCATTTCTTGGAGAAACATCCAGATAGCATCAGAAACTGTTCTTGTAGCTTGAGCCTGTACAATTTCTTCTGTTATTTGGAGGGATTGATTAAAAGCGACATCATCAATATAGATACGAGCGTTTTTTATCACTTGCAAGCGAGTGGCATTCCAGCTAGCTTGGCGAGGAATTGCCGAAGCCACATCTTTTGCTATTTGGCTAGCAACTTTCCAGTCAGTAATGATCTTAAGAGGATAGCTTTTTTTCATTCCAAAAGCTTGTAAACGCTGCTGGTGCTCTTTGATCAACTCTCCTACTTTATGATAATCTACACTTTCTGGTTGAAACCAAGGATAGTCACTTAAGCTTTCTAGAAATTCTCGCACTTGGGCAGGTAGATTTTGATATTTTTCGGATTGCTTTTGCAAGAAGATCTCCCATTGTACTTAGGTGGTCTAGCTAAAAAAAAATATTAGCTATAAAAATGCTTTTTTCACTGCCGAAAGTGACAAATATATAGCAGATTATTCCTAAAAAGGAGATGAAATGCAAGAAAAATTTGGTAGCAAAAAAACTTTCTAGCTTATTCGGCCATATCCCAATAAGCTAGAAAAAAAAAGAGCCCTAAAGAGCTTCTTTTTCTTAGGGAAGTTTCTCAATGTGTTGTTGAAGTCGTTCTTCAAAATCTTTTAGCTGGGAACTTATGACAATAGTTACCTCCAGCCAATCTCCATTTGCATTTTGCCGTTGCTCATGGCGGCTTAACTGAGCTTTTTTTAAATAGTAAATAAGAGAATTTAATTCTGTTTTTAACTGTTGACTGCTTTGTTTTATTTGGCGTGCTTCTTGCACTTTATTCGCTAAGTTCTCTGGTAAAATACCTATCTCTTGGATTTGCTCAATTAAAACCTGAAGAGATTCCCACCCTCCAACATCACGAGCAAGAGAGTTTCTAAGCTGAAGCTCTTTTTTCACTTTTTCTGTTTTTTGCTGAAGAGAGTTAAAATTTGCATGAAGCTCAAAGTTTTCTTGCTGTACAGAATCTAGTCTGTCCCCCTGCTCTCGCAAATTTTCTCCCATTAAAACGGCCTGAGTTGTCAATCCATCTGGAAGAGGAGGAAGAGTAGATTTTGGCAATAGAGAAAAAATACTTACTCCAATAAAAGCTAACAAAGTCAAAAATAACGATGCTTTTACTTTTTTTTGGCCCAAAAAATTTTCTTTTCCTCTACTCCAAGTAAAATCAGAAGAAGCAATCGGTGGTTTCCCTAACTTGAGGGAAAGACTAATTCCTTGCCAAGGGTTCTCTTGCCATCCTATTTCTAAACTAGGATTCTCTTTTAAGCTAGATAGTCCTTCAGGTAAGGGGTTTCCAGAAAAAGTGAGGTTTTGTAAAATGTCAAGCTCTCTTTGTGCTTCGCAGACCTCAAAAGCAACCAAAAGCAGATTACTACGAAAGGCTCCTTTTTTTTCACGGTCAGGGATAGCTACAACAAAAAATCGTTGACCGTTCTCTTCCCAAAAGCGAGCAAAAATACCTTTTTTCTCGCTTCGCAAAAAGGCAAGAGCCTCTTGTTGGACAGTACTAAAAAGAGCTTTCCAGCTTTCCAGATCGTAAGAGCTCTTTTCCTGAACGTACTTAATTCCCCAATCGTCATGCTGGAGAAGCTCAGAGTTATTTCCGATAGGAAATATTCCTGAGGTATATATGGACTCTAAGATTACCCGCTTCATGATTTCCCCCTCTAATTATTTTTTGATTCATCCGCTTTGCTAGATTTAAGGCCATACCATCTATTGATGACAGAAGAAGAACTCGAAACCAAAGAAAAACTAATTTTGTTGTAACTATCCATGATGATTCTTTTGGATTGAAACTCTCTTTCTTGTTTTCCTGTTGTACAAAGCTTGAAAAGACCAAAGAAACCTATGGAGCTATGGGTTAAAAGAACGTTTTGATCATTGGACTTATCTTTATCTCGAACAACTAACTGAACAGGTTCATAGGCTTTCCAAAAAACCTCTTTCTTTTCTCTCCAAACAATATTTCTTTTATTTGGATGAAGCTTAAAAGGATACTCTAGTCGGCCTACACGAAGCAAAACTTCTACTGTAGGATTCATAACCCAATAGTTACTAGCGAAAGATCCATCGATGAGCTCAAGGGTATAGTTTGCTCCGTGAAGGAGTTGATTGATAAGAAGAGCTTGCTCCCTTGCATCTTGAAGGTATTTTTTCTCCGGCCCCCAGTGTTTGGTATAGTTTTGATAAAGCTCTACCATTTCCTGAAGACGTTTTCTCCCATCCGCTGGACTAAACTCATCTGCTCGGTAGCGAAATTCGCGCCAAATAGAATCTGCTTTGAGAAATTCTTGCTTATCCCACTCTAAAGCGGTCTCTTCTTTCAGTTTTTCTGCTTTTTCCAACAAATCTTTATAGAGATATTTGTGAGGGGTATACTTGCGAATGAATCCCTCATAAGCCTCATAACGTTTTGCATGGTCAAAGATTTCCTCCGATGATTGGAGGTGTTTTCTAACCCAATTGTTTTGCACTTCATGGATTTGTGCTTGAAATTCACTTATGTTAGGATCAGCAGGATAGTTCTTTTGGTATGATTCGAAAAACTCCTTTGCCTTTAAGAGAGCTGTTTCGTCTTCGAAGGCTCGTGCAATTTGTCGAGTCAGTTTATTTTTATCTTCATCTTGGAGTTTATTACTCAAAATACGAATATGGATCTCGACATCTTCTTCGACGTAGCCATAGCCCGACCGCTCTCGATAACTCCGCTGAAATTGTTCCAGAGATTCCAATTTCTGGGGAATAGACAAAAAACTATCGTTCGCTTTAACCAGATAAGGTTGCCATAAATGGTGGATCTCTTGTTTGTCAATTTGCTCTTCCATTTCGGACACACGACCCCGGTAGTCTTCACTTCCCCAGGTTTCATATGTCTCTAGAACTAAACGCGCTTGGGAAAAGTCATTTTCTTGAAGAGTCGTTTCATATTGCTGCAAACAAACTTGAAAACGTTTCTCTTCCACTTTATCTAAATATTGGCTGCGATAGATTTCTGCAAAAAATGGCTGATTTTGATACTGCCTAAATTTATCCAAGGAGTTCAAAGCAATTTCCGATTTTTGATGAAGAATCTTTTGCCAATCATTTTCTAGCTGGGCTTGGGCTAAGTTTTTCCCCCAATTCTGTAGAGACTCGATCGTTTTCTTTAGATGCGCTTGGTTCGAAATTTTAATTTGATAGGTTTTGAGTAAATTCCAAGAACTTTCATAATTTTTTTGATCTAAAAACTCATTGAGCTTGGTTTCGAGAAGAGGAACAAAGGCTCCCCAGTATTGTGCTTGCCCTAAAATTTGAGGGAAACGTTGTTCTTGCAGTTCAAAAAGAGAAATTTTCTCTTGCCAACTAATCATATCTTCTGGCTTCTGGGCCATTTCTTCCAAAGCAAAAGAAACTCGGTGTAAAACATTCTCTCTTTTGTAGCTAGGGTGATTGAAGTACTTATTTTGGAACTGGTAAAGATTTTCCAGCGCTTCTTTTCCTTTAACTAAAGAGGAAAAACGGAGTTCTTCTTGGTACTCTTCTCCCGATAGTTTTTCTAATTTTTCCTGAATCTGATTTTTGATATTCTCAGGAAGAGTAGGAGTTTCTGCAAAAATCTTAAGAATACGATAAGCTTGGGTGTAGTTTCTCTGTTGAAAAGCTCTTTCACTTTCCTCTATAGATTTCTTAAATCTCAACTGGAGTATTTCGTCTCGTATTTTTTGTTTTTCTTCATTGTCCAAATAAAGGTCTTCTTTTTTGTCAAAGCTTTCTAAAGAAAGAATAGCTTTCCCTAAGTTTTCCGAAGAGCGTAAAGGAATTAGGTTTTCCATGGCTTTTTGGTAGAGAATTTGGCTATAGTTTTTCTGCCATTTTTTTCTCTGGACTTCAACAAAAGTTTTCTGAAAATCATGTTTCTTTTCATACTTGCCTAAGATAGCTATGGCATGGCGATAATTTCCTTGCTTCTCAAAGTCTTGGGCCTCTTCTAAAGCCAAAGCCAACTCTTTGCGCTGTTCAATTCTTTCATAAAAATCTCGTAATCGACTTTTTCCCTTGGGAAATTCAGAATCTAAATAGGTTTTAATAATTAAAGCAACCCTTTGGTACTCCGAAGAAGATTTTCCTCCTTGGTCCACTTCTTGGGCCTGGAGAATAAGTTCATCAAGCCACTCTTCTTGAACTTTAGAAAAGAGACTTTTATGTACCCCCAAGAGCTTTTGTCCTTCGCTATGGCTTTTGCCATATTCTTGGAAGTAAGTTTGAATTTTTTTGTAAATTTCCTGGATTTGCTCAGGATTTTCTTGGATATAGCGATGGATAGCCATGCTTCTTTGTTCTCGCATCTGCCAATGATGATAAGCTTTTTGGCTCCAACTAAATGTAAACTGAGTAACAATCAAACCTAAAATGATCGCGGCAGCAATACTTCCGATACGAATTCTACGCTGAATTTGAATTTCTTTTTCTTCGACAAAGGCGGATAAAACAAACTTCAAGGGATCAACTACCCCTTCTGGATCGATCTCAATGGGGGGACTTTTTTTGGCGGGAAGCTTCAAATTAATGTTTTGCCCGTATTGTTCTCGAAAAAGTTGTTTTATTTTCTCATCTTGTTCCGGGTCGGGGTCAACCGTTTTTCCCACTGAGGAGGCAAAAAAGTAATTAACATACTTGGCATGAGCTTGGAACCACTTAAAGGTTCCTTCAAACTTTTTCTTCAAAACTTCTATATCTAAGTGGGGATAATCGTCTTTACGAGTAAAAATAACGGAGATAGGCCGAACCGATTTTTTCTTAGAAAGATCTTTTTGAAATCCAGCGGTTTTACTCAACTCCTCCAAAGCCTTTGCATAATTCCAGTTGATTTGGCGAGAAAATCTCTCTTCTTCCGGAATGATACATTCTAAATAAGCATTGCTTCCAGCAGCCTTTTCTAATTCTTCGGCTGTCAAAAGATGCTTAGGCGAAACAATAAAGAAATAAGCTTTTGCCTTCTCCATTTTTTCAATCAAAGCAGGAGAGAAAGTTTCAAAATCACTTCCCTGAATATCTTGAAAACTCAAACTAAAATCTTTGATTTTTTCCTCTTCTTGGCTACGCAAAGAGACTCCCAAATTATGCCACCCCCGAGTAGGGTTGGGCCATTGGCGGTGTTGGCGCATAGGAAGAAGCTGACGATTCAAAAAATCCTGCGTTTGCTGTGAAACCGTCCCCGTCAACTTATCCGCTTTTCCATCAACAATGCTGGCTAAAAGAGCCGTAATAAAAAGAGTTTTACCACTTCCCTTTGCTCCCAAGACCGCGACAAAATCTCCGCTCTCTGGCTTATTTTGGTCTTTTTTTGGATTTTGCAAAATACTTTCCCCCTTTGATGCTCACATTTTTTAATGACTACCTATATAATATAACCCCTAACATAAGAATAAGACGACAAAAAATGGAGAGATGTTTGCTCTAGGCGGGGAAGTCAAGTGTTTTAGGGGGGAACCACGCAACGAAAATAGTGCATTACCTAGCTTTTTCTCAAAAAAAGACTAGAATGAAGAGTGGCATGGTGGTTAGAAAAAAGATCGAACTTCGGCTTCGCTTCGGGGTAAAATCAAGAACGGACTTTGTTTTTTCGTAACTCGAGTCATGCTCGTAATCCTAATACGGGCTCCTCACACACGGAAACAAAAATGAGGTGCTGAAGGCTAGAAAAAATAAGGGGAAAAAACACGCATTTGGTTTGCCGTAGAGAAAAAAAATCTAAAGGATTCACTGCACAAGATCAATTTTTCTTCGCTTCACAAATCCATATTTTTCTTTGCCGCGGAGCGGTAACATGTTATAGCCTGGGGTTTTAACCCCATATGTGTCAACTTAAGCCGCAAGTCCTTGAAAAATGTAGTCGTGATCGTCACCGTAGTCGTGATCGTCACCGTGACCGTGTTACCGTGACCGAGATTAAAATCGGTCACGGTAACGGTCACGGCGACGACTACGATCACGGCTACGGCTACGAAGAACAACCAAAGCGCTATTCTTTAATGATAACCATGAGGTTAAACCCCAGTAGTATAAAAGACGCT
>JAJDCR010000043.1 GCA_029260735.1 Planctomycetota bacterium
ATATCTTCTATGACCGTTAGGAGTTCTTTCTACTTCTATTTTTCCCGCTGCTTCCCATCGGCGAAGAGTATCTATCGATACTCCTAATTCTTTTGCTGCTTGACTTATTCTTACTTTCATAATATATAATTCTACTTAAAATAAGTAGAATAGTCAAGAAATAAATAGAATTTTTTTAGCAGTAACTAACCCCATTTTTCCTCATCACCAAAAAAACGCAATCGAAACAGGCAATAATAAAGCGATTCTTCTGTGTAAGCATCCACATAACAAAATTGCATTCTAAATCGAATATCGAGTTTAGTATAGCTACCAGCAAAATTTGTTTGCGCATATTTGATGATGCGTTTTTTTGTACGTTGCTCTGTTACCTCATTAATTCTTAAACCACCTCGACCAGGATCATGCTCCCAAATAGACATATAGTTTTCTTCTTGCAAGAGGATTTATTTTCCTTTTTTCATTTGAAATATGTAAACAAGTTCTTTCTTTTCCGGGACTATCCTCTCAATATTTTTTTCTAGTTCCTTTCGAGTAGTTCCGCTTGCGACAATGAGATCACCGACGATTCCAAACCAACCAATAATGTCATGTTTTTTGAGTTTTTTCTTCACTTCCCGAGCAAAAATTTTACCCATTTCTTGGTGATAAAAAACCAAAAGAGAGTGACCTTTATTAATGAGCTTCTCGATTTCCCGTTCATAAAGCTGCCGCCTGTCCTCACTTAAGAGATAAAAAGCTAAAGTATCCATATCACTTTCTTTTTTCTCTGAAAATGCAAGAGAGGTTATGATTCCGTATCTGGCCTTTGCCTGTCGGTAAGCTTCATTAAAACGTCTTTTGGTACCTCCCCCAAAGAAAACTGAGTATGGCGCAAAAATGCTGTCATAAATAATCTGGTCTTCAAAAGGTAATAAAACGGCCTCAACCATAATTGGAAGTCTGGAGCCTATCATCTCTTCAAAGGTACTTATTAGAGAGAGAACCCCATATGCTTTGGGGTCATCATTATTGATTTCGAGAAAGACAGTATAATTTTTTAAATAGCGAAAGATGTAGAAACGACCTTGCTTAAAATCTTTCCAACTTTCAATAATCTCAAGTTGACTTTTTGAGAAATCACATGGATTTTCTTCAGCAAAGGATTCGATAGTTTTTGGGTTTTTGTAGAGCACATCGCGAATTTTTGACAATTCTTCAAACGGCGTTTTCTCGCAATCCTCTTGCGTCCGTACATCCTTTAAAACTTTGAATTTATCGTTAGTGTAACCAAGTAAGCTGTACCATAATGCGTAAAATAGCTCAATTTTTTCTTCTGAGAGTTGCATGATGAACCTTTAATGAAATAGGGTGCTTCTAAATTTTACATCAATGATTTGAGTGCAAAAAAAGGGTCGTTAATTTGCACTTTTCTTCCAACTCATTAAGCTGGAAAAATCTTACCTTATATGGTATAAAAAATTAGTATAGTAAAACAAAGCTTAACAATCAAATTATAAAAAGAGAGAATTATAGTTAGCGACTGAAAAGGCTATTTTCGGCACCAAAAATGAGGGTAACATGAAGAAAAAACAAAGCAAAAAAAATAAATTTACTCAAAAAGAAAAAAGACGACAAAAAGAACTGGAACGCCAAGCAAAGCATATCGCGGAACATGAACCACACAAAGAAATAGAAGTTGTTTTGCCAAAAAATCGTCGAGAACTAATCGAAAAAATCGAAGATATGCTAAAAAAAGAAGATTGGGAAAACTCCGTGAAATTGTATCGAGGCTACTACAAATGCACTTTAAGAGAAGCTAGAGAAGGAGTAGAGAATATCCAAGAAGAAATCTCAGAGAAGAGAAAAATCTTCTTGGGAGAAGATTCATTAGAAGAAGACGAAGATTTTTCTCCTGATAAGTTTTTCTCCCGTCTGGAAAAAATACAAGAGGATATGATAATATTAGAAGCCATTACTAAATATTCTAATAGAAAAATTATCCAGGAATTAAAAAGACTGGGAGTTGACTTTGATAAAGAAGAGTTTCTTGAGGAAGTAAAACAGTTTCGCTCCTCAGAAGATTTAGCAAAGCATTGGGAAGTCAAATATGATCTCACTTTGAAAGAAGAGGAGGATTTATTCTGGAAAAGCATAGATGTTTTGTGGGGACGACTTGCTCCTGAGGTTTTCCGGGAGGAAGAATTGATCTCTTTAATAGAAGATGGCTACGATCTTTTGGAAGAAGAAGAACTCGAAAAGGTTTGTCTTATGTGGCTAAAGGCTTGGGATCTTATTTCCAACAATTTCGAGAGGGTTCTTGATATTGAAGAAATTAAATGGAGAGGAATATCTTCTCTTGTCGACTGGTGCCAAGATTTAGAAATGGAATTGGGGGAGGCCGGCGAAAAAGACTCCTCCTTTTACGATAAGAGGATTGCTTACTGCCAAAATTTTTGCTCCGTTTTCCCCAAAAGTAGTCGGGCTCTCCTAGAGGAAATGAAGATAGCGGAGGTAGAATCTTACTGTGCCCTTAAAGGAAAAGAGAAAGGAGAAGAAATATTCAAATCCTTAATCGAAAAAAATCCTAATTGCTCTCTTAATTATTTGGCGTGGGCAAGCATTTATACTATCTCTTCTTCAGAAGGTTTTTCCGTCGATTACGATAAAGTAGAAAAAATATATGAAATGGCCTTAGAGAGAAAAACACTCGATGACCGAAAACTTATTCTTTTACGACTTAAAGCATTGCAGGAGGAAAGAAATAGGCCTCCACACCCTTTTCTGCCAGAGTGGACATTTGAGAAAAATATCCCCACCTGTGAATTGTTGAGTGATTTAGAATCAGATAATCCCTATGAACTAGAAGAGGCCATAGATGATTTTATCTTTCGCTTAGAGTCTGGCTATTTTCTCAACTGGGAAGCCCTTGTTTGCAAAGAGCAAGGATTTCCTCTCACCAAAGATCAAGCAGAAGCTTTGGACGATCTTTTTGCCTTTAGGGATGAAGAGGAGGACGAGGACGAAAGAATTCTTTATATCGATGAAATGCCTCGTCCTAAAGAACCGTGGTACGAAATGGCTAGAAAAATTGCTCCTTATCTCTTACTTGAACAGCTTAGAACAGATGAATACTTAGACGTAATATACACAGAAGGCTGGCTTAGGCTAGTTGAAATGATAGAATACTACGGGCAAGCCTTGTCTCTTCCTCAAGACGTGAGTACTCCTATAAACATTATTCCCCAAGCACTTCAGCATCAGTTGTGGTTACAAGTTTGTTTTGACCAAGCCCTTGGTGACATCGGAGAAGAAGATATCAATTTGACAAACCAACCATCTCGAATAGATAGCCTTATTGAAGACTTACGAGAGCACCGTAAAAGCGTGGAATACTTAAATCTCACTCTCAATTCGCTACACAAGCGAGTTACTTTACCAAAGGAAGATAAAGAAATTCTCACCAAAGCTATGATGAACAAGCTAGGCGTGACCTCGCTGGATGATCTTCTCTCTTCGTTTTTGTAAAACCGTTCAATCATTGATACGTTCGATAAATCGTAAAGAAGATCAAGTAAATGAAAATTTGATTTGAAGTAGCTCTTGAAGTTTCTTATTTTTCTACTAGATCTATAGTAGACATCCGTTTTGGGCACTTGCAAAAAATAAAACAGCAAAAACAATATGAAAAAGAAAAACCCGAAGAAAAAACAAAGCAAAAAAGATAAAAGATTTTCTCAGAAAGAGAAAAGACAACAAAGTGAATTGAAGCATCAAGCAAAACACCTTGCCCAATATAAACCGATCGAAGAAATAGAGGTTGTTCTACCAAAAACACACAGAGAACTCTTGGAAAAAATTGAGAGTATGGTAAAAAAAGAAGAGTTTGAGCCCGCTGTTAAATTGTATCGAAGCTACCATAAATGTACTTTGAGAGAAGCTAAGGAAAGCGTAGAGGATATCAGAGATAATCTCTTAGAGGAAAGAAAGATCTTTATCGGAGAAAACTATGATGAAGATGCTTTGGAAGAAAAATTTTTCTCTCATGTGGCCAAATTGGAAGAAAATGCTGGAAAAATAGAAGCCGTTTCCAAGTTTTCCAACAAAAAGATTACCGAAAGACTAGGAAGCTTTGGGGTTGACTTTGATAAGGAAGAGTTCCTTCAAGAAGTGCAAAAGTTCTCTTCTTCCGATGAATTACTTGAATATTGGAAAAAGAAATACACTATTTTAGCAAAGAGAGAAGAGTATGACTTCATTTGGAAAGCGATTGACGTTTTATGGACGCGACTTGCTCCAGACATAATCTATAAGGAGAGAGTCAATGCCATAATACGAGAAGGCTACCAGCTTCTGAAAGAAGGAGAAGTGAAGAAGGCTTGTCTTTTATGGCTGAAAGTTTGGGAATGGATTGTTAGTAACCCCAAAAACTCTCTTGATATTGAGCAAGTATATTGGGGAGAAATCGGGTCTCTTTTTAATTGGTGCCAAGATTTAGAAATGGAACTATCAAATGCCGCTTTGAAAGATTCTTCCTTCTATGATAAACAAGTTATGTATTGCCAAAGTTTTTGTTCAGAGTTTCCCGAAAGTAGTTCTGATATCCTAGAAATAATGAAACGTGGAGAGGCAGAGGCTTGTTATTCCCTCCGAAAAGAAAAAGAAGGAGAAAAGATATTCAAATCCCTAATTGAGAAAAACCCCGAATTTGTATATAACTACCTTGCCTGGGGAGATATGTATGCAATATTCCCTCCTTATGAAGATTTCCCTCTGGACTACGATAAAGCAGAAAAAATATATAAAATGGCTTTAGAAAGAGCAAGTATAAAAGAAAAAGAGATTGTTTTGATACGCTTAAAAGGGCTAGAGGAAAAGAAAGAAATCTTCGCATCAAAAAGTAAAAAGAATGCAAAAAAAGCAAAGAAAAATAGGAAGCTCCCTAAAAAAGATGACCCTTATGAAATAGTTCATTATGAGATAACCGATAAACCCTTTAATATTTACTCTAATGAAATACAAAATGAGATAGAGAAGATAGCTTACAAAATACAAGAAAGTTCTCAGTCTGCCAAAGAAATCATTCCCCATATTTTGAAAATGATAGAGAAGTCCCCTTCTATTCCTGCATTTTACAATCATTTGTCTATAGCTTACAAACACAGTGGAAACGATGAAAAAGCTTTATTTTGGAATAAGGAAGCTCACCGACTATTTCCTGATTACTTATTTGCACGTATAAACACAGCTTACCAATACTTAAGAAAAAACGAATTTGATAAAGTAATGGAAATTTTTGACGGGAAATTGGAGCTAAAAGCTCTATATCCAAATCGCGATGTTTTTCACATTTCTGAAGTAATTGCCTTTTTCTCTCTAACAACAGAGTTTTATCTTAGAAAAGGAGAAGTAGATCTTGCAGAGAGAGTATACGAAATGTTGGAAAAGCTAGATCCTGAACATCCCCAGGTTTTACGACTAGCAGGTATGTTTGAGCATCTCAAATCTTTTGGGAATGGCATTCTCTACAATATAAAAAAAAGATATCCTAAGAAATGAAGTTGCGACATCCCGTGAAGAGTGAGCATTTTCTTTAATTCTTTTTCTTTCTTGTTACTTTTTTCTTGGTTTGAGTTTGTTTACAATGTTTTTTTACCTATAAACAGGCCAACTTAGTTGTTTGTATTGATACCATGTTACCCGGGAATCAATCTGGGTCAAGAAATCCCCGCTAGTCAGAGCATCGCTAGGATTTAGCCAAAGCAATTTTCGAAAAACCTTGTGAGCATTTTCAAAGTCACCTAAACGCCACAAAGAAAGTCCATATCCCTGTAAGCACCTCAAAAAAGGTCGATTATCGACTCTTTCCCAAGGTAGAACTCCCTTGAAATTGTCTCCCAAAGATAGTTCTCCTATCCTTACACCTACCTCGTAATGTCTTTTCGCTCGATCAAGGAGACTAGGGTGGTGTTCCTCAAATCGATTTAGATCCCAAATTCCAAGATGAGCATGAGCATCTAAACAGCGCAAATCTTCCACTAAGATCTTTTCTATAATTTTGGCTGCCTTTTCTTGATCCCCACATCTACGAGCTTCCACCGCCTCGACAATAGGGTCACTGTCAAAATCATCTGGATCCTGAAATGGCAAAACCTGTTCCATTTCATAAGAAGTTCGAGAACCATAATCTATAATATTCTGAAAATAAGGACTTACAGAGTTTTCATCTATTCCCCAATAGTCTTCTTTAGGATCCCACTCTCCTGCTTTTTCTAAATTAAGTGGAGTCAATTGTAAAGCGGCTGCGTCAATTCTCCCATGGATTCCCTGAGGTTTTCCTGTCATGTAAAAAGTTTTTCTATGTTTCCATATTTTGGAGGGAATCACGGTGAAAATTTCTCCCTCTACTTCGTCCATAATTTTTCGCCAAGTTACCATTTGACCCGTAGAAAGGACTTTACATTTTATTGCTGTCTTTTTTAGAGATAATGCAACAAGCTCTACTGGTTTGTGAAGAGGTATTTCCAAATTTTCTTCTGTTATAAAGCGTTCAATAACTAGCGGTGAAGAAATATCTTGTTCTTCCTTGAAAGCATTAACCTGTTTTTCTTGAAAGTCGTGTTGATCAAAAAGCCGAGACACTTTTCTTTTGCACTTACGACAGCTTCCAATCAGTACTAAATTTTCTTCTTCCTCAATCCCACGAAAATCAATTATAATACCTTTCTCTTCGCAATATGGGCACCAAACACTGTTGAGCGCCATACACTTCATTTTTTCAGGAATCCGTTGCCAAAGTTTTAGTGCATCTTTTGTAAAACATTCTTTCATTTCTATTATCCTTAGAATTCGTTATGAAAGTTTTTAAGTAACTAATAAGACAGTGAATTAAAAAGACAAATCGAGTAAAAAGCCCTAAAATAAATCGAAAATAGAGTGTAAAACGAAAGAACCCTCCAAGAAGATATCTCCCTGGAGGGCTTTTCTGTTTTCGGGTATAGAAGCCGCTCAACTGAGCAAAGTAAATAGCTATAATACCACAAAAAATTATGATAATATGATCATAATCAAAAAAACATAAGACGTCAATATTTTAATTTGACTCTGGAGAATCTATGAAGAAATTTAATGTTTCCATTCCCCGAAAGATGTATTGGTCTAATGAAATTCCCAAGAAAACCATTTGCCCAGAATGCCATTGTCGGTTAGAAAACGAATACCACACCTATGTGGTAATGGTAAAAACATCAGAACTTGAAACTCTAATGGCAGGAAATGATGATGGTCACTTTTGTCATAAATGTCCAGTAGTTGTTCTTGATTATGACAAGTTTGCAGAAATAGGCTCTATTGGAACATCTCACAAATCATTTGACTTTGTTGTTCTCGGAATTGTTGACCTTGATGCTGTTGATGAGGATAAAAGACACCTCCCTTTGGGAGAGGACAAAAATCCTATTCCTTTAGTTGAATTCATTAACTCCCCTCGCCAAAATGAGGGCAAGCAAATCAATGAATCATTCCAAAAGGAAGCAAAGAAAAAAAAGAAACACAAGAAGAAACTTACTCAAAAGTCAAAAAGAAAAAATCGCAAACGATAGTTTTTAATGTCAAAGAAATAAGACCACTCAATTGTTGCGACACTGTCGCAACAATTTCCCGTAGTTATAAAGCAGCAAAAGAGCTTTTCTTCTTTAGGAGAATTTTGGTAGGGAGGAGGGAATTTTAGATCGTTCCAAACTTGTTCCCAGTCATCCTTAATGTCTTCTCGCGTTTCTCTTAAAAGGGACAAATAATAAAACCAGCAGTTGAAGCTCAGTTAAATCAGAGACAAAAACAAATGGTAGTATTACTCGTACAAAGAGAACCCTTGACAAGTCAAAAATGTGTGCAAAAATTTGAAATTACCCGCGATTCAAAAATCACGGCATACGGCTTTAATTGCAAAACACAACGAAATGATCGATCCTAATCATCCATTCCCCAAATATTTCCCACAAATCTTCACATCAAATTCTCCCCGACAACTTACTTGGATCTTTTTGCAGTCAATTGAGCAAAATGCATTTCCTACCTCAAGCGAAAGAGTTTTCTGAAAAACTATGTGGCCCATATGGCCTTTTTAATAAAATGGATATACTTGATAGTGAAGAAGGATTCTCTATCCTTTTAATTCATTAGCTTTAAATAGTAATATGGGGTAATACAAACTATCACAGGTTTCTTTACTTGCTGTTTTGGCCAATGCTCGGGCTATTTCACATCTATCGCCAAAAAGTTGTCCGACCCTCTGATAGAATGCTCTTGTCGTTATAAATCTAAAAAAAGTATTGTAATAAGAAGCAAGAGCAGGATAAACTAATTGTATCTTGCTAAGCAAGATAAGGGAAGATAGATGAAAATAGGAATAGATCCCGTAATAGATTGTGTATTTAAAAAATTATTTGGAAGTGAAGAGAATAAAGAGTTGTCAATCTCTTTACTCAATGCAATTTTGGAGAGTAGCGGCGAAAAGAAAATAGTCGAGCTAGAGTTGCTAAATCCTTATAATCCAAAAAATTTCTACAAAGATAAGCTTTCTATTGTGGATGTGAAGGCGAAGAATGAACTAGGAGAATGGTTTATTATCGAAGTTCAGATTGTCATGAGCGAGAATTTTCCTCAAAGGTTACTTTATTACTGGGCAAAAAACTACCAGAACCAGCTACAAGAAGGTGAAAATTACGACTTACTAAAAAAAGTGACCTTGATTTCTGTAACAAAAGATTCGCTCCCTTTACCTACGAAGCATTGCCATAATGTCTTCAAGCTAGTTGAAATACACAATCAAATCCCTTTGGTGGAAGATTGCGAGATCCACACTTTAGAATTGACAAAATTTCTCAAAACGGCGGAAAATCTGACGAACTCTATTGAAACTTGGACATACTTTTTGAAGCACGGAGAAGATTTAGACGAGGATAACCTTCCCTCTTCTTTTAGTAGCCCAGAACTTCAAAAAGCCGTAAAGGAGCTAAAAATGTTTACTGCAAAAGAAATTGAAAGAGATCTGTATGAATCTCGACAAAAAGCAATTCGGGATGAACGATCTCGAATGTCAGAGAATCGTAAAAAAGCCTTAGCTGAAGGAAAGGCTGAAGGAAAGGCTGAAGCCAAAAAAGAAATAGTTGTTAACATGTTGAAAATGGATTGGGAGATCGAAAATATCTGTAAAATGACAGGTCTATCTGTTCAGGAAGTTGAAAAAGTTCGAGAAGAATTGGCAAAAGATTCATAAAAAATTGGAATACAAATCGAAGAATAGATATTTTGTATTTTGCGAAATATCTATTCTGTT
>JAJDCR010000044.1 GCA_029260735.1 Planctomycetota bacterium
AAGATGAGGGTAGGCCCCTCGGAATCGCCTTATAGAGGGAGATTTCAAACCACCTTAAGCTGCGTTGGTAAAGAGCCAAGGTGGTGAGCGTTAAGGAAAAGGCATAACAAGATTATGTCAGGTATGCAACAAGGAGTCGAAGGAAAGTGAACCACTGAAGACCTGTCGAAAGGCATTAAGAAGACGTCAAAACTGGGAGAGTGCGTCGAATCCAGGAAGAGTCCAAGAGAAATCTATTTACTGCTTGGATGGCGTCCGGCACGTAGGTGGCGAGAACTTGTAGTAGGCTTTAATGTGGAACGCGGGAACCTGTCGCTTCGATGTAAAGGGAGAAACTCAAGTGGAAGTCCCACGAGAGTGAGAGTACCGAAGCGAAGCACAGGGGCGGAATAACTTGTAGTAGCGTAGAAGTTTCTGTAATGGAAATGGAGCGAAGGAGTTATATTATCTAGCTTTATAAATAATGTCAACCAGAAAGAAAAGTAATATGGAAGGGATGAAATATTGTGGCACCGCAGGGAAACTATGCGGAAAACAGAGAAAACAAACCTCATCTCTAACTATAAAGAAATTCAAGAAGGGAGGAGCATAATGAATAAAGCAAAACCTTTCAAAATATCGAAAAATGCAGTATGGGAAGCTTACATAAAAGTAAGGGAAAACAAAGGAGCAGCAGGAGTAGATAAAGAATCGATAGAAGAATTTGGAAAAGATTTGAAAAACAATCTATACAAAATATGGAATAGAATGTCATCTGGAAGTTATTTTCCAGCTCCAGTATTGGAGGTGGAGATACCAAAATCAGGTGGCACAAGAAAACTAGGAATTCCGACAGTATCGGACAGAATATGCCAAATGGTAGCAAAAATATATCTAGAGCCCGAAATAGAACCATATTTCCATGAAGATTCTTATGGATATAGGTTTAGGAAATCAGCATTAGATGGAGTAGAAAAAGCAAAAGCAAGATGCTGGAAACATAGCTGGGTAATAGACTTAGATATAAGAAAATTCTTCGATAGTATCGATAGAAAACTACTAATGAGAGCATTAAAGAAGCATACAAGACACGAATGGATAATGCTTTATGTAGACAGATGGTTGAAAGCACCGATACAAACAAAAGAAGGAAAAAGGACAATCAAAGAAAAGGGAATAGCTCAGGGTTCTGTGATAAGTCCGCTACTGGCAAACTTATTTTTACATTATGCCTTTGACGATTGGATGAAGAGAAATTACCCAATGACTCCTTTCGAACGATATGCAGACGACGCAATAATCCACTGTAATACAGAAGCAGAAGCTAGAATTTTGCTAGGAAAGGTAAGAGAAAGGTTAGCTGAATGTGATCTAGATCTTCACCCAGACAAAACAAAAATAGTCTACTGCAAAAAGTCATACAGGGAAAAAAGAGTATCCAAGCATATCGTTTGACTTCCTAGGTTTCACCTTTAAACCCAGAAAATGTAAGAACAGACATGGCCAATTCTTCACTGGATTTAATCCTGCTGTAAGCGGAAAAGCAAGTAAAAACATGCGCCAAAAGATAAGAAGATGGAGGTTACAAAGACAAACATCAGTTTGTTTAGAAAACCTATCTATGTCTTATGACGTAGTACTAAGAGGATGGATCAACTACTTTAAAAAATTCTGTCCTTCTGCTATGCGCTGTACCTTGCAATTCTTCAATAACAAACTAGCTCTTTGGGCTGTCAGAAAACACAAAAAGTTTAAAGGTAGCTTAAAACAGGCAAAGAAGTGGCTGAAGAAAATTGCTAAGCGTGATTCTAAACTTTTCTACCATTGGCAATTGGGTATTTTACCGGAGGTTAGATAATAAGAGCCGGATAAAGCGAGAGTTTTAAGTCCGGTTCTGTGAGAGCGTGAAGGGGCGGTTCCTTTGTGCTACTCGACAATTTAGTGAACTACTAGACTCTGTCTTGCAAAGTTTTGAATAATGGGATAGCCCCAAAAAAGTCACTGCGTGACGAATTCTACTGGATAAGAAAATGTAACTTTTAAAAAGTTACGTTTTAGATCTTATATTTAAAGGGGTAGAGTACTTTGTAACCTTTTTGAGCAATCGACGCTATCTGCTTTTTGTTTGAAGCTGGCTAAGTAGGGAAAGAGTTTGCTGTCAACAAACTGGACTAAGTCGGGGCCGGTCATGACTTTTTGATGATTGAGTTTTCCTTCGGCGTTTTTAGGCATGGCCCAATTTAACCAACGGTATTCCTCATCGAGAATGTACTGTATTCTTGCCCTTGGAGTTCTGCTTCGTCGACCTTATCTAGCTCTAGTCATCAAGGTACCTTAGAAACATAACCCAAGAGGTTTGTCCAATATAGTCTAATTCACTGTCTGATCCAGAATCTTTATAGAGAATATCATCTATATTTTTGAAAGTTTGTTAGAACATGTTTTTCCCATCATTAATTCTTGTATAACTATGCGTTAACATGTATCATTATATACTTTATTGGACTCTTGACAAGATAATCTAGGAAAAAGGTTCTTTCTAATACGTTAAGTGTTTTTAGAGGAGATATAATCTTAACTAGTGGATTGGAATAACCCATCGATGAGATCTGTAGCAACTTACTTTTAGTGAATATGTTATTGATTTTTATATTTAATGGGCCACAACGGAGCCTATATACATTATTGAAAAACGCATAAAAACTTACAATAGGAATTCGCATGAATAATACCGCTATCATTAAAGAATGTCTACAAGACTTCACTACTGAAAATGACTTGTTAGAAGATGAAGCATTCGATATTTATTCGTTGTCTCTTTTGAATAAAAATACTGGATCAACAGCTGATGACTTAAAAAATGCAATTGTGGATGGAGGGAAAGATGGCGGAATAGATATCTTTCAAATTATGGTAAATGAAATTGTCGTTTCATCAGAAGATGAAATCCAAGATATAAAATTATCAAGCGGTTCAAGTTTAAAAGTTACTATAGGGCAGTCAAAAAATTCAATAAAATTTTCCGAAGATATTCTAAATAAAATTTTTATTTCAATGGACACAATCTTAAATCTAGAAGCGTCAAATGAAGACTTGCTGTTAAATTTTAATGAACAGTTAGTCGAAAAAATCGAATTGTTTAGATTACTTTGGAAAAAAGCAATTGTTAAAAGTGCAAGCATTAATATAGATTTTTATTACGCATGTATTGCTAACAAAATAAATTTGAGCGAAGTATTCGAAGAAAAAAAAGTTAAAATTATTGAGCAAGCAAAGAGTAAAATAAAGACTGCAGTTATTGACTTTAGAATATATAGTGCTGAGGAATTGATAGAGCTTCATAGCCAAAAAACAGATCTTCAACTTGAATTAAAATTTAAGGAGCAACCGAGTACTATTGACTACAAAGGATCAAATATTGGATACATAGGTGTTGTCAAGTTACCTAACTATCATGATTTTATTACTGATAACCAGGGAAATATAAGAGAAGCAATATTTGAAGAAAATGTTCGTCATTATCAAGGTGAAGTAGATGTTAATAAAAAAATCAATGAATCTTTAAGCTTAGATTTTGATACAGATTTTTGGTGGTTAAATAATGGGGTAACCATTATTGCACAAGATGTTCGTCCATATGCAAAAACCTTACAAGTAGAAGGGGTTCAGATTGTAAATGGTCTCCAAACCTCTTACACAATAGGGAAACATTATCAGAAAAAAGAGGATGATACCAGGTCTATACTAGTGAAAATTGTAAAAAGTAATGATAAGGAAACCATTGACAAAATAATATCAGCAACTAACAGACAGACTCCTGTAAATCCAGTTTTACTAAGAGCAACGGATGATACTCAGCGAAAGCTTGAGTTATTTTTTGAACAACATGGCTATTTCTATGATAGAAGGAAGAACTATTATAAAAATCAAGGAAAACCCTTATCGAAAATATTTTCCATCCAGTCAACTGCTCAAGCTATACATTCAATTTTAAATCGTAAGCCGAGCGAGGCAAGAGCGAAACCAACAACATTAATTAAAACAAAAGATAGTTACAATAAAATCTTTGATAATCGTGTTGACTTTGGAGTATACCTTTGTTGTTGTTTGGTCTTAAGAAATACTGAAATATTGTTAAAAAACTGTAACTATGATAAAGAAAAAAAAGGAAAAGTTAGGATGTTTATTTATCATGTAGCTAGAATTGAAGTATCCTTGCTAGTTAATAAGTCACACCCAACAAAAGAAGAACTTTCTACGTTAAATCATAAAATATTAACTCTCCAAATATTTCATAACGCAGTAGATATTCTTGAAAATGCAATAGAGGATTTCATAAAGTCATCATCTACAAAAAACATTACATCAATATCTAAATCAGGACCATTCGAAGAGTTATTAACGTCGAGACTCTCTGAAAAACTAAATCCTAGATGACATATAACAAAGCCATGTACTAAATTTTCAAAAATTCATACCCCTGGCTTCTATTTTCTAAAAAACCAAAACAAGCGATGTTTTAGTTTTTATACCAGACGAGCTTTCAGGCAGTAAGAGTAAATGATAGAGAGTTTTTGATAAAATAAAAAAAATATAAGAAAATTGGCAAAGCAAAACAATCGATGCTAAAAGTAACTTTTTTTGAACAGTGATGGAAGTCTATCACTAGTTCTAATAAAAAATATTGTTGGCAAGCTCAAGTTGACTTTCACTGGAACTCGTGTTTATCAAAAAGATCGAGTTGCTGTGTTCCAGATTACCTTCCAGGCTAATGCTGACCAAGAAACCGGTCAAAACTTAATCGCAAAAGTTAGTCTCCAAATGGAAGGGGAAATGCTGTACTCCCTCAAGAATAACATCTTTGCCCTCAAAGGTTTTAGTGGACAAATTTCTATCCCTACAAATACAGCAGAAAACGTCCAGATGATAATCAAAGGCACAATAGCTTTAAAAGAAGAGACTCAAATAAAATAAGGAGAGAGGCAATGAATGAAGTTATCTTAATGGAAAGCCTTACTCTAAGAGAAAAGCTCTGCACAGATGAGCATACCAGTATCTTAGAGAGAGTGGGTGATCTAATCACTCTACCCCAAGAAGGCTTTGCTACCACAGAACAAGTCGCCCATCAAGTCTATCCAAACAGTTGTGATCAGACACAGAGAAGAATTAGAAAGTGATGGTTATAAGGTACTGACTTCAAAAGAGTTCAGACACCTTCATTGTGAAGGTCTCAAATCAGAGTTCCATTGCAAATTGAGTTAGATTTTTTTGATTGTTGTAATAAATTCGTGGATAGGGAAAATTTATGTTTGATGGAACAAACACCTTTCAAAGCACTTCTAAAATTGCTTTTGATTTTGAAGATAAACAGAGTCAGCTGAATGGTCAACTTCAAAAGATACTGCACTCTAATAACAGAGAAATGGTTAGTTTCGTTGAAAAGTGTGGTCAAAACAATGCTTTAGACTACTATATTTCTGCATTTTTCCCTCACTTTCAACGGAATCGTTATTTTATTGCTAACCTAAGTTATGATAAGTATCCATACTGGATTATTCGGCCAGTGAATGAAAGACCGAGCACAGAGGAGCATTTTCCTAATGGGTTGGGAATTGGAATTGCGGTTGGGCGGAAAAAGGGAAAATTTGTTGTTCGAAGTATGGTAACCATTCCCATATCAGGTCAAAGAGACTGGGAAGAGGTTCTTGAGGGATACATTTATACTGACCCTTCTGATTACACGGACAGAGAAATTTTAGACAAGGTTTCTAGCTTTCCCAGTCAAGCACTTCATACCAAAAACAAGCTAACCTTATGGTACGATTATCTCAATTGGGTTCGGACATTGATGGAGATTAGGGAAGCGGGCTTGCGCTACCTAAAGTGGGATTACAATCTATCAAAGAACACTTTAAACTTTTTGGTTTGGGGAAAAGAAAAAAAGATTTTTCAAGACTGGAGAACTTTGAGAAGCTCAAGAAATGGAGTTATTCAGGTTTGTTCGATATCAAACTCCCAAGATCCTTGGTGCTACACATCGCCAAAAAAAGAAGGGCGATTTAAGCGTTATCCTAATATTGGAGAAATAAAAAAACAACCCCAAGCTATCGATCAACGAGAGTTAGAAGATTTAGGAGAAACTCTGGAAGAAAATCTTCCTGAAGGAGGTTATTTTTTTTCCCTAGAAGTGATTTTAGATAATGAATGGTGGGAAGACAATATCCAGTCTCTCGAAGACCTTGTTTCTGACGAAGAAGATAGAGAGAAAGCTGCTATGGAAAAGCTAAAAGACTTGGTATTTAGCCAAGGTTTTTTAATTTCCCCCAATGTTGGCGACTTAAACACTGTTAAAGTTATGAGTCGAGCTTTAGAAAGACTAGAAAGAGATCAAGGGCTTGCTCCATATCTTTCTACATACATATTTGATATCTCTCGTGCTAATTTACCAAAGTATTCCATTCCTGAAATTGAATTTTCCTTTACTCTTAACGAAGCTCAACAAGACTGCATCCGTAAAATGCTGGAAGCTCCAGATATTTGTCTAGTTCAAGGACCTCCTGGCACAGGGAAAACAACTGTAATAGCAGAGGCCTGTCGGCAATTTGCTAAAGAAGGCAAAAGAGTTTTGGTTGTCTCCCAGAGTAACTTAGCTGTTGATAATGCCCTTAGTCGACTAGAAAAAGATCCCATGATTCGCCCGATACGTTTAGGAAAAGCAGATAGAGTTTCAGAAGAAGGAGAGAGTTTTGTTGAGTCTAATGTTGTTTCTTACTATTTTGACTCGATTAGCACTAAATTAGATCAAACCTGGTTAAAGCCCTGGAAAAATATTGATACAGAAAAAGAAAACTTAGACATAGTTTTGGAGAAGCTTCGGTTTCTGTGGGAAGATTATGAATCAAACAATAAAGCCCTTTTCGATTTCAAAGAAAAGGCTCAAAAATGCAAAGAGGAATTAGATCGGCTACAAAACAAGCAAAACCAAGTTAATCTTCAGCTTGACGATTTAGAGGAACAATTGAAAGAGGCAGAAAGATTACGTAAGTTTTTAGAGTATTTGATAGACAATGATGACAAAATTACTATCCCTATCTCTTTACCTCTAAAT
Organism: Planctomycetota bacterium; assembly: GCA_029260735.1. Classification (GTDB taxonomy): domain Bacteria; phylum Planctomycetota; class Uabimicrobiia; order Uabimicrobiales; family Uabimicrobiaceae; genus JAJDCR01. Next base: position 7,088 of record JAJDCR010000044.1, read on the forward strand.
CTACTAAAACAAATCGTAGAACACCTTATTCAGAAGCTTCCTTCTCTGTATAGAGAGTATCAATGGTGGAAAAATGCCTCTTATTTTGAAAACTTAGTCGACACAAGAGAATCTACCACTGCTTGTCTTGATGCTCTAGCAGCTTTTTTTACATTAGACCAAGATATAGTTTCACACTTTCATTTAGTTTTAGAGCAAGCAGAGTCTATGGGGGAAAGTAACCGAGCTATCCTTCCATCAGATCAAAGAAAGCTAGATGAACTAAGAAAGCATCTTAGCCTTTTAGCAGAAAAGCTAGATGATGATGACAGTGTCTTACAAGAGTACCGACAAACAAAAAAAGAAATCAAAAAACTGGAGGCTTATGGCTGGCCAAAAACACAAGAAAGTTTACGTGAGATAGTTTCTCTGTTATTTTTTTCTATACCAACACATATTGAAGAGATTGCAAATTCATTGAAGTTTGATCCGAAATTTGTTTTTGTTCTCAGAAAAATAAAAGAAGAAATTCAAGAAATTGTTCATTGTCGTAAAAATTTACTACCAGAGATACCAAGGTTCACAGAAAACATAGTAATCCAAGAAATTGGGAGTGCCAAACAAAATCAAAAACGTTTACTTAAAGATCTAGAACATATCAATGAACAGACCCAAAGAAAAAAAATTGAATTTGAAAAGGTAAAGTGGGAAAACAAAGAAAAAAAGAAAGAACAAAACCAGCTAATTTTAGATTGGAAAAAAAATTGTCAGTATGCTTCAGAGAAATCTGAAATGCCCAGTAAAATGACTATTGATCTTGTCACAAAAAGGTTAGATGAGCTAAAAGAAAAAGAGGAAAAAAGCGAAGCATTTCGCAATAGTTGGGAAGTTTTGTTAAATAACTTCCGGCAAAAATTAGATGAACCTAGCTCTGCTGATCAAGAACATTTTCTTCCCATTTATGCCCAACATTGTAATGTTGTTGGTATGACCTGTAGCGAGAGTGGAAGCTATCGTATCTTGAACAACGAAAATTATCATTACTTTGATGTTGTTATGATTGATGAAGTGAGTAAAGCAACCCCTCCTGAATTATTAATGCCGATGCTTTTGGGAAGAAAAACGATTTTGTTGGGAGATCACCGACAACTACCACCACTGTTCAAAGAAAATGAAAAAACTTATGAAGAAATGGTTGAGTGGAATGAAGAAAATGAGGAAAGTCAGAAAAAAACAGATGAGAGAGGAATATCAAGAAATGACTTTGATAAGTACCAGAAACTCGTTACAGCTTCTCTTTTTCAGGAAATGTTTGAGAATGCCGATCCTGAATTAAAGTCTTCTTTAAATGTTCAGTTTCGTATGCACCCTCAAATTCAGAATGTTATTAACCAGTTCTATGAAAACCAGTTAGTGTGTGGAATAGAATCTCCCGATCATTCACGTGATCACGGTCTTACGATCAAAGCAGAGGATGGTACAACTTTTTTAACTCCAGATCGTCATGTTTTATGGATGGATTCAAGTAAAGACCATCATCAAAACTGGGTTGAAGAAGAGCAAGAAGGTACTTCAAAAATAAATCTTCTAGAAATAGATATGACAATGGAGATGGTAAAAAAACTCAACAAATCACTAAAAGAACAAGGGTACGGGAAGAATAAGAAAAAAGAAGTGGGAATTATTACTTTTTATGGTAAACAACTCGGTCGTTTATTTCGCTCTTATCAGCAACTCGATACCTCTGATCGAGATGCACTAGATATCCGCATTAATACAGTAGATAAGTTCCAGGGAATGGAAAGAGCTATTATTATTGTTAGCTTAGTGAGATCAAAGAAACATATTCGTAAATCGAAAAAAGCATACATTGCTCAATTTCAGCGGGTCAATGTTGCTTTTTCAAGAGCCCAAGAATTACTTATTATCTTAGGCGCTAAAAATACTTATTATGAGTACCCTATTGAATTACCGAATATGAATAATACAGGTAAGCGAACAGTGAAAGCATATAAAAATATTATTGATATAATTCAGCGTGAGGGCGGACTTTACACATCAGACAAGTTGTTGCCAAGATCACATCGTGGTAGGTGGAAAAAAACGAAATAAGTTAAGAGGAGAAAACGATGGGGCAATACAAAATCGATACTTATCTCATTCATAGTCCTGCTCTAACCAACGAAATCACTCTTGAGGTTGTTACTACTCGCTCTTTAACAACTTTTGAGTGGATACTTTTGGAAACATTATCTCACTTTGAGGGAGATTCTATTTCTTGGGGAGAGGTTGTAGATATTCTTGCGCTAGGGCAAGATAATTTATTTGTAATGGAAACTCTACAGGAGTTAATAGACTTAGATGTTCTATATGTTTTGGTTGGCTTTGATATAATTCACTGGCCAAAGTTAAAACTCAACCAATTCCAATTTACGCAGACGGGCAAAGAAATCTTTTTGCAAGGAAAACTTCAGGGAAGACCTTCTACTCACAAAGAAACCATCTATAAAGATGAAATATCTGGCCAAATAGCACTTACAATGTCAACACAAAGCGCTGCTATTAAATCCAGCCACGCAATAACTGATGGCCTCTGGCAGAGGAGATTAGAGTGGGATCAAGAAGAAATCAAGAATGCTGTTGAACAAGGTTCTTTTGATTATCTTAAAGGAGAAACTTACATCACTAATATTCGCTTAGGTAGTGATAATAATGTTTGGCAACACCACTCTGCTCAACTTTGTCTTTCTCGCGAGAAGGGATTTTTTTGGCAGCGAGATAAAAAAACTCCTGCTAATTATCAAATGTACTTAGATAGCAAAGAAATTTGGGAAAGTCCTTTGGGAAAAAAAGCTTTAGAGGATTTTTCTCAAATAGACGATGAAATATCTCTTGTCGAAAAAGATAAGATTTTTCTTATTTCTCAAAACTTTGATCTTCCAAGTAACTTTGGGAAAAATTCTAGAAAAATACTACTCTCTTGCCATAAAAATAAATTTGCGATTATTAATAACTGTACAGACGAAATTGAGGTTCCTTGTGATCTCAATAGCTGTAGATTTAGTAGAAAAACTGAAATGAAAGTAGTTTGGAAAAATGAGGGAAAAAACTTCGATATTTATATTCCAAGTCAATATCAAGACTATCCTTTAGTCATTAGCTCCGAAAAGACAGTGGCGCTTTTGTCAACTAAAATACCTCTTTTTAGTTCCACAAGGGAGATACAATTAGTACCTGTTACTTTAGCTGTTTTAATTTCTCCTGAGGCTTCTCAGAGATATTTTAATGCGGCGAAGGAGTTGTTAACTGAAAAACTACATTCTTGGCAATCTTCTACAGGTTCCGAATGTAGGGATATTTTGCTAGCACAATTAGCTTTTGGTAAAGAACCGTTTGAAATATGGAAAAACTCTCCTAAAGAAAGTTTCGAAATTTCCCTAGATTTTTGGAAAAAAATGTTGAGTATTTGTAAAAACCCCGAAGTCATGAGGAAATTTCTTGAGGACTTAGTTCCTATTAATTTAGAAGAAATTCAACTTTGTTTCTTGGCTCATAAGTCTGTAAAAAAAGAACTACAAGCAGAGAAGATAGAAAAATGGCTTCAGCCACACTTGCTTGAGCTTGTAGAGTTATTGGTTAAAAATGAAAAACTACCGGAAGAAATTGAGTATTGTTTAGAGATAAAAAGAATTCTAAATAATCTTAAGGAAATTCCAAGACAAGACCGGCTGTGGCAAGAGATTTCTATCCCTAGTGAAAGTGAGCTAGAAGAGCAAGCTTTTGCTCAAACAAAAACATCTAATAAGAAGAAAAAATCTAAAGGGGATCTACAAAAACAAATTGATGTCAAAAAAATAGAGATAATGCAGTCCCTAGAGAGAAAGTTTCAAAAAGTTCTCCAGACTATTCAGTTATGGAATGAAGAATTGTTGGCTTTAAAAAAGCTTTCTCCTAAAGCATATGATTTGGTTAAAAAGAAGTATTGTATTAATGAGCGTAATGTTGTGAATTATTTAAGAGATCGAGAAAAAGAAGTAGAGATTTTTTTTAGTAAACACAGTTCCAATGATGAGACAAAAGTACTAGTACAAAATATCAAGTCTACTAATGAACAAAAACTTTTAGAGAATGTTTCAAGGTCGATGAATCTTCGGGATATCAAAAAAACAAACCAACAAATAAAGACCATTTTGAAAGCTTCCTCTAATCCAAAAATTGCTGTTATAGAACTGAGTACAAAAGCAGTAAAACTCCTTATTAGTCAAGAGTCCAATATTCTAGATTTGGATTTTAATTTTAAAAATTTTCTCCGAGAAACACAACTTGTTCACGCTGGAAAAGGGCTTAGTTCAGATAATATAATGGATATCAAGTATTTTCGTTCCAGAGTTGTTCCTGCTATTAAAAAGATGGTTAAAATTTGCCAAAAAGAATCTGTTCACGAAATATATTCTGTCGCAACGGCCGCTTATCGCAGTGCTAATAATAGAGATGAAGTTACAGATATCATCCGTAAAGAATGTAAACTTAATGTGGAAATAATTTCTAAAGAAAAAGAAACGGAGTTAACTGTAAAAGCTTTTCTGTTTTGTAAACCTCCATCGGTGCAATTGAACTCAGAAATTATAATGCTCATAGATCAAGGTGGAGGTTCAACTGAAATTTCTTTTTTGACGAAAGATGGCAACGAGATTTTAAACTCTTACAGCTTAAATTTGGGTACGACCGTTTTGCATAATGTTTTCTTTGGAGAGTCGAACAAATCTACTTCATTTGAAAAAGCACTTCATCAAGTAAAACAAGTTACAAAAGAACGTTTACGCCACTATTTTCAAAATCATGCTCCTGACTATACCAGCTTAGATTGCATTGGTGTTGGAACAGCGATTACATTTGCCGCAGGGAAGAAAAATAAACTTCAACATGGTAAAATTCTTACTGAAGAGCGCATTCAGAAAAGAGAAATGGATGTTGAAAGAGAACTTTTAGATAGGTTTAGTTCTATAAAAGAGCTGAAGCAATACTTAGATAAAATTACTTTGTCAGGTGGAAGTGATACCAAGTGGATTGATAAAAAATTCTCGACTCGCTTAGGTCTTCCTATGTATAGATCATTGATTGACTACTTCAATATTTCTCAAATAACTGTAAGTGGAACAGGGCTTTGGTATGGTGTATACTTTGAAAATCTGAAAGAAATAAGGAAAACAAAAAATGAGTGAGTATGGAGAATACGGCTATAATTTAGAAGCACAAAGGCGACGAGAGTTATATTTAGAACAAATAAAAGGGAATGCTACCCAGCGAATTGGACAATACCTTGAAGAAGTAGAAAATATGGATATGGCAGGTATTTCGCAACATGTGCAAAAAGAGCTTGCTACACTACAAATCAGGGTTGATCAAATGCAGACGACATTGGTTAAAGATCCTGAAGAAGCCTATCGGTTAGGACGAGGATTATTGAGAGATTTAGCTCTCGTAAGATATATGGGAGAATTGGCGAGAGAGGAATTTCTAAAAAAACAAGCTCAAAAGTTACTTCAAGAATGTCAACAAGATCTAGGTAAAATGGACATCGTCACTCAAGATTTTGCGTCTACTGAACTTGAGGTAGTTGTGCAACGTTTGATGGATATTCAATCAAATCCTTCCCCTGAAAATATTCAAAAAATTCCTATTTTAAAAAAACAAATAAATGAAATTATAAGTGTTGCTGAGGAGAAAGCATCTTTGTGGACAAAAGAGCGTAAAGAAGCTGCTGTACGAGTACAAGAAATAAAATATCAGTTTGAAGAAGCCACACAAGTTAAGGGATCTTACGCACAAATTGAAAAAAGTGAACTACAAGTACAGTTACAGATAGCTCAGGAAGCTTTACAAAATAATGATTTTGAAAAAGTCGTAGAGATTAGTAAGGCTTCAGAAAAACAACTGGAAAAAATTCATGAAGAGGCTTTCGAAGAGAATGTTCGACGTGAAGTACTTAAGGGGATTGTTAAAACTCTAAAAAAACTCGGGTTTCATGTTGGAAAACCTAAAATTATTAACTTGGAAGAGAAAAAAGATCAAGTAGTTCTTCTTGGAAAAAAGGCATCTGGTCAAAGTGCGTCTTTTGAAGTAGAAAAAAATGGAAAAATGTCCTTCAAGTTTGACCATTATGAAGGAATGGCTTGTCATCAAGATATTCAAAAAGTACAAGATAAGCTAAAAGAGATATATGGGGTTCATATTTCTCAAGAGCGTGTACTTTGGCAAAATCCTGACAAGATATCCAAAGGAAGTAAACCGCTTCCCCAAGATATTCATAAAAATGATGGGACTAAGTAGATGAAAAGACAACTATGGCTAGAAGAGATCATTAGGGAATCAGGGATTCGTAAAGCTATGTTGATCTATGGCAATGTATATGACAATTGTCGTGATGGGAATAGATATCGGCCATTTATGGAAGTCCTTTGGAATGAATTGAAAAGAAAAAAGTTTAGTCCTTGTGTCAGTTGGGATCGCATAACAGGATTGTCTTTTCCAGATAAAGAACAAAAGGAATGTTATCAGAAACTCATTGAAAATAATCTTCAGAAAGAAACCCAAGTGAAAGGAGAAGATTATGAGCTAGATATTGATGAAGATGAGCCAGAAGAAGGAAATAAAAAAGAGACCCAAGAATGTTCTCCTGGAGATTTTTTTCAAGTAGTCGACAAGCTAATGAATATGGAAAACTCTTGCCCGGCGATTGTAATTGATTTTTCCGACTATCTTTTTGGCAACTCTAACGCACTAAGTGAGCAAGAGCGCTTATGGCTCACCCAACTTGCAAAGACCTCTTGCCAAAATCTTCCCCGTCTTACAACTAAAAATGTTGCTCTCCCTTCTGGTATTATTATTCTGATTACCACCAAGCTAGGGGCTATTCCTCCTGCGTTCTATCAAAATGAGTCTGTCGCCAAAATTTGCCATGTGCCACTCCCAGATAGACAAGAACGAGAACTTTATTGGAACTCTCATCGTGAAATTTTGAGCGTAAAAAACAAGAATGAAAATGGTATAAAAAAACTAGCAGAATCGACTGAGGATCTAAGTTATCGAGATATGTATCAAATTATAAAACTGTCTCGCCAAGCCAACGAACAAATCTCAGAGGATAAGCTAATAAATCTATATCGTTTTGGAGAGCTAAAGAGTCCGTGGGAAGACTTGGATCGGGAAAAGCTTAAAAATGTAGGGAACATATTAAAGCAAAGAGTTATCGGTCAAGAGGAGGCGGTAGGACGTATCAGCACGATGATTATAAGAGCATATGTCGGATTAGCAGGAATCCAACATTCGGGAAAAAGATGTAAACCTAAAGGTAATTTATTTTTTGTAGGACCAACGGGTGTAGGGAAAACAGAGTTAGCAAAAGCGACAGCTGAGTTTTTGTTTGGAGATGAAGCAGCCTGCATTAGATTCGACATGAGTGAGTTTAACCATGAGCATAGTGATCAACGTTTAGTGGGAGCCCCTCCAGGATATGTAGGATTTGAAGAAGGAGGACAATTAACAAATGCGGTGAAGGAAAAACCATTTTGCGTCCTTTTATTTGATGAGATAGAAAAGGCTCATCCTCGTGTCCTTGATAAATTTTTGCAAATACTGGAAGATGGTCGCCTAACAGATGGCAAAGGACAAACTGTTTATTTCTCAGAGTCTGTCATCATTTTTACCTCAAACCTGGGTGCTTCTGAAATAAAGCTCGATGAAGATTTTAAAGTACAGAAAGAGAAGTTCATTAGCGTTGTACGCAAACACTTTAACGATGAGCTAAAAAGACCAGAGTTGTTGAATCGATTTGGGGATAATATTATCCCGTTTCGCTTCATTCAAGATGAAAAATTGCGTCAAAAAATTGTAGAATCTAAATTGAATCCATTGTTTTGTTTTATCCAAGAAAAATACAACGTTACCTTACGCTTCAAAGAGCCAGAAGAATCTTACAAGTATATTGTCAATACTGCAGAAACGGGTCATGGAGGTCGAGGCCTTATCAACGTTTTAGAGAGACATTTAATAGATCCTCTTTCTTTATTCCTTTTCAGTGAACTAGATAAGCTAGCCCCTGGTAGAGTGGTTAGAATTGAGCTTATTCGTATCAAAGATAAATATCAGGGTTTTGATTTTGAGCTAACCAATGAATAAACAAAATATAAATGTAGCGGCTTGGGTTTCTCTTACAACAACGGAAGGCCCTGGTTCAAGATTTGCTATGTGGCTACAAGGATGTCCTTTTCGTTGTAAAGGCTGCTGTAACCAAAATATGCTAGAAATGCGTGAAGCCCACGTTATGTCAATTGACCAAGCTTTCAACTTAATACTGAAAGAAAAAAATACCATAGAAGGGGTTACTTTTTTAGGTGGAGAACCTATGGTTCAAGCAAAAGGGCTTGCTCTTCTTGCAAAGGAAATCCAAAATATAGGTTTATCTGTAATGGTGTTTTCTGGGTATAAATATGAGTTTCTAAAGAAAGGTAAACTTCCTGGCGTACTAAATTTCTTGGAAAGTACAGATATTCTAGTAGATGGTCTATACAGACAAGATCTTCCCGAAACATCGAGAAGGTGGATTGGATCGCGCAATCAGAAACTCTATTTCCTAACTAAACGATATAACGAAAAAATTTTACAACCCAAAAAGACAAAAGTTTCAGGTGCAGCTAACGAACATCAACGTGAAATGGAAATCCGATTCTCAAGTAGCAATGATAAAATAGTTATCAATGGTTGGCCACTAAGCTCTGGTTTTCAAGATCCCCTCATTGAACATTTACATAAAGAAGGGATCTATCTACAGCGTAAGAAGTAGTCTAATGTTATGTTCGTGCTTAGAGTTAGTAGGAGTGACCACTCTTTCTTTTTGGATCATATATTTTTGAGTTGGGTATCTAAATAACACCAAAAGGGGTCGAAGAAATTTATTCGAGTATAACACTCGCTATAAGAAAACTTTGAAAATTAAACTTTCCTAGTATCTAAGAGACGATATACATGAAAAGAACTATTTGGTAAGTTTCTTAAGATGCTGAGAGAGTTTCTCCTCAGTTAGAAGAAGGGAAAAAGTACCATTTACTTAAGAAGGTAACTCTCATTGCCTTTTGCAAATCATCTTTGCCGATTGGAACAAAAAACTACTACAATCATTTTAAGCTACAGGCAGGGAAAGAAAAAGTCATCTTCTCTGATCACATAAATGTTCATACCATTGAGCTGGAAAAGTTTGCCAATTCTCTCGAAGAGGTGGATAATTCATTAGAAAAATGGAGTTATTTTTTGAAGCACGGGGAAAATTTAGAAGATGCCCATCTACCTTCTCAGCTAGCAACTCCCGAAATAAAAGATGCCATAAAGGAGCTAAAAATGTTTACTAAAGATGAAATCGAAAGAGAACGATATGAAAGCCGACGTAAGGCATTGATGGATCATAACTCATTGCTCGCAGATCATTATGAAACAGGCTTAGAAAAAGGTTTCCAAAAAGGAGAGCAGAGTGGTTTCCAAAAAACGGTAGCCAATGCTTTATACATGGGTTTAGATATAGAAGCCATTGCTACTTTGACCGGTTTAGGACTGGATACAATTAAGGAAATGAAAAAAGCTCATTTTAAGCCTTCTTAACCTGAGATGATCAAAAACCGTGCTAAGCACGATGTTCTGGGAGGGCAAGGCTCCTGCCGCGCCGGGGTTGTGCTTGGCTTCAGGTGGTATTTCAAAATACTCATTACCTTGCAGGCTTCTCGGCAGGAGAACCCGCGATATAAAAACGTTTTTTCAACATGAAACCTATGAGAAAATAAATGTGCCGAAATACCACCAGGAACTAAGCACATCCCCGGTGCGGCAGGAGCACCCGCGATATAAAAACGTTTTTTCAAGTATGAAACCTATCATCTAAATGGGTATTCTTAAATACCATATCAGAAACGACCCTTAATACAAGGCAAGGGTGGAGGGCAAGGCTCCTGCCGCGCCGGGGTTGTGCCAAGATAAAAATATCAGGAGCCAATCACATCCCCTGTTCGGCAGGAGCCTCACCCTCCAGGGAACATGGTGCTTAGCACTGTTTTTGATCATCTTTTTCTTTAACGGTTTCAGATAAGCCTTACCCTCCCCATAACATAAGCTTTCGATAAATTAGGTGGCCTAAGATGTGATCAAGCCCGCTTTTCTTAATCGGTAATGATGCCCAGGGTATCGTTCGCCTTTGGCTCGCTTTACCCTGGACTGATATATAACGCTTTTCAGCGTATAAAACTCTGTCGATCGTTCTTTTGCTAGTTTTCGATTTGAGGAAGCTTTGGAATGGACGTGTCTGCATTTTTCCTCATAAATTACCTAGCGCTCGCCTTCTTCTTCCTCTAAAACCCATTCCCCGTCAGTCAAAGAAAAGCTAGAAGGGAAAGCGGAGAAAAGCAGGGTGCTTGCGTCTATAGTTTGCTCTTCTGAAACGGAGATCGCTTTTCTCCAGTAGCTTTTCTTTAAGCTCAAGGACAGGTAGTATTCTCCTGGGGGAATGTCTAGGGTGGTGTTTTCTCCTGGGTGGACTTCTTTTTCCCAGAGAAATTCTCCGCTTAAGAGGATTTTGGCTACTGGCCACTGGGTGGGGTGGGTGTAGTTTAGTTTGCTTGTTTCTGGGGCTAGGGAGAAGGAGACTTGGCCGTTTTCGACGAACTTTTCTTGGAGGCGATTTTTGTGGTGGAGTTGGGCGAGAATTCGTCCGCTTTTTATTTGGGGAAAGAGGTGGCCTTGGGCTGGTAGGCCGGAGGGGAAGTTTTTTTGGTGTATTTTTCCTTCTTCGTCTTGGAGGCGAATGGTGAGGGGTTTTCCTTGGGGGGCGGTGACTTGAATGTCTTGGTAATTAGGGGAGAAGATTTTTTCTCCTAGGCTAATTTTGGCTTCTATGGCGTAATGATCCGACATGTAAAGGGCTTTTTCGAAAGGTTTTTTCATGGGGAATTTACGGACTTGGCATTCAAAGTGGGTCACTGATTTTTGTCGGTCGTGGAAAAATATGTAGTCGAGTCTCTCTTTGTTTTTTCCTCCGGCGAGGGGATTTTCGGGGCCATCCCAGGTGTACCCTGGGCTTTTGGAGAGAGCTCGGAAGGCATCTAGGGGATACTCTAGTCGTTCAAGCATATCTTGGTATTGGTCTTCTAGGTGGCCAATTACGTTCATGTCTCCCATGACAAATAGAGGTTCTGCTTGGTGGTTTTTTAGGATGAACTTTTGCAGTTGGGAGAATTGTTTTTTACGAATAGGGAAGTGCTGGGCTTCTGCTTGGGTGTGGGTTAGGACGACTTCAAAAAGTTTTTCTGAGGGTAATTGAATGCGAGCAAAAAGAGCTCCTTTTTCCGACATGGCGTCCCAGTCTGCGGAATCTTTGTAAATCATTTTACGGGAAAAAACTATGGGGTAGCGGCTAAAGAGGACTAAACCTCCGTCTTGCAAAAGAGGATTGCCGCTTTCTGGTGGTGTCACCCAATAAGGGTGAGTTTGTCGTAATCGATCTCGCCACTCTTCTCGCCGAGCGTCATCAAACACTTCGCTCAGTCCAATAACATCGTAGGCTTTGACGGCATCGACCAACTCGGCAAAACGCTCTGGCTTATAATCGGCCCAGCCAATGGCACCTGGCCGTAAAAAGACGTTGTAAGACAAAAATTTGATTTCTTGAGCCCAAGTAAAACTTAAGCTGAATAGTAGATATAAGAAAAATAAACCTCTCATGAGACTTCTCCCCTGTATTGTTCTTTTGGATCTTCTTTCGATCTTCTTTCGATCTTTTTTCGATAAATTAACAAAGATTATAACTTATCTCTGTTTGTAAGCGAAAAAAATTCTATTTTTCATTTTCTTCTTTGGGCAAGGTGAAATAAAAAGTAGAGCCTTGGCCTTTACCAAAGGACTCCACCCAGATTTTTCCTCCGTGAACTTCAATAATTCTTTTGACAATGGCAAGTCCGACTCCGGTTCCTTCTACGGTGGAGTCAATGCGATCAAAAAGGCCAAAAATACGTTGGTGAAATTGAGGTTCGATCCCTATTCCATTATCTCTGACAAAAAAGCAATCCTGATTATTTTTTGTCTCCATTCCAATGGCAATAAAAGGATCTTTCACCTCTCCCATAAACTTAATCGCGTTTCCAATAAGATTTTGAAAGACTTCTTTAATTCGTTTGTAATCACCATACATTTGGGGCAAAGAGGGGTCTATCTCAACGTGAATATTTTTTTCTTGGATATTCGTATAAAAAAGAGGGAATACTCCTTCGACGGCTTCTTTGAGAGAGAAATGTTCTTTTTCATCAATCACTCGTCCGATTTTAGCTAACTCAAGGAGTTCTTCTAAAAGTTGCTCCATTGTGCTTGTGGCCGTATCAATGTAAGCAATATTCTCTTGGAAGTTTTTCATGTTCCCCTCTTTTACTTCACTTTCTAGTATTTCAAGAAAGCATTTTGTTGTAATGAGGGGGCTTTTCAGATCATGGGATATGGTGTAGGTGAAGCGCTCTAGTTCGGCATTTTGGGCTTCGAGCTTACTGATGAGTTGCTCTTGTGATTTTTCTGCCTCTTTGAGTTCCCCTATTCGTTCATTTAAGGAATGAAGAGTGTTCTTTAGGGTGGCGGACATTGCATTCACCCCTCGTTGCAAAGTACCTATTTCATCGGGAATAATGAGCTCTTGGGTTTCCGCTGAAATATCTCCTTTTTCGATATTCTGCACTTTTCTTAATATTTTCTTAATTCGTTTTCCGATACTAAAATAAAAGACAACGAGGATAACGAGAGAAGTCGCCATTATCACGGCAGCAGAACCCAGTATAAACATCCGAGCAATGCTTCGTTTTTCCCTTTCGGCTTTATTTGTGTTTACTTTAATGTAAACATAGGCAATGATGGTTTTTCCATCAAATGCTGGTATCGGAAAAATGCTTATTAAGTAGTTATTCTTTTTATCCGCTACTTTTTTGATAACTCCGGTGGGAAGGTCGTCGAGAAATAAATCGTCCTGGAAACCAATATCAAGGATATGCTTTCCTTCATAGGCAGGATTGAGAGAGCGTATGACCATCTTTTTATTATCTATGATCATTCCCTCTACCAACTCTTGCCCCACGAGGTGCCCCATAGTGCGTCTTTCTGTGATCGAAGAGTAGTCCAGTAGGTGATTTTTTATTAGTATTCCAGGTATTTCCATCCGGGTTTTCACTCTATGATCTATCTCTAAACCGAAACGAGCTGTATAAAGAAAACCTGTTACAGAAAAGACGAGCGCTTCGACAAAGATAATCACAGCAGCTACTTTAAAAGTTAGGTTGTTAAAAAATTTTTTCATAATGAAGAACCCGTTTTCGCCAGTCAAATGAACGTATTTTTTCTTTTTTTAAATCGGGTTTAGGGATAAAGTCCTTGAGGCCTGAGAACATTGTCTACGTAGCGCTGCCATTCTTTTAGTTGTCTCTTTTGCCCCAGTTTTTTTGTTACAGCTTCCATTTTTTGCACCATTTTTTGATAGGCTTCTTCTACACTAATTTCTTTACGCCACGCTTTTCCGACACAGCTTTCAATAATTTCATGATAGTCACCCGTACCTGTTATCTGTAGCTCCGGATAACCATCCGTAATGGATTTAGAAAGAATATCCACATAGATTTGGCAGAGCTTTTTATTTTCTCCGGCCAAATGATAGAAAAGCTCTGCTTTCATATGGCTACTTCGCCAAGGGTCCACCCAACTCAAAGGGTCACTGACCATATATTCGCTTCGTTTTTTGTCGCTCAAAAATACCAATACTTTATATGCCGCAGTAGCCACTTTACTCGCCTTGTTAATGGCTATAATTCTTCCCCCAGCCTGGTTAGGGCGAAAAACAATTTTCCCGTCTCGCCAGAAGCCCGGCATTTCTGATACCGAAATTTTCCCTACTGCATTAGAGGTTAGAGGATTATTAGCTAAACGCCATCCATCTGGCCAAAAAGGAACCATGAAAACTCGTTTTTTTATCCATAATTGATCATAAAGATCATCGGCAAAATATTCTTTTGCTCCCGGAGGACTCACTTTCTCAAAAGTATCTACTCCATGCTGAAGCGCTTTTAAAGTAACTTCCTTATCTGGTAAGGGAGTCATGTTATCGTAGTCAAACAGATGCCCCCCCATTCCACAAAGACGATCCATGAAGAAAAAATAAACTAAAAAAGTAGTTATTTCAGCTGTGCCATAAAAGTTTTCTTCTGGTCGAGTAAAAAACTCAGCAACATCGTAATACCTTTCCCAAGTTAGTTGATGCATATCCAGCTCATAACCATATTTTTTCTTAAAAGTCTCTTTTTCCTGGGGATCATTCGCTAGATCATAACGATAGTGAAGAAGCTTTGTATCTCCGTCTACCTGGATGCCATAAAAATCTCCCGCATACTGGATTGTCCAACGATAAGAGGGATGTATGTCTGCTACTTGGAGATCTTTTATAACTCGTTTTTCTCCTCCGATTTCTTTGAGCTTAAGTAAGTAGGGAGCGAAGTCTGGCGTATAGGTCGGCCAAAAAAGATGGAGATCGTATTGAGAATCAATTCGTTTTAAATCATTAAGTTGAAGATTGTATTTATCTTTAAAAGGAACTGTTTTTATTTTTAAATCAACATGGATCTCTTTTTTGATTTCAGGAACAAAGCGTTCTAATACTCTGGATATTCCACCTTCTTCACAAATCATGGTAACAACGGTTAATTCTTTTGTTTCTTGTTCAACAAATTTTTCCGTTTTCCTTATGCTTTTATCCTCTTGATCGGAGTCATGGCAACCCCACAAAAGGATAACAGATAAAGTAAGTAGTTTAAAAAAATACATTTTTATTCTTCCTGGGGCATGCCCTAAACTGAGTATATTTTTGAACTAGACAATAGTTCTTTTAATACTATTAAAGCAGATTTGAAAAAAGAATTGTAGGTTATTTTGATTTGAGCTTTCTTTTCAGAGGTGCCTAATGGGATAAATGTACCAAAAAGAGAGGAGAAATCAGATGTGTGGAAGGAGCGGAAAAGGTGGGAAATTTTGACAAAAATTTACTCAAGTACCCGGATTTAATAGGGCATGTCGCCAATCAAGATTTAATTGATGACGCCCCAATATTCCAAAAATAAAAATATAGTAATTCATGATTTAGTTAATCATGAATTACTATAAATCTTAGTCTAGAATGCCCACTGGAGAAACTCAGAGAGAGCCACTCGATAAACACTATTGAGGGTAGTTTTCGCAAAATTCTTCCCAACCCTTTGAGCAGTGGCCTTCACGGTTGGTTTATCTAGTAAAATTAGCTTACGGGCAACGAGCTCTTTGCGAATGACTCGCTTGATTGCTTGGATGACAATTTTACGGGCAATTTTCTTTACTTTGTCGTAAGCAAGACTCTTTGCGCTTGATTTAGCGTATTGCTTAACGAATTTGCCCATAATCAGTCTTCCCCCTTTGTTCAGAACAGGAGGGGTTGCTCCCCAAGTCATCGCAGTTTCCAGGATATCAATCACATCCAAGGCTGCAATACCTAGTTCTTCCCAGGTAGGTTTGCTGTTATAATAAAAGTAATTTACAGAGATCTTAACGAGTTCAGGGACTCCGCTTTTTTTTCCGTGCAAAGAAGGAATTCCATAGCTGTCAAAGCGAAAATCTTTTAGATACTCATCCCCTCTCTCCATACCTTCTTCCAAAAGTATGCGCATAGTGCGATCTTGGTCGTAGGTGTAAGAGAGTAGTAATAACCCTTTAGAGCCACATTTATCAATTAAACGCTCCATTTTCAATCGGCGGGTTTTATCTTGCGAGTACTCGTAAAGGACTTTTAAAGGAACGACCCCATAGCGACTTAAGAATCTAGAGAGATAAACTTTATGGCGAGGGTAGTACTGACAAAGTAAAGAAGCGGGTAAATAGCTTCCCATTTTGCCCATCAGCTCTTTTCCATTAGGACTTTCCATACAAAGGGCGAAGCCAAAAGGATCTATTTCTGTGTAAGGCAAAAGCCCTTCTCTATGTAGAGACTCTACTTGAAAGACTACAGATGAAACCCAATGTGGATCTGAAGGGTCTTGGCATTGGGTCATTAAGTACTGGGAGTTAGCATTTAAAAAATGAATAGATTTGGCAACTCCCAAGGAGCGTGCTAGTCTTCGATACAACTCAGGAAATTGAGTTGCGGTTTTCCATCCTATAATGGAAGCCTCTCGATAAGCAGCCAAAAGCAAGTGGCCTCCCGTTTTCAGTTCTCGGACAACCTCTTTGCGTTGACCGGGCTGATAAAAGGATGCTACGTCAATTATTTCTGAGCCATACTCTCGTAGAGCTTGTACCCCACTCTCTTCTGTTTCTAAAAGAAAAAAGGAAGCATCGGGTTTCAAGATAATGTTTTGACGGACAACACTACTTACTTGAGTAAAAGCGTCAATAAAACGTAAGGGAAGTTTAGGAGATTTTGTTTCTAGATCTGTAAACAAATGTTCTTTTGCTCGACCATCGCTTCTGACAATAAGGCCCAATAGTCGAGGTTTGGTTTTATACTTGCTTACTATCTCTAAGTTTAAGTTGTCCAAAAATTCGGGATGGTAGAGAGTGGATTTTATCAACCGAACACTCTCTGGGGCACCTAGTTTTTCAGAAAGCCGTTGGAAGTAGCCAGGAAAAACTTCCATCGCATAAACGGCTGCGGCCGGATCTGTGTAGAGAGCTTCGATGGCATGAAGCCCATGCGACTTTGCGTAGTGCTCGGCTATTTTATCAAATCGTTGCCAGACATAACGAACCATCTCTGCCTTGTCTGGTTGTCCTCGTGCTAATTGTAGAAGCACTTCAGGAGCATTTTTAGCTTGGATGGCTGGAGGAAGTCCGAGAAGCATGAGTAGAGCCAATGGAGCTACCATTAGGCGAGTTGTTTTTTTACCCACAGCCATCATCTTTAAAACAAATAGAGCCATAAAAAGTTTTTGCCAGGTATTTCTATTGTGCATGGGTTTCTCCTCATTTAGACGGACTAAACAAAAATTTATCGAAGCAACTGAATTCGACTTTATAACTTAAGTATACGCCAAAATTTCTGTTAATACAAATATCCGTTCTCTTCTGGACTATCCAAATGATAATCAAAGCAAATTGTCAAGCCTATGAATACTATTGATCGCAAAGATGAAATTAAGAAAATATTACTTTTCTTACATCTTATACGAGAACCAAGGTAAATATTTTTGGAAAAACTTCAAATTTTTGAAGAAAGTTTTTAAAGAAATATTTTTCTTCCAGCGAGAGTAGAGAAATATTTGCTTGACCCCATGCGGGGAAAATGATATTTTCCATCCCCTTAAGACTACTCAGTAGTCTGCGAACAAATACCTTTTTTAATATACTTTACAGAAGGAAGAAGTATGGAAAAAGACTTAGTTGAATTTATCGAACAATACCTAGCAGAAGTTAAGCCCGTGAGCCGAGAAATGTATCTTCTTCATTGGGAGTATGATACGACTGGAAATGAGGAACTTGTCTCTCGTAAACGAGAACTAGAAACTCAGTACTTAAAAATCTACAGCAATACGAGCAAATTAGAGAAACTAAGAGAATTTAAAAAGTCTGGTCAAATCCAAGATCCCCTTTTAAAACAACAGCTAGAGAGACTTCACAACACATTTCAAATCTATCATGGAAATCCAGAACGCATTGGTAAAATAGTCCAACTAGAATCAGAAATTACGAGTGCTTATAATCATTTTCGAGGTAAAATCGACGGGAAACCACATAACGATAACCAAATTAAAAAGATTCTCCGCACTGAACTAGACAGCGAAAAAAGAAAAAAAGCATGGGAAGCGAGCAAGCAAATTGGACAAGAAGTTGCTCATAAAGTTATCGAGTTGGTTCATATCAGAAACGAAAGAGCCCGAGCTGCGGGCTACAGTGATTACTACGCCATGGCTTTAAAGCTAAAAGATCTTAGTGAAGAAAAGCTTTTTTACACTCTAAATCGTCTCTTTGAGCTTACCAATGAGCCTTTTCGCGAAATGAAATCTCAAATTGACCAAGAAAAAGCGGAACAGTTTAAAATTTCTGTAGAAGATCTTCGCCCTTGGCATTATGGCGATCCTTTTTTCCAAGAAGTGCCCCCTCATGGAAATGTCGAGATGGATCACTTTTTTACTGATACCAACATTGAAGAGCTAACAGAAAAAACTTTTCAAAGTATTGACATGGAAGTGCGCGAAATCATGGAAAGCTCTGACCTCTACCCTAAAGAAGGGAAGTGTCAACACGCTTACTGCACATTCATTGATCGAGAGGCCAAGGATGTTCGTATTCTCTGCAACGTAGACAATACCGAACGTTGGGTAAGCACTATGCTTCATGAGTTTGGGCATGCCGTTTATGATAAGTACATTAGTCCGGATTTACCCTATCTCCTCCAAGATACTCCCCACACACTTTCGACCGAAGCAATTGCGATGATGATGGATAGTCTTTCTAAAAATCCTAAATGGTTAGTTGAGATGGCAAAGTTATCTCCTGATGAAGTTGATAAAATCAAAGACCAAATCATTAATCTTGAGCGAGAAGGACAGTTTGTTTTTATTCGCTGGGGTTTAGTCATGGTTCATTTTGAAAGAGAAATGTATAAGAACCCTGACCAAGATTTAAATAAGCTGTGGTGGGATATGGTCGAAAAATATCAATTTGTCAATCGTCCAGAAAACAGAGAGGCACCAGATTGGGCCGCGAAGATTCATTTAGCTCTTTGCCCTGTATATTATCAAAATTATATTTATGGCGAACTTGTTTCTGCGCAACTAAAACACTATATTCAAGAAAATGTAGGTAATGGGCAACTATACAACAATCCTGCGCTGGGCTCCTATTTAATCGATGAGTATTTTGCTTTAGGAGCTCGTTATGATTGGAACTCAACTTTAGAGCATGCCACTAAAGAAAAACTTCATCCAGAATACTTTGTAAAAGAAACCCTAAACATTTCTTTGAACTAAAACGTATTTTAAAATGCAGATTCTAATTTTTTTAAAAAATTCTTGGGAGTTTTTTATGCAAAAAGTTAAACAAATTATCTCTTTTGTTTTGATTGCTTTAGCGACCATTGTTGCTTTTCAGAATATGGAAGAAGTAAAAACAGAGTTGCTCTTTATGACCTTTGAATTGCCTCGTGTTGTTCTGCTTCTCTGTGTCTTTGTTTTTGGCTTTATTTCCGGTAAATTGATTAAAATTCGCTGGAAAAAAAAGAAATAATCCAAGACACTGCTAAACAAAAAAACATAAAAAAGCCACCTTATATAAGGTGGCTTTTTTATAGAAATATAAAAAAAGCCCTAAAGATCTACGGTAATAAAAAATACATCCGGCTCTAAAGTTTTTTCTTCCAAAACCGTATATTCCAAATTACTTAGCCCTTCTTTACAAATATCGCCATGAAGCCGCGTTTGTAACAGATCAGCATTTTTCCGAACACTTGGACTAGCTTTATCAGTTCGCTTATGATCTAAGCAACGGTAGCGCCCAAGGCGTCTTTTAAAAGTGAGGCCTTGCTTAATGCATCTGTCATGAAGATCCTTATCTTCTGGTCCCCACCCCCAATAATCATTCGAAAAGCCATTGGCAATTTGATAGCAATCATTAGGTATTATGGTAACTCCCCCCCAATAACTTTTTTGAACCACCCAGCTACCGAGAACTTCTCTATAGCCCCATCGATCTAAGTAAGTTGCTAATTGGGTCGGATGGGAAGAATACGAATAATTACAAGAACTATCCTCTGGTAACATATCGACATCATGAAAACAGATATAGTCACAGTTTTCTTTAGCGATGGTATACCCTATATTCATCAACTTCCCACGATTAAAAAGCTTCTCTGGAGTCTGCTCGATAATGTAAATTTGAAAAATCAAATTCGGATGGCGCTTCGGAAGAAATTCCTTCATATATGGAATAAATTCGGCTAGGTGAGCCTCTCTATCTCGATAAGGAACTAAAATAGCCAATCGATATTTAAAACCAAGTAGTTTTTTGAAAAATGCTATCATAATTTTTTTTCCCTTAAGTATTTTCGCAAGCGTAAAATAGCATAAATAGTTTGGGGTTCTTCTATTTCTAAGTCCTCGATCATCTGGTAAGCTTTTTCAAGAGGGATTTTTACAGTTTCCATCGTATCTTCACCAGGATCACGCCGGACATGTTTTTCTTCCAAATTAGTCGCCAAAAAAAGGTAAGCCTTAGCTTTAAAGAAAGTACTCTTGGATTTCATCACTTCAATAAGCTCTAGTTTGTGAGGAAAGTATCCCACCTCCTCCAGTAGCTCGCGTTTGGCTGCTTCCTCCGAAGTTTCATTCTCCTCTATTGACCCGGTGGGAACACGAAGAACATATTGCCCAGCAGCCCCCCGGTACTCTCGGACAAGGAGTAAATAATCATCATCGGTAAGAGCTAAAACTTTGGCTCCTCCAAATCCCTTTAGTTCAACATACTCCCAGATTTCTTGATGACCGCTAGGAAACTCCATATCTATTTCGATTAGCTGTAACTTTTGTCCTTCATAAACAATTCGTTTAGCCAACTCTTTAGGCTTATTGCTCTGCATAAATTATTTTCCTATCTTGATAGTCTATTCGCCAAATCTTGACAGTTCCATCCTCTCCTCCAGAAGCTAAGATCTTTCCATCTGCACTAAGAGCTAGTGAGCGCACACCGTAGTCATGTTTTTGCAAAGTAAGGAGAGCGCTTTTTACCAAGCCAATTTCCTCGGAAGCAATAGTTATTATATCTTCGGCTTGCGCTTGGACATCCCATATTTTAATTGTTCTGTCCATCCCACAAGATATAATTCTTTTGCTATCGGGAGTAAAAAAACATTCGGGAGCAGAGTCCGCATGACGAAAGAACAACTTGCTAACTTTAGCTTTTTCTCGATCGAACAAATAAATCAAGCCATTTGCTCCAGAAATAGCGATAAATTTATTATCTGGACTAAAACTACAACCGCGAAATACGCTCTCATTGCGTCCTCGGAGCGCGCCGGGTATTGGCTGGTAAAGCAAAATATTCTGAGAAGTTTTATTGGCAATGTCACAAAGGGCCACTCGGCCACTTGCGGTAACAGCTACTTGAGTACTGTCCGAGCTAAAAACGCATTTTTCTCCCTCATTTTGATAAATTTGAACAGAAGGAGAGAGAACCTGCTGGACATTTTCTGGTGTTAAATTTTCAGGAATCTCCCAAATCAATAAACTATCTTTTGTATCTGGATCGGTGTCTAGTATAGCAGCAACTTTTTTCCCATCCGGACTATAATCGCAACGTAGAATAGTTCGATCCAAGGGAGAAAAAAACTCTGCTACGAGTTTTTGGGTAGCGACTTCATACAAGCTAGCATTTTTTTCTGTGGAGACAATGAACAAATACTTCCCATCGGGACTAAAAGCGCAATCTCGATTTGTCGGAATAAGGCCATTTCTGATGGGATTTAGGGCCTTATTATTGACAAGATCCCATAGTTCAACAGAGTTTGTGATATAACGCATAATAGCTAGTTTTTTTCCATCCGGGCTAAACTTCAGCTGAGTGACAGGACTAGTCCCCTTCGATAAAACGTAAGGATTTTCTTTTCTGTCTACTTGCCAAAACTTAAGGGAAGCCAGGTTATTTTTATCACTATCGTGATGCCCTGTCACAATAGTACGCCCGTCAGGACTAAGGGTCACGCATTCAATGGCATTATCGTTTTCATCCTGATTGATTCTTCCGGTGCTTCCAAAAAACTTCCTTTCTATTTTGCCCGTTTCTACATTCCAAAGAATGATTCGGTTATCGTTTCCCACAGAAATAAGTTTATTGCCATCGGGAGTAAAAACACAGTCTGTTACTTCCCTACTGTGGCCTCGAAGAATCTCACGAACTTTACCGTTTACGGAATTCCACAAAATAATGGTTTTATCATGGCTCGTTGTGGCAATGGTTTTGTCATCCCCTGGGCGAAAAGCACAGCTAGTAATTTTTGCTTTATGGCCAGACAAAACCTTCCAAACACTCAGTAATCCTGTTTGCCATAAAAAGAGTTTTTCGTTTACGGAGGTAGCCAATAGTTTTCCATTAGAATTGTAAGCACAGTGATGCATACTTAGAAACCGCCGAACACTTTCCTCTTTTTCTCCTGTTTTTGTATTACGAAAAATAAGAAACTCGTCTTCGGCTTGCTCCTCTAAGCCTGCTTTTCTATTTCTAGGCGCAATGACATTGCGAAAACTCGTAGCAATTTTATCTTCCTTGGGATGAAAGGCGAGTCCTTCTAAAAAATGACGATGGGTTGCTCGGACAATGTACTTTTGCTCGGGTAAGCTCCACAAAGAAAAATGTCTTCTTCCTCCGAAAGCTAAAGTTTCTCCATCAGGACTAAAAGAACAAGTGCTCAAAAGAACTTCTTCTTCGATAACAGAAGTGAAAATCTTTTCAATCCTAGGTTTTGTAGATAAATCCCAAAGAACAGCTTTTGTTGTATCCCAATTACCTCCTACGCTAATAAGATACTTAGCATCGGGACTAAAAGCACTATGGGAAACTTTGTGAGAGTGTCCTTTCAAGGTCAAAAACTCATCGTGAGAAACAGATCTAAGCCAATGCCATTCCCATCCTCGATGTTGCGGTAAACAACGCTCTAATAAATGATCCACTTCTGCGCTAGCTTCTTCTTCGGAAAATTTTTGGGCAAGAGTAATGTTCGCTTGGTAGACGCTTTGGTCGGCAATATTTTTTGCTCCAATAGCGTTTTCTTTCTCTTCTTTTAACTGTTGGTTGATTTTGATAAAGTCTTCGTTCGCCTGATTTAGCTCTTCATTCACTCGCACAAAATCGTCATTTTTCTGCTTGAACTCTAAATTTACCCTACCTAGTTTCTGGTTTGCGGTGTACTGCAAATAAATTGTTCCAGTGACACTAATGTTTAGAATAAGAAAGAAAAATAAACTGATCACAGCTAGAGTTTTATTACGGGAGATCAACTTTTGAAAGTAAGTCCATCGAGTAGGCGGTTTTGCCAAAATGGGACGTTCCTGCAAAAAATTATCCAAGTCGCGAGCAAAAAACTTTGCTTTAAGGTACCTTTTCCCAGGTGATTTCTCTAGGGATTTTAAGCAAATAGCTTCTAGCTCAGGGGGAATGTCTGGGTTCAAATCGCATGGTGCGATAGGGTCACGAGTGACAACTTGATGGATAATATTAAAAACATTGTCTCCTTGAAAAGGAGAGGTTTTTGTTAAAACTTCATACAATGTTGCTCCCAAAGAGTAAACGTCGCTCCGGGCATCTACCTTTTTCCCTTCGGCTTGCTCAGGAGACATATAAGCGGGAGTTCCCATTACTTCTCCTGTTCGACTAAGGTCAGAATTCTCTACTTTCGCTAAGCCAAAGTCCATTAAACGGGGCTCTCCCCTTTGGTCTATCATAATGTTGGAAGGCTTTATGTCGCGATGGAGTATTCCATTTTTATGAACCTCTTCTAAAGCCAAAGCCGCTTTTAGGATAATTTGAGCCGCTTCTTTAGGAGAAACTTTCCCTGATCTTGCCCGACTAGAGAGAATGTCTCCCTCAATATATTCCATGATGAAGTAGTTCTGAGGCTCTTCTCCAATTTCATAGACTTTAATGATATTAGGGTGCTCTAACTGAGCCATAGAGCGAGCTTCGATCATAAAGCGTTTAATTTGTTTTTCGCTAACTTCGGCACTAGTCAAAATTACTTTTATAGCGACGGTTCGGTTAAGCTTAGGATCATAAGCCTTGTAGACTTTCCCCATTCCTCCTTGGCCTATTTCTTCTAAAACTTCGTAATGACCAAAGTTAAAATTTTCTTCCTTTTCTTTTTTTTGTTCGGTCATATCATTTAGTTGATCGCTAGTCTCTAAAAATTGAGTCTCCATCGCTCCACTAGCAGCATTCCCGGAATAATTTTCTAAAACATTAGATTGAGAGGGAAACAAAAGTCGTACCACTTCATAGTCTTCTTTGGTAAAAACATTTTGTTGATAATAGTGTTCAATGCTACTGTTTAAAAAAGTGGGAGTAATCTCAGGAGACCAATGGTTCCAAGCAACAACACCTCGGCCTTCCCGCAAATCAGCAACGTTTTCTCTTAAGATATTTTGACATTCCTGAGGAGATAGGTAGCCAAGGTTTTGTATTCCCAATAAAATTAGATATTTGGCATAAAGAAAGCGTAGATTGTTGATTTGCTCGGGGGTAAGTATCTTTTGATCACAAGCGTATTGATCAAAAGGAAGGGAAAGGGCTTTTAAAAAGGCAGAATTCTCTGCAGAAATGTAGTTCAGACGCTGAGCAAAATACATTAGCCAATAGTTTCGATCTTCCATAAAAACTCAACATCTCCAAGAAAGGGAAAACTTTTTCTCTAAGATCCTTTGTTTATAAGCTTCTAGCTTATCACAAAATCCCTTTCATGAACAGTAGTAACTCTTAATTTTCCAAGAAAAATTTGCCACAAACCAGAAGAACCGCTAATGGCTAACTAAACAAGAATTTATTAGCTTTTAGTAGAGAATACTAGTAAAATTTAACCGTCTCTTTACAAACCTTTCTAACATTTTACTTAAGGAAGCTACTATGAAGTTTCACTTGTATATCGCTATAGCATTTACAATTTCTTTTTCTTGCATTAGTGTTCAGGCTTACACAATTACAGCTTTTGATGCGGCTAACTTTTTTTCTCCTGGCTCTGCTCCTACTCCAGGGCAAACAGCCAACTTAGATAACACTGTCGGAATCAATGATTTCATTATTGAAGACTTTGAGGATAATAACTTAATCAATGGTCTTTCTATGAGTTTAGCTGTTGCAGGAACTCAAGTCGACCCAGCACCTCCTTCTACTTTTGCAAACACAAACAAAGTTGCCGCGATTTGGGACGGAACCCGATCATTGGTCGCTTCTGTTGGTGGTGAAGGAGAAGGTGATTTCGGAGCAGTTCCTGGTGACTTTGATGCTGTTTTTCGCTACTCACCGGGGGCAAATTCTTTTTCGATAGGGGTGGGAGATATCAATCAAGATATCAGACTAGTTGTCAATGGTACTGATGATTTAGGAATAGTTCGAGACCTTCCTGGTTATAATATTACTTTTGATGACGGCCGAGACGCTTATCTTCTTATCAATGTATCCCTTGGAGATGCTCCTATCACAGAGGTTCGATTTGTTGGTACGCCCTCAGGAGACGGAGTTTTTTTTGATCACCTTGCTGTTGATCGAGTAGTTCCTGAGCCAAGTAGCTGCATTTTGATGCTTTTAGCTATATTTGCCAGTGCTTTTGGACGAAAAAGATAAATATTTTATACGACTAGCACATCCTAATCAAAAAAACATATTTTTTCTGTGATCAAAGCTCGAAAAACTATTGCAATCCTCAAAAGATTTTCCTACAATAAAAGATAAAAGCATGCGATTTACTTTTATAGCCTAAAATAGGATAAAAGCATGCCTTATTTTATGTCTCACAACATTTAGGATGTAGCAAATTATGGATGAAAAGGTTTCTTCTGAAAACCAAGATAAAAGAAATCAACGTCGGAACTTTCTAAGTACCGCTTTAATGGGACTGGGACTAGCCGCCAGTTACGGCACATTGGCCACAATGGCAGGGCGCTTTCTTTATCCGGCTAAACCAACCCCTAAACAATGGGCCTTTGTTGCTGTGGCTCGGAGCATCCCCGTGGGCTCATCTCTCTCTTACCAAACACCCAAGGGAGAGAAAGTTGCCATTACCCGGCACAGAGACAAGGGACTAGTGGATGATTTTATTGCTCTATCAAGTACCTGCCCTCACTTGGGCTGCCAAGTCCATTGGGAGTCACAAAACAGTCGTTTTTTTTGTCCTTGCCACAACGGGACTTTTGATCAATTTGGAAAGGGAACCGGAGGGCCGCCTAAAGACTCACAAATGTCTCTCCCTCAATACCCTTTAAAAATAGAAAAAGGAATGCTTTTTATTGAGGTAGCCGCTTCTCTTTCGTGGATAAAAACGAACAAGAAACCTTCTTCAGTTTCCTTTGATGATGCAAGGAGAGTTTAATGCCACTTATGAAATGGTTTCAAGAACGGATTCCTATTTCTGGGGAAAGTATTCGTGAGTTAACCAACGAACCCGTCCCTAACCATCTCAAAAAATGGTGGTTTTGTTTAGGAGGAACTCCCGCTTATCTTTTCTTAGTTCAGATAGTAACGGGAATTTTATTGGCAATTTACTACGAGTCGTCTACTCGTACAGCCCATGAGTCCATTCGGTATATAACAGAAGAGGTCTCTTTTGGTTGGTACTTACGTAGTCTTCATAAGTGGGCTGCTACTTTAATGATAGC
The DNA here is from genome assembly GCA_029260735.1 of Planctomycetota bacterium. Classification (GTDB taxonomy): domain Bacteria; phylum Planctomycetota; class Uabimicrobiia; order Uabimicrobiales; family Uabimicrobiaceae; genus JAJDCR01. The sequence goes on from JAJDCR010000044.1 coordinate 33,502, forward strand.
AGCGGTCATCCTCCACCAAATGCGAGTTTATTTCACGGCATCTTACCGCAAACCCAGAGAACTCAACTGGATGATAGGGATGTGCTTACTGGCATGTACGCTAGGAGCCGGCTTCACCGGCTATAGCTTAGTCTATGAACAACTCAGCTATTGGGGGGCAACCGTCGGAGCAAATATCGCAGAGACTGTTCCTATTGTAGGAACTTTTTTCAAAAAAATGCTCTTAGCAGGAGACGTTTATAACGACAAAACCCTCCCGCGCTTTTATATTTTACACGCAGCCATCATTCCTGTGACGATGATCTTACTCATTATGGTTCATATTGCCTTCATTCGAATGCAAGGAGTGACTAAAATTCACTTTGCCGACGAAAAAGAAGGCGAAGCAAAGGAATTCAATTTTTTCCCTGACCATCTTCTCACAGAAATTATCATGGGTTTAGTTTTGATGGTTATTTTAAGCGCTTTAGCAACTGTTTTTCCAGCAACGATGGGTCCAAAAGCTAACCCATTGGTTACCCCTGAAGTGATTAAGCCAGAATGGTTTTTTTATGTTTTCTTCCGTTGGCTGAAACTCTTCTCCGGAACTGTCGCCGTTCTAAGTAGTGGCTTCATTGTCTTTGTCATGTTCGCTTGGCCTTTTATAGACAAATGGCTAGTCAAGAAAACAAAGTCGGAAGACACTCATGTTTGGATCGGAATACTGGGAGTTTTAGCAATTGTCGGATTCACAATTTGGGAAGCCGCTGTAAAACATTAGGAAATGAAAATCTACTTTTACGTGGGTAACCCACTTAGATAATGCATACATTAATAGGAATATCATGACAAACGAAACAAAAAAGATGATTATTGCAGGACTAGGAGGAATATTTCTCCTTTCTCTTGTTTTTGTTCAATGGATGGAAGTCATTCGAAAAAAAGAAGAAGCGGGCTTGAGTGACACTCATATTTCTATCCCGGCAGCTTCTTTAGACTGTGTTGAGTGCCACGCAGAATCTTCTCCTGCCATTGTTGCCCACTGGAAGGGAAGCACTCACGCTAAAAAAGGGGTGGCTTGCGTAGAGTGCCACCAGGCGGAGGAGGGAGATATCGATGGTTTTTCTCACTATGGAGTTCACATTGCCACTATTGTTACTCCCCGAGATTGCGGAAGATGTCACGCTGAAGTTACTCACGAGTTTGAAGCCAGTCACCATGCTGCTGCTGCTAATATTCTAGCTTCACTAGATAACTTTTTAGCAGAAACAGTCGAAGGATCTAGGATTCCCTTTGATCCCCACTCTCCCACTCCAGGGTTTGATTCTAATAAAAAAGTCAATGGAATGGCGAGCGTTTCTTCGGGGTGTAAACAATGCCATGGAAGCAAAGTGGCTCTTTTAGCTACAGACGGAAAGATGATTACAGTCGACGATCTGAAGCCCGATGCTGATGGAAAACCCACCAATCTAGAAGCCATAGCAAGAGTAAAAAAGGACGAAAACGGAAACCCTTTATTTGATCATAACACTTGGCCAAATACAGGTATTGGAAGAATCAACTTGGACGGATCAAAAGGATCGTGCTCTGCTTGTCATAGCCGCCATGATTTCTCTCCGCGCCGTGCTCGTCAGCCAGAAAACTGTGGTAAATGTCACCTGGGGCCAGATCATCCCCAAAAAGAAATCTACGAAGAGTCTAAACACGGAGTAGCTTACCGAGATCTTCGAGACAAGATGAATCTCGATGGAGAAAGTTGGATTTTAGGAAAAGACTACTCCCATGCTCCGACCTGTGCTACTTGCCATATGTCAGGAAACACACGTAACGGAGGAAAGATCACTCATGATCCCGGACGGCGAATTTCTTGGACAAATCGTCCTCCTGTGAGCTTGCCTCTAGACACAGACGCAAATGGAAAAATTGTTACAGAAACCGATCCTGTAAAACGTTTAGCTCTAGTAAAGGACTCTGCTCAAAACAAGCGAAATCGGATGAAAGATGTTTGTCTTCATTGCCATACTCCCAACTACGTAAACTCCTTTTACAAGCAGTACGACGACTTGGTTATTCTTTTTAATGAGAAATTTGCTAAACCAGGTAAAAAAATCATGAATAGCCTATGGGAACAAAAACTTATCAGCAAGCAACAATTTGATGATAAAGTGGAGTGGACTTGGTTCTACCTTTGGCATCATGAAGGACGTAGAGCTCGCCATGGTGCTGCTATGATGGCTCCTGATTACACTCATTGGCATGGGATGTATGAAGTGGCAGAGCGCTTCTATATGGAACTCGTTCCCGAAGTGCGAGAAATTATTGAAGAAGCTCGTCATAAAGGAAAGGAAAAACAAGCAGACGAGGCCGAAAAAGTCCTCAATGCTATTTTAAGTCGCCCCGAACATCAATGGCAAAGTGCAGATAAAGAGAAATAAGAAGAATTATATGGGCTTTGGCTCGACTACTGTTGAAGTAAGAATATAGAAGGTATTCACTGCAGAGCAGTGGGAGAACGTAGCCAGGGGTTTTAACCCCTGGCTACGTGCCTTAGTCGCTGCGCGACCATAAACCAAAGAAATTTTTTATTTCAACAGCAGATAAGCCAAAATCCCTCCAAACCTTAATTTTATCCAGGAGTTTGTCGCTTAAAACGATTCCAAAATAGCTAAAACCTCTTTTTGGTTATGCCTTACGGCATCGTCAAGAGGAGTATTTCCCCAACGATCCTTAGGGGAAATGTCCACCTTGTGGCTTATCAAAAACTGAACTACCTCAACTTGTCCTTCACAACTGGCCAAATGAAGGGGAGTGCGCAAGTCATAATCAGCTCCGTCTAGGCGGATTCCTTTGGCGACCATATGTTGAAGCGACTCCAAATCCCCTTTGCTACTCGCCCAAATCACTTCGACAATATGTTTTGTGAAAATACCTGATCCAAATTTTTTTTGCTCTCGCTCGATTTCCATTCCTTGGTGGAGAGCTTTTTTTTCCTTCAAAAGATCGGCTATTTTTGTGTGCTTATAGCGAAGAGCATCGTCTAAAGGAGTATTCCCCCAACGGTCTTGGGCATTAAGATGGACTCCTTCTTTGATAAGATATGCCACCACATAGTATTGGCCTTCCGCTGCAGAAAGATGGAGTGCCGTTCGATTATCGTAGTCCGAGCCATTTAAATCTGTCTCTCGGACTTGAAGTCGTTGAATGGCTCCGAGATCTCCTTTACTTGCCGCCCAAATTAATTGATCGACTTGCCGAGACTCTGCTTGGATTCGATTTAAGCGAGGGTTCTTTTTTTCAGAAGAAACTGTCAAGTTATCGTAGTGGTGAACGTTAAATTTCTTAACCAAACGCTTGCAGAACTCTATTCCTCTTACGCTGTTCCCTAGTCGATCTAAACGAGGAGACCAAGTGCAAATTCCCATTAAATTAGGAATAACAATAAGAAGAGCTCCTCCGACCCCACTTTTTGTGGGCAAACCAATACTGAAAGCATGTTCTCCTGAAAAATCATACATCCCACAAGAGAACATCAGAGACAAGCAGTTCTGAACCGTTTTTGTTTTCAGCAAACGTTTTCCACTGGCAGGACAAACCCCACCATTTGCCATGGTCGCGGCAACAATAGACATCATTTCGGCATTGATTTCGATAGAGCAACACTGAAAGTAAAGCTCTAGCACTTCTTCAATATTAATTCCTTGAGGAAAGGCTTTGTTTTCTAACATAAGCCAGGCCAAGGCTCTATTGCGATAGCCTGTCGCACTTTCGGAAAGGCAAACGCTGTGGTTGTGGGAAACTCTTTTGCCTCCGGTCAACTGCGACCAAAATTTCTTAATATACTCAGATCTTTCCTCCAAAGAAAGATTCCTGCGTATCAAAGAAGCAATCAGAACCGCTCCCGCATTGATCATGGGATTATGAGGTAGTTTTTCTTCATTAAAGCTGATTTCATTAAATCTCCGTCCACTCGGCTCTCTTCCCACATGTTTATGCACATAATCCTCACCGTGCTCTTCTAAAGCCAGGCAATAGTTAATTGTTTTGCAAATTGACTGAATGGAAAAGTTAGTACGAGAATCCCCTTGGTTGTACCTTTGCCCATCAATGGTACAGACCGATACCCCAAACTGATCAGGATTCACTTTAGCCAGTTCTGGGATATAGGAAGTGACCTCACCCCCTTCATTTTTTTTCGTTTCGACAAAAATATCTAAAATATCTCTGCAAAAATCTTCAAAGTTCGGAATAACCAAGTTTCCTTGGAGGGCTCGCTCCACTAAAAGAATATTTCTCTGAATAATTTCACCAAACTCTTCATAAGAAACCAAATCTTTCTCTTTGTACTTCTGGAGCATTCGAAAACACTCCTCTAATCGAAAATCATCCTCCTTGAGACCTTGCCTACTTAAGATATTTTTCAGATCCACTGGATGAATGCATCCCTTCCCATCTTTATCTAGACTCGAAAACAAGCGGTACTCTCGAGAGTCCACAAAATCCATATTTTTTTTCATTCGCAGTTTATTTTCCTTTCTTCCACTCCAAGAAGCCCGATTCTTGAGGAAATTTCCACATTTGCACTCCCATAGTTCCCATAGGCAGCGCTAAATGTTGCCAATCATCACTTAAACGAGCAACTCCTCCCTTAAAATAGCCGATGAAGCTAGACACTTGTTGCTTAGTTGCTAGGTTGTATATAATGATTTGACTTCGTAGAAAAATGGCAAGATGGTTGCCTTCGGGAGAAAAATTAAGATGATGAATTTCTTCTCGAAAAGCAATAGTATCCACCATATCCCATTGATCTTCTTCTGTTAATTTTTTTTGCCAGAAAGAAACAAGAGCGTTATGGCTATCCACTTCATAACTGACAGTAGCTAAAAGTTTCTGGGAAGGGTGCCAAGCAATAACGTGAATATCTCCTTGTCGGGGATCTTTTCCGATAAATCTACTTATGCCTCTAATGGGTGTAGAGTTTTCAGCAGATTTTTGAGTGGCCGACGTGGGCAAAATATGGAGCTCTTCTGACCGAGAAAATGCCAACCAATCTCCGTCTGGACTTACTTCAATAGATCGTATCCAGTTATTTCCTTCTCTTTTCAGGATTTCTCTCTTCTGAGAAATATCGTAAAAAGCTAACCCGTTTTCTCCGCCGTCAAAAATTAAAAAACGACTGTCTGGGGTATAGCCAACAGCCTGCCGAGCAATAGATTTAGGTAATTTGATGCGGGCGTAAACCTCCGGGATCTTGCTGGTGTTGCGGATTAATATTTCATTGTGTCGATCGACAGAAGCCAACCACTTGTCGTCGGGACTAAAAGCCAGAGCATAGATCTCTCTACTACTTAAAAAAGAAGTAGGTTCAATAATGTGATGGAAGCCCGTTGTCGTATCCCATAGCGAAATCATCATGGCGTAGGGAATAGCAAGAAAACGTTTGCTTTTACTTATAACTATCGGTTTTCTTAAAGCGGCCTTCGCACTAAAAGATTGGTCGAGTTTATTGACTAAAGCTAAGAAAGTTTTATCTGTGATAGATAAATTCTGGAGATGCAAAGGCTCGATTTGCCATTTTTTATAGGAAAGCTGATCGAGAGCTCTTTCCAAAGTAAAGAGATGCCCCGAATCATCAAATGCCACTGCCATAACGGCTTGGGGTAAAGATAAACTAAGAAACTGTTTGCGGCTAAAGAAATCCCATAGCAAAACTCTTCCTCCATCATCAGAGCTGGCCACTAAGCGCCCATTAGGGCTAAACCGGATGTCCCGAATTTCTGCTTGGTGAGCAGAAAAAACTATTTGGCTTTTTTTGCTCAGGTGATAGAAAAAAACTTCCCCTTTACTTGTGCCATAAACCAGCCATTGTCCATCGGGACTAAATCTGAGTACTTTGATTGTTCCTGCTAAGTGAGGAATTTTTGGAAATTTTTTCTGTTTTTCCTCCAAGTTATTCATCGAAACTATTTCGATTCCTGTTAAAGTAGTGGTTACAAGCAAGGAGGAATCAGGGCTAAAGGCAATTCGATGTAGTTTTGTTCTATTGGCAGGAAGAGGGAAAGGAAGCTTGTATTGCCGATTCTCAGATAGGTTAAAGAGAAATAGCTGGAACGAAGTGCGCATTGCTACCCATTTTTGATCGGGAGAAAAAAGCACTTGGTAAATGGTTTTAAAGGAGTTAAGAGAAAAAAGATGGATACGTTTTCGCTGGGAAAAACTATAGATCATCATTTTTTTAGAATGAACCAAAGCAACGAGATTGCCATTTTGTGATAAATCAAAAAAATGAGAATTGTAAGGAAGAGAAAAAGTCGTGTTGGACAAATCTAACTTCTGGATGTTCTTTTTCATATTCCAAGAGTGCAACTTGTTATAGGCATTCACAAGCACTTGGTCGCCTCTTTGGGAAAGTTTCAGAGTTATAGCCGGAAGGGACAAAGTACACTCTTGCTCTAAGCGAGGTAAGTTAGGAAGGATAGAGTACTGGACTAAAGAAGAAATTTCGGTTAGATAGTGATTTTGCTGGGGAATATCTGAACTAGTTTCTCCCTCAAGAATTTGAAAAGCTCTCCTCGCATCCCTCCCTGCCTGGAGAAAAGAACGCTTATCAATCTGGGTCTGAGTAGAATGTAAATGAGCTTGTACTAACTCTCCTTGAGATCGAATAAGAGCTTGTTCTTTTTCTTTTTTCGCTTTTTCTAAGTCTTGATTTGTTCTTTGCAACTCTTTGTTCGTTTTTTGTAAAGTAACCGCTTGATCTGCTTGTATTTTTTTTGCCTTCAAAAGCTCTAAACTAGTTTGCCAACGACTATAGAGAAACCACAAAGTCAGAAAAGTAAAAAAACTTGCCACAAAAAGGAAAGAGCTTGCTAGAGGGTGTCGGTAACACCACTTAACTGCTTTCCCCACAACCCCTGGTGGCTTGGCCATAATGGGTTTATGTTCAATGAAATTTTGTAAGTCTTGGGCGAATAAATCGGCACTTTGGTACCTTTTACTGGGCTCTTTTTCCAAGCATTTTAAGCAAATCACTTCCAAGTCGGCAGGAATATCGGGATTGATTTTACGCAAAGCAATGGGCTCTTTTTCTTGGACTTGCCACATAATTTGCCACATATTATCTCCGCGAAAGGGAGGATTTCCTGTCAGTAGCTCATAAAAAATGGCCCCCAAAGAATAGATATCACTACAGCGATCAATTTTTTTCAGCTCTCCCGCAGCTTGCTCAGGAGACATGTAAGCAGGAGTTCCTAAAATAGCATCGCTTTTCGTCAAGCCTGAATCCTCTTCGACTACCTTAGCCAACCCAAAATCCATAACTCGTGGCTCTCCCTCTTCGTCGAGCATAACGTTGGCTGGCTTCAAGTCTCGGTGGATAATCCCATGCTCATGAGCTTCATGGACGGCAAGCCCAATTTTTACTAACAGTCGCGCTTTTTCTTCATAGCTCAATTTTTCTTGGATTTGAGTCAAAGTCGAGCCTTTGATATATTCCATCGTAAAAAAATTGGTTCCCTCCTCCTGTCCAATATCGTAAACCCGAATAACGTGAGGATGGTTGATTTGCGCTATAGCCCGAGCTTCCTGCATAAAACGAGTGATAGAGTCTTCATTTGCTTGCCCCCCACCCATGATAATCTTAAGAGCGACCTCTCTATTTAGTTTGGGATCATGGGCGTGGTAAACCTTGCCCATTCCTCCTTCCCCTAAGACACCCAAGATTTTATAACGATCAAAGTGCTCAAAAGAACGCTTTCCTCCCTTAAGAAATAGCCTTCCCGCTTGGTTTATATCTTTTTTGATAAGAAGAGATGGAGTGATTACTTCTGAGGGAGACATAGCCAAATCACTGGTGGTGGCTTCTTCTTTAAAAGAATCTTTGGCTATGGGGGAAGGAGGTAAAGCTAGGTCCGTTCTTGTCTCATCGATAAAATCTTTTTTTACAGAAGTTTGCTGAGCTTTAAGCTGTATTTTTTGAATTTGCTCCTCAATTTCCAAAGATCCTGGGCTAAGAGCAAGCGCCTCCTTGTAGTCGATAAGAGCTTTTTCATATTGCTGAAAAAGAAGTAGAAATTTAGCTCGGTTTTGAAAATTCTCACTGGTGGGAGCTAAATCAATAACTTGGTTAAGAACCTCCCACAATTTTTCCCAGTTTCTTTCTTGTAAAAATTGCTGTTGCTTTTCTTGCAGTTGTTGGACTTGTTGAGCTTTCATTTTACAGCTTTTCCCAAAAAAGAGCTTCCCTATAAGATATCCCCATTAGACCTTCAGAAGTATTCCCCACTGTATTGAGAAAATATTGCGAGATACGGAGCTTTCGTATCATCTAAGGATTCAACTCATCTTAGTCTATTTTTGATAATTTTTAAGACCTTCATATGCATGATAATAGTGTTCTTCTAGAGTACTAATTATCGAACTAATGTTCGATAATTCTTTTTTTTCTCCCTTAAGCTGTATCTCATTGCATATTTGTGCACATACTTTAAGTCCCAAGGCCGTACAAGACCCTTTTAACTTATGAGCTTCCTCCACTATATTAGTCGTATCTTTTAATTTGGCATACTCTCCTATTCTTACTATGCTTTTCGGAGCACTGTCCAAAAATATATCAATAATTCTCTGCAATATTTTTGGATTAATGCTATCAATAACCTGAGCGTCTACAATCGGTGAATTTGAGAAATTTTGGTTGCTTATTAAATTCTTTCTCTGAACTTTTTTTGCATAACAACACTTTAATATATCTTTTAGATCTTCTAAAACGAAAGGCTTCTTAAAAAAATCATCCATTCTGTTTTCTAGTAAATATTTCTTAGTTCCACAAAAATCATCTGCTGTTAATGCAGCAATAATAGGACACTTCTCTGGAGAAATGCTTTGACGAATACAAGAAGTAGCCTCTACCCCATCCATAATAGGCATATGAATATCCATAAGTACGATATCATAACATTTGTTCTTAGCACAGAGCACAGCTTCCTTGCCATTACTGGCCACATCAATTTGATACCCCAAAATAGTAAAAAATTCTTGAAGTACGATTCGATTTATTTCATTATCTTCGGCAAGTAAAATTTTTAAAGGATATAGATCGTAGAAAAGTAGCTCTTTTTCCATTTTTCCACTTCCTTTTTTAAAGATTGTGACTTGAACAAAAATTTTAAACTAGGATCTTTTATATTTCTTGAGAAGCCCTTTAAGTTCCATTAAGTCTACTGGTTTAGTGAGATAATCATCCATTCCCAATTGTAAATATTGTTCTTTTTTTTCTGATAAAACATCTGCAGTAAATGCAACAATAAAAGGGCGTTCAGTTTTAGAGTATTTTTGAATAATTTTTTTTGTTGCGCTTATCCCGTCCATTTCGGGCATATGAAGATCCATCAATATCAAATCATAAGACTTCTTTTCCAGCTGAGCTAGGACTTCCAGTCCATTTGAAACAATATCTACACAATGACCTAATGTCTCCAGCATATCTTCCGCTACTATTTGATTGATTTCATTATCTTCGGCTAAAAGAATATTCATTTTTTGATTGTCATCATGAGATTTTAAAACAGACAATTTTTCCGAATCCGTTGCTGCTTTAGTTAGAGGAATTTCAATAAATGGAATAATAAAAGAAAAATCGCTGCCAACTCCTTGTTCGCTCTCAACACTTAATTCTCCTTTCATCAGACGGATCAACTTTTGGCAAATGGCTAATCCTAATCCTGTTCCTCCAACTCGGCGGGTGAGGGAGGAATCTACTTGAAAAAATTCCTCAAACAAAAATTCCAATTCATTCTGTGGAATTCCAACCCCTGTATCTTTTACTCGAAATAATACTTTCACATTAGGAGAGTCATAGGATACCAGTTTTACTATGATGGAAACTTCCCCTTTCTGTGTGAACTTAATGGCATTATTCACTAAATTATTCAGGATTTGTTTTAACCGGATGACATCACCTAAGACAAGTCGAGGAACAGCAAAGTCTAGAACACAACGTAAACTAATTACCTTTTCTTCCGCATGGTTTTTCATCATTTCAATCACTTCTTGAATGCAGTTATTAAGATCAAAGGGCTCTTCTGCTACGGTGAGTTTATTGGCTTCTAGTTTAGAGTAATCCAGAATATCATTGATCACACATAGTAGTTGATTGCCACTGGTTGAAAGAACCTTAACATATTTTTGTTGATCAAAATTGAGATCTGTTCTTAAGAGGAGCTGAACTGTTCCAAGTACTCCATTCATAGGAGTACGTATCTCATGGCTCATTGCAGCCAAAAATTGAGATTTGGCTTCGTTCGCAATATCAGCATCCTTTTTAGCTTTTTTTAGTTCTTCCTCCGCATATTTACGTTCAGTGATATCAATAGATACAATCATGATATAATCTATTCGACCTTTATCATCATTAACTGGTACGAGAGTCGAGTGATACCAAAACTCCTTTTCTTCCATAGAAAAGACAAATGCTTCTTGTGTAAGAACTTCACCTGTTTCTTTAACTTTTTTCAAACTATCAGTCATAATAATCTGAAAAGAGTTAGGATAAAAATCGAAAGGATAGGGCTTCCCATAATATTCTGTGATATTTTCTATTTTAAGAGCTTTTACACCCGCAGCACTCATATATTGTAGATTGAAATCAAGATCAACTATCTTTGTGCAAGCAGGCGAATACCCTAGCCACAAACTAAACCGTTTTTCTTGGGCCTGTATATTTTGGGTAAGAATTAATTTTTCTTTGAGCGCCTTTTGAAGAGCTTTTATCTCTTTTCGTTCAGTTATATCGATGGATACAACCATGATATAATCTATTTCTCCTTTAAAATTATTAACGGGTATGTAATTCGTTTGAAACCACAATTCCTTTTTATCCTCAGCAAACACACAAACTTCCTGTGTGGCAAATTCCCCTGTTTCTTTTACTTTATTTAAGTTTTCAAGTATACCATCTCGGGAGAGATCAGAATAATTCGAAAAAGGAAAGGGTTTATCATAATACTCTTTGACGTTTTCTATTTTAAGAGCGTTTATCCCTGCAGCACTCATATATTGTAGATTGAAATTAAGATCAACTACTTTTGTGCAAACAGGTGAATGATCAAGCCACTCCTGATTATTTTTCATCCTCTGTTTATCATAAGCAAATAGTTGACGCAGTTCTCGTAATTCTTCAATCAACTGCTCTTTGGTTTTATCTTCGTCTTTCATGTTTAATTTCTTTTCCCGTTTATTTTCCCTCGGATTGGTAAAACCAGGCCATTCCCTGCTTAACCTAGAATCACCCGTAAAGTCCTGTATTAAAAGAGTTATGTCACACTATAGGTTTTCAAGTCCCCAGGTGTCAATCACAGAACTATCGAATAATATTATATCTTATTGGTGTTGTTTGTAAATGTAAACATCAATCTTGGTTTTCAAAATTCATAAAATTCATAAAATTCTTCTCATTAACTTTTTGCGCAATTTGCGATGTAATGTTAATCTTGATAGGCTCAGTCCAATTTATAATAATAGTCTATTCAGGAATACATCAAAAAGAAAGAATTCTTTAATAGTAAAGAAGTGAAAGAAGTACAAAAAATGTCGATCCGAAGTTTTTTTATGGCGAAATACTACGACTCTTCTATAAAAAAAATGGAAGAACAGTGTCTGGGAGATTGGCGAAGAGAGTTGTTATCTCCCATTAGCGGAGATATTCTAGAGATTGGAAGTGGCACAGGAGTAAATTTGTTTCATTATCCCAAGTCAATTGGTAGCTTAACTCTGACCGAGCCGGAACCCCACATGCGTAAACTACTTCAAAATAATGTGAATAATCAACCTGAGGGAAAAATTAGAGTAGAAGCTTTCTCGGCGGAGGCACTAAAGTTTCCCGACCAGTCTTTTGATGCGGTGGTTTCGACCTTAGTCCTTTGCTCAGTCAATTCTCCCGAGAAAACACTAGAAGAAATCAAGCGAGTTCTCAAACCCCAAGGGAAGCTCTTTGTTCTGGAACATGTTCTGGCGACAGAGAAGACTCCCTTAATCAAATGGCAAAAACTTCTTCAGCCCTTTTGGAAGTGCATGTGCGGTAACTGTCATCTCACCAGAAATACGGAAAAATCTATTTTGGAAGCAGGTTTTTCTTTTGACTCCATTGACAGAGTATATTCCTCAGGAGGCCCCGCGGTTATTTCTACTATGATTAAGGGGGTGGCTTTATTATGAGTTTGGGATGAGAAAACGCGATAGCAAGCTCTCTGACTAAACAAAAACTCTAAAACGGAAAAAAAGCAAAACGGAAAGAAATCACTTGGAAGCTGTAGCAAAATTAGTTAGCTTTGTAAATCTTTTTTCGCTATAATTTTAACTATAACACTTTCAAAATTTAGGAATAAAACTATGAATAAAATGCTATTGCTAATAACTTTTCTTTCTCCGCTCTTGATGGCAATTCCTATTACTATCACTATGGAAGGGACAGCTTCTACAGTGGAAATTGATGGAATAGTCCACAATGATGCTGCCTTCATCTATCGAGTTTTTGTTGATGACAGCCAAGGCACTAGTGCTTTTGGTCAATTTCGCCCTAGCCCGGGTTTTGAATTTTCCTTTAATTTCCTCGGCATTAAAGATCTAGGAAGAAGTACATCCCACAGTGTTTTTTTGGTGCAACAAGATTTAGCCAACCGTTTTTTAACAGATGTCACAGAAAGTAATACAGGATTTTCCTTTAATTCTCCTGCAGTCAATTACACAGATCCTAATATTTTAGCTTCATTCACTCAGTCGCCTATAACAGGAACAATGGACGGAGCCTTAAATCCTAGCTCTGGTAATGTGGTTGTCTTTGAAAATGGAATATTAGATGGTTTGGCAGTAGACGCAAATGCCACAGCAACTCTCACCCTAGGAGATCCTCTTATTCCAGAACCAAGCACCTACCTTTTGGGCTTAATAGCAGTTGCTCTTCTTACTGCGAGGAAACCTTGATCTGTTCTTTTTCACGAAGCGACTATGTCTTATACATTGCGGTTTAAAGCAAGGTTTTTCAGCACCTTAAAACAAGCAAAGTCGCGCCAGGTACGAATGCATTAAGTTAAACTATAGCCTTTGTATTTTTTCTCTCCGCGGTGGATTTTGAGTAGAAAAGAGTTTCACGCAAAGGCGCAAAGAAAAGCAAAGGAAGATGTAAAAAATCTTTCTGCTTATTAAATTCTCCGAATTTATCTTTTGTCTTGATTCTTTTTCTCTTTGGCGTCTTTGCGTGAAATTCTTTTCTTTCTTCAACTTTAAGACGCATTCAGTGTGCCAATAAAATAAGCCTACCCAAATCCCTAACTAAGCCCGCAAATATTTCCCGGTATGGCTACTCGGACAATCATTCGCAGACTTCTCAGGAGGCCCCGCGTAAACAACTTCCCCTCCGGCATCTCCCCCCTCTGGGCCTAAATCGATCATCCAATCAGCCGATTGAATGACCTCTATGTTGTGCTCAATCACAATCACTGTGTTGCCTTCATCAACAAGGCGATGAAGCACTTCTAGGAGTTTCTCTATGTCGGCGTAGTGAAGACCTGTCGTTGGTTCATCTAGGAGATAGAGAGTATTGCTGCGACTGGCTGTTGCCAGCTCGGTTGTTAGTTTTATGCGTTGGGCTTCTCCTCCGGAGAGGGTTGTGCCCGGCTGGCCAAGTTTCATGTACCCGAGGCCCACATCGACAAGCATTTCCAGTTTATGAGAGATTTTTTTATGGGAAGAGAAAAATTCTAAGGCTTGCTGGATATCCATTTCTAAGACTTGGGCGATGTTTTTTCCTTGGTAGAGAACGGCTAGGGTTTCTTCGAGGTAGCGTTGCCCCTTACAGGCTTGGCAGGTGATCCAGACATCGGAGAGAAAGTGCATGTTGACTTTGATCACTCCTTTTCCTTCGCAAGCCTCACAACGTCCTCCTGCTCGATTGAAGGAGAATCGACCGGGCTTAAATCCTCGGGTCTTTGATCCGGGGAGCCTAGCGTAAAATTTGCGGATATCATCAAAGATTCCGGTATAGGTCGCCGGGTTTGAGTTTGGGCTACGGCCGATGGGGGTTTGATCGATTACCACTAAACGCTCTAGAGAAGATAGCCCTGTTATGCTATCGAATCCATCGTTACTGCGAGCGCGAACAGAGCTTGTTCCCTTCCAGCGATTTTCTAGGGTGTTTTGGAGGATGTCAATAACCAGGCTCGATTTTCCACTTCCCGATACCCCTGTTACTACATTGAAGCATCCGAGGGGAAAAGAGATATCGATGTTTTTCAGATTGTGCAAAGAGGCATTTTTGACCTGGAGAGATTTGGAGGAAATCATTCGTTTTCTCATCACTGGAATAACTAGCTTTCCCGAGAGATAAGCTCCTGTTAGAGAGTCTTTTTGCTGAGAGATTTGGTGAGGAGAGCCTTCCGCGACGACCTCTCCTCCTAAGTGTCCCGCCCCTGGCCCCATGTCAATGACATGGTCTGCTTGCCGGATACACTGGGGGTCATGCTCGACCATAACGATGGTGTTCCCCATCGCCACGAGTTTTCTCAGAGTATGGAGAAGTTTATCGGTGTCCCGTTGGTGCAAACCAATAGTCGGTTCATCGAGAACATAAAGAACTCCGACGAGCTGATTTCCAATTTGAGAAGCTAGGCGGATGCGCTGGGCCTCTCCTCCCGAAAGGGTGTTTCCTCTCCTTTCCAGAGTAAGGTACGACAAACCGACATCTTCTAAGAACTTCAGTCTATTGCGGATTTCTCGGAGGACATCGCGGGCAATTAAGCTCTGATTTTTGTTCAGCTTTAGTTGGCTTAGAAAACTCTGAGCTTCGTGTACTTTCATCAGACAAAGCTGAGAAATAGAAGTGTCGCCCATCCTCACCGCAAGAAATTCAGGCTTCAGTCTTTGCCCTTGGCAATCGAAGCAAATGTCTTCCACGTCACTACTCAAGTAACCTAAACCATCACAAGTGGGGCAAGATCCCAAATAGTGGTTAAAAGAAAACATCCGAGGATGGAGTTCTTGGTCCTGGAAGTAATCGCAAGGAACACAAGCAGGTAAAGTACTATAGCACTCAGGTAATTCGCTATCCACATGGCAAAGAGCCACTTGGTGCCCCACTTCAAAAGCGACCTCAAAAGACTCTGCTATACGAGCTCGCGCTTTGCTTGTAATTTTGACTCGGTCGATAATCAAGTGGATAGGGGCTCTCTTGGAAGGAATTTCTTCATCAAAGCGGTAAACTTTTCCTTCCATCAAAATTCGAGTAAAGCCCTGCTCTTCATAATAAGGTATTTGTTCTTTCAACTGAGAAGACTTGTGTAAAGCGTAGGTTTTGAGGGTGCTGGGCATATAAAGAGGTGCTAGGATATAGCCCATTTTACCCGAGAAACGCTTAATTACATTATCTGCAGCCGAACTTGCGGTGTGAGGAGTCAATTCCTGGGAACACTCAGGGCAATGAGGAATGCCCGCTCGCGAATAAAGAATTCTAAAGTAGTCATAGATTTCTGTCATAGTAGCAACAGTCGAGCGGGGATTACGGGAAGCATTTTTCTGATCAATGGCAATAGCAGGAGCCAACCCTTCAATATAATCAACATCGCCATGATCTAATCGTCCTAAAAATCGACGAGCGTAAGTAGAGAGAGATTCGAGAAAAGAACGTTGGCCTTCAGCAAAAAGAGTGTCAAAGGCCAAAGAGGTCTTTCCGCTTCCCGAAACACCTGTGATGACTGTCATTTTTTCCTTAGGAATCACCACAGAAACATTTTTGAGATTATTTTTCATGCCTCCATGGATATGAATATCACTCCCCACATTTATTTTTTTACGACCCGAGCGAACGAGCCTGTGATCTCCATCTTGATACTCTCGCAAGGATTTACCCGTAGCGGAAACTTTGGAGGCCATAATCTCTTCCGGCGATCCACTGGCGACAACTTCTCCCCCCCCTTTTCCTCCCAGCGGTCCCATATCGATAATATAATCAGCACATTTAATGATATCGAGATTATGCTCTATAACTAAAACCGTGTTCCCTTTTTTGACTAAGCGATCAAGAGCAGCAAGGAGGTTTTCGATATCGCGAAAATGAAGTCCTGTCGTCGGTTCATCTAGAAGATAAAAGGTTTTTCCTGTGTCTGGTCTTCTCAGCTCTCTTACCAACTTAATTCGTTGGGCCTCTCCTCCCGATAAGGTCGGAGAAGGTTGTCCCATTTGTAGATAGCCCAAGCCTACCTCACAAAGAGTACTCAATGTATGGTGAATTTTGGGAATATGAGTAAAAAAATCACAAGCTTCTGCGATGGTCATAGTTAAAATATCGGAGATATTTTTATGTTTATAGACAACCTCTAAGGTTTCGCGATTAAAGCGTTTGCCATCGCAAACTTCACAAGTGATTAAGACGTTAGATAAAAACTGCATCTCAATTTCTTTAACTCCGGCTCCCTTGCATTCTTCACAGCGGCCTCCCTGCACATTAAAGGAAAAACGACCAGGAAGATAACCTCTCATTTTAGACTCAGGAAGGAGAGTGAAAAGACTGCGGATTTCATCAAAGACTTTGGTATAAGTGACCGGGTTACTGCGAGGGGTTCTTCCAATAGGAGATTGGTCTACCCGAATAACTTTGTCGATGTGCTCTAAGCCTAAAATTTCTTTGTGCTTTCCTGGAATTTGGGAACTTCCTTGGAAATGCTGTGACAGAGCTTTGCATAAAATATCTTCCGCTAAAGTAGATTTTCCACTCCCAGAAACTCCGCTAATAACAACAAACAGTCCCAGGGGCACTTCGACGTCAATATTTTTCAGGTTATGTTCGGTTGCTTGGACAATTTTAAGCCATTGGTCGCTTGGTAATCTCCGCTCCCCCGGCCAAGCTATTTCTTTTTCTTTACTCAGATATTTTCCGGTCAAAGAATCGGGCGCATTTTTTATTTGAGTAACTTTTCCTGCCGCAACTAAATGCCCTCCCTCGTTGCCTGCTCCTGGACCAATATCAATAATATGGTCCGCACTACGAATGGTCTCCTCATCGTGTTCAATCACGACAACAGTGTTTCCTGTATTGCGCAGTTTCCGAAGGGCCTTGAGAAGACGAGTGTTATCCGAAGCATGTAACCCAATGGAGGGTTCATCGAGAATATAGAGCACTCCCTGTAAGCCTGAACCTAGCTGACGAGCGAGCCGTATTCTCTGCATTTCTCCCCCCGCTAGAGTGTTCGCGGTTCGATCTAAGGTTAAATAATCTAAACCGACATCGTCTAGAAAACGTAAGCGCCCATTGAGCTCTTTAAAAATTTCTTTGCCTACCATTTTTTCTTCGGAAGAGAGCTTCACTTTTTGCAAAAAAGTAAAGAGATCTTCTACAGTCATAGAAGATAGCTCGGCAATATTTTTTCCTTGGAAAAAAACCGACAAACTCTCTTTACGTAAGCGGGCACCCTGGCAATCTGGACAAGGAGATATTCGTAAAAAGCGCCGAAATTGATGTAAGCGCCATTTAAAATAAATTCTTTCCATCAAAGGAATGACTCCAGCAAAAGCAATATTTTTCGCTTTACCTTTGCCATTGAGAATGGCTTCTTGGAAAGAGAAGGGTAAATCTTTCCAAGGAGTTTCTAAGGAAAGATCATAAAGCTCGGCCAGAGCAGAAAAATCCTCCATCCCTTGGTTTGAAAAAATAATAAATCCATCTTTCTCTTTTACACAAGCCAAAGCTCCCTCAGAGATAGATTTATTCGGGTCGGGAACTATTAGTGTAAGATCAAATTCTTCGCGCGTCCCTCGTCCTAAACAACCAGAGCAAGCCCCTTGGTTGTTGTTAAAAGAAAAAAGACGAGGCTCCATCTCTGGTAAACTAATTCCACAAGACGGACAAGCTCGGTGCACCGAAAATAGACGATACTCTTCCTCATCGACCCAAAAGGCGACCAATCCTTCTGTTTGCCTAGTAGCTTGCTCGATATCATCGCAAATACGCCCCCGCAATTCATTTTTAACAATTAAGCGGTCTAAAACTAATTCGAGAGTATGCTTTTCATACCTCTCTAGCTTGATTTCTTCATCCAGTCGATGAATTTTTCCATCGATACGAACCCGAATAAAACCATCTTCATACCACTGAGCCAACTCTTTACGGTATTCACCTTTACGCTCCATAACCATAGGGGCAAGAACGTAGACCTTACGGTTTTCATAGTGAGATAAAATAAACCGGGCAATTTGATCGGGAGTCTGAGAAACGATTTTTTCTCCACACTCATAACAATGAGGAATGCCTAAACGAGCAAACATTAAACGTAAATGATCGTATATTTCTGTAATCGTTCCAACGGTAGAACGAGAACTTTGTCCTCGGCGTTTTTGGTCAATACAAATCGCCGGAGAGATTCCTTCTATCGAGTTGACTTTAGGTTTCTCCATTTGCCCTAAAAATTGCCGAGCATAAGGAGAAAGAGATTCAACAAAGCGCCTTTGCCCTTCTTTAAAAAGGGTGTCATATGCGAGGGAGGATTTACCCGAACCTGAGACACCTGTTATTACTGTAAGGCTGTGTCGAGGAAGAGTAACATCGATATTTTTCAAGTTGTGCTCTCGGGCTCCCTTGATTGTGAGATGGTCTTGCATTTCTTTACCTTGCTCAAGATAATTTTTTGTTGCGTCTAAGTCTTCTACTTGATAGAATTTGAACAGACAAAATCCTTGTATCAATTGCCTTTCATCTGAAAAAAAAGAAGGTTCTTGGGACACGCCCTAGTTTTCGATTTTTTCAGAGAAATACAGGAAAAAAACCGTAAGTCACTAGTTTTATCAAAAACTATTAGCACTTGTCTAGTTATTTTTATCATTTCATTCATAATTGAGTTGTGAAAGGATACCCATGGCCGACACTCAAAGCCCTTCGCCCAAAACACCTAACAGTAGTCCAAAGAAAATGCGCTACACAGTAGTGCCTTTTCCCAAAGTTGTTTTTTTCTATCCACTTACGATTACCTGTATCATTTGTGGTATTTTAGAGTTCATGCAAAAAGATCAAAACAGCGCTACTGCAGGTGCCCTATTTATCGTTGTTTTTTTAATCAATGTGATGGTTATTTCTTTTGATTTTACAGGTGTCAAAGCCTTAGCAATGGCCTTTTCTATCATAGCCATGGGTTTTGGAGTTCTCTACTTGAACACAATCATGCCTATTTTAGATCCGGTCAAAGAAATTGCTCAAACCCTGTTTAGAAATGTCCACGCAAGTGAATCATTATATTTCATGGTGGGAGCAATTTTATTTTTGATGATTGGTAGTGGAATACTCAGTAATCTCCTATGGAATCGCTGGACAATTGAACCTACCCGTCTCATTCACAAACACAGTCTACTAGGTGACTCTAGAGAATACCCTGTAATTGACTTGCAAGTGGAAAAATGTATTGATGACGTTTTTGAATATCTTCTTTTACTCTCAGGAACCCTCACCTTTCAACCAGGTCCTTCGGTTCCGACTATACGTTTGGAAAATGTTCCTTTCATTAACCGAGCAGAGAAAAAAGTGCGCGATATCGTTCGACGACATCACTAAATTTTAAGTTTTCAGAAGGCTACCGGGTAGCCTAAAGCAAAGAGAGGGGCTTTACTACGATTAAGCCCCTCTCTGTCCTCTTAACAAATGGAACAAATGGATAAATGTTGATGAATGTAGCTCTTAATCATAGAAAGCAGGAGAAGCATGCAAGTAACAGTTGAAGCCGTTAAAGTAAAGTGGTCTGGAGAAAAAACAAAGCAGGTCATGGATTGGGGTGTAAAAGCCCTAAGAGTTTACGACGTTTGGAAAGAAACTCAAGGCGAAGGAGTCAATGTTGCCATTTTGGATACAGGAGTTATTCAGCATCCTGATTTAGTTAGTAATATAAAAGGGGGTTATAACTGCACCAGCACAGATAACTCAGACTACGAAGATCGACAAGGGCATGGAACACACGTTGCCGGAATTGTTGCTGCGGCCAACAATGAATTTGGAGTTGTCGGAGTTGCTCCCAAAGCCAATATTTACGGGGTAAAGGTTTTAGGAGACAATGGATCAGGTAGTTATGATATGATTGTTGCGGGTATCAACTGGGCCATTGAAAACAACATGGATATTATTTCTATGTCTCTCGGAAGTAACCAAGGAAGTGATTACCTTCACGATGCCATCAAAAGAGCTTATGCCAAAAATATTACCATTGTTTGTGCCGCTGGTAACGATGGTGATACTTATGATGACAATGATATTGATTACCCAGGACGTTATGAAGAAGTTATCTGTGTAGGAGCCATCAATAAATATATGGAAAGAAGTTGGTTCTCCTCTGATGGAGAAGAACTGGATATAGCAGCTCCTGGTGAGGATATTAACTCGACTCATCTCGGCAATAAATATGCCATTCTCTCAGGAACAAGTATGGCGACTCCTTTTGTGACAGGAGTTCTTGCCTTGCTTATATCTAAACACCGCAAAGATCCTACCAGCAAAACCCCTATTGATACACCTGCTAAAATTCGAGAACACTTAATCCGAACAGCAGACGACGCCGGGGAAATAGGAAAAGATAATTTCTACGGATATGGAATTGTAAATCCTGGTGCCTTGCTTAAAGGAGTGGATGTTTCTGCTCTTTATGTTGTCTAGATAGGTAGCTGAAGAAGAGGTAATATTCACTGCGGAGCAGTGGGAGAACGTAGCCAGGGGTTTTAACCCCTGGAAATAAAGGAGTATAGAAGATCTTGGTGCCGTAGGTACCGAGGAAATTAAATCCTGCGTACCTACGGCACTATTGTTTATTGCCCTTGTACCAGGGCATAAATGCCCTGGCTACGTTCCTCAGTCGCCACGCGACCATATAAAACAAAAGAAATTTCTTATTTTAACAGCACAAGCCTTCCCTGCACAATCAACATCCTCTAGTCTAAAGTCTTAATAAACTCCAAAGTTGCTTTCTCCAGTAAATCCAAAACCGGCTTAACAATCGGAGCAGGCAATCCCATAGGATCGGGAATATCTGCTCCCGGCTCAACCGTTCCAAAAAATCCTAAAGAAAAAGGCTCCAGAAGATATTCACTCAAAAGCTTAACCTCTCCTTTAGGAGAGAACATTTGGATATGGTTTAGATGATTTTGGGTCATAGCCAAAATATAATTGCTTGCTTTGATGTTTTTGTGAGTGGCTCCTTGGGAGAGATGAGAAGATAGATCAACATTATAATCAGGAGCTAAGGCACAACAAACTTCATAAGCAGAAGAGTTTTCTATTCCCAAAGTCCCCGCTGAATAAATATTCCAACTATCCCCTAGTTCTCTCTTTAAAATGTATTCAACAAAAGGAGAGCGACAAATATTTCCTGAACAGACCACACAGATAGTTTGACTCATTATTTATGTCCATTTCGTATGGGGAACTTGGTTTTGAATAAACCAACCATAAAGCAGTTTAAAATATGACTCTGGGGTCATTTGGTGCTTATCATAAAAAGGTTGTAGAATTTTTTGTAAACGAGGTAAATTATAGCAAGGAACACCGGGAAAATAGTGGTGCTCAATATGATAATTGGAGTAGATGTAGGCAAAGTCCCAAAAAAAACTTCCCTTCATCAAAGTAGACCAATGAGCAGGATCATTGGGATCAACGGAATAATGTTGGCCTAAACGATTTATCGTAAATAAGACAGGGAAAACAAACAAGTAAGGAATGGTATGTAAACGAAGAAGGGCTAAGGGACCTACCCAAATATAAAGAAGATACATAAGTAAAAAATGAAACCCTATCGTTATGCTTCTTTCTCGAGAAATTATTCGTTTCAATTCAGTAGGGTAGTTTCGAGAAGCTTGAGCGGCGGCTCGAAAATAGATCGGAAAAAGTACTGGTGTCATATAAAGAAACTTATACCAGCGCTTCACTATTTTTGGGGTTAGGTGAGCTCGCTTAGGATCATCATCTTCTGATCCCAACTCATTGTGATGATCCAGGTGCCATTTTTGAAATTGATGGAAGGAAAGTCCGCCTAAAATAGCATAGATTTGTCCCAAAAAGCCATAAAATCGAGGACGAGCTTTACAAAATATAGCTTTATGAATAACTTCATGAAGAAGAATAAGCCAATCAAAAGCAACAAAACCAAGAGCTATTGATCCAAGAAAACTAAAAAACCACCAAGAAGAATGTAAAGCAAGGTACCCCGCAATAAAAACAATAAAAATTTGCCGAGCGAGAATAAAAAAATGCTTCCCCGCATTTTTTTTATGAAGAGCTTTAAAATCTTCTGGAGGAACAAAAGCACGTAGCTCTCTCTTCAAGTCAACCGTATGCTCGTGATAGTACTTACTTGGCAAACCGAGCCCCGATATTATTAAAGCGCTTGTTTATAGGCTCTCGATATCGACGAAAAGAAAACAGAGTACTTGTCTGACTGCTTGTCCAAGAACCTCCTCGACAAACTTTTAATCCTTCTCCTTTTACAGGCCCCTGCGGATTAATAGAAGGCATAACGCTATAGTAATCCTTCATATACCAATCAGAGCACCACTCCCAAACATTTCCTGCCATATTAAAGCATCCGTAAGGAGAAACACCTCTCTCCAAATTATCTACAGGATAAGTGTAAATTTGTTTTACAACAGACTCCTTGTAGTTAAAACGGGCAAAAGATTCATCATTGAGAGGATCATCTCCCCAAGGAAAAATTCGTTTTGGCAGAGGATTTTCAATAAACCCAATCAAATTAGATTCGCCTTCCCAATCAGGAACCTGAAGCCCTCCTCGAGCGGCTTTTTCCCACTCTGCTTCAGTGGGAAGTCTTTTGCCTGCCCACTTCATGTACCCTTGGAATTCTAGCCAATTGACTCCTACGATCGGTTGTTCGTCTTTATTTATTTGATCGTTTTTAATGTAACTAGGAATAGCAGCATTGGTCTCTTCTACGTATCTCATGTATTGCTTATTGCTTAACTCATATTTATCAATGTAGTAAGGATCGAGGTTAACGAGTTTTTCTGGCTGTTCATTTTTTTTCCCTTGTTTACTTCCTAAATAGAAGGGACCTTGAGGAACATGAGCCATGATACTTTGATCCTTTGTCCAGATATACTCTCCTCGTGTTGAATTGCGCACCATTCCTTCGGGCATAGCTTCGCCAAACCAACCCAAACGATCAACAGGAATAGTCTTCACAGTCGTTTGAGGTATGGGGTCTTTTATTTTTTTAGTTTTTGAGTTGCTAATGAGTGTTTTGTCAGAGTTATCTCTGACTCCAAAGAGATAAGACAAACTGGAGGAATAAACTTCGAGGAAAAGCAGAAAAAACAAAAGCGTTACAATTAATGCATAACGCTTAGTTTGCCAAATATCCTTAGCCAACTCCCAAGCTTTTTCTGCAGGAGAAAGTTCACCTTGCTCTTCCTGTTCTTCAGCTTCATTTTCTTGAAAAGCAGGGGGTCTACCAATATCATCTAAAAGAATGTTGCTTTCTTCTCGTAAAGATTCTTTTAGAGAATTAGCAATTTTTTTACTTTTATCACTAGAAAGATCAGAAGCAGGACTCATAGAATGAGACGCAGGAGTAGTTCCTTCCATCTTTGCGGCCACACCATCGGAGAGATTCGCCTTCGCTTCCTCATAAGAGGCACGCGTTCTTCTTTTTGTATTCAAACGACTTTTTATAGGGTGCTTGTCCGTAGATTTCATCTTTGGGCTAGTTGTACTTTTCTTTTCGTTAGGTAGCAGAGAAGGGGAAGTTTTTGGAAAATCATTCTCTGGTTCTTCTTTTGGACTAACGTATTCGAAATTACGGACAATATTGAGTTTGTCCTCTTTCTTTTTATCCAAGTCTTCTCCGCTAACTTTATCTTTTGCTTCGTCCCCAACAAACTCAAAATTAAGCAGAATTTTTGGATTTTCTTCTTTTTTTTCCTCTATTTCAGGTTTGGACTCTAATTCTTCGGGAGATTTTAAAGCAGGAAATTCTCCTTGTGAGGAACTCTTATTCCGATCTGGCTCTAGTTCTTCGGGAGATTTTAAAGCGGGAAACTCTCCTTGCGAGGAGCTCTTATCCCGATCTGGTTCTAGTTCTTTGGGAGATTTTAAAGCGGGAAATTCTCCTTGCGAGGAACTCTTATTCCGATCTGGTTCTAATTCTCCTGAAGGTTTTAAAGCGGGAAGTTTTCCTTCGGAAGATATTGTTTTCTCTTCATTGGAATCTAATGTTTCGGGAAGTTTTAAGTAAGGAAGTTCTCTTTCTTTAGTAGTTTTTTCATCTTCCAACGGAAGAACAAGAGTATCTTCATCTTCCGATATAGAATCAGAAGTCTCCCCTTTCAAAGGGGAAAGACCAGGAAAGGGATTTCCTTTTTCTTTCATTTTTTCGGTCATGGATTCCAAAGTAAATCGTTTCGTTCTTTTTTTCGCGGCCTTAGAGAGTTTACCTAAAGCACGGCCTTTAGAAAGAGAAAGATCCTTTGCTTCGGAGAAATCTTTCTTTTTTTTATCATCTTGAGAGTTTTGAAGAGATTTATGATTCTCATCCATTCGCTAGCCTCTTACCTTAGAAAAAACTACTTAAGGAAGGAAATAATCACTCATTTAATATTAGAAAACTGTAATGAAAAACTTAGAAAATGTTTTTTACTACTCAAATGAGGTTGTATAACTATAAAATAATATCTAAAATCAGCTTTTGCAAGACATTTTTACTCTCTATCGCAGAAGGTAAAATAATATTTTAGCACAACATAATCAAAAACCAGCCCATAGTAAGGATAAATCAAAATGTCTTCTTTTTCTAAAGTTGCTGAGGAAGCTGCTCATTTGGCAGGAAAAATCATTTTACAATATTTTGGATCCAACCACAAGACTTGGACAAAGGACACCCAGTCTAATTTAGTGACTGAGGTAGATCTCAAAGCAGAAAAAGCCATTGTTTCACATATTCAACAGAACTTTCCAGGGCACTCTTTCTTAGCCGAGGAAAGTTGGCGCGACTCTCTTAACTCGGAACATCTTTGGATAATCGATCCTCTAGATGGCACAAATAACTTTGCTAATCGTATCCCCCATTTTTGCGTTTCTATTGCTTATGCTCAAAAAGGAGAAGTGTTATTAGGTGTTATCTATAATCCAGTAAGCCTTGATTTGTATGTGGCAGAAAAAGGGAAGGGGGCATTTTGCAATGGAGAGAAAATCCAAGTTTCTCCTGCAAAAAATTTGTCTGAGTCTGTCATTGGAACAGGTTTCTACTACGAACGAGGTGTGGTTTTGGAAAACACATTAACCGCTTTACTAAAGTTATTTCAAAATGGAATTCAAGGTATGAGACGTTTTGGCTCAGCTGCCCTTGACCTATGTTTCGTTGCCCAAGGAAGTTTTGGTGCTTTTTTTGAATATAAGCTCATGCCTTGGGATTTTTCGGCAGGAGCTCTTATTGTCGAAGAAGCTGGGGGAAAAGTGAGCGATTGCCTTGGTCGTCCACTTTCATTAGAAAAAGAAGCGGGAGTAGTCGCAGCATCTCCCTTTTTGTATGCTGAGTTAATGAAAACTATCTCTCCACTGTATCCTGGAGTAAAAGAAAAGTAATTTTAAAGCTTCAAAATTTACAAAAACTATCATTTAAATCACTTAGCAAGAAAAGCAAATTTTTGCCTTTTGCTGTTGACTGAGGCCCTAAATTGGTATATCCTATAAAATCTTTAGATAAAAATTCTTGCGCCGCCACTTAGGGTCTACTTGCAAACATCCTAATTTACGATATATCTGGGTATCTCTTGGTCTTCTATTCAAAGGCAAATACATGACGGAAGTTGAAGCCCCTCCCTTGCCATCCACAATAATTGGCTATAAGCCTGCTACACGTAACTACTTGCTGCAAGCAACAGGGTTTATTATTGTTTGTTGCGGAGTTATGTATTTTTTAAAGTCATACCTTACAATTTCCATACTGCTGGTAGTAGGAAGTGCAATGGTCGAGGTTTGGTGGAAAACAAAGACCAAGATATCTTTTTCAAGTGAATCGATCCAAGTGAACAAGCTCTCCATTCCCTGGAATGAAGTAACAAAGGTAATTAGATGGGGTCCGTTAGGTATTCCCTTTACTCCTTTAAAGTACAACGGAGTAAGAATATACAAAGAAAATAAACTCGTCACTTCCATCAACTCTACCTACCGAGGCTTTGAGCAACTAGAAACTTTTCTGGAAGAGAAAAAATACTCCTCTTTTGATGAGAATTCTTGGTGCGAATACCCTCCTGTTGTTGTTCGAGCTGCGCGCTATTTGGTTGCATTTTTGTACGCCATCTCTTTTGTCATTATCCTTTCTTTTTTGGCCATTTTAATTCTTTTGGTCATTGCAGCAGGGTATTTTATGTACAGGCGCTTCACCCAAATGCATAAAGATGGAAAAGCCTTGCCTGAGGATGCCTGGGTTACAGTAATGAGTTGCTTAGCTGTATTCCTTCTCTTTGGCCTTTTAGAATACTTTCCTTTCCTCCAGTTACTTTTGGGTTGTATTGTTGCCCTTGCCATTATCTGGCTACCGTGGAAACCCAGCGCGTTATGGGTTGGTTCGGAAGCTCTCTTTGTCGGATCTAAAAAAGCCTATCCCCTCAGACATCTTCGCACTATTCGAGAAGTATCGAAGTTCTTCATTTTTAAGTTTTGGGAGCTAAGCTTCGCCAACGGAACAGTGAAAATTTACCCTTTCTTGGAAAATTTTGCCAGCTTCAAAACGGAAGTAGAAAAAAGCTGGAGCAACGTTCAAAAAAATCTCCAAGGCAAAACATTAACAGAAGAAGAATCCGAAATAGTTTCTCCCGAAGAAGAAGCTTTACGTCTTCAAAAAAACTAAACTGGTTATTTCCTAAGACATGTATTCAATAAACTCTACCCCTGACCCTGACCTACTCTTTTCTTACCATTTAGATACTCTTTTTCAAGAGCTCCATTATTTAGAAAACTCTTGGATTTGGAAAAAAGAGAAACCTTGTCTTCTTGTAACAGGAGCAGAAAATTGGCTAGGTCATTATCTTCTTCATATTTTAAGTGAGCTTGATTTTCCGTTAAGATTGGTAGCTTTGGGGCAAAGTGATTTGCCTGATTACTTGAAAAACGAACGCTATCAAAAAATCGAGTACCAAACATCTCTTTCATTGGAAGATCTCAAAAAAAATATCGCCCATTTTCAACCAGATTTAATTTTAAATGCTGCTAATATTCGTGACTTAAAAGAAAATAGCTTCACTCGGCTTTATGAGCAAAATGTAAAACATAGTGAAGTAGTTTGCGAAACAGCTATTAGTCATAACGTTGCTCGAATCATAATGTTTTCAGATAGTACGGTTTATGGGCCTGGAGAAGAGATTGCTAAAGAAGACCATGAACTAAACCCTGTCTTAAATTTAGGTAAGAGTTTTTGGGAAGCCGAACAAATTGCATCTTGCTATCATCAACCAGGCAAAACAGAGATCTATCATCTTCGTCTAGCTCCTTGCTATGGCCCACTCATCACTTATGGAGCAACCTACCTTGCTTATCTAATGTCCCAAGGAATTCTTCTGGGATGCCCAGAGAATATCGACCAAGAAATCTCTGTTATCCATGGCAAAGATATTGCTTTAGCCGCTTTTCTGATAGCTTTTGCCCCAAACCCCGGCTACCGTGTTTTCAATATCGCCGGAGAAAGTACGAGCCTAGGACAACTACTTCGTCTCATAGAACCGCTCATAGAAAAAAAGAAATTTCTTGGTTTTTCATCTCGTTTGTGTCAAATAATGCAAGTGGGTTATCAGAAGGAAATAGTTTTACCCCAAAGCTTACTTCAGTTCATGGGAAAATTTTCAGAAAACTGGGCAGAATTTTTAGACTATGCTCGGTTTGAAAAGAATGCCCCCTACTTTAATCAAAGAGTTGCCCAGTATATTAAAAATCTAAGACCCTTATCAAACAAACGCTTAAAAGACATGCTCGCTTGGACTCCCGAAAACACTTTAGCAGAAATTCCCCAGACTATAGCATATTGGGAAAAAGAAAACTGGCAATCTTGGCAAACGGAAAAAACAAGCACTCCCTATGAAACAAAAGTTTTAATTCCACTTTTTGATAGTGTCAGTGAAATGGTAGAGTCCTTGCAAAAATATTCGGGAGAAAAAAGAAAAGAAACTCCTTATAAGTTAATTGATACCTTAGACGTTGAAGTTGATCTAAAATCTTTATGGATTCTCGTTGAAAGAGTAAAAAGCCAACTGCCAACGATTCTTCTTCATCAGCGAAAAAATAAGAAACACTTTTTAGAGATTTTTTTCTTAATTAAAAAGAATTTTCTTCTTTTATTAAAACATGAACACAGTATCGCTGATCGGAAACACCCCCATAACACTTCTCAAAAAATAAAATGGCTAACTCAAAGAATAGGTGAAGTGAACGGGGAAAAACTCACTCACTACGCAACCATTAGTGTCTTGACCCACTTGATTTTACAAATTCGTCGTTACCAAAAAGAATATGCAACTTTTCTAAAACTCTTTCCCAATAAAAGCTATGGATTCTTTTTAGGAAGTGATATTGGAGACATTGGAATTGTTATCAAAATCAAAAACGGCCAAGCTAAGGTTCTTTTTTTGCGAAAACAAATAGATCAATTTCCCCACTCTTGGTACTTTCCTAAAAGAGTGGCTGAATTCAAAAAAATTGCCAACTTAGATATTGCCTTAGGAGTTCGTTTAGAAAAACTTATTTCTGATCTAGGACAAAACTCTTTACCAGAAAGCTTTTTACAAAATTTTGGTAGTGATTACCTGCTCACTAATATCAAGAAAGAGTATCTAGAAATGATCGGAAGCAAAGCGAGTGGAAGCCCCATCACTCACTATCTTTTTATCAATCGTAATGGCAAAGTTGACTTTGGTTTCCACTTTATCCAAGGACAGATAAAAGTAGTAAATAATTCTTACATTAACTACATCAACGTCCTAAAAGATGAGTTTAAAGAAACCGAAGCGATCATTCAAATAGTCCGAAAAGTTTCTCAAGGAAAAGAAGAGCTTGCTTTTTTTAAAATCAAGACAATTAAACGACTCCTCGCAGAAATCACCTCTCTCGCCCGCGTTCCTCGGGTTATCCTAAAGTTTTTCGAACGCTCGAATGGAAACGGTGCCAAGAAAAGCAAAAAAGAGAATAAGGAAAATACCGAGAAAGAAGAGAAGTCTAGTTAGGGAGTTTTGGAAGAGCAGTGGGGGAATTTTGAAAGAGGGATGGGGTATTATTGGGTGGCGAGCTTTGGGTCAACTGCTGTTGAAATAAGAAATTTTTTTGGGTTTATTGGTCGCGTAGCGACAGAGGTACGTAGCCAGGGCATTTATGCCCTGGAATAAGTACGTAGCCAGGGCATTTATGCCCTGGAATAAGTACGTAGCCAGGGCATTTATGCCCTGGAATAAGATCAATAAAGGATTACGTGCCGTAGGTACGTCGGATATTAATTTCCTCGGTACCTACGGCACCAAATTTCTTTCTATACCTTTATTTCCAGGGGTTAAAACCTACGTTCTCCCACTGCTCCGCAGTGAATACCTTCTCCATTCTTATTTCAACAATAGATAAGCCAAAACCCTCCAGGGCATATATCTCTAGACAAGCAAAGCCTTCGCTTTCTCAACAACATTCTCCATATTAAAGCCCAGCTTTTCGTAGACAATCTGCCAAGGAGCGGAAGCTCCAAATCTATCTAGAGCAATAATATCGCCCTTTTTACCAACATAGCGTTCCCATCCTAAACGAATTCCTGCTTCGATGATTAAGCGAGGAGTTTCTAGAGGAAGCACTTCGTTTTGATATTCTGTACTTTGTTGTTCAAAAAGTTCCCAGCAAGGCATAGAAACTACTCTGACCGAGATGTTCTCTTGAGCGAGTTCTTTTTGGGCAGATAAGGCTAAGTGGACCTCTGAACCTGTGGCAATGATAACCAAGGCTGGGTTTTCACTATCAGAGAGAATATAAGCTCCATGAGGTAAGCCCTGCCTGGTTGTTTCTTGTGATAAAATGGGAAGTTTCTGACGAGTTAAGGCTAAAGCAACAGGGCCTTTGCTCTGAAGAGCAACTTGCCAAGCAGCGGCAGTTTCGTTGGCATCTGCTGGCCGAATAACAGTAAAACCAGGTATAGCTCGCAAACTCATAAGCTGTTCGACAGCTTGGTGAGTGGGGCCATCTTCGCCCAAACAAATACTATCATGAGTAAAAACGAAAAGAGATTGAGTTTCCATAAGAGCAGCAAGACGCAAAGAAGGCTTCATATAGTCCGCGAAGACCAAAAAAGTAGCTCCAAAAGGGATTACCCCTTTGTGTAAAGCCATTCCATTAACTGCGGCCGCCATAGCATGCTCACGAATTCCAAAATGAAAGTTACGGCCCCTTCGGTTTTCAGCGCTAAAGCTCTCATTCTTTTTGAAGGTGGTCATCGTGGAAGGAGCTAGGTCTGCAGACCCCCCTAGAAAATAACCTACCTTGTCGCCAATAGCATTAATCACCTCTCCTGAGGCATTACGAGTTGCTATTGCTCCGCTTTCTGGGGAAAAGTTCGGAATACTTTTTTCCCAGTCTGGAGGAAGTTTCCCTTCCATGGCCAAACAAAGTTCTTCTGCTAACTCAGGGTAGGCTTCTCTGTACTTCCCTAGTAGATTATTCCAACGAGCTTCTTGTTTTTGCCCCTGAGAACGGGAGTTCTCAAAGTAGTTTTTTACTTTAACGGGAATGTGAAAGTGCGGTTCTTGAGGCCAACCATAAAATTCTTTTGTTTGGATAGTCGGATCAGAGCCGAGAGGTGAACCATGGACAGAAGCTGTATCTTGCTTAGGACTTCCATAGCCAATATGAGTTTTTATAATGATGAGGGAAGGCCGATAAGGAACAGCTTGGGCTGCTTGGATTGCTCGGGCAATTTCTTCTGTATTGTTTCCATCTTCTATTTTAAGAACATCCCAACGGTAGCTCTCAAAACGTCGCCCGACATCTTCTAAGAACGATAAATCAGTATCACCTTCGATAGAAATTTCATTGTCATCATAGAGATAAATTAGCTTACCTAATCCTAAAGTTCCTGCAAGTGAAGCGGCCTCACAAGCGACTCCCTCCATTAGATCTCCATCTGAAACAACGGCATAGGTATAATGGTCAATGACCGAAAAACTTTCTCGATTAAAGCGACCAGCCAAGTAACGCTCAGCTATTGCCATACCTACTCCCATGGAAAAGCCTTGCCCCAGAGGACCCGTTGTCGCTTCGACCCCTGGTGTCAAGCCGTACTCAGGATGCCCAGGAGTTTTACTTCCCCATTGCCGAAAATTCTTAATTTCTTCTAAAGATAAATCGTACCCGTGTAAATGCAAAAGGGCATAAAGCATAGCACAACCATGGCCAGCAGAAAGAATGAAACGGTCACGATTAAACCACTCTGGATGAGCGGGAGAATGCTTCAGAAAACGATCCCATAAAACATGAGTCATGGGAGTTGCACCTAAGGGAAGTCCTGGGTGCCCAGAGTTAGCCTTGTTAATAGCATCAACTGCTAACATACGAGTTGTGTTAATACACAATTGTTCTAATACTGAGTCAACATCACTCAAATCTATTCTCCTATATTATGGAAATTTTTTCTCTTATTTAGATGTTTTATTGTCATCAATGGTTATTTCAATTTCTATATGATTTTTTTCTAAGTTACTTGTGAACGAAATATTTTCGATAACTGATTTTGTTTTATTTTTAATTTCGGCCTGTTTTTGTCTAAAAACATCTCCATGAACACTACATTTAAAAAGACGCGCCCAAGGTTGATAATGGTAGCTCCCTCCACTGGGACAAAGTAGCTTATGTCCATATAATTTTTCACTAAAAGTATTAAAGTTGCCAGAGAAGGAAGGATTCAGGGAGAAAACTTCTTCTAAATGTAAAAGTGGGGATAAATTACGTAAACAACGGCGTCCATTTTGTTCTCGCTTTTCCTGCTCTAAAAAAGCGTATAGTTGAGGACTATTACGAGGATACCAAGAAACTAACGACCGTTTCACTCTTTTCATTTTACCACGAATCCAGTCCTGAACAATTGTCTCTTGGTTGGATAAAACAAAGTGATCTTTTTGATTATACAAATACAAGCGCAGTTTAAATGAAAAAAACCGTAAGGAGTATACCGTATATTTTTTCTTTTGATAACTTTCCTTGAATATATTCAAAGAAACTCTTAACGGGGTCAAGTACTTCTTTTGCCAAAAAAGCAAGTGCGAATGGAGTTTTTCTTGCAAATCTGACCATTTAGATAAGCTTTTCACCTTCCAGGTGAGATAGCCTGGTAAACGTAAGAAAGTTAGAGGAGCTAACCAAAAATCGAAGTGTTGCTCAGCTTCACTCCAATTTTCATAGTCAATCGGGAAAAGAATTTCACCATCACATACGTGCCAGCGGCCTCCTTCTCCTAAAGCCGCAAAAAATTCTTCCTCAAAATGCTTTGGTAAAAACTCTTTATAAGCCAGCAAAATCTGATTCCACCACTTCTCATCCACTTTCCCACCGACAGAAAATAGAGTCTGCGGAAGATAAAACTCAGAAGTGCTTGAGTTTAAAATATCATTCCAAAAAGAAGGTAAAGGCTCCT
The DNA here is from genome assembly GCA_029260735.1 of Planctomycetota bacterium. GTDB lineage: Bacteria > Planctomycetota > Uabimicrobiia > Uabimicrobiales > Uabimicrobiaceae > JAJDCR01. The sequence goes on from JAJDCR010000044.1 coordinate 66,144, forward strand.
TTGTTTTTAAAGGAATAAAACTAGAAAAACGAAGCTTTTTCCCTCCTCGAACCTGAAGAGAAAAGTCTCCTATAAATTTCCCCCAAGTCTGATAGTCCTTGAAAAACTCTTCATACATCTCTTTTTCTCGAAGATTGACTTTCACTACTTCTAGATGATTTACAGGGGTTAGGCAGCCCGGATGTTGATGTAAAGAGCAGGAAACCTTATCCTTTTCGACTTTGTACTTCCCGCCTTCAGGACAAGAGACATTTTCAGTAAGAATGAATTTACTCTCTACCAAATTTTGCCAAGTAGCCCACTTTTGGAATTTTTGATAATAGGCTGTCAAGGCTCGTCTTATCCCTTTCTGATAGCAAGTACAAATCGTTCTTCTTTGCTTAGAGATTAGATAAGAAGCTTGGCAAAGAGATTTCCATCCGGCTTCTGGCCAGTGAATAAAAACCAGCTCCTCACCTTTTGAAAAAGCCGTTCGTCCTCGCCGAAAACCGACTGTATCACCTAAAGCAACTTGTTTTCCAGCCTCAACATCAATAATTTTTTGCAAATAACTTTCGCTAACAGAAAAAACGCGGTACTTTCCTAAGTAACAGGTGTAGCACGAAATTTCTCCATCTTCTTGGAAAATAGCTTCATAGGGAACTTCTCGGTAAGTTTTTTTTTCCCAATGAGCCCCCTTCTTTTTGGCTTGCCGAAAGTAATTATTGATTTGATAGTCAAAAAAGAAAGGTCTCTTTACTTCGAGCCACAGGGCTACTTCGTTTCCTTCCTCCCATAATAGATCAGTGCCGCTAAAAGCAATTTGGCCGATAAAAATATTAAGCCAATTAGGCAAAAGGGAAGGCTTCCCTTCTTCGCTTCCCGAAGAAGGAGCAATGGCTAAACGAGAAAAAATTTTTCCCAAAGGGTCACTATGATGAGAAAATTTTTGAGTTAAATCTAAAGCAGACAGGTCATACTGAAGAACACGCTCCAAAAGAGAGTTAATTCCTCGAAGAGAAGAGAAGTGGACATAGTAGCTATCATAAGGAATCCACTGGACGAGAGGAGAAAAAAGTTTCTCTTGTTTTTTTCTGCTTTTCGTTGCGGAAGGAACCTCTGGTAGCGAACATTCCTCTAGGGGGATAGTAGCAGGGTCCTTTTCCTGGTTTTGCATTAGATGCCGAGTAAAATGATCTTTTTTTTCTGTCCCCATTGGTAAGGGAGAAAGAAAAAAACGGGGCTTTTCTTGCCACAGAACTTGAAAATTTTCTCCCAAAGGAATAATCTTTTCTTGGTGCCAAGGAGCTGAAAAAAATTGATACTCCAAATAAGGATCGCTTCCATAGACCTGCAAGATTTGCTCTCTAAAATGATGGGCACTTTCTTCCCACCCTTTTTCCAAGTCCTCATTTTCTGAGATTTCTTTTGCATCTGGTAAAGTAATCACTTCTTTCCAGCGAGGAGGACCCGAGAAATAAGGTTGCGCTGCTGAAAAAACTCGCCCTTCAAGAACGACTTTACCTGATTTGTAAAAACGTCCATACCAAAAATAACTCTCTTTTTCCGAAGAGGGTATAAGAAAATGGGCAAAAGTGCTTTGACTGAAATCCTCTACCGCAATTTGGGGAGCTAGAATGTTTTGAGGTATTTTTACTTTTAAGCGAAAAATCCCGCTGGCAGAGTCTTTTCCAAAAATAATTTCTGATGAACTTACTTTTTGAGTCTTTTCTTGCCCCCAAAGAAAAGTTCCTAGAGACAACATTATCACAAGTAAAAAACCTAGTTTTGTCATAGCATATCCTAGCGCTCGGTGTTTTCATAAAGCCATTTTAAATAAGGGGCATGGGTATTAGAAACGTTTAGCTCAACAATTTCAGGAACATCGTAAGGGTGAATTTTCTGTAATTTTTCTTCTAAAGTTTTAAAATCGTGCTGTCTTATTTTGATGAGTAAGGTCGATTCTTCTTCGCGGCAAACCTTTCCTTCCCAGTGATATATACTTTTAACCTTAGGCAAGATGTTCACACAAGCGGCAAGATGTTTTTCTACCAAAACAGAAGCTATTTCCTCTGCTTTTTCCACTGGACAATTACATAAGACAACTTTCATAGTCTCCCTTTCTATTTTTAGAGTGTAATGTACCAGGAAAGCAAGGAAAATTCAACTATATCTTAGGGGGTTTTCGGTGAAGAAATACAGTGGATTGAGAAAGAGAAGGAAGAAACACACAAGCGGATAAGAAGAGATGAACAGGGAAAAAATACAAACGAGATGACTTTGTTTCTTCGTACTCGTACTCGATTTTATCGAGCTATAGCTCCTATAAATATTGAAGTCAGTTAGGAGTAGCCAGTAGAAAAAACATCTCAGGGAGATTTTTGGATTTCCCTTCTGACTTCTGACTTCTGGCTTAATTCTTTTTCCCCAAAAGCAAATCCAAGAAATCTCGGTCTCGAAAGTTATTGTCTCCTAAAGAAAGCCGAACAATAACGAGGGATTTTGAAGGGATAATGTAAAGACGATTTTCATCATGCCCAGCAGCAATGATCAAATCTTTGGGTCCACCAGGATATACCGTGCGGTCTTTATCAAAAACGTTTCTCCGTAGAGCGAAAGGTAGCTGCCAGAAAAGTTTAAATGGTACCGGATTATTTAACCAAAAAGTTAGTCCATAGGCAGGCATAGCTTTGCTTCCTTCGGAGCAAGTTTCCAAAAGTCCAGAGGGAAGAAGCTGCTTTCCTTTCCACTCTCCATCCTGAATGACAAGTTGCCCTAGTTTGGCCCACTCACGAGCAGTTGTCCAGCAACCATAAGGGAGCATAGGGTTACCCGCAGGATCACGATTCCAACCCGCGTAGCGCATGCCTATAGGATTGAGTACTTGGCTTTCGAGATAAAAGAGAGGGTCTTGTTGGAGCTTACGTTTCATAAATTCACCAAAAACCATCAAATGAGAAGAGCCGTACCCATAGTTTTGTCCAGGCTCTGTTTTTGCATCTAAACCTAGAGAGTAGGCATATTTATCATGCACTCTTTGTTTTTCTAGTAATCCGTCGCGAGTTAGGTACCAAAGTTTTTGCTCTATGCCACTGGTAAACTGTAAAAGATGGCGCACTGTGATTTGAGATTTGCGAGGATCTGAACGAAACTCTGTAATCGTATCGGCAACTTTTTCGTCTAGACTAATGATTCCATCGGCGAGTGCAGCTAAGGCCATAATACCAGCAAAGCTTTTAGTTCCACTAAAAACATGATGGGGAACATCTCCACTATTCCCGTTTTGGTATTTCTCAAAAACAATCTCGCCCTCGTGTACAACTAAGACAGAGCGTCCATTATATTTCTCGGAATACTTTGCAGCGTTTAGGTAGTGGATTAAATTTCCAGGTTTGGGTTCTTTAACCAAAAAGCTTTCATCAATAGCTAAGGGCTGTTTAAATTCAACATAGCGTCCGCAAACACAAAATAATAAAACAAAAGAAAGCAAGAGTATCAAAGACCCTTTTTTTATTCTTTTTGACAACATAGAGTTTTTCCGTTTCTTTTATGATGCAAACTTTTTCTTGCTCGCATTCCAATCTTATTCTTCATCATTCTAGCAGATTCCTAAAATTAAATGAACCTTCTTTTATTTCCTTGGTATTTTTCTAGCAAGTAACTTTTCTCATCTATCTTACTACATCCAAATTTAAAATTTATAAAAGAAAATCCAAAATTGTTATCTGGAGATATCATGCTCTAAATGGTATATTATTGAAAAACATCAAGGATTTTTCATATCATGAAAATAGCGATATATACCTTTATCTTTTCTCTTTGGGCAACATTTTGTCATGCTCAAGAATTTCCTCTTGTCATTACTCACTCTCTTAATGTTAACCAAAAACGAACAACTATTTCTGGTTATGTTGTTAGTAAAAAACCATTAAGAGTGCTGAAGATCGAAGAGGAGAACATCGTTTTCCGACTTTGCCAAGAATCTCATACAAGAAATACTTTTTATCAAGAATACGGAAGAAACATTCTGATTTATTCTTTTCATCATACAATTCTTTTAACTCAAGATAAGTATTTCGAAATCCATGCCCTAAGCGAAAAAAAACAGATCATTTTCATCCAAGTACAAGTTCCCTATCAAGATGTAGAAATCATTTTTCCCAGCGACTACAAACTCGTTGTCAACTTCAATCAAGAATATTTGAGTTCAAGTGTAATTCCTTTACATTTGGGAGATGTCCTTCTTTTAACTAGACAAGTTAACTCTTATACAGAATCATGGGTTTGGTTCTACAAAGAATCTTCTACTGGATTTCACCCTTCGTTTTTAGAATGGGAGATTGACCGCCACCTAAGTTTTATGAATAAGGTTGTTTTTGGTTTGTTAGTTTATTCCTGGCATGATTTAAGTAATTCAGATCTTGATTATAAAAAAATTAGCCAAGTACAAATCCTAATACCACTAACTCGTGTTTTGATCAACATTTTATCTCAAAACATTCCTAACTTAAGAGCATTAAAATGTCATTTTTTTACAAATGAAGATGTTTATCTTTTATCATATCTAAAAAAATTAGTCATCCTAAACATAGAGCTAACAAAGATAAATGGCCATGGATTAAAAAAATTAAGTGCTTATAAAAAACTCACCTTTTTAAATTTACGTGGTGTTAAGATTAATCCTCCCAGTTTAACCTCGTTACAGCATTTAATTAGTCTAGAAGTTTTATCTTTAGATGCTGTTAACCACAAACTCATTTCTCTTGAGAGTTTGGTAGAGCTAAAGCGACTGCGAATACTATCATTACAAAGCACTAACATTCACAGAAAAAGTTGGAAAAGGCTACTTTCTTTAGTCAATTTAACATCGTTAAACCTTAGTAATACCAATGTCAATGGTTTTGCCATTGCATATATCTGTCAATTAAATCATCTACATCAACTAAACCTGAGTAGCACTAAAGTCTCCGATCAAGAAATTATTAATTTATGCCAGTTAGATGGCCTAAGATTTCTAAATTTAAAAGGCTCTAATGTGAAAGAAAAAGGTTTAATTCACTTAGCCCTTTTTCCTAAGTTAAAAGTACTTGTCTTGGATTTACTACCCGTGACTGATGAAGTACTAACTCACCTAGAAAAATTAAAAGATCTACGCGTTTTGTCACTAGCATCTAGCCATATCCAAAACCCATCCTCTCTCGGATCTTTTCCTCAACTCCGCCTTGTTGATTTGTATTCGACTCAGGTTAATGACCAGAGCATAAAGTACTTGATTCTGTCAAAAAATTTGGCCACTTTGTATTTGGGGGCTACTCAAGTGACAAATGAAGGCTTAGAATCTTTACTTAAACTAGATTATTTGAAAGTACTCAGCCTATCTTGGAATGATAAAATCGATTCACAGGCTTTAAAGGTGATCGGTTCCTTAGAAAGTTTAGAACAACTCCATTTAGTGGGTACGGGTATTATAGGTTTAGAAGGTTTAGAGCGACTGAGTCAGTTGAGAACCCTATCCTTAGGATGGACGAGCATTCCTGGAAAAAGTTTGTCAGAGGTCGGGAAACTTAGTGAGCTAAAGTTTTTATATCTCCAAGGACTAAACATTGAAGATAAAGACTTGGAGCCCCTCAGTGAACTTTCTGAACTTATTACTTTAAATATAAACCATACCCATATCACATTAAAGGGCAATCAAGCAACTCATATAGCCAAATTAGATCGGTTACAAAATTTATTTTTAGCAAATATTCAGTCCGATTATTTTGGTCTATTTGATCTACTGACAAAAATGGAAAACCTTAAGTTGTTGACTATCGACAAAAAAATAAAGCTATCACAAGCTCACCTACTCCGACAAATTATTTCAAGCTGCGTTATCTTGCAAAATCGTTTTTAGCAATTGAAAAGGGAAAATTATGCTACGAAAACTCTTTATCTTTGCATTTATTCTAATACTATTGGCTGGTGTTGGTTTAGGTGTTTATTTTTTGCGCCCTTCAAAACGCTATGCACAACATTACACAAAAGGGCTAATTTATTTCGACAAGAATAAGTACTCTGAGGCCATAGTTGAGTTTAACGCAGCTAAAAAAATCTATTCAAAAAACAAAACACTGCTTCTCTATCTTGCCGAAAGCTATCGAAGGAACATGCAAAACAGTGAGAGCATTGCTATTTTAAATAAAACAATTTCTGAATACCCCAATGATGAAAAAGCTCATAGACGTTTAATCAGAAGTTACGAGGTGAACAAACAACATTTAAAAGCTTTAGCTGCTTGTGATAATTACATTAAGATAGTAAAAAATGATGTCTATATAAGAAACTTAAGAGGCTTGGTTTTGGTTTCCTTAAAACAAACTAACCAAGCAAAAGAAGAATTTATGCTAGCGATTAAGCTCAATAAGAGCTACTCAGATGCCTACAAAAATTTAGCTAAAGTCTACTGGAAAGAAAAAGATATCGATAGTGCTGTCAATACCCTTAAAGAGTTTTTGATTACAAAACCAGATCACTTTGAAGTACGTAACTTGCTAGGAGATTACTACCGTTCCAGCGGTCAATTAATAAAAGCGACCAAAGAATTTACCTATCTTTATGAAAAATATCCCGCAAAAATTCTTGTAACTTCCGCTAAATTAAGTATCGTTCTCCTCTTGTCCCAGCAGATGGATAAACTTCAACAGTTGGTAGATACTTCTTTTAGCAAGAATCCTTCTAAATTAGAAGTTTCTCCCTTTCTCTTGTATGCAAGAGGAGCCTTATTTTTAGAAAAGAAGCAATACCAAGAAGCTATTGCCGACTTTGAATTTTCTCAACAACGAGGATTACAATTAGCTAGTCTACGCTACTCTTTAGCTTTGTCTTATGACAAAGTAAACAAAACTGTTTTGGCTATAAAAGAGTTAAACAGTTTAATTGATCAAGAACCTAACTACATACCAGCTCACCAAATTTTAGTTCAGTTTCTCATTAATGAAAATCAAGCAGAGCAAGCTGTAGAACACTGCGATAAGTATTTAAGTAGAATGCCCGATAGTATAGAGCTACGTGAAATCAAAGCAACAGCTTTGATGAGTAGTGGTAAAACTCAAGAGGCACAAAACATGTACCGACAATTATCGCGCTTAGGCAATAACCCTAATATTGGTCAGCGTAATGCTATTTTACTCGCTATTTCTCAGGGAAAAATCCAAGAGGTTATCGAAAGATTAGACCAACTTTTAGAAGACAAACAGCAAGATCCTTATCCTCTTTATTTGCTTTTAGGTCGTAACTACTTACTCCTTAAAAAATATGACAAAGCAATAGAGTACGCCAACTTGGCTAGTAAGGCCAAGCCCCTTCGCATATCTGCTTGGCAATTATTAGCTCAAGCACACATGGCATCACAAAAACCAGAAAAAGCCATTTCTCGATACCTAAAAATTTTGAAAGAAGAGCCTAATCATAGAAAAGTCCCTTTTGAATTAGCAAATCTGTATTACCAATTAAAACAAACAAAAAAAGCTCTAAATATTCTCAAAAAACATAACAAAATGAATTCAAAGAAACCAGCTAACTTAGAGCTTTTAGCCAATATACTCTACCAAGACAAAGAGTATTCTCAAGCAATTCACTATTTAGAAAGAATCAAGATCAAAACAGCTTCTCAGAAAAAGCTACTAGGTGATATTTATCGGCAGCTTGAAAAACATGAAGAAGTTGAATAAAAAAGAAAACCATGACAAATCTCAAAACATTGTTTACCATAGGAAGTAAAAGATCAGGCACTTCACTATTGGTTCGATTGCTTAATCTCCATAAAAGTATCTTTGTCTCACACGAGTCTGACATCGCATGGATTCTTTACCAGTGTCGCCAAGGACTTCCCTCTCGTTTTGAATGCTTTCCCTGGGATGGCCCACTAGGCATGGAAGCAACTATCGATTCAGCAGAGTCCATTTGGAGCCTCCTAAGTAAGGAATCCCCCTCAAAAAAAGAACTTATTACAGCATTCTTTGATATTCAGTTACATCTGATGAAAAATGGATCTGCTGTGCAAAAAAAAATGGAGAAATCTGGATTGTTGTGGGTGGGGGATAAAAAACCTGCTCAGCAGTGCGACCCAAAAATACGTAGTTTTATAGCTGAACTTTTTCCTGAGGCCCGTTACTTTCATTTGGTAAGACACCCCGGCCCTGTGCTCGCTAGTATGAAGTTAGCTGTTCCTAAAAGAAAAAAGGTAACAGAATATTGGAAATTGGATGAAGAGACTGTTCTGGAACGATGGTTGATTCATGAAGAACAGGTTCTCTTAGCTAAAAAAGAATTGGGTTCAGCAGTGCATACCCTCCGTTACGAAGATCTATTAGCAACCCCTATTGAACAAATGGAGAAATGCTTTAATCACTTAAAGTTAGATCTAACAACAGAGATAGAGGACAAGATTGATGCTATGGTAAATTTTGAAAATCTTTTCAAAAAAATAAGTATCGAAGCTAAGATTTCGAGTAGTAGGTTAGAGTCTATTATGCATGTATATGGGTATGATTTTGATGGAACAGTCCGAGACCTTGATTTGCCTTAAGTAAAGAGAATACCTTTATCGCCAATAACCTCCCGATATAAAGTAAAATCATCGAAGTACAAATCTGCCACAATATCTATAAGCTCTTCGTTGTATAAGGATTTATGAGAAGGGCAAAATCCCTTTTTTTTCATCTCTAAGATTTCTCCAGGAAGCGTCTGGGAAAAGCACTCATTATCTAGAAGAGATAAACCATCCAGCCCATGCTTTGTTAGTTTCCTAACGTCTAGCACATTTACAGATATTCTTTTTTTTAAAACTTTCGTAAGTCTATTAAAATTATGTAGAGAGAAATAGTCGTCATAGTCTTTATAAACTAAGAAATCTATTTGAGGCCGCCAATGAACGTCTCCATACTTGATCGAAGGTTGAAGAAGAAACTTAACAAAACTGGCAAAAGAGATTTCATCAAGACCAATTTCTCTATTCAAAAGATCTCGTAACCTCCAAGCAACCTTATGGCGAGAAACTATTTTGTCGAGATAAACACTGGCTAACCTGGAAAAAGGACAGCGCAGTACAGTAAAAGTATACTTTGCTTTGGCCAATTCGGATAAACTAGCACTAAAAGTTCCATTATTGTAATGAATCCAGTTTAAATCATGTTCATCTTCTATGCAACCATTTGCATAGGCAACCGTTGTTCTCAATGTACTGCAGGCATTTTTAGGGATAAAACTATATATAGCATCTGACTCGTATATGTTAAGAGCATGACTTTGAGCAAACATATGCTTTTTATTTTGATTTAGAGAGCCGTAAGTAGTATTGCTATATCTGAAAAAACGTGTCATATTCTTTTATTTTTCCATTCCATTAGTGTTAGTTTCAATATCCATACTTTTCTTCCCAAAGCCTCTTAAGACGTGTTCTCATTTCACTTTCTCGAGCATTGTCTCCTGGTTCGTAAAGCTTTTTCCCCTGAATTTTATCTGGGAGATACTCTTGATTAGAAAAACTATTTTGGTAGCTATGAGAGTACTGATAATCCTTACCATAGCCAATTTCTTTCATTAGTTTAGTGGGAGCATTTCTCAGATGAATAGGGACTGGAAGATCTCCCGTTTCCTCAACAAGAGACATCGCTTCCATAATCGAAGTTGTTGCGGAGTTACTTTTGGGAGAGGCCGCCAGAAAACTGACTGTTTGGGAGAGAATTAGTTGGCATTCAGGATAGCCGATCATACTGACAGCTTGAAAACAGTTAGTTGCTAAAAGAAGAGCGTTGGGGTTAGCATTACCAATATCCTCCGAGGCCAAAATAAGAAGACGACGAGCAATAAACTTGGGGTCTTCGCCTCCTTTAATCATACGAGCTAGCCAATAAAGAGCGGCGTTTGGATCACTCCCTCGAATCGATTTTATAAAGGCCGAAATAATATCATAGTGCTGCTCTCCCTGTTTGTCATAAACAGCGATTTTTTTTTGGGCATACTCTTGAACTTTAGCGTTAGTAAGGGTAATGGAGTGTCCTTCTTCTGCTTGGACAATCAATTCTAATAGATTGAGAAGCTTGCGGGCATCTCCTCCAGAAAGATAAAGAAGATGAGCTGTCTCTTCTAGGACAATTTTTTTCGCTTGAAGAATTTCATCTTTTTTGATAGCTCTCTCTAAAATAAGAAGAAGATCCTCTTGCCCAAGAGCTTTTAATGTGTAAACTTGGCAACGCGAAAGAAGAGGAGAGATAACTTCAAAGGAGGGGTTTTCCGTGGTTGCTCCGACCAAAATAATTGTGCCACTTTCGACTGCCCCTAAGAGAGAGTCCTGCTGGGCTTTATTAAAACGATGAATTTCATCAATGAACAGAAGAGCGCTTCCTTCTTGACGAGCTTCCCCAATAACTTCCCGAACATCTTTAACTCCACAGTTAATAGCACTAAGGCTCCAAAAAGGAAGTTTTCCATGCTCAGCAATAACCCGAGCCAAAGTAGTTTTTCCACTGCCAGGAGGGCCCCAAAAAATCATAGACGGAATACGTCCTCCTGTAATGGCTCGGCGAAGAGGAGCTTTTACAGAAAGAAGGTGTGTTTGCCCAATATAGTCATCAAACGAAGTCGGACGCATTCTTTCCGCGAGGGGAGCAATTCTATCTCCCCAGATAAATTGATCTTGCTCTCGTCTCACTCTTTTTCTAAGCGAAGTTCTTGCAAGCGAACTAAAGTTCCTGGGCCAATGTTATCTTGAAAATGCTGCCCCTTTACCTTACGTTTTGCTGCTAGTTGAGCATTAAACTTAGAGACGGCATTGACAAAATAAGGGCCATGCCAGTAGGAGAGACCTTTGCTACATTTTTTGGGACGAACAGAAGCTTTGTAGCGGTAAGGTCTTTTTTCACTGAAGTTCCCCCAACCAGCCCAAACAGCCTTAGACAAAGAAGAGAAAGAAATTTTTTCTTCGGCGCTTTTTTCTATATTTTTTTCTAAAGAAAGAGCAAAAAAGACTTTCTCCACTCGGTCGTATCCCACTAAAGAAACAGGAGCCTTTTGATTAGAAAAGAGAACGCTTAGCGAAAATCCCTTGGCCAAAATAGCTTCCAAGCATTTTACATTTTGGACTCCCAATATTCCCACATCCAAAATTTCTCCTCCCGATTTTGTTCTTTGCGATTTTGTTCTTTCCGAGCTTTTAAATTGCATAGAACTGACAAAAGGAGAGATTGCTTTTTTGCCTTGAATATAATCTATCTCCTGGTCAGAAAAGAGAGTTTTAAGATCTACTCCTTTTTCCGATTCCTCTCCCCATAGAGGAACTAGTAGGCAAAATGCGAATAAAAAAATGATTTTGTCTGGCATATTTTTTTCCTTAGGTGTTTTCTTGTGACACTCTAAATTTTGTAAGTTCGTATTTTCTTAAAAAGAGTAAAGAAAAGCAATTCGAAACTTTAAATTTTTTTAGCTATCCCAAAAAAAAGGTACATCAGCTATCTGATGCACCTTTTTTGGAAACAAATATAGAATTTAGCTGCGCTTAACAAAGGGGAAAATAAAAATCCCCAGGAGAAAAATCATACAGGTAGAAGGCTCAGGAACAACATTCACCGATCCCTCTGTAACAACAAGAGAGTTAGAAGAACCATCGAAAAGCAAAGTTGTTCCCCCTGTGAATGTATTATAAGCGGAGAGGGAAAAACTTGTAACACCAACAGTTAGAGGATTTGCTTCCATAGGGCCGCTAAATGATACTCCGATCCTATCTCTGGTATAACGGATTGATGAACCTAAAGCTATTAAGACAGCTTCAAAACTATCAAAAGCACCTGCGTTAGAACTGGCTTCTAAAACGAGAAGAACATCGCCGTCAAAATTGCTTAAGTGATCTAGTTCTGTTTGGTTAAAAGTCAAAGCTTGGTTGAAATTGCCAGAAGCGACGACAAGCAAATCTGCATTACTTAGATTGCCCGGAGTGATAGTAGAAGTAACAGTATTTACCCCAGGCTGCCCGCCAAATAAGCCGGGTAGTTGAGTAACTCCTCTCGTTCCACCGACAAACAATACATCTTGAGAATCGCCCAATACATTCAGATAAAACTGATTATTTGAAGCGGCCTCAACATTAACATCACCAATTATTGTGATAGAGCCTGCCCATGCACAAATAGAGCTGCATAGAAGCATTATGGCTATTATATATTTTGAAAAACTCATCATGTCTCCTTGGAAAAAATTATATGGACTAAATTTACCTATCCCAAGTCCTCTACTTTTTTCCATACTCTGCAATAATAGCGATCCCAAGTAGTATTTGCAAGTTAATTGATAAACTTCAAACTTTAGTTTTCTTCTTTTATCTAATTGTTACGAAGCTGTGACAGAAAGAAAGAGACTCGTTTGTTATAATTTTTTGTGGAGGCAAAGATCATTGTCTTCTATTGCATCGTTTATACATACTATCATAAGGCATCAAATATATCGAAAAGGAATCTCCTATGCATTACGCAAAAACCAAAATAGGAGGAGTCATCTCTTTGCTTTTTATCTTACAGGCTCTTCTCCTAGCTCAAAGTCATCACCATGTATATTCTCACCTCCCTCATCGCCATGTTATTGTCCCTCAATCGCGTGTCTGGTCTCCTCAGGGAAGCTCAAAAGTTGTTCTCGAAAAAGTCTCTGCGGACATTCATATAGTAGAGCAACTGGCTACTGTAACTTTAGATGTTACTTTAAAAAATCAAGCTCGGATTGACCAAGAAGCAGAGCTCGTTGTGCCTATTCCAGCCAATACTGTCATCCGAGGCTTTCACTTCGAAGGAACGGCTCAGAAATTTAATACTCAACTTCTACAGAAAGACAAAGCTCGAGAACTCTATGACCAAATCGTTGCTCAAGTGAAAGACCCCGCTCTTTTAGAGTTTATTGGCTATAACTTGGTCAAAACGAGTGTTTTTCCTGTACCTGCCGGAAAAAGTTTAAAGCTTCGTTTAATCTATGAGCAATTGTTAGAAAAAGAGGGAGATCGCTTTGATTACATTCTACCACGTAGCCAAGCTATCTCTTATCAAGTTCCGTGGACTATTTCTATCAGCATCGCTTCTGCTCAGGATATTGCAACCGTTTATTCTCCCAGTCATGAAATGCAGAGTATTTGGTCTAGCCCGAAAAAAGTTAAATTGTCCATCAATGAAAAATCTTTGAACAATCCTGGCCCTTTTTCTCTCTCCTATTTGCTTCGAGGTCAAAAAGTATCTGCCTCCTTTTTTGCCTATCCTGAAAATGATGAGCAAGGGTACTTCCTTTTTTTAGCAGGAACTCCTGCTTTCTCAAAAGAAAAGCAAAAATCTATTCGCCGAGAAGTTACCTTAGTACTAGATCGCTCCGGAAGTATGCGAGGGAAAAAAATGGAGCAAGTAAAAGAGGCGGCCTGGCAAATTTTGCAATCTTTGGATGAAGGAGAAAGTTTCAATATTCTAACCTATCATCAAGCTATTGAAAGCTTTTCCCACCAAGCTGTGGAGAAAAATCCTCAAAATTTAATGGCGGCTGGTCGCTATATCCAAAGCATTTCCCCAAGTGGAGGAACCAATATCCACAGTGCTCTTGCCCAAGCATTGTCTACTCCTCCGACAAACAGTAAAAAAACTCTTCCCATGATTTTATTTTTAACCGATGGGCTACCAACTATCGGACAAACCCAAGAACGTAAAATTCGTGAGTTACCTGTAAAAAACAATCCTTACCAGAAGCGAGTTTTCACTTTTGGAGTAGGGGTCGATGTAAACACTCCGCTTTTGGAAAACATAGCCTACCAAACAAAAGCCAAGGCAACCTTCGTCCTCCCTTCGGAAAATATCCAAAAAAAGGCGATGAAACTTTTCCACAGTCTCTCCGGCCCTGTTTTTTATAACATAAGTTTAAACATTCGTGACAAAGAGGGAAAGACCCTACCTGGTCGAGTCAGTGATTTAGTTCCTGCCCAATTGCCAGATTTGTTTTTCGGAGATCAATTGGTTTTACTCGGGCGCTACATAGGAAAAGGTTCTATCGTTTTGGAATTAAAAGGAGATTATTTAGGGAAAGAGCAAAGTTTTCGCTATCAGTTTGATCTTGGTAAAGCCAGCCGAGGAAATCATTTTGTTTCCCGATTGTGGGCGGGTCGAAAAATTGCCCTTCTCGTTGATTTAATCCGACAAATGGGGGCAGGAAGTTCTCTTCCCTCCTACCAAGAAGCACTTAATGACCCTAAATTAAAGGAATTAGTCGAAGAAATTGTCTTTCTTTCGACCAAGTTTGGAATTTTAACCGAATACACTTCCTTTCTTTCGAAAGAAGGGATATCTCTTACCGAAAACAATCAAATTCTCTCGGAAGCAGAAAAAATCTTCCGAGAAAAAGCCTATCATAAGAGATCTGGTTGGGGTTCGGTCAACCAAGATTTGAATTTGCAGGAGCAAAAGCAACAGAAAAGACTTAACGGACGCAATACCTACCTCAATGAAAGAATGGAAGAAGTAATCGTCAAAAACGTTCAGCAAATGGACGATTTGGCCTTGTACCAAAGAAAGAATCGTTGGGTCGATAGCCGCCTTCTCGAAAGAAAACTTGCTCTAAAACCCGATATTGTTATTTCCTTTGGGAGTAGCCAATACAAAGAACTCTTAAGCAGCTTAATCCAAGAGAAGCGAAACAGTTGCCTGGCACTTGATCGAGATGTTTTGCTATGGTATAAAGGAAAGGTAGTTTTGGTTAAGACAGTTTCAGCGAATTAGGGAAACCTTGCCCTGTGCGGATACCCATCGAGCTGAGTGAGGTATATTTTTTCCTTAAGGCATTTTTTAGTAATAGTTTGTATTGATTCTCTTCAGCTCTGAAAGAGCGAAACAACCCAGAGAGGACACCCAAAAAAGGTGTCCGCATACCAATGGCTAGAAACAAGAGTACGGCACGTATCTAACAAGAAAGAAAAAAAATGCGAAAAAGAGACATCTTAGTCGTGGAAGATGATAGTGCTATCCGACAGGGAATTGTTGATTCTTTAGATTTTGCTGGCTACAACACTTTTGAAGCAAAAAATGGTAAAGAAGGATTAGAGCTAGCTTTAGAAGCAGAGTATGACTTGATTCTTTTAGATCTTATTCTCCCTCACTTTACAGGCTTAGAAATTCTCCAGAAACTACGAGAAGCAAGAGTAACTCAACCTGTGATAATCTTGACGGCAAAAGGAGAAGAGAGTGATCGGGTCAAAGGACTTAGCATGGGAGCAGACGATTACGTCGTAAAACCTTTCAGCGTAAAAGAGCTCTTGGCTAGAATCGAAGCGGTTCTAAGAAGATCTCCTGAACGCCCAGACAAAGTTACTTTGTTGGAAATCGCGGAAAAAACCATTGACTTAGCTCGCAGTGAAGTACGTCTACCCGATGGTTCGACCTCTTCTCTTTCGGAACGTGAAAATCAGTTATTAAGTTATTTGGCTTGTAACCCTAAAAGAGCTATTTCTCGAGAGGAAATTTTGACGCGAGTATGGCAACTTGACCCCAACTTAGTTGCCACTCGTACTATTGATATGCATATCGCCCGCCTTCGCGAAAAATTACAAGATAGTGAAAAGCAAGAAGTTTTACAAACCGTCCGCGGTAAGGGATACCGTTTGGGAAGTTGATTTAAGATCCCTTATTTTTATATCTAGCTCCCAAAAAAAAGGAAAGAAAACATGCGTCCTCGACATATTTGGAGTATTTTTACAGTTTGTGCAGTTGTTGTCTTCATCACTTTGGCTTGGATTAGCACTATGCTTTTGCAGCTAGATGAGGCTGAGCTATTGGCACGCCAGCACAATGCTCTAGAGGAAAATGTTCGCTTGGCTTTATGGCGGATGGACTCGATTCTCTCTCCCTTAGTTGCTCAAGAAAATGCGAGTCCCTATTTTTTCTATAGCTCTTTTTATCCCATCCAACGAGCCTACACGCGAATGTTTGCTGAGGTAAAAAGAGGAGAGATTCTCATGCCTTCTCCTCTCTTGACCCAACCAGTGCCAGAGATTCTACTCCACTTTCAATTTTCTCCTTGGGGGAAATTGAGCTCTCCGCAGGTTCCCAGGGGAAATATGCGCGATTTAGCGGAAGCCAGCTATCTAAAGGGAGATCAAATTGAAAAAGCAGCATTCCAGCTAGGAGAGTTACAGAAAAAAATTGTCTACCGAGATATTTTAGGTAAACTTCCCCCTATGAAAGAGGAAGAAAACTCTTCTCCCGTCGTTTTAGAGCAGAATCTAAATTCTTTTAATCAAAGTCAAAGTCCTTCTCAGTCCCAAAGCACAAAAAGTGCTGCCAGTTGGGAGGCTAGAAATAAAAGATATGGAAGAGAAGCTGAGCAAAACATCCAAAGTAAAAGCATTCAAAATAGACGCTACGACCCCATTTTTTTCTCTGACAATGTAAAAGAAGAGATGTTTTTTCCTCTTTGGGTGGGAGAGGATTTGTTCTTAGTGCGCCGAGTTAGTCTAAACGGAGAATCTTATCTTCAGGGAAGTTGGTTAAACTGGAAGTACATTCGAAAATCTCTCTTAGAAGATGCAAAGGAAATTCTACCAGAAGCTAACTTGGTTATGTCTAATTCCTCCCAAGAACGAAAAAAAAATATGTTAGCCACCCTACCAATAACTCTTGTTCCTGGAGAAATTTTATCCGAGCCAATAGAGTTTTCTTCGCCCGTGCATTTTTCTGTTCTGGCAGCTTGGATTTGCGTCATCTTTGCCATCATTGCGGTAATTATTCTTTTGATAGGAGTGGTTTCCTTAAGTGAAAGAAGAGCCTCTTTTGTCTCTGCTGTTAGTCATGAATTGCGTACTCCCTTGACTACTTTGCAAATGTATACAGAGATGCTCAGCGAAGGAATGGTTTCCAGCGAAGAAAAAAGACTACGCTATATTCAGACTTTACGAGAGGAGGCTAACCGATTAGGTCATTTAGTTGAAAATGTTTTGACCTATGCCCGCTTGGATGGACAAAGGGCCAAGCGGCAAATTGAATCTGTAAGCTGCCAAGAATTTTTAAACCGCTGCGAACCCTCTCTCGCTCAGCACGCTAAACGAAGTGGCATGGAGTGGATTGTCGAAGTAGACGAAAAAACGCTCTCTCAGCAAATAGACACAGACACTTCTATGGTCGGACAAATTCTTCTCAATCTAGTGGATAATGCCTGCAAGTACGGTAAAGGAGAAAGCGATTATCGTTTAATTTTCCAAATGAAAGCCCAAAGCAAGAATTTATTCATATCTATTTGTGATCATGGCCCAGGAATTTCTCCCAAGCAAGCTCGGCGCTTATTCAAACCCTTCAAAAAATCCGCAATAGAAGCAGCCCACTCTGCCCCTGGAATTGGTTTGGGGTTAACCTTAAGTCGTCGTTTGGCTCAATATTTGGGAGGCAATTTACGCCTAGATACTCAGTTGACTCAAGGAACCTGTTTTGTTTTAACTATTCCTTGGAAAAGTGGACAGTAATTTATCTGGACATCTCTAGGAAAGCTTGTAATAATAAGGGAAACACTATCTAAATCTCTGCATTTTTATATTTATAAAGGGAAAGGACGGAAATGGCAGAAAAAACGGAATTGAGCAAAGATGAGGCTAAAGAAAAACTCCTCCAAGGAGAGACCATTAGCAATCACTATATCGATAGAATCAATTTAAACAAACGGGATCTCGAAGGGCCGATTGAAATCGAAGACTGTGTTATTGACACTTTAGATTTTAACAAGTCTGTCTTTAAGGGAGAAGTTTCCATTCGTCGTTGCAAAATCAAGACTTTGGTTTTAAGCGATGCTGTTTTTGAACAAAAAGTGAACTTCAAAAAAAGTATCATCGGACGAGGGCGAATCCAGTCTGCGATTTTCCATAAAAATTTCAATGCAGAGAGCGTTAAATGGAGCTACACCTCTTTTCATAAAACAGTCTTTAAAGAGAAAGTTGACTTCAGTAGAGGTTCCTTTACTGGCGATGCCACCTTCACAAATGCTCAATTTGAAGCCGAGGGAAATTTTTCTTTTGTTACCTTTGAAGGCAACGGAGTTTTTGAATTTACTGGCTGGAAGGGCACCGCTGACTTTCGCAATGTCCAAGTCCAAGAAGACCTTAAGTTCTACCGAGCTAGCTTTGACGAAAAGCTCGATTTCAACGGTGCTGTTGTTCGTTTAAGCATTAACATGACCCAAGCCAAGTTAGATGCCATGACCGATTTTGCCAATGCCATGGTCGGAAGAACGATTGAACTGGGAGGAGTAACTTTAAGTGAGGAACAAGGTTTTCGTTTTAGTAGTGTAACGACTTCTTCTATCATTATGGACAGAGATACCGTAGAAGGCCATGTTTTCCCTGAGTCAGAAGGTAAGTATGATCTAGCAGCAAAAGAATATGGTTTTTTGCGGACAAACTTCCAAAGTATTAACCGGTTTGAAGATGAAGATTGGGCTTACTATCAATTTAAGCGCATGGAACGAAAATCTTTAAAAGGAAGTAGTCCTTTTGCTTTATTGCGCAAATTTTTTTCCTACTCCTTCTTAGATTTAGGTTGTGGTTATGGAACAAAACCATTTCGAACTCTAAGCGTAGGTGCCGTTGTCATTTTTGCTTTTGCCCTTCTCTACTACGTTCATCTTTTGGGGATTCCTTTAACTGCGAACTATGGCTTTTCCGGGGATTTTGCCAATCGTTTTTTCCATTCCATCAATATTAGCTTAATTGCTTTTAGCGGAGGCTATGGAGATTTAACCATTGTCGGCCCCATTAAAATTGCTGCTATGGTTGAGTATATGCTGGGCGTAGTTTTTATGGGTTTATTTGTTGTTGCGTTCAGTCGTAAAGTTATTCGCTAAGGAAAAAGATGGATTCTTACCTCATAGACACTGGCCAAGACTATCTTTGCCAATATCTGGAAGAACCTTGTTTCACCTTACATGAAACAAATGAAAAGGACTTCCAAAAATGGCTCATCCGAGAGTCGAGCTTTCGGCAAAGAGACGAGCACTTTCAAAAAAGAGTTCAAATTCGCGATTTGCGGAAAAAGCACCAGAGCTCTCTTGACCAAGCTAACGAATTATGTCGAGAGAGCAAAGAAAGCTATGAAAAAAGCCCTCACAAAGAGAAACTGGAAAAACTTCTCCTCCAAATAGAAAATAGAGAAAAAGCTCTTGTCGGCTTAGAAAAGGCAGTACAAGACAGACAAGGGGACAAACGTAAGGCGAGCGAAGAAAAGCTCGCCCATTTCCAAAAAGAGTTAGAAGTTTGGCAACAAGAAAAAACTCAGCTCTTAAAACTCACTCCCGAAAAACTGAAGTGGGAAAAAGCCCTACTTAAACTTGCTAACCTAAAAGAGAAAATTGGCCTAACTCAAGCGAAAGCTGATTTAGAAAAACTGAATAAGTCTCTGGGAAGAAGAATGGGCTCAACGGGAGATGCCTTTGAAGAGCAATGCCGAACCTTTGTTCGTCAGATTTTTTTTTCTGTTTTGGCCAAAAGAGATCCCAAGTTTCGCCGAAACTACAAAAAAATGCATATTCTACGGGGGGTTAGCTTAGGCTGTGCTCGGGCAGAGCTAGACTATGTTGTTGTCGCTAAAAAACGAGAAAAAGAACCAGTCACAGTTTATGCTATTGTTGAAGCAAAACGTAACATTAATAATATGGCAGAGAGTTTTTCTATTCGGCAGGAAAATATAGCTTGGTTTACGAAAACGGAAAAGGATTACCCGGCAGAGCTTTATCGAACGAAAGTCTTTACAAAAGGACATTTTGATAAAGAGGCAATCCACAAAGTCCAGGATGAGGAATTTTTGTTTGCCCCTAGCTCTTTTGATCTTTTTAAGAAAGATCCTTCTACGGGGCATTTTATGGATCGCTTATTTTTTATATGTGCGAAACGCTATCTAATGGGAATGTCTCCGGGAGACTACTCTAAAATAATGTATCGAATTTCTACGGATATGGAATTTGATTTAGAAGATGAGGAGTATGTCAGAAAACTCCTCGGGTGGTCGAAAGAAAATATTTCTCCTTGGGTAACCTATGATCTATTAAAAATTTATGCATCTAAAGAATCATGGGCTCAACAAATCATTGTTGCAAGTCGCCAGAAGAGAAAAGAAAAGAGAAAAGAGTAAATGATTTCCTCATGGTCATTTTTTCTTTACTCTTTTACTCTTTTTCATCTTCGGCAAAGATGTCTCCCAAAGGATCATCATCATCATCGCCAGCCAGAAAGTCCTTATCATTGAGAAGTTCAACCGGGCCTTTCGTTCTCTTTTTTGTCTCTTTCTTGGGAGCTTCATTCTGAAAAGCTAAACCATAATCCTCTTCTACTTTCTCGACGTTTTTTTGCCAAGGAGATTCCTTCATTTGTATGGTTGCCCCGTAAGGATTTTCGTCTGGAGTTTCTTCTTTAGTTTCTTTTAGGGAATCTAAAACAGAAGGGGCTTCGTGGCTAACAACTGTCGGATTATAGAGGTCATCGCCATCTAAGTTATCTTCTTTGCCGGGAATGCCTTTGAAAGGAAGCTTCGGAGGCGTACCACTAACAATTGTAGGGTTAAAAGTATCTTCATCGGTATCGCTAGTGTCTTTCGAAAATAGCGGGTTTCTTATTTGGGTTGTACGCTTGTAAGCGTTTCTTGGTTTTTCATGGGAAAACTCTTTAATTGCTTCTTTCCAGCCTTGATAAAAAGTTTTGCTATTATCAAATCCGGCAAACTCAAAAATTCTTCTTAAGTCAGAACGAATGGCGCAGAGCTTAACCGCTCCTCCCACATCAAGAGCTTTCTTCGTGTTCTCAATGAGGATTTTCATTGCCACTGGCCCTACATAGCTTACCTCATGCATATTGCAAAGAATTTTGTTTTTATTTTCGCCAAAGAGCTTATTAAAAGCCTCCTCGAGAGCAGAACTCTCTATATTATCGAGGCTTCCTTCAACATCCATTATAGTTATATCCTCAGATTCTCTATAGCTGATCATAATAAAAATAGGCAATTCTTGCCCTTCCTCCTTCGTTTTTTCTCAGCTTCGCTCTTCACCTCAAGATAGTGGATATCACGTGGTGAAGTAATATGATTATGCTACTAGGTGCCTTAAATTCTCAAAATAGCAAAATCTTTTACTAGATTTTAATTATAAACTATTTTTGAGTGCTTTCAACTGACAAAATCATAAATTTTCTGAGAGGAGTCGTTCTTGCCCTGAGTAAACATTAAAACTGTCCTTTTTTAAAAAGCCTATTAAGGTCACTCCATAACTTTGAGCTAATTCTACCGCTAAATTACTCGGTGCCCCCAGAGAAGCGACAAAGGGAATTCCTCCTTGGATAGCTTTTTGTAAAAGTTCAAAGCTCGCTCGGCCACTCAGTAGAAGAATCTTATTGCTAGCAGGAATAAGATTCTCGAGTAATAGATGGCCCAATATTTTATCCATTGCGTTGTGACGACCGACATCTTCTCGAACCAAAAGCAGCTCACCGTTTTGATCAAACAATGCCGCCGCATGGACTCCTCCTGTTTTGGAAAAAAGTCCTTGTTCTAACGCTAATTTATGAGGAAGGCCTGTCAAAAAAGAAGCTGAAAAAGACAAATTTCCTTGAGGTTTCTGAGGACAAGAAAATTGTAAACTATCCAAAGATGTTTTCCCACAAACTCCACAACTGGAATGAGTGTAAACATGGCGAGAAAACAACTCAGGAGATACGGAGTTACGCAAAAGAACTCGCAAAATATTGTACTTTTGAACGCTTTCTCCTTTTGTACAATAGGAAATACGAACAATATCTTCTGCCGATTTAAGAGCCCCTTCACTAAACAGAAACCCCACCACAAGCTCAAAATCATTCCCTGGTGTTCTCATCGTAACAGAGAGACTTTCGTAATTTTTTTCCTCTGTGCCTAAGCGAATCTCCAAAGGCTCTTCTGTAGCTAGTAAATCCATTTCAAAATGAGTCTTTCCTTCTTGGTATCGAAAGATCTCTTGCCGAGTAGTTTTTCCTGCTCTTTTTCCGATCATTTGGTCGCCGGTTCCTTTTTGACATACTGGATACTACCCTGGTTTTGCCAATTTTCTAACTGACTTTCTAAACTCAAAAAAAGATTTTCCTCTGCCGTAATATCTATGGTCACTTGATCGGTATAATCAATATGGCCAACCATCACTCCCATTTGCTGAATTTTGTACTTAAACGTTTCTGCTTGAGCATAACTCACTGTTATTTCATAGCTCTGAGTTTTGCATAGTTTTTCTATGGGACTTTGTAAAATAGCCACTTCTGTTACTTCAGAGTAAGCATCAATGAGGCCCCGAATTCCGAGCTTAACTCCTCCAAAATAACGAGTGACAACAGCGACAACATTAGTCAGATCATGTTTTTGAAGCATACTAAGTATGGGCTTACCCGCACTTCCAGAGGGTTCTCCATTATCAGAAGAATGAAAATGCTCTCCCTTCTCTCCAACTACATAAGCCCAGCAATTGTGATTTGCATTACGATGCTCTTTAGACACTTGAGTGATGTACTCCTTCGCTTCCTCCATTGAGCTTACCGTGCAGAGATGAGCAATAAACTCAGAACGCTTGATTTTAAGACTCTCTTCTCGTTCTTCTCCCAAGATGTTCATAGTTATCCTTTTTTGGTTTTGCTTCCGTTCATTTTATCATCAAACCGTTACTTGAACATGCGAAGGTGGAGGGCGAGCTCGTGCCGAGCAGGGGATGTGTTTGGCTTCTGATATTGTAATCTAGGCACATCTCCTGCTTGGCAGGAGCACCCACGATATAAAACGTTTTTTCAATATGAAACCTATGATCCAGTGAATGTGCTTTAAATACCATCAGGAACAAAGCACATCCCCTGTTCGGCACGAGCTCACCCTCCAGGGAACATGGTGCTTAGAACGGCTTTTGATCATCTTTTTCAAAAACGGTTTCAGATAAGCCAAAGCCCTCCAGGGCCTATATTACTAAAGAACGGTTTTAGACAATCCAATGCTTCAAAATCTATTCACCCCCTATCACTTTACTTTTTTCTGCTGCTATTTTCCTTAGTTTTTCTGAAATCATTTTAGATAGTTCCTTCGATTTTTGTTTTTCATAGATCAAAAGTGCTTTTTTATAATAGATCTCCGCTTGGTTTAATTTTTTTTGCTGCTGATAGATTTCTCCCACTTCTGAGAAGAGTAAACCCAGTTTTTTTTCAAGATTTGCCTCTTCTGTAATTTGTCCTTCCTTTAAATTTTGCATCTGAGCTTGTTGTTCCAATCCAGCAATAATCTTTTCTAACGATTGTTGGGTTTGTTCAATTTGATAGGAAGAAAAAATAACCACAAGAACAAGCAGAGCAAAGACAAAGACTCCGAAAACTCGAAGAAGAGAAAAAGGCATTCGGCGAAAATGCTTTCGAGGATAAAAAATCTGGGGAGAAAGCTCTAAAGATTCAGCTAAAAGAGGCAGTTCCGTACTCTCATAGCTAACTAAAGTTGTTTGCCCAGAGAACAGTCTTTTCAAAGAAGAGAAGGTATTCTTATTTAATTTTTGACAGAAAATCTTATATTCTTGAGCCAGAAGTAGGGCATCTTCTTTTTGGACAACAAAGGCTAATGCTTTGTGTGAACAAGAGATGAGCCATTTACGATGTAAAGAGGTAAGAGAAGTTTGGTTTGGATCTAGAACGAGAGGAGAGCACGTCAAACCAGCTAGCCCTAATGCCTGGTCTTGAGGTTGAAAACCTCCCGAAACCACAACAAAAGACCCTTTTTCAGGAATAGCTTCTAATTTATGCTGAGCTACCGCTAAAGCACAGGCAACAGCGTCGGAAGATCCTTCTTGAGCTAAGTTATCGGGACGAACATCTGGCGGAATTTTTTGGTCAAGAAAAGAAAACAAAAAAAACTTAAAACGAAAGTACTCTCTCGTTTCGGAGGAAACTCTTTGAAAAATGAAGGAGGCCCCTGAGTTTGTTCGTAAACCAGAAACATCACCGGGTTGGCAAGAATGCCACTGAGCTAAGTGAAGCTGGGGAATAACTAAAAGAGAGTGCTCAAGGCTTCCCCCGTCTAGAGGAAATCCTACGCGAAAACTCACAAACTTTCTCCTTCTTTTTGCTTATAGATCAACTCTAGAGCCCAAATGGATTGCCATTTAGGAAAAGGAATGGACCAATTTCCTCCTAAAACAATATCCGAACCAAAAAACAAATCTTGATTCTCGTTTTCCTCGTAGTAGACCAGTAAACTGAGAGTCAAACGTATTTTTCCGGGAACATCAGGTAAATCTATTTTCAAAGAAGCATCTACGGGATCATGTCTTAGGCGTAAGAAAAGATCTTTCTCCCACTCTTCTGGAATTTGAATTTGAGGAGGGATTTTTGAACTTGCTCCTGCCGCTTTGTTTCTGGGTAAAGGATTCCATTTTGTTTTTTCATTTTTCGTCCAGGCGAATAAAATTGTTTCTCCGTGAAACTCCTTTTGCAAGAGTGTTTGGCAGAGAGAACATTCGCTAAAGTGCTCCCAAAACTTCTCTTGCTCTTTTTCTAAAAAAAGCCCGCTGCAGTAGGTTAAGACTAAATCATGGCAATTAGTTTTCATGATTTCTCCCGCTCCTTAATAATCTTCTCAACTTCCTTACGCAATTTCTTAAAGTAATTAGTCACTTGAGATGGCCCTACAAAAAGCAAACCGGCAATATCTTTCTTAGACATCCCCTGTTCTTGCAAAGAGAAAAGTAAACGAAGCAAAGGAGCTAAACTTTTTCTTTCCGCAGAGCTTAAAGCCCCTTTTTCAGAGCCTCCTTGAGGTTTAGAAAGCTCTAGTTTATCCACGAGATGAGGATCAAAAGCAGGTTTATGACCAAAGCGTAGTTGCGCCACTTTCTTTTTTGTAACCTGATTGATGAGTGCGAGAATATCTTCTTCTTGCCTCTGACTAAATTGACTAAATTGACCAGATTGACTAAATTGACCAAGATGAGCTTTCACTTCTTCCAGAATCTCTTCAATTATTTCAGGGCCATTATCCTCTGCTTGCAGTAAGGGCATCGCATACAACCATATTTCTAAGGACGAGAAAAATTGGTATTGGCTTCTCTGGTACTGTCCAAAGTCTGATTTTACTTTATCTCGAAGACTTCCCATAAGAGAAGCATCGGAGGATTCAAAGTTTACCATAAAAAATAACTGAGCCCCTTACGACCTACTTACAAAAAAGAAGCATTTCACTCTACTAAAAAAAATATTCTTACTAAATATATAAGAAAAAGGGCCTTAGGTTAAGAGAAAAAATTTTTACAGTGAATTTGGGAATAACTAGAGGAAGAGGTTGCTGAATGTTTTATTTTCAGCGTATCCTCTCCCGTTCGTTCCTCACGGTTCCTTCTTTGGGGGGCTAAGAGGGGTATTTTTTTGTTTTTAGCCTGAAAGGCTTATACAACCTAGCCCAGGGCAACGCCCCACTGTCATTAAGTTAAGGGAAACATATAAGAAATAAAGGGTAGAGGACGATTTTGTTTCTCTCCCCATTGAAAAGAGGAAGATTAGGTTTTCTTAAAAGTCAGGTTTTAGGAGGCGTAGCGGACAACCACAAGGGCCTTTACAGGCGGCCTCGTAGTTGTCCCTACAGACCATCGCAGGAACAAATTCAGGTAAATGAAATCGATCAATATACCAGCCAATACAACCGGCAAATTATTTCCTGTCGCGTAGATATCCCTGTAGGGACAACAGCAAGGGCCCTGCAGGCTGGCCCTTGCTGTTGTCCCTACAGGAATCGTGATAGGAAATAATTTACGATTGTACTGACAGGTATTGGTTTCATTAATCTGAATTTGTTTCTACATGGTATGTAGGGACAACTGCGAGGGCCGCCTGCAAAGGCCCTCGTG